>JACAEQ010000063.1 GCA_013388755.1 Chloroflexota bacterium
CAATAACGACCGGGCCCAGCGCACCACGTGGCTGGCCTTCACCGACACCTACCGCGAGGGTGAGCCGGTGGGTGGGCAGGTACCGCCGGGGCGGATCGGGCCGCAGCGGGGCTTCGGTAAGGTCTGGTGGGGCTCGCCGGAGCTACAGCAGGCCCTCGGCTGGCCGATCGAGCCGGAACAGGCGGGCAGCGGAGCAGCGCTGCCGTTCGTGATTGGCGGCTGGATGCTCGAGCGAAACCAGCCCGGCCTTATCATCGTCATGCAGCCCGACGGGACCGCCTTCGGCGTTCGCCCCGATGTGCTGCTACAGTGATCGGCTACAAGCCCGCCAGCGTGACTCCCGGCGTCAGCACCAGCGGCGGCTACCTGGCCAGCGAGGTTGTGGTGACAGAGCGCGGCCCGAGTGGCTCTCCAGTCGTGCGCCTGCTGATCGCGTGCCACGGGTTGCTAACGTGCCGAACGCGTTTATCACGACCGCCCTGCGTGAGGGAAAGGTGCTTGAGGTGGTTCCGGGCAACTTCTTCTTTCTGGGCGTGCGCAATGACGAGCGCGGCATCAACGCGCCGCACCACAATCCGCGCTTTGATATCCACGAGGCATGTCTGCCGGTGGGCGCCGCCATTCTGTGCGATGCCGCGACGCGTTGCCTGAACGGCGAGGGATAGAGCGGAACAGCCAGTATAAGTCCTGGCCTTCGGGTCGATCATAGCGATCGGCCCGGAGGCTTTTTGTTTGCTCGATAGAACCACCGAATTCGTTCAGTAGGCATCAGAGCGGCTCACGAGCCGCCCTGACGCATACTCCGGTATTCTTCTGTTGCTGTTTAGTCCTTTCGACATAGCCGGCATCTAGTCACCCTGGTCGTGGCGCCACTGATCTGAGTGACGATGCTCTGCGGCGTGCGGCGCTGTATGCTGGCGTCAGTTGAAGTGGATGAATCACAAAGGAGAAACGAGATGAGTGATATTGGGAGCACCTATCGGAGTGCCGCTGTTCCACATGCCGCAGAAGGCGAGACGGTTCGGCTTGGTGGGGAACGAGCTGAGGAACACCGCTGCCGGTCGATGTTCGGCAAGCGATCTGCCTGGCTCTGGTGCCTGCCATGGCTCATCTGGCCGGCGCTCTGGGCCGTCAAAGGCATCGTTGCGCTGACCGCTTCAGTTGGGGATGTTCTTTTCCAGCCACGGATATCTGGGATTTCGGTGCTGCCGTTTGTGTTGATCGGCGCCGGTGTGTTACTGCTGGTTCTTGATCAGCGAAGTGAACGCCGATGACGACGGTTTTCGCTCTTAGTGCCTCTCCGAAAACCCATGGGCAGGCGGTCATGGCGCGGAGCGCCAGCGACCGCCTGCAGCGAGCGCAGCGTGGCTGACGCACTCGAGCGGCCCGAGAGGAGAGTGCTTCGCTTCGCTCGCAATGACATCCAGTCCGTTCTTCGGACAGGCTCGTAGTGCCTCTCCGAAAACCCATGGGCAGGCGGTCATTGCGCGGCGCGCCAGCGACCGCCTGCAGCGCGCGCAGCGTGGCTGACGCACTCGAGCGGCCCGAGCGGAGATTGCGTCGCTTCGCTCGCAATGACATCCAGTCCGTTCTTCGGACAGGCTCTTAGCGGATTGCCGGTATTGCCGCTCTGGTTGCTGATGATTGTCGTGCCGTTCTGGTCGGGGACGCAGCGGGTTATGCGTTCGCCGTTGACGGTTGTTCTTCCTGCCACGCTCTATGCGGCGCTGGTCGTGCCGCGTCTGGGCGAGGTATTGCCGGTGGTCTTGCAGCCAGAATTGGAGCCGCTCAGCATGCTGCTGGCAAGGCCGGCTGGCACAACGATTGCCTGGGTACATTTCCTTGCATTCGATCTTTTTGTCGGTCGCTGCGCGTATCTTGACAGCCGTGAGCGCGGCGTCAGCGCCTGGCTGATGGCGCCGACCTTGATTACGATATTGATGCCTGGCCCACCTGGCTTTGTCATCTACCTGGCGCTGCGTGAAGCGGTTCGTCTTCGCCGGACGAGTACACCGGCGCTTAAGGAGCACTCAGCATGAATAATGCGACGATTGTAGCGGCGCCGCGTGGCGCCGCCATGGATCCTGGCGGCCTGCTCCGGCGTGCCTGGGCGCTGAACTGGCCACTGACTCTGGTCGGCCTGGTGATGATCCCAACATTACTGCTGGCGCTTGCCGGCCTGGTTTTCGACCCGCGTATCATCAGCGGCGCGCCAGCATGGCTCAAACCGGCCAAGTTTGCCGTTTCAATCGGAATCTATAGCTTTACATTTATCTGGATGCTTGGATTTGTCCAGGGAAGGCGCGCGCGGCGTCTGGCAGGCTGGGCTGCGACGCTAACAGCAGTCGGCTTCATGGTAGAAATTGTGATTATCGCCGTTCAGGCCATACGCGGCGTCGGCAGCCATTTCAATGTCGCCACGCCGCTCGATAGCGCGCTTTTCAGCATTATGGGCGCCTTTGTCGTGTTACTGTGGACGGCGGGTCTGGCGCTGGCGCTGGTGCTGGTTATGCAGCGGTTACCCCATCGCGATTTCGCCTGGGCGCTGCGTCTGGGAATGTTCATTACCCTTGTCGGCGCGGGCATTGGCTTCATTATGACGATGCCGACGGCAGCGCAGCAGGAAGCATGGGCCGCAGGCGCGCCGGCGACGATCGCCGGCGCCCATGCAGTCGGCGCTCCAGACGACGCGCCGGGTATGCCGGTGACCGGCTGGAGTACCACCGGCGGCGACTTGCGCGTCGGCCATTTTGTTGGCCTGCATGCAATGCAGGTGATGCCCTGGATCGGCTGGATGCTATTGCGCCGCCGCGACCGATTGAGTTCTACGCAACGCCTTGGCCTTGTTTTCAGCGCAGGGTTTGGCTATCTGAGCCTGGTGCTGCTGGTGAGCTGGCAAGCGTTGCGCGGCCAACCTTTGCTTGCTCCCGATGGATTGACTCTCGTCGCCGGCGCAGCGCTGGCGCTTGCCACGCCTGGTCTGGCTGCTGTGGCACTTTGGCGCGGCGGGATGAAGGATGCGGGGATGAAGGGGGGACGCGGTGACAGGGTGGTGCGGTGAGGGGTACGCGGGTAATGGGGTGAAGATCATCCAGCGGGACGGCGTTCTTTTCCGCGTTGCGACCGCCTTCCTGCCGCCGGATGATTGACTCTGGAGGGCGTGCCGCACTCCAGGCCACCCTGCCGGTGCCACCGCGTACGTCGTGTCATATAATACGTCCATGCATGTCGAGCAATACCACACAACTGACACGCAGGACATCCCTGACGATCCCTGGTTCATGTCGGCGTCTCTCCGGAAGAGTGGCCTTGGCAAGTTACTAAACGGATCCGGTGTTGTAGCCGGGTTGCTGAGTTGTTTGCTGCCGTTGATCGTCGGCATCGGCAGCGGCTGGGGGTTTGGGCGTACGGCAGCCTATACCGCGCTGGCGATACTATTTCTCGTCCTGACGGGAGTGTATCTGCTTTCGGCAGATGCCGCAGACTGGCTCTCACGGCGCATTTCAGCATATTTGCTGACAGTCGGCATTATCCTTACGGGCCTGCAGAGTATCAGCGGCGATCCAACGATCCAGCCGATCGGCTTCACCGTGCCTTTTGTCATCGCGCTGCTCTGTCTGTCGCCGCGACGGGCGATATTCACCGGGTTGTTCTACCTTGGTCTCGCCATACTTGGGCTCTGGCTGAGCGGCCTGCGCACTCCATCGGTGTTTCTATTGCCGACGACGATCTATGGCGCGATCATGTTCTTTATGTATGCGATCATACGTATCGCGCTCGAGCAGGATTCGGCGCGCCGTACTGCCGCTCGATTGGCGGCACAGAATGCCCGCCTGGCGCGCGAGGCGCAGTTGAGCGCCACGCTGGCCGAGCGTAACCGTATCGCTCGCGAACTGCATGATACAATCGCGCAGGGATTGACCGCGTTGACCATGCAACTGGAAGCGGTGCAGCGCGGATTCGATCACGATCCTGAACGCGCACGGGCACGTCTGGTGCGGGCGCACGAACTGGCACGCGCGACGCTGGCGGATGTGCGCCGGAGTGTCTGGACCCTGGCAGCGCCGATTGCTGAGAATGAAGCGCTTGATCCGCTCCTGGCTGAGCAAGTGTGCCAGTTCAGCGGGCGATCCGGCGTTTTCGCGGAATATGTGCATAGCGGCTCGCGCCTGGTGTTGCCCAGCGAACAGGCGATCCAGGTTCTTCGTATTCTGCAGGAAGCGTTGCAAAACGTCGAGAAACATGCTCGCGCCGCGAATGTGCATGTGCGCTCACATGCCGACGAGACGGGCATGACCATGTCGATTATCGACGACGGTATCGGCTTCGATCCGACATTGCGGGCGGGAGACACGCAGAGGAGTGGTTTTGGCCTGATGAGTATGAACGAACGAGCGCGCCTGGCCGGCGGTGAGATACATGTGACCAGCGCACCGGGACAGGGAACGACCGTGTTGTTGCGAATGCCTGCCGCGCACGTGAAACCAACCGAGACGAATACCGTATCGATGGTATCCAAGGCGGGACGATGAACCCTCAACTCCATATTCTGATTGTCGAAGATCAACGGATCGTTCGTGAAGGCCTCATTGCGTTGTTCGAAGATGAACCCGACATCACGATCGTCGGCGAGGCCGCCAGCGGCGAGGAGGCCCTGGAGCGCTATCGCGAACTGCGGCCGGACGTCGTTCTGATGGATCTGCAACTGCCGGGAATCGACGGCGCGGAGACGACCAGGCGTATTCGTGCAGCCGACCCGAATGCGCGAATTCTGGTGCTTACGACATATGTCACCGACGAGTTCATCTTCGCAGCATTACGAGCCGGCGCACAAGGGTATCTCCTGAAAGATGCATCAGCCGCCGAACTCACTGCGGCGGTACAGGCAGTATATGCCGGGCAAACCCGGCTTTCGCCGGAAGTAGCGGCACGTCTGGTCGCCGGCGTCGGCGGCGGTGGTCCGGAGCCGCTGACGCCACGCGAACTCGAGGTGTTGATGCTTGTCGGGCGCGGGTATAGCAATGATATGATCGCCGCCGAGCTGCAGATCGCGCCACGCACCGTCAAGGTGCATGTACAGAACATCCTCGGCAAGCTTGGCGCCGCGAATCGAACTGAAGCGGTGACCATTGGTTTGCGGCGAGGGTTGATTGCACTTCATTCGGCCAGTGCTCCGTGACCTGCGTCACCCACTATTTTCTATGGACAGGGAGCAATTCGCACTCGACAAATGGTCGGAGGCCGAGTTGCAGGAGTTCAAGACCTTTGTTCACTCGATCACGATTACTGATAGCCATGGCAATATCCCTTACGACTCGTCAGGCTGTCTTGTGAAGAGACTCAGGAAGGCTTCGAGCTCTTCACGCAACATTGCGTGCACTAGAGGTAGGTCGCGCACGAGAGGTTCTAAGTACCTATCCGAAAACCCATGGGCATGCTGTCATTGCGAGGAGCGCCAGCGACGAAGCAATCTACCGGCGCGAGAGGAGATTGCTTCGCTTGCGCTCGCAATGACATTGACCATCTGGTTTTCGGATAGGTTCTAAACGCGCCTAGTCAAGGGTGAAGGCATAGCTATGACGGAAGTAGTGGCGAAAGGCCAGGTAGACCGTCAAGCGCGTCTCAAGTGAGGATGAGAGCAACGCTGGACGAGTCGTCGTTGGTCGTGCTACCTGTGCTAACAATTCCCGGTGCCACCGCGTTCCCTCAGGCAACTGGAGATCAAGGTGTCGTGCGACAGCCAGGAAGATACTCTCAGCCCCGTTGTAGTACGAATGGAGCACGGTAGCGAGCGCGGCTAACTCTACTACGTCGGGTGATTGTTGCTGCACCCGATCAATCAGGTCGGCATAGGTTGCCAGGAGAAGATCAAGCTGTGCCAGCTCGACCTTGATCGCTTGAATCAGGGTTTCAGCCAAGATACACCAGTTTTTCGCTGCTCAACAAGGCTTCTACAAAGGGGCCAGGCAGATCGAGATCGACCAGATCAACCGGATGCTCAAGATCAGAAAGCAGCTGTCCAAGTAATTGGAAAAAGGAGTGTGGAGGACAGCCACGTACGGCTAAATCGAGATCCGATCCCGCTTGCCTGGTGCCGGTTGCTGTCGAGCCGAAGAGGTAGACTTCCTGACAACCTCCCGCTTTAAGAATTGCGACCGCCCGTGCAAGATCGCGCGCTACATCAGCCGGATAGGCTTGTTGGATTTCATGGATTGGCCTGGTCACACCTGTTTCCTCCTTCCCCGCCTCACATCTCCATCCGTCCCTGCACCGCCCCGCCGCGCTGCGCCTCCGCCGCCAGCCGCCGTATCTCCGGCCAGCTCACCACGAGGCTGTTGTAGGCGAGCGCCTCCTGTGCCCAGCCCTTGCGCTCGCAGGTGGTATAGAGCCGGTAGGCCAGGTCGCGCGTGATCTCACCTTCGCCGCCGAGCCGGGCGAGCAGCGCAGCCGCACCACTCTCGCCATGCTGATCGAGCGCGTGGACGAGCTGCTGAGCGACCTCCCAGACTGTCACCCGCCGATCGCGACCGGGATCCCAATCCGCCGGCAGTTCGTCACGGCGCAGCAGGCGCACCTTGCCGCCGCGGGCGACAACAATGCCGGCCTCGACCATTCCCTCGACTGAGGTGTTTTTAGCCTTCGAGAGCGTCTCGGCGACACCATACGGCCCCTCATTGACGCCATACTGGTCAAACCAGGCGATCGCCCAGCGTGTGTCGCCATCGAACTCGCCCTCCTGCTCGGCCAGCACCGCGTCAAGCTCCTGATTGATGATCTGGAGCGCTGTGCGCACCCGCATCAGCGAACCATCTGACTCGACCACCTTGCTGTAGCGCGAGAAGACCGCCATGCCGGGGCCAATCGCGGCCTGCGCAAGATCCACCGGCGCGATATTGCCCTGCTGTAAGCGCCGGAGCGCCCCCGGCAGCTCGGCCCTGAGCGCGTTGAGAAACTCGCGGCGGGTCGCCGC
>JACAEQ010000066.1 GCA_013388755.1 Chloroflexota bacterium
CCGCATGCCACAAACGCCCGGCAACCACGGGCGATCACCTCTTCAAGCATGCCGGCGGCAAGCGGTGCGCCGACACCGGGGTGAAAGACGGCGACGGTACGGCCATCACCGACATCAAAGGTATAGACCGGGTGATCGCCAAGTTCGCTGCGCTGCGTGGTGCAATGCGCGAGGCGGCCGGCGACACGCAGGGCTTCGATCACATCCTGGAAAAAGCAGATCACCGCCGCGCGCGGAATATCAACCGGTTCCACAACACGCGCCGGATCGATTAAGGCATCGTTCGAGGGATCGAATTCGAGGATTGGATAGGTCATGTGCGTAACTGCCGAATGCTGAGTTCGCGTGCTGAGTGACCAGCATTGAGCATGTTCACCGCTGCACGTTCAATGTGGCACGTTCAACACTGCACATTCACCGCCGCACTTCCAGTTCACCCCGCGACACGCTGCACCAGCCAGGTCACCGTTCCGGGGAAGAGAATCACCAGGAACAGGACGACAACCTGCAACGCCATAAATGGCAATGCACCTTTGTGAATATCCGCCGTTTCGATCTCTTTCGGCGCGACACTCTGCAGATAGAACAGCGAGAAGCCGACCGGCGGTGACACAAACGCCGTCTGCAGATTGACCGCCATCATAATGCCGAACCAGATCATGTCGATACCCAGCGCGTTGGCAGCCGGCACAAACAGCGGCATGACAATAAAGCAGATCTCGACGAATTCGAGAAAGATGCCAAGCAGAAACACCACAATATTGCTGACAATAATAAACGCCAGGATGCCGCCGGGCAGACCGGTGAGAATCTCGGTGACAAACTTCGTCCCGCCGAGGCCATCGAACACGAGCGAAAAGAATGTCGAGCAGAACAGGATCATAATGACCAGCGTACTGGTACGCGCGGTACTGAGCGCCGAGTCGGCCAGCAACTTCCAGTTCAGGCGGCGGTTGGCCGCTGCCAGAATGATTGTGCCGACCGCACCGACCGCGCCGGCTTCGGTGGGGGTCGCCAGACCAAAGAAAATGCTGCCCAGCACAGCAAAGATCAACACAATCGGTGGCACCAGCGCCTTGAACGCCTTGAGCAAGAGCGCCTTACCACGGATCTGGCGCATCTCCAGCGGCAGCGCCGGCGCCAGTTTCGGCTTGAGGTAAGCGATCACCAGGCAATAGAGCGCATAGGAACCGGCCAGCATCAGGCCAGGGATCAGCGCGCCGGCGAACAGATCGCCGACCGAGACGCCGATCTGATCGCTCAGCACCACCAGCACCAGGCTGGGTGGAATCATCTGCGCCAGCGTCCCTGAGGAGGTAATCACGCCGGTCGCCAACCCTTTATCGTAACCCAGCCGCATCATGACTGGCAACGAGATCAAGCCCATAGCGATGATCGTCGCCGCAACCACGCCGGTCGTCGCCGCAAGCAGCGTCCCGACAACCACCACGGCCAGCGCGATGCCGCCGCGCAGCGGGCCAAGCAGAATCCCCACCGTTTCAAGCAACTCTTCCGCCAGACCAGATTTTTCGAGAACAGAGCCAAGATAGATAAAGAACGGAATCGCCAGCAGCGTGAAGTCGGACATCGTACCAAACCAGCGGTTCGGTAGCAGGCGCAACAGGTCGAGCTTGAAGGCATCAAGCGACAACCCGATCAACCCGAAAATAATCGCGGTTCCTGCAAACGAGAACGCCACCGGATACCCACTGATCAGCAGGAAGAAAAACCCGGCGAACATGGCGATTGCCAGCCACTCATACCCCATTGTTTCGCTCCTACTCGACTACAGGCGCGTGATACTCCTCTATCTGCGCCGCCTGTTCAGCGCGCACCGTACCGGTCACGATCGCAAGATACTTGATGGCCTGAGAGATGGCCTGCAACAGCAACAGAACAAACGCGACAACAATCATGGACTTGATCGGTGCGCGCGGCAGACCATCTGGATCGGGCGACACCTCCCACGTGCCCCAGTTGCCATTTGGCAGGCGACCCCATGAAAACATGACCGGGTTGAACGTCACAATGACCGCAAGAATGCAGAAAGGTATCAGAAACAGTAGTGTGCCGGCAAGATCGATCAGCGCACGGCGACGGGCCGGCCAGTTGGCATACCAGAAATCAACCCGTACATTCAGGTTATGCTTCAGAATGTAAGCGAAGCCGAGGAAGAACATGATCGAGAACAGGTACCACTGTAACTCGATAATAACGTTTGACGTCAACCGAATACCAATGAAGCGCCCGATGTAGCGCGCCAGAACATTGACGAACCCGATCGCGATCATCGCCATGACGATATATGCCGTCTTACTGCCGATCCATTCGTTCACTGCATCGATCGCATCACTGAAGCGCAACAACGCCTGCATACCATACTCCATCTTACCAACAGGGACGTGGTCACCCGCCGGTGCAGTCGCACCTGCGGGCGCATACGCGGCGCACACCAGCAACCAGAGAGCACGATAGGATGGAAGTGAAAGCCTTGTAAAAAGGATTATACCATGCGTTTAAGAACCGTTGCTCAGACAATCGCCAGCACGATGGTCAATGTCAGCAAGCTGAGGAGCGTTGAAAACAGCACTGCTGTGATGACAAACTCCGGCAGCAGATCATTCTCAACCGCGATAATTGACGCCAGCACCGCGGTCGGCATGGCGGCCTGCAACACGCCGACCGCGCGGTCGATGCCGTCGAGACCAAACGGGGCAGCCAGCGCAAGCGCCAGCAGCGGCCCGGCAACCAGGCGAACCCCGGCAGCCAGCACCATATCGAGCGTCAATCGTGGAATACTGGCACCTGCGAGTTGAACACCCAGCGCAACCAGCATTGTCGGGATCATGCCGGCGGAGAGCAGGCTGACAGGGCGGATCGCCAGCGGCGGAAGTTCGACCTGCAGCCAGTTGACCAGCAGCGCCGGCGGCACCGCAATCAGTGCCGGTGTCTTCAGTACCGCGACGGCAGCGCGCCACGCACTGCCGCGGTGCCAGTTGGCCGCGGCCACGCCGACCACAAATGACACGCTCGAGATCGCCAGAAAATAGACCGTTGCAGCAACCAGTGCCTGGTCGCTGCCAGGAAAGCGGAACTGAACGATAGGAATACCGAAGTTGCCGACATTGCCAAAGATTGCGATCAGCATATAAGCTGCAACCATCTTCGGCGGGCGGCGCAACAACGTTGCGACCAGGTATCCCGCCACGGCGCATCCAAGATGCACAATAATTGTGTAGGCGGTCATACGTCCGGCGAGCGTTGCACCGATCCGGGCGCTACTCATGACATCAAAGACGAACGCCGGGATAAGAATGAAATATGCGAAACGCGTCAGCGTCCGCGACTCGAGGCCAAGGCGCGGGCCGGCAATATAACCGAACGACACCAGAAGGAAGACCGGGACGAGAACGTTCAGGAAGATCGATGGCAACCCGGGCACAGGACGCTCCAACTGAAATCAAAACGCGTGCACGGAGCATTGAGGATACGGTGTTGCAGCACAGGTTGTTGCTAACGCCGGTTTCTCAATCCCCAATGCTCACCCTCCAGCAGCGCGCGTCCGCAGGAAGCCGAGCAACGCCTCCAGTGCAGCGCGCTCCTGATCGGTCGTATCCTGGCGTTGCTCCGCCAGTGCAAGCAATTCCTGTGCCTGCTGCGCCGCCTGATCATAGCGCAGGAGATCACTGAGCACCAGCGTATAATTCTGTCGCGCTTCCAGGTTATCCGGCTGCAACTGGACCGCGCCGGCAAAGGCCGTTGCCGCAGTCTCAAGATCGCCGGCGCGATCGGAGAGCAGGCCGATAATCGCAAGCAATCGTGGATCATCGGGCCGTTCCGTCTGTGTCTGGAGGTAGCGATCGCGCAGACGCACGACCTGGTCGGGTGCGGCCGCCAGCCCGGCGGAGATTATTGATATCTGCCGATCAAGCGCGCGCGGATCGCGGTCGAGCAGCGCCAGATACTGATCGACCGCCTCCTGGTAGCGACCCTGTGCGCGCAGCACATCGCCCATACGCAGCAAGGTATCGTTATAGCGCGAGTCGAGCTGGCGCGAGGCGTCGAGCAATGCCAGCGCCTGCTGGTAATCGCCGGTGCGCGCGACCGCGCTGGCATACTCGTTAAGAATGGTGACATCCTGTGGCGCAATCGCATGCCCGCGACGATACCAGTCGACTGCCTGGATCAATAGATCACGATCCTGGCCGTTTGCGAGATCCTGATACCAGAAATTGTACATACGTCCCAGGTTGGCATAGTGATCCTTATTGAGCGGCGCCAGCTGGCTGGCGCGCAGGAGAACGGCGCGCGCATAGCTCATCAACTCCAGCGGCGTACGCTGCAAGACAAATGATTGCACCGCCGATGCATCATTGAGTCGTAGCAACGCATCAACACTCGCGTTCGGATCGACCTGACCAGGTGGCGCGCCGGTGCGCCGCGCCTCGTCGGCGCGCAGCGAGACAATCGTCATTAATGAGCGACCAAGCGTCAGATAATAGAAATCCTGGCCCGGCTCCATCCGAATCGCATCGAGTAGATAGCTTGTGCCAACGATCTGCTGATCGAGACCACCTCGAGGATCATCCGTATACCCCTGGCCCTGTTGAAAGCGCATATCCGCCAGGACATTATCAACATTGAACGCCCAGGCGCCCAGCAGCGCGATCACCAGAATGGTGGCATACACCGCCAGTGCCGCCGGCGCGCTACGCTGCTGCGGGCGCCGCTCTACCGCACGCGCAGGTGATGCGCCACGCCGGACAGCCTGACGTCGCGCGCCGCGCGGGGGGCTGGTGGATTTCTTTGCCGCGACCGGAACTGGAACAGCCGCCTGGTCAGCGGGCGCATCCGCCGGTGCCGCGCCGGGCAGCGCATACTCGCCGGCTATCCCCCCCGCCGCCACGACCAGCGCAAATGACATCCACAACAACATCAATGTCGAGACGATCGGAATACCAGTGAGTCCTTCGACGGCGTGGGCCGTCACGGCCGCGACCGCAGCGGCGATCAACGTCTGGAGTCGCCAGTCGGCGATACGCACCAGCAGGCGCCATGCAAGCGCAAAAAAGCTAATCAGTAAGAAGAGATAGCTGATCAGGCCCAGCACACCTTTATTAATCAACTCGTCGAGGTACGCCTGGTGTGAACGATCCGGCGACGCACCGCGCGACTCGACGCTGGTGAGCGACGGTGGATAGAAGCGGTTATACGCAACAAACATGCTCTCCGGCCCCCAGCCGACGATCGTGCGCACCGGGTCAGCCACGATGAGCGCCGCTGCCCCGCCAGCCTTGTCATCGCCAAGCCAGATCAGGCGTCGCACCAGGCCGGTGCCACTATCAACCTCAAGCAGACGTCCCATACGACCGATATACGGCACCTGGCGCAACTCCTGGAACAGTGGCGCATCGGAGAGATTGAAGACGGCAAGAAAACCGGTCAGCACCAGTGCCAGGGCAAGCTCACCCACCAGAAGCATGCGCCAGAGACGCGCGCGACCTGGATTATGTGAGCGCGCCCGGCGCTGCGCCAGGAGCAACAGTAACGTGATGAAGACAAATAATGCGGCGCCGCCGCCAAGCCATGGCCCACGACTCTGAGTGAACAGTATCGTCGCCAGGATCAGCATCGCACTCACGAATGCGCCGGTGGCCTGTAAGCCGAGCATGAGCCCGGAGGGGGGGCCAGGGCGGCGGGGCAGCATGATAAGCAGTCCATAGGCGACGGCCATCAACGTCACGGCAATACCGACCCAGAGTGGCCATTCGACCCCCGGACGCCCTTCGATCGGAACAACGCGCTGGTTCGGGCCCTGCCCGAGTGCGAACGACACCCCGAGGAACACCGTATATGCCATAACGAGCACGCCAGGGAGCAACGTGGCCAGCGTCAAGCGCTCGTTGCGGTGAGGTGCAAGCGCAATCAACAGAAACAACCCGCCAGCCACCACCAGCGCACCAGGATAGACCCACCAGTAGCGCAGATCGGCAGTACGCACCACCGCGCCGAACATCAGCGCGGCAAATGTCAGCGCCAGACCGGACAACGCCAGGAGCGCATATACCGCCATCCAGCCGGCATCCACCCCCGGACGTGATAGAGACGTCTCGCCGGCGCGCGCCTGTTGCAACGCGACAATACCACGGTACAACGCATACGGCAGCACCATAATGAGGTACGCGGCAACAAAGATCGAGTTCCCCATTGTTGACGCCACGCGCGACACCACATCACCACGCCAGGGAAGCGGATCGAGTTGCAGATGCTGTACCAGGCCATAGGCGGCAGCGATCAGGCTTGCCAGTATCATCACCGTTGCCAGTCGATCAAGTTGCTCGCGGCGCCGGAGATAGATCGCCATCAGCACGCCAATACCGACATAGGAAAGGTTCGTAAAGGTTCCTTGCAGGCGCTGATACGAACCCCAGAAACTGGTTGCCGGCACAATGGACGCCGCAGTCGCCAGCAGGAAGACCGCCACATAGAGTCCGGTGGGCACGGCAAGCGGGAAAGCGGCAAATCTCCGCCACCAGGGCGGCGCGGTTACGCCAGCATGGCGCGCGCCCGGAGCAGTCACGCGTTCAAGCGCGTGGATCAGCGCCACTGCCAGCATCACCATTACAATCGAGCGCAGTGTCGTTGCCTTGTCCGGCTCAAAATGGCGCGATGACAGCAGATTAAAATAGGTTGGTATCAAGAGGAGCGCGAGCAACCAGCCACCTTCGATCACCCGCTCGCACCAGATTGCGATTGTGGATTGTCGCGACAAACGAAACCCTCCTGAAGAGACGGGTCAACGTTCCGACGTTCAACGTTCAACGTTCCGACGTTCAACGTTCAACGTTCCGAGCTCCCGCCGCTTATACGCCCGCGCGCGGCCAAGCATGTCAACGGCGCTGCGCATACTATGCTCACTCACAGGAGTACCATCGAGCATGGCAGCGATCTCGTGGGCGCGCTGCTCATCGTCAAGGCAATCAACAACGGTACGCGTGCGCGATTCACTAAAGACCTTGGCGATCGCATAATGTGCATCGGCGAATGCGGCAACCTGCGGCAGGTGCGTAATACAGATCACCTGATGTTGATCGCTGATGCTCCAGAGCTTCTCCCCCACCACCTGGCCGGCGCGCCCGCCGACTCCCACATCGATCTCATCGAAGACCAGCGTCGGCACATCATCAACACGCGACAGGATGGACTTGAGTGCCAGGAGCAGGCGTGCACTCTCCCCACCCGAAGCAATGCGTGCCAGCGGCTTGAGCGGCTCCCCGGGGTTGGGCGAGAGCAAAAACTCGATGACATCAACACCACTGCGGTCAAACGCCCAGCGGCGCGGCGGCGCTTCCCGGTCAACATCGTCCATGCCAGCCTCGTGGAGCGGAACCCCATCGGGATCCTCAGAACGTTCGATGCTGACATAAAAACGGACGTGCGGCAACGCAAGATCACGCACCGCCGCTTCCACTGCCAGCGCGAGACGATCGCCGGTCTGGCGGCGCCGGCGCGACAACTCGCCGGCCAGGCGACCGATTTCTCCCAGCAGGCGCTGCTCATCGGCCTCAAGATCCGCCAGATGTTCGGCGCTCCGGTTCAGGCGCTCGATTTCGGCCTCTGCCGACTCCGCACGTTCCAGAATCTGCGCCACGGTCGCGCGATACTTGCGCTGCATCTCGCGGATCAATGTCAGGCGATCCTCAATCGCGTCGAGGCGTGCCGGATCGAATTCCATCGCATCACGGTAGACGCGCACCTGTGCCGCGAGATCCTCGACACCATACAACAACTCGCTGGCCTGCTCGGCAGCGCGCTGCAACGCCGGATCGAGTCGCGCCAGTTCGGCGAGCGCAGCGCTCACCGCGCCAAGAACCTCGATCGCCGGACGTGCGGCACGGCGGCCACCCTCATCGCCGGCATAGAGCAAAGCATAGGCAGCGGACACAAGTTCAGTAATGCGGGCACCATTCTGCACCAGGGCACGCTCACGCACCAGATCATCCTCCTCGCCGGAGCGCAATTTTGTTGCGCGAACATCCTCGAGCAGAAAGGTCAATTCCTGAATGCGCTCCGTCCGACGCGCCGCAGCGGCGCGGAGTGCCGCCAGTTCCTCGCGAACCTGGCGCAGCGCCATCACCTGAGCAGCCACCTGCTCGCGCAGTGCCGTCAGTCCGCCGAAGCGGTCAAGCATCTCGCCGTGGGTACGACTATTGAAGAGCGAGAGCCCCTCATGCTGGCCATGGATGTCAAGCAGGCGACGACCAATCTCGCGCAGAACTGCGCTGCTCACCGCACGGCCATTGACGCGCGCGACGCTACGACCACTCTCGCGAATGATCTCGCGCGTCAGAATCAGTTGCTCATCATCATCGCGCAGACCGAACTCATCGAGGAGCGGGAGAAGATCGGGGCACTCGGCGATGCTGAACACCCCTTCGACCCGTGCGCGATCGCAGCTGGCGCGTACAAACGAGGGATCAGTACGCTCGCCACGCAGGGTACCGAGCGCATCAATAATGATCGACTTACCGGCGCCGGTCTCGCCGGTGAGGACATTGAACCCGTCGCTGAGGCGCAGGTTGAGGCGTTCAATAATCGCAAAGTCACTGATGTTCAGCTCAAGCAGCATGCGAATGGCAGTGATCGGGAATCTCCGGCGCAAAAGTAGCAAAATTGTACCACATGACACGCCCGAGCGGGACTATCGCCGGTACCGGCGTTCTGGTCAGTCGCCGGTACCTATTTACCCCGTTCCATAACGCGCACCGAACGTTGTGCCAGCACCTCGTTGCGGCTCTGCATCCAAACATAGACAAAACGCTGGATTGCCGTCACATTGCTCAGAATGGCAAGGCACCACAGCATCAGCGTGACCCAGCCGGTCAACAGGCCAAGAACGATCAACGCAATTCGTTCGGGACGTTCAAGCAACCCGACCTTGCACTCAAAACCACACCCTTCAGCCCGCGCGCGAATGTAGCTCGTGAGGAGCGAACCGACGACGGAGGCAAAGATCAACAGCGTCTCGATCGAATGCGGCGCAAGGCGCTCAAAATAGAGCAGCAGACCGAGGAAGATTATCGTATCGGAATACCGATCAAGGGTCGAGTCGAGAAACGAACCGAAGCGACTGACCTGATTCTTCGCCCGCGCCAGGGCGCCATCAAGTACATCAAAGAGACTGGCGAGTGCAACGATCACTCCACCCACAAAGAACTGGCCAGACGCAAGCCACCAGACGCTCACCAGCGTCAACACCAGGCTCATCACCGTCAACTCGGATGCCGTCAATCCGGTGCGTCCAAGCGTACGCGCAACCAGTTCACCGGTGAAGCGGCGGATCTGCGTATTGTAGCGCTTTGTAAACATTAACTGAACCTCCGCGTCGATCAGGCCGGCGTATAACATCCGAGGCGAAGAGCGGCACCGTGCGTGCGTGTCTGGTGCCATGGACGACCCTGTACATGGTGATCACCAGTGATAAGATCGCAACGTAGCGTCTTTGCATGAGCATATCTGAAACATATCGCCTCGCGCGATCACCCTCCTGACGCCAGGCGATCGAAGAACTCCTGCAACTTCTCTTCGGTATGAAAGAAGATGGTAACCTTGAGCTCGCGTTCGCTACGCGCCAGGCTTACCGGCGTACCAAGCATACGTTCAAGCTCGCGCCGTACCGCTTGATCATCGGGCGAGAGCTCCGCCGCGCGCGCCGGCGGTGCCATACGCTGGCGCGGGGGCGGATCATCGGTTGGGAGGCGGGGACGGATTGCGGCAAGCGCGCGATGAACGTCGCCGGTCGTACGGGCATGATCGGTCAGACGCTCAATTTCGCGCACATTGAGATCATAATCAATGATTGCCGCCAGTGTTGCTTCCTGGACGGCCTGATCAGCCAGTTTGAGCAGTGCGCGACCATGGCCGGCGCTGATACGTTTCGCAAGCAATGCCTGCTGCACCGCAGGAGACAGCCCGAGGAGGCGGCGAGTATTGGCGACTGCCTCGCGACTGCGGCCGACGCGCCGGGCAATAGCATCGTCGCTCAGGCCAAAGGTATCTTTCAACGTCTGATAGGCGCGCGCCTCTTCCAGCGCGTTCAGGTCGGCGCGCTGGATATTCTCGATCAGCGCCAGTTCCAGCAACTGCTGGCGCGTCGTTTCGCGTACCACCACTGGCACGCGGTCAAGTCCCGCGCGACGGGCGGCGCGCAATCGGCGCTCGCCGGCGATCAGCTCAAAGCGGCCATCATCACGTTCGCTAACGATCAGTGGCTGAATAACGCCATGCTCACGGATCGATGCGGCAAGCTCATCAAGCGCCGCATCGTCAAACTCGGTGCGCGGCTGGTGGGGGTTGGCATCAATCAGATGAACCGGCGCCTCGCGTATGGACGGACGTTCCGCATCGCCGGGAAGCAGCGCGCCAAGGCCGCTGCCGAGGCCGCGTTGTCGTTTCATAGCGCGACCGCCTGCCGCTCAACGCGCAACATCATTTCATCGGCGAGCGCACGATACGCCAGCGCGCCACGTCCTGCGGGCTCATACTCCGCAATGGTGTGACCGTAGCTCGGCGCCTCACTGATACGCACACTTCGGGGAATGAGCGTGTTAAAAATACGTTGCGGAAAGTAACGCCGCACCTCGTCGACCACCTGCTGCGCCAGGTTGGTACGCCCGTCAAACATCGTCATCACAACGCCTACAATCGCCAGCCGCGGGTTGAGATGGTCATGCACCCGATCAATGGTCCCCTTGAGCTGCGCCAGGCCCTCAAGCGCAAGATACTCACATTGCAGCGGAATGATGACCCCGTGTGTGGCGCAGAGGGCGTTGAGCGTGAGCAAACCAAGCGACGGTGGGCAATCGAGCAACACCCAGTCATACCCGGCCACACGGTTCAATGCATCGGCGAGCCGCCATTCGCGGCGTTCCACGGCGACAAGTTCAACCATCGCCCCGGCAAGGTGCTCATTCGCCGGCACAATGTCAAGTCCCGCGCGACCGCTGGGCCGTATCGCCTGATCGAGGCCGGACATCCCAACGAGCACCTCGTAGATGGTGCACCGCAGGTCGCGCTTGGCGACGCCAAGACTGGTTGTCGCATTTCCCTGCGGATCGCAATCGACCAGGAGGACCCGCTGACCACGACTCGCCAGTTCACCCGCCAGATTGACCGCCGTCGTCGTCTTACCAACGCCACCTTTCTGATTGGCGAAGGCAAGCGCGTAAGGGGCATGCATGGTTGCCATCATGGTATGTTCATGTTTCACGTGAAACAGATCAGACGCCGCAACGGCGACGCCCCATTGTAGCACGACGCCGCGTTTCGTGCGAGCGTCGCACATTGACGCACCAGCCAGACTGGCAGGAGCATCGGTGCGCACTCCGAGTTGCGGTTCGCACGCGGTGACCAGGTGTCAGATCGACGTCCCATCTGTGGCGCGGAATACCGCCCATCGCGGCGCAACCGGCGTGTAGCCGGACATCGTGAGAAAGCGGCGCGGCCGGTCATCGCGCTGATCATAGATCCACTGGTAGATCCACAGATCATGCGCTCGCATGCCGTTGTAGGCGGCAGCCGCCCGATCCAGTTCTTCTCTTCCATGGTCAGCGGCAGTACCGTGCGATAGGCCGCGTGAAAAGGGCCGGCGAGTCCGGCATTGAATTCGAAGACGAGATGCATTACGCGTATGACTTCCCACGCTCGCGGTGCAAGATATGCCTGATCCCGGTCGATAATGGCGCTTACAGTACCATGTTCGAAAAATAGGTTGGTCTCGGTATAGTCGCCATGGATTGGCTGAAGCGGGAGGAGCGCGAGATCAATTACTGTGTTCGCCGGCAACGACTCGATGTATGCGCGCTGGCTGGCCAGGCAATGAAGCACAACTGGATCGTGTGTGTGATGACCACGCCGGCTGCACTCGCTGAGGCGATCAATCTCGCTGAGCGTCGCCGCCCGATCGATGACAGGCATGCGCGGTGTGAGCACGCCATCCGGCAGGTCGGCCAGCGCACGGTGTATCTCGGCGAGACACTGTCCCATCACCGCTGCCTCGCATGCCGTTAGCGCTCCGGCTGGAACCTGCCGGCCCGGCGCATGACCAGAGAGCACAGAAGTGCGTGCCGTGCCTCAGGATCGTATCGTGACTGGGCAGAGTCATCGGTGCAATCGCGCGAATACCACGCGATTGCACATGCGCGATCAGGATGTGTTCGCGTTCAATGGGTGCCCGGTCGGTATAACGATACACACGTAGCACAGTGGTGCCGGTTTCGGTATCGATCAGGAATGTGTGGTGGATCGTGCCGGCGCCCGCCTTACGCACTGCACGTACCCGACCCTGCCTGCCAGGCACGGATTGCGTCAGTGAACGATCTGCCGGGCCCGGAGGGTGGTGCCAGGGAGTTCATGTGTCGCTCCTCTCAGTATTCGAGTTATACCCCCTTGCATTCAGACATACAACATCTTCTCAATTGACACGGTATCGTCTGTGTTCGTTTTGAGTCTGTTCCGCTACGATTTCGTCCTTCCGGCATGCACCGCATGCGTGTACACTGTCATTGCGGCAGGCAGTCTTTACCTGGACCCGCGCAGGTCGCAGATCGTTATCCATGTCCGATATTCTTCCCATATACCACGGAGCAAAGACGTCCATGAGCACCCTCGATCTGACCAGTATGCGGACCCTCACCGTATCAATGTTCCAGCTGGTGCTTGACCATCTGCCGCAGACTGTATTCTGGAAAGATCGCGAACTGCTGTATCTTGGCTGCAATGAACGATTCGCCCGTGATGCCCTGCTGGCGTCTCCCGCTGATGTCGTCGGCAAGACGGACTATGATATGCCATGGGTTGCGCAGGCGGATCTGTATCGCGCGGACGACTGGCAGGTCATTGCGAGCGGCAAGGCCAGACTGAATTATGAGGAGCCGCAGAGCCGGCCCGATGGCACAACGATCGTGCTGCAGACGAGCAAAATCCCGCTGCTTGACTCTACCGGCCAGATCGTCGGCGTCCTGGGCATGTACGAAGATATCACGGAACGCAAGCGGATCGAAGCTGAACGCGCGTTACTGCAAGAACAGGTTATCCGCGCGCAACAGGCTGCGCTTGCGGAGCTTTCCACACCATTGATCCCGATCAGTAGTGATGTCGTGGTCATGCCATTGATTGGCACGATGGACTCGCAACGAGCGCAACGTGTGTTGACGACGTTGCTCGATGGCGTTGCCACGAGCCACGCCCGGGTGGCGATCCTCGATATTACCGGGGTGGCCGTGGTTGATACGCAGATCGCTAACGCCCTGGTGCGCGCAGCACAGGCTGTGAAATTGCTTGGCGCGCAAGTTGTCCTCACCGGCATTCGGCCCGAGGTTGCCCAGACACTGGTGGGGCTGGGCGTTGACCTGACCGGCATGGTGACGCGTGGAACATTACAGAGTGGTATTGCCTATGCCGTCGGGCGATTTGCGTAGCCTCAGGAGTAGACGTTCCTGTATCAGCACGGCGTTCACGTTTCCAACCGGCTGTGGCCTGCGAGCCGCGCCAGCACCGCAATGAGCAGCAGGACATCCAGCGGATAGCGCACGCCACGCGGGTCACGGTGGTCGGTCAGGGTCTGCAACCGTTCAAGTAAGGCCTGC
>JACAEQ010000035.1 GCA_013388755.1 Chloroflexota bacterium
AGGCGATTGCTGCGTTTATCACCTATCACAATGCACAGGCCCGCCCAATCACCTGGACGTACACCAGCGACAAGCTCGAAAAGAAACTCGGATCGCACTTATGATAGCCTGTACTTAGTTCGCGCAGCGCCAGCTGTTGCGCCTCGATCACTTCCTGTTGCAGCGTACGTTCACGAATGGCTTCCTCTCCGTCTCGAAGTGACGCCGCTGGCGACGCCGGAAGACGTACAGGGCGAACCGGTGCGATGTCGCCCGCGCTATCTGCATCTCTTCGCCCATGGCGCAGTTGATGGCGTTCTGCTCGATGACGGCGAGGGTGGGTGCGGCTGGAAGCTGCCCTACCCGCTGCTGGCTGAAATGGTGCGCGCCACACCCGGTCTCCGCTGCGTCCTGCTCAGCGCCTGCGACTCGGCCTACGCGGCGAGCGCGACCGGCAGCGGCGAGCCGTACCTGATCGCCATGCGCGGCAGGGTCAGCGTCGATGCCGCGATTGCCTTCGCCAGCGGATTCTATGAGGCTCTCGCCGCGCGCGAAGACACCCCGATTGAAGCGGCCTTTGCTCAGGGCCTGATCCGGCTGAAGCTGATTGCGCCGCTGGACGCCGGGGTTCCGCTGCTGGCGACGGGGTGGCGCGGGTGAGCTGTGCGACGCTGTTCCGCAGAACGTTTGACACCCTCTGCCCGCGCCTCGAGCCTGTCGCCGCACGTCAGGCGCCATACCGTTCCACAAGCCCGCGCGCCGTGCGGCGGCGGCATCCAGGCGCTGGCGGCGCGGTTACTGGCGCTCCACCGGCGCCATGAGCCGCACCTGATCGAGCAGGACGCGCACACTGGCCGCTTCCGGCGCGGTGGCGTCTGGCGGGAACGTGGCGTCCAGAAATCTGAGCGCCTCCCGCGCCGTATCAGAGAGGTCGAGTAGCGCCAGATTACCGAGATCCTCCAGGACGTAGCCGCCTGCGTCACGGCGATGCACCATGCGGCAGCCAAACTCCGCCTTGAGGGCATTCAGATCGTGCTTGAGCGCGGCGGTTGCAGCCGCCGGATATCCCTGCTCACCCAGTTCGCGCTGCACCGCGGCGATCAGTGCCTCGGCAGTGGCCGGCCCGCGCAACAACAGGCGCACGAGGAGCAGGCGCCGCCGAAATGTGAGTTGTGAACTGCGTTTGATACCGCCACCTCGCGGAGCCATGGTCACTCCTTTCATGCATGTGGATCACCGCATATGAGTATAGCACGAGTGGCGGCGCCTCACAGCGGCCCGCACGTGACATTCGGGAGGGGCAATTCGCCATCCGGCGGCGGGATGGGCACCAGCCAGCGGAACATGCCGCGTCTGGATGGTGCGTCTCGTCAGCGGCAGGATTACGCGCCGGGGGCAGGCGCTTCTGCCTGGCTGCACACTGAAGCCATCATGACCGTTCCCCCGTCTCCCGGGGGCGCAGGCGCGACGTCTCCATGGTGACGACCATGCCACCCGGCGTCGCTATGGCGTCGTAGGCGTGCCGCCATACAGATCGATCAGGCGTTGCGCCTCGCTGGCAACCGGGGAGCCGGCTGGTGATGCGGCAATAACACGTTGCCAGGCCTCAATCGCTTCCGCCGTGCGCGGTGGTTGCGCCAGCGCCAGGCATGTGCCGAGATTCAGCAGCAGGCGCGTATCGCCGGGTTGCTCTGCAACCGCCTGTTGCAGTTGTTGCAATCCCCGGGCCACATACGTCTGATCGCCTGCTCCTGCGCCATAGAAGCAATTGCTGGCTCCCATATCACCGCGCGCCACAGGATTATTCGCATCGAGCGCAAGGGCGCGCTCATAGGCCCGTGCCGCCTCGAGCCAGCGTGGCAGGCGTTGCTGATACAGCACACTGTCAGGCGCCTGTTCGCGAACAATCTGGACACTATCGTAGAGCAGGTTGGCATAGTCAATCCATGCCTGGGCATTGTTCTGATCCTGCTCGGCATTTGCCCGCGCGCGGCTGATCATTGTTTCGAGCGCGTCCATTGGCGAAGTTGTGGCGGTCGGCGGCGCCGCTGCCGGCGTTCCGCCGCCGGTGATCAGCACCCCCGCAATCACCGCCACCAGCGCGACGCCAAGGACGGCAATCAACACTGGCGCAGGCCCGGCCGGGCGCTGGCCGGCATCCGGATCCCGTTGTATCGGGCGCGCATCGAAATCGCGTGGGCGCTCGGCGTGCTGTGCAGGCGGCAGTGGCCGGTAATCAATCGCTGTATCCACCGGTATGTCTGGCTGCGCCGGAACGGCGACGTTGCGTGTGGCATCATAGGCCGCGCGACGCTCCGGGTCGGACAATGCGGTATGGGCCGCTTCAATCGCCACGAGCCGCTGCCGCGCCAGTTCCGCCAGTTCTGCGGCGGCGCCGCTCACCTTCGCCGGATCATACGCATCACGCAGGCGAGCATAGGCGGCATCAATGGTCTCATTGTCGGCGTCAGGGGATACCTGGAGTATCTCGTAGTAGTCCTGTGTCGTCATAAGCGAAGGATAGACGTCACTGTTCACACTTCACCTGGGAGCGCGGGCGTCTCGCCCGCATGGCAGGGTTCGCCCGCCACACCTGGGAGCGCGGGCGTC
>JACAEQ010000019.1 GCA_013388755.1 Chloroflexota bacterium
CCTCCCCCCGGCGGGGGGAGGTCGGGTGGGGGGCGGTGCGGTGCAGAACGCCTTATTTGAAAGGTATTGCTCGTAGCCCTGGAACGTCTCGTGATGGTACGGAGTGCACCCGGATACGTTACGCTCTTGCCGGCGAAGAACGGCAACGCTCTCAACATGCGGCGTCTGCGGGAAGAGATCCACCGGTGTCACACGCTCGACAGCATAGCCAGCGACAAGGAGCATCCTCAGATCGCGGGCGAGTGTCGCCGGGTGGCATGAGACATAGACAATGCATCGCGGCGCCAGTTCCAGCAGCGCCTGCAGTGCGCGCGGGTGGCAACCACGCCGCGGTGGGTCGAGCACCACGGCATCAAACGTGCCATCAAGATGCGCCAGCGCCTCCTCGACGCGCCCCGCGATGAAGCGCACATTGGTGATGTGATTGGCCACCGATGTGCGCTGCGCGTCGGCGATCGCGCCGGGATGTTCTTCGATCGCGACGACCTCCGTCGCGCGCCGCGCCAGCGGTAGGGTGAACGTTCCTGCGCCGCAGTAGAGATCGAGCAGCCGCCCGCCAGCATCCGCGCCGAGACCGGCGCGGATCAATTCCAGCAGCGCCGTCACCGCGGCAACATTCACCTGGAAGAAGGTCGTTGGCCGGAGCAAAAACACCAGATCGCCGGCCTCTTCGATCAGGGTATCGGCGCCGAGTGGCGGTGGCGTAGCCAGAACCACGCCAGCGAGTACGGGGCACGCCGCCCGCCAGCGTGCCGCCAGTCGCCGGCGATCGCCACGCCCGCGCAGAGTCGCGAGACAGTAGCCGTGCGCCTCGCTGACGCGCAGCGTGATCTTAAGCGGCGGCGCATCCTGCGCTTCGCCGGCGAGTGCCACGTGAAGGGCAGCCAGGGCATCGTTCAATACCGGGTGCAGGAGCGGATCGTGATCAAGGTCGGTGATATCCTGCGTACCGGCAACATAGTACCCGGTGCGGCGCCCCACGCAATGCAACCGGGCGCTGTTCCTATATCCCCAGGGTGAGGAAGCGGGAGTCGTTTCTTCAACCAGCTGCGGATCGATCCCGGCGAATTTGGCGAGCTGGTCGGCAAGGATCTGGCGGCGCAGGCGCTGCTGGGCCAGGAATGCGATATGCTGCCAGGCCATGTGGCTTGCGCCGGGCGCCTGCGGTGCAACGCGATCGGGTGAGACGGCAAGCACGGCGATAACGTCGCCGCGGGCGTAGGCGACGTGCTTCTCGCGCAGCTGGACGAGCACGCGCTCACCGGGTATACCGCCTGCTGCAAAGACGACCCGCTCGCCCCGGCGCCCGACGGCCTCACCACCCTGGGCGATGCCGTCAAGCGCGAGTTCCAGCGTATCGGGCCAGTTCCCGGCCGCTATGGTGGCATCATCCAAAGTCGCGCTCGCCAATATCGGCGCGGTAGGTACACGCCTCGAACTTCACCCGGTCAGCATTGATCAGGGCGCGTGCGCGTGCGCTGGGGAGCGAGACCCCCTGCGCAACCACGGTCACGACCAGGCCGCCGGTTGTGCGCAGGCCGCCGGACCACTGAGATGACCCGCCCATGCCGAGCAACCCGCCGATCATCGAATTCAGCGCGGTTGCGCCGCCACTCCGACCGGCAGAGGCTCGCGAAGTGTAGGGCACGGTCGCCGCCGGATGGGTCGTGGCGCTGTGAAACACCATGACCCCCGGTTCAATGTCATCGAGCCCATGCACCTGCCCGCCAGTCGGAAAAAAGGCCGGATAGCCGCGCGCCATGAGGCCCAGGCCGACGCTGGGCGTGATCGTCCACGCTGGTGGTGGCAATTCGTGGAGGCGGCGGGCAATCGTTGCCTCGACCCATGGTAGCAGGTCGTCTTCGAGGCGCGGCAGCACAACCTGCGCTTCGCCTTCGCGAAAAGTACAGCGTAACGCCGTTGCGCGTGGCCCGTCGGCGGTAATGATGCAATCAACTCCCAGGATCCCCCAGCAGGGCAGGCCGTCCTGCTCCAGGCCAGCGACTGCCGGTATGATGAATTTCTCGTGCAGGTAGCGCGCCAGTTGCCGGGCAAATGGTGAGTTGCTGGTGTGCGCTCCGACGCCAGATGCCTGAGCGCCGCGGTCTCGTTCATCAACCCGGTCGTAGAGACGAACCGCAAGCAATGGAACAGACGTGCGGCCATCGGTGAATGCCGATAGCGCCACTCGCGGGCCGTGCAACGCGGCTTCCACCACCACGCCTTCGCCGCCGTCGAGCGAACGCGCGGCAAACAGGCGCCGTAACCCTTCCAGTGCCGCGTAGCGGTCATCGAAGATCTCCTCGCCGCCGGAGGGATGGTCCGTCTTGATCATCACCGGCAACGGCAGTGTGGCGAGGTAGCGCTCGGCAATGGCAAGATCGGTGAATGCGCGCCCGGTTGCGGTTGGCATCCCATGGCGCAGCATGAACTCTTTGGTCATGCAGCGGCTGCGCTCCAGCGCGGCGGTGCGGCGTGCGGCGCCCCAGACGCCGACCTGCAGCGACAGGACCTCGTCGACCAGGCCGGCGTGCAGTGGCGCACCGGATGCCGGGATGACCAGGTCAATCTGCTCCTCGAATGTCCAGCGGCTGATGGCAGCGGCATCGGTCATGTCGAGCATGACGCTCGGTGCAAACGGCGCCGTTCCACCATTACCCGGCGCGCAGATAATCTCGGGCGATCGCGGGCTGTTGATCAGCTTCCATGCCAGAGCATGCGCGCGGCCATCATCTCCAAGGAGCAGAATCTTCATAGAGATCAGTATCCTACAGCGTGCATGCGCGCGAGTCGAACCATTTCGGGCAGGGGTGTCACGACATGCTGCGGAATGCACAGCTTTCGTGAAGTGTACGATGCGGCGCCAGCCGGCTCACTGACACGCAATACGTGCAATCAGGTCCATCCGCCCCTCAGGCGAAGCTCCCCGGAAGCTCGCTCCTGGCAGGTCCTTGTACCACATACTGTCGCATCCTGCGGATGGCGCCCGCCTGCATGGGCCGGGGCGTGAGTTCCAGACCTTCCTGGAGGGTCGCAACGGTTCGCAGCAACCGCAGGTCGATCCCCAGGCCGACGAGTGTCTGGGCCACCTCGGGTCGGATGCCTGCCAGTATCGTTTCGGCACCCATCAACCGGATGGCACTGGCCGTTTGCAGCAACGCCTGCGCGACTTGCGTATCAACAATCGGCACACCGGTTATGTCGAAGATGACGATATGGACGTTCCGGCGTTCGATCGTCTGAAGCACGCTGCTGACAAGTCTGCTGGCGCGAGTGCTGTCGATGCTACCGGAGATCGGCACAACCACGGTTCCATCGCGGACGGGAATAATCGGCAGCGAGAGATCGACAATCATGCGGCTGAGTTCCTGCTGGGCCGCCAGGCTGCTCTGCAATTCCTCGGCCAGCGTCTGCTGAGCTACGAGCGTCTGCCGGAGTTCGGTTGTGCGCTCGGCGATGCGAGCTTCGAGATCGGCGTTTGCCTGCGCCAGTGCGCGCTGTGCCTGCTCGGCCTGCATACGCGCCTGTTGCGCATCCTCAATGGCCTGCCGCGAGATACGTGCTCCGAGATACGAGATGCCGCTGACGACCGCGATCAACGCTACGCCGCTCAACACGACCTGTCTCGCATCCACAGACTGCCAGACATCGGGATGCGCCAGGTGCAGAGTCAGGCCGGCGCCGGCCATCGTACATGCAACCACCAGCCAGAACTGCATCAGTGTTGTGCTTAACCCGGCAACAACAACGACTGCCGCAAGAAAGAAGAGCACAATCACGGCCTGATCCGTGGTGAGCGAGGCCATTGCGGCAAACGAACCAGCCAGAAATGCACCGATCATGATCCATGCAGCCACTGCGGCCCTGCCGCGCCGCGCGAACTGGTATGCTGCGAGAAAGCAGATACTGCTTGCGATGGGTATGGCAACGCCAGAAGGAGGTGACTCCACCAGTGAAATGCCGGCAAAGCCGACGTTTGCCAGCAGCAGCATGAGCGTTAGCCGGACGATAACCGATGCACGGCGGCGTGTGTCCGGGTCACCAGTGCGAATGTCCATCAACCGTACCAGCATATTCTGCATGCCTCTGTCCCCCGTGATCATCTGGCGCCTGCCAGCGCCTGAAACACTGATGCAGGCAGGCGAGTAACGATACCGCCGAGGAAGGTGGCGCTCAGTGAACTGGCCAGTCGTGGTACGGGGAGCTGCGGTGGCCCGCACGCAATGATTAAGTCCCCGTATGCGCCACAATTCTCCCCAGGCAACGTGCCTGTGCGTATGCGCAGCACTCCAGGCGATCATGGCCGACAACCGGCGAGGGCGCATTGATCATAGCATATGGCAGACCTTCCCATGGCATACAGCTTGATGATATTTGATGGGCGAATCTGCAATGTTTAACGGCCATGGCGTGTCTTCGAACAAGGTTATGACGTATCCCTTAGAGCCTATCCGAAAACCAGATGTCATGGCGAGCGCGAGCGCAGCACTCTCCGCTCGCGCCGGTCGAGTGCTTCAGCCACGCTGCGCTCGCTGCAGGCGGTCGCTGGCGCTCCGCGCACTGACCGCAGGCCCATGGGTTTTCGGATAGGTACTAAATATCCAGATTCTTCACCTCCAGCGCATGCGTCTGAATAAATCGTTTCCGCGGTGGCACCAGGTCGCCCATCAGCATGGTGAACGTCTCGTCGGCCTGTTGCGCATCCTCCAGGGTCACCTGCAGCAGGAGCCGGTTGACCGGGTTCATCGTCGTTTCCCAGAGTTGCTCGGCATTCATCTCGCCAAGGCCTTTGTAGCGCTGGATTTCCACCCTGTTGCGCTCGGATGCGCTGAGCCCGGCAATATACTGGTCGCGTTCCTGCTCAGAGAAGACGTACTTCTCGGTCTTCCCATGTTTCACCCGGAACAACGGCGGTTGCGCCAGGTACAGGTGACCATTGGTAATGATCTGGCGCATGTAGCGGAAGAAGAACGTCAGCAACAGGGTGCGGATATGGCTGCCGTCCACGTCCGCGTCGCACAT
The DNA here is from genome assembly GCA_013388755.1 of Chloroflexota bacterium. Taxonomy (GTDB): domain Bacteria; phylum Chloroflexota; class Chloroflexia; order Chloroflexales; family Roseiflexaceae; genus JACAEQ01. The sequence goes on from JACAEQ010000019.1 coordinate 5,023, forward strand.
AAGGACGACGCGATGATAGCGTAGCTTCGCCGGGTCGAACTGCTCGCCGACGCCCGCGCCGATCGCGGTAATCAGGGCTTTGACCTCGTTGTTGGAGAGCATTTTGTCGAGCCGGCTCTTCTCAACGTTCAGGATCTTGCCGCGTAGCGGCAGAATCGCCTGGTAGCGCCGATCCCGGCCTTGCTTGGCACTGTTATGGACGAAAACGCCCGAAGCGAGGGCGAAATTATGCGTATTCGGCACTTCAAGATCGTAGACATCAACACGATCGACAAGCCGCTCGACGCTCACAACTCGATGATTATGGGTACGAACCGCATCGTGTGCGCGCGTCTCATCGTCGTCACAGTACCACGGCATCAGCGAGTCATCAGGCGTCAGGCTCACCGCTGCCTTGTAGCTGCCATCGCGCAACATAAAGCGATGATCCGGGGTGCATGTGATCGTTTCGCCATTGTCGAGCGTTATCTGCACAACCTCCGCGTTATGCCTGGTTATGCGCGCATGGATCGCGCGTTCTACCCCGATCGTGCCATCGTGTCGGATGGTATAGCAGAAGTGTTCCTTGCCCTCGGCTTGCTCGGCGACAAGCTCGCGAAAACATAACGCGCGTCCGTCAGCGAGCGCCACCCGCGTATCACCAGCAAAGCACCCCCCGGCGCTGTCACCCTCCACCACAAACAACTCACTACGCGCCGGGTTGGTATCGGAGCAGTCGGCGAGTTTGCCGGGCAGCGAGAAGCCCTCCATCGCGCTCTTGCGTGCCGTCTCGCGGACCTTCTGCACCGCGATGCGGGTACGCGCCGCCGAGATACATTTCTCGATGATCCGCCGCGCTTCCTGCGGGTTCTCTTCGAGCCAGGCGCTGAACGCATCGCCGAAGACGGTGTTGACCGCGCCGGTGGCGTTCGGGCTGACCAGTTTTTCTTTGGTCTGTGAACTGAACTGCGGGTCCTTCAGTTTGACGCTGATCACCGCCGTCAACCCTTCGCGCACGTCATCGCCGGTCAGGTTGCCCTCATTCTCTTTGAGGAACCCCTTGTTGCGGGCATACGCGTTGATCACCCGTGTGAGGGCGCTGCGAAACCCGGCAACGTGCGCGCCGCCGTCGGTGTTGTTGATGCCGTTGGCGAACGCATAGACCGAGTCGGTGTCGAAACTCTCGGTGTACTGCAGCGCGACCTCCACCGCTACATCGTCAATGGTGCGCTCCACATAAAATGGCTGCTTGTGCAGCGCATTCTTGTCCTTGTTGAGGTGGCGGACATACGAACGAATGCCGCCCTCGAAATAGAAGTTCAATTCATTGTCGTCGCGCTCATCAACGAACTTGAACCGCAACCCTTTGTTGAGGTATGACATCTCGCGGAAGCGCTGCGCCAGTGTCTTGAAATGGTAGTCCAGCGTCTGGATGATCGTCGTATCAGGAACAAAGCGCGTGATCGTCCCGCGCCGCGTTGTCGGGCCGACTTTCTGTACCTCGGCCTGCGGCGCACCGCAGCGGTACTCCTGGAAGTAGTGAAACCCGTCGCGCGCATTGTGGACATCAACGCGCATGTATGCTGAGAGTGCGTTGACTGCCGAGACACCGACGCCATGCAGGCCGGAAGACACTTTGTAGCTCTGATTGTCGAACTTGCCACCGGCGTGCAGCACCGTCATCACGACCTGCAATGTACTGACCTTCAGTTTGGGGTGCGGCCCGGTCGGAATACCGTAGCCATCGTCGGCCACGGTAACCGACCCGTCGCGATGGATGGTCACTTCGACGCTGGTGGCGCGCCCTGCCATCACTTCGTCCACCGAATTGTCCACGACCTCGCGCACCATGGTATGCAGGCCGTTGATATCGGTCGGCCCGATATACATGCCGGGGCGGCGGCGCACCGCCTCCATCCCTTCCAGAACCTGGATCTGGCTCTCATCATAACCGGCGCCGTCGGCCGGTCGCAACAGTTCGCTCGTCATAGTGTACTCAGATCACTTTCAGCACAGAACGGCCGGGCCAGGCCGTTTGCCCGGAACCATCGATGGCGCGCAGGATGGTTCAATCTCGCAGGAACGGTATGAGTACCGCTGATGGTTATACGCGCGGGCGCACCGGCTGCCGTTCTTCCATCCGGCGCAGCCGTTCACGGTAGAATGCCATGCGAGCCGCACTGAGGCCGGCGCCGATATAGGCGCTGCCAAGGGCCGCCGCCGTCAGGCCGGCCGTCGTCCCGCTCAACAGATCCCAGATCACCTCCGTCCCGCGCGCAATCAGCAGTGAGAGGAGCAACAGGCCAATCGTACCCCACAGATTGCGGCGCACAATGTTGAAACTCGCCTGAATGGCGCGCAATGGCCCGAGCCGGCTCATGACAATCGCTTCGTTCGTGAAGCCGATGTAAATCTGCACCCAGACCGCCACAACAAACAACAGGCTGAACGCCAGCGCGCCCAATCCTTCATTCAGCGCCAGCAGCAGGCCTGCGGCAAATGCGAGTGGTACTCCGAGGATCAGCCCCACCGCCAGAAAGATTGTCATTGCGCCAAGCAACGCCACCGCTACATGGGCCAGTGTGCGCCCCATGCCGCGTGGCCAGGGCGGTTCACCGCGCACAGCGGCACCGACGAGTGTCAGAAACAGCACGCCAATGGGCAATACCACCAGATTGATGGCCATGATTGCCAGCAGTGCGCCAGGGATACTCGACACCCGGATCGCCGGGCCGGCTATGCCATCGCTCGCCAGCGCTCCCGGCGCGAAGCGCGGGATGACGAACCGTGGCATAACGTTCAGCAGTGCAAGCGGCTGGCGCAGATCGGTCTGCCCGAGTTCTTGCAGCAACGTACTGATCTGGCTTTGCACCACGCCGTCGGCTGCGGTCGGGTCGCTCGCCAGGCGCGTAAGGAACCCGTCGAGCCGGTCGAAAAGCGGTGCGAACGATACCGGCGCGCTGAAGAGCAACACCAGGTTAAACGCGAGCGCCAGCAACAGTATGGCCGGCCTCCGGTGAATGGCACGATATCCTTCGCCCAGCGTATCGATCACAGAGGCGGATTGTGGCATACTGGCGCTCTGAATACGGATGAAGACAACCTCACTATTATACCACATCTCACGCCGGATCGTCGCCAGACAGGAACATGTGTTTCATCCGGCACAAAATCGCCAGCGGTGTTATAATAAGCGGGTTACAGCGCATCAGAAAGCCCTGGAATGACGCATCACGAGCCAGTCGCGCCTGCCCGTTTCCTGCCGGACGCGCTTGCCGCGCTCACGGTTACGGGTGCTGCCGCGCGCTGGGCCGCGGTGCAACAGCGGCTGCATCCAGTATTTGCCGCGTTTGCCGGGCAGCTACGCGCCGAGGCGTCCCGTCGCCTGCCGCGCATCTGGCCGCTCTATGAACTGAGTTATCGCAGCCAGCGCTATGTGAACCGTGGGCCGGGTGTGCGCGACCCGATCGATTCGTATTACCTGGCCATCGATCGCCCACCGCGCGGCGCCGGGGTGTACCTGGCCGTCAGCGGCGCTGAACGCCTGATTATCGTTGCGCTGCAGGTCTCGCGGCGCCGCAAGCATGACCTGGCGCGTGTGTGGGAAGAGGCACGCGCCTTCTGGTTGCCGCTGGTCACCCGTATGACCGAGGTACGCTTTGCCGAACGTGAGGCGCGCGGCGATCGGCACGAGAGTGCTGAGGGGCAGTTCCCGGCGCGCACCGGCGAACCGCCTGGCGCTGCCGGTCTGTGGCTCGACCGTTACCTGGCGACGCACACGGCATCCTCGTTGCTGGCCGGGTTTGCCTACCACTGGGACGACTCCCGGGTCGCGCAACCGGCATTCAGCCAGCAACTGGTGCACGATGTGCTGGCGCTCTTGCCGCTCAATGAGGCGATCATGGAACGTGCCGAGATGCGCGATCCGACCGGTGCAGCCTGGTTGCGCGAACAACGCGCGGCATACGCCGGAGTGGACGAGCCGCCGATCGAGACGATCGTGGAACGTATTCGCGCGCGCGGGTTTACGATTGCCGAGCAGATCATCCGCGCCTATCACGTTGCCCTGCAGACGCGCCCACTCGTTATTCTGCCCGGCATCTCGGGGACCGGCAAGACGCGACTGACCCGCCTGTACGCCGATGCGCTGGCCGGCGAGTACCTCGCCCCCGGCCAGGAGAACGAAAGGTACCTGCTGGTGGCCGTGCAGCCAGACTGGCACAACGCGCACGACCTGCTCGGCTACTATAATGCGATCACCGGCAAGTACCATGCCACACCCTTCCTGCGCTTCCTGCAGCGTGCCGCCGCCGATCCTGCTGCGCGCTACTTCGTCTGCCTCGACGAGATGAACCTGGCGCGGCCAGAGTATTACCTGGCGCCGATCCTGGCGGCCATGGAAACCGAGGATCGTCTGATTGATCTGGGCGCGCCGGGCGCAACTGTCGAAACCGTTAATGGTGAGGTGCTGCCAGATCCGCTGCGGTTACCGCGAAACGTGGCGATCATTGGCACGGTGAACGTTGATGAAAGTGCCCACGCCCTTTCCGACAAGCTTCTGGATCGCGCCAATGTCATTGAGTTGACCGATGTCGATCTGGCCGGATTTCGCGCCGGTTACCGTGGCGCCGTGGACGATGCGCTCTGGGAGAGTATTACTCGTGTGCATGCGGTCATGGCGCGTGCCGGCCAGCCGTTTGGCTACCGCGTTCTGAGCGAAATGCTGCGCTATATTGAACAGTCGGCGGGCGTGCTGGCGCCGCAACAGGCGCTTGATCTGCAGATCAAACAGAAGGTATTGCCAAAACTGCGCGGCGACGACAACCCGCGCCTGCGCCGGGCGCTGACGGCGCTGCTCGAATTGCTGGTGGGAGTACCACAGAGCGCATGGGAGCGGGCAACCTTGCTTCCGCCTGAGGTGCTTGCCGCTGCACCGTTCCCCGAGTCGGCGGAAAAGGTGCGGCGGATGCTTGAGCGTCTTGACGCCGATGGCTTCACCGATTTTTATGGCTGACGCGGGTGAAAGGTGAAGAGACCGGGAGACAAGAGACCGGGAGAAGGGGGGACGAGGAGACGGGGAGATAAGGAGACGGGGAGACCGGGAGAAAGGGGGATCGGGAGACGAGGAGACAAGGAGACAGGGGGAGTGTGGAGTATCCAGATCCAGGCTCGGGTCTGAAAAGCCATCAAGTCTCTCGAGCTCTCCCCCACTCCCCCACTCCCCCACTCCTCCACTTCCCCACTCCCCCACTCCTCCCACTCCCCTCCTCTCTAGAAAGGGAGCATAAGCCCTATGACGCTGACCGCACTTTCGCCGCTCGACGGGCGCTACCATGCCGACGTCGCTGAACTCGAAGCCTATTTCAGCGAGGCGGCATTGTTTCGCTACCGGGTGCGCGTCGAAGTTGAATATCTGCTGTTCCTGACGCGCGCGCGCAATGTCGATTTCGTACCGCAACTTGACCCGCGCGCAGTGGCGGCGCTACGCGATCTGTACCGCTCATTCTCCGCCGATGACGCCACAGCGATTGCCGCCTGGGATCGCCAGGTCAATCACGACGTCAAGGCGGTCGAGTACTGGTTGCGCGACCGCCTGGATGCGCTTGGCCTGGGCGCCTGGAAGGAAGCGGTTCACTTTGCCCTGACATCGGAAGATGTCAACAACCTGGCCTATGCCCTGATGGTGCGTGAGGCGCGCGACCTGGTGCTGCTGCCGGTGATCGGTGAGATTGGCGCAACACTACGCGACCTGGCCTTCCTCGAGGCAGAAACGCCGATGCTCGCCCGCACCCATGGCCAGCCTGCGACGCCAACGACCTTCGGCAAAGAAATGGCTGTCTTCGCCGCGCGCCTGCAACGCGCACAGCAGGGTGTTGCAACGATTCGGCTGACCGGCAAATTGAATGGCGCGACCGGCACGTTTGCCGCGCATACCGTGGCACTGCCGCACGTCGACTGGATGGCGTTCAGTCGGGCGTTTGTGCGCTTCCTTGACCTGGAGCCGGTATTGTTGACCACACAGATCGAGCCACACGATACCCTTGCCGAGTTGTGCGACGCAGTGCGCCGGCTCAATATGATGTTGATCGATCTCAGCCAGGATATGTGGCGCTATATCAGTGACCGGTATCTGATACAGATTGTGCGGGCCGGCGAGGTCGGCTCTTCCACTATGCCACATAAGGTCAACCCGATCGACTTCGAGAATGCGGAAGGTAACCTGGGCCTGGCCGGTGCGTTACTGGAACACTTCAGCCGCAAGTTGCCCATTTCACGCCTGCAACGTGACCTCACTGACAGCACTGTGTTGCGCAACCTTGGCGTGGCGTTTGGTTACAGCCTGCTGGGCTACCGGCGTGTACTCAAGGGGCTGGGCAAGATCGCCGTGGATCGGGCCCGCCTGCTCGATGAGTTGCGCGCGCACCCTGAGGTTCTGGCCGAGGCGGTGCAGACCGTTCTCCGTCGTGCCGGCTACCCCGAGCCATACGAGGCGCTCAAGCGCCTGACGCGTGGCCATGCCCTGACCCTTGACGCGCTGCATGCCTTCATTGAGGGGCTTGATGTGGCGCCAGATGTGAAGGCTGAGTTGCGGGCGCTTGCCCCCGAGACTTATACGGGCCTGGCGGCTCGCCTGGCGCGAAGCCTGGGGTAGGAACCTGGTCTGGCCCGTGGGCACTCGGGTATGGTCATAGTACTCTTGCACACCAGGGTTATGGTACCAGCGGGCGCTTGACCTTCTCGGATCTTCCGTAGTATGCTTGCGCTTAGTGCCTATCCGAAGAACGGATGGTTTGGATGTCATTGCGAGCGATGCGATCTATCGGCGCGAGAGGAGAGTGCTTCAGCCACGCGTCGCTCGCTGCAGGCTGTCGCTCGCGCTCCGCGCAATGACAGGATGCGCAGCGGTTTTCGGACAGGCGCTCAGCATGTGCCGGCATACACATACTACAGCCGGTGTGGCCGCACGTACCAGTACCACCATGACGAATTCGCATGCCGATCCCGCCGAACGCGCCGAGTATGACGTATTACTGATCCGCCTGGACGACGAAGTCTATGCGCTGTCATCGGCGAATGTCCGTGAGGTTGGTCGCTATCGTCAGTTCACCCCCGTTCCCGGTGCACCCCCGACGTTGCCCGGAATTGTGAGCCAGCGTGGCGTCATCCTGCCGATCGTTGATCTGCGCCTTGTCCTGGGGATGAGCGCGGCGGAAGCGACTCGCGCATCGCGCCTGGTGACCGTCGTTCACGAAGAGGTCGAGATGGCGCTGCTGGTGGATGCCGTGATCGATCTCACGGCCATGCCGGCCGCTACGTTCGGGCCCGTTCCGCCGGCACTCGACCCGGCGCGCGCCCGGTTTCTCCGCACGGTTGCGTACCACAACGACCAGACGGTTGCGCTGCTCGATGTGGGTGAGATTGTTGCCGTTCTCCGGGATTGGACGTGATGGCCGGCGCTGGCTGACCGGCGTTGCGCCCGGGTCGCTCCCTTCTGAGGTGCGAGGTCGTCCTGTGCTGATTATCATTCGCACCACACGTCGCAGGTATGCTGTCCGCCACGACGATGTGGCAGCGTTACGGGTTGTCGCACGGGCCGAGGATCTTCATCGGCAGGATGTGGCCGGCCGCCCCTATGTCGGCGTTGAGCTGGGGCCGCTGCTCGACCCTGCGGATCGGAGCGACGCACAGCGGCGCCATGCGTTGATCGTGCCGTTACGGCGGCGGAATGTCGCGCTGCTGGTGGATGCGGTCGATACGCTGATCGAACATGCTGCGCCGCAGCCATTGCCATCGTTGCTTCGCGATCGATTGCGCCCCCCATGGGCAATCGGCGCGGTGCTCATCAACGACCAGCTGGTGGTCCAGCTTGATATACGCGAGGTGGCGCGCAGCGCATTGTTGCTGTGACGCGAGTAAGGGTTCGTCGTTGCGGAGCGCCCCCCGGTTGCGCACAATCGGCGGAGGCCCCGGAGCCAGACATTGGCGGCAGGTAGCTTTCACAGGTGCGGAGATGTTGCCTCGCCGACAGGGCGTACCGTGCCGGCGAGACTCCCGCGATCCCGGCGTGTACAGGTAAATGACAAAAGGCAGATAGCAAGAAGCAGGCATTGCAATGGATCATGTTTCTAACCGCCAGATGTTCGCCAACGTTATCACGAACCCGCAGAGCCAGGACGCCGATCGCTCCCGGCTACTGACGCGCCTGACGCTGGTGTTTGGCGGAGTAGCCGGCACCGGCTGCCTGCTGGTGATCGCCATGGGGCTGGTAGGCATCATGCCGGCGCAGGTCATCGGCGCGGCGATCGGTGTCTTTGCGATGGTGGCGCTGATCGCAGGCAGTACGCTTGGTGCTGCGCGAGCCGGCAGGCACCAGCTGGCGGCCAATGTCTTCCTGTACGGTTCGCTGATCTATGTCGCCGGTATGATCTACCTGGCCGGCGGTGTCGGCGGGCCGGCAGCGGTCGCCTTTCTGTTTCCTATCGTGGTTGCCGGGCTGTTCGGACGCGCGACGGAAAGCCCGCGCCTGTTTGTGCTGGCGCTGGTCAGTTATCTCGCGCTTGCCGCCGCCGAAACCACGGGCATGCTTCAGCCGCAGAACGATCTTCCCGGCCTGCCGCGCACGCTGGCATTCATCCTCTTCTTTGCCAGTGTCGGCGGCTTGCTGACCTACGTGGCATCGCTGTGGTCCACCAGTACGAGGCGCTTCCTTGAACAGGGCCGTTCGCAATCGGAAGAGTTGTACGATACCAATCAGCGGTTGATCGAGAAAAATATCCAGCAGGTTGAACTGGGCAGCGAACTATCGGAGGCTGCCACCGAACTGCTACGGGCATCCCATGAGCAGGCGAGCGGCGCCTCCGAGCAGGCGAGCGCCGTCTCGCAGGTCAGCACGACGATCGAAGAACTGGGCTCGACCGCGCGCCAGATTGCCATTGCTGCCGAGCAGGTCGCCGAAGCTGCGCGCCAGACGCTGGAGAATCTGAGCGAAGGGCAGGAAGCGGTCGATAAGAGTATTCAGGCGATGGATCGTATTCGCAGCCGCATGCAGGATGTCTCGGCACGGGTGCTCAACCTGGGTGAACGCTCGCAGCAGATTGGCGAGATTATCGACCTGATCAACGATCTTTCCGACGAAACGCACCTGCTGGCACTGAATGCCGCGATCGAGGCGGCTGGCGCCGGAGAGCATGGCCGCCGCTTCGCGGTGGTGGCCGCCGAGGTGAAAAGCCTGGCCAACCGCGCGCTGGCCGCCGCCAAAGAGGTGAAAGGCGTGATCGCCGAGATCCAGCAGGCCACCAACTCTGCGGTCCTGGCAGCTGAAGAAGGCGGAAAAGAGGTTGCGGCGGGTGTGGAACTGGCGCATAGCGCCGGCCAGGTGATGGATGCGATTGTCATGGTTGCTGAACGTACCGCTCAGAGCAGCGCCGAAATCAACCTGGCGACCGCGCAGCAACAGAGCGCCAGCGAGCAGGTGGTCGAAACCATGCGTGAGATTGCCGACGTGGCACGCCGCACTGCCGCTGGCGCACGCCAGGTGCAGGATGCCGCCCAGCGGCTCACCGCCATCGCGAACCGGTTGCACGGCTTATCGCGCGATCAATGACCATGGACCTGACGTCGTTCCATATCCAGTTTCGTGATGAGACGGCGGAGAACATCCGCATCGTCACCGAAGGTCTCATGGCGATCGAGGGCAACGGCCTCGATGGTGAGGCGCGCCGCGAGCAGATCGATACGGTCTTTCGCGCCATGCACACGATCAAAGGTTCGGCGCGCATGCTCGGTCTTGAGGCGATCGGCCGCGTGGCGCACACCTGTGAACACATTCTGGCCGCGGTACGCGAGGGGAGGCGCGATCTCGATCGCAACCTGACCGACGAACTGCTGAAAGGCGGTGACGCCATCCTGGAACTGGTCGCTGCCGCGCTGGATGGTAAGCCGTCGGCGATTGACGTCGATGCGCTGACGGCCCGCCTTGGCCGGGGTATGCCGCGATCGCCGGCGACGCCCGAGCCGCCGCCACTCATGCTGGTCGAGCCGCCGACGGAGACCCCGGGCGATGGCGGTGTGGCGCGTGCCGAGACGATTACGCCGCGCGCATCGCGTGACCGTTCACGGCAGACGGTGCGTGTGCGCGTTGATCGGCTCGATCGCCTGCTGAACCTGGCGGGCGAACTGGCGATTGGCCGGCAGGCCGAGGCGGCTCACGTTCAGGCACTTGATGAATTGAAACTGTTGCTCGAACAACAGCAACGCACACTGCTGGCGCTTGAGTCCGAACTGCGCCGCGTGCGCCTGACGCCGTCGCAACGCGATGTGTTTGATCGCGAGATCAATGTGGTGCTCAATACGGGCGAACGCGCCGGCACGCTTGTCAAAACGCACCTCGATCGTTTCAGCCAGCACGCCGGGTTGACGGCGCAGCTCATTGACGATCTCGAGCAGGAGGTCATGGCGGTTCGCCTGATGCCGGTGTCGGCGCTGTATGCTAACATGCCGCGCGCGGTGCGAGAACTGGCGCGCGACCTGGGCAAAGAGGTGTCGTTGATGCTCGCTGGCGAAACGACCGAGCTTGACCGGAAAGTCATCGAGGCGCTGACCGATCCATTGATCCATCTCCTGCGCAACGCTATCGATCACGGTATCGAACCGGCGGACGAGCGCGAACAGCGGGGAAAGCCACGCCAGGGTGCGATCGAGATCACGGCGCGGGCAATCGGCGGTAATGTACAGATCAGCGTTCGTGACGACGGTCGGGGCATGGATCCGCAGCAGTTGCGCGAAGCCGCCGTGCGGAAAGGTCTGCTGACCGCCGAGGCTGCCGCGCTGCTGACCGACCAGGAGGCGATTGAGCTCGTCTTCATGCCCGGGTTTACCACCGCCCGGTTGATCACCGATGTGTCGGGGCGTGGCGTCGGGATGGATGTGGTACGCACCAATATCGCTGAAATCGGCGGGCAGGTATTGCTCGAATCGCAGGCTGGCGCCGGAACGACCGTGACGCTGGTGTTGCCGTTGACACTTGTGACCACGCGTGTGCTGCTTGTGGAGGCCGGTGGGCATCTCTTCGGCGTGCCCGCTTCGGGGTGCCAGGGCACGGTGTGGGTGCGCCGCAATCAGGTTCGCACCGTTGAAGGCCGGGCGATGTTGCCGCATGAATATGGCCTGACGCCGCTCCTGCGCCTTGATGAGCTGCTGGGGATCGCGAACGGCCAGCCGTTTGGCAATGCCGCGCGTGTGCCGGCCCTCCTGATTGGCGGCGCGCGCCGGCCCATGGCGATCCTGGTTGACCGGATGGTCGACGAGCGCGAAGCGGTCATCAAACCGCTCGGCCCATTGCTGGAGAAACAACGTCGCTATAGCGGCGCACTGCAACTTGGCGACGGGCGCCTCGCGCTGCTGCTCAACCCGATGACACTGGCGCAGATGGGGCGCGGTACTGCGCTCGTTACGCAGACCACCCAGGATCAGAGCCAGCGGCGTCGCTCGCGACTGCTGGTGGTGGATGATTCATTTGCAACTCGCGAGCTTATCCGTAGCATCCTCAACGCGGCCGGCTATGAGGTGTCCACCGCGGTTGATGGCGCTGATGCGCTTGAGCGGTTGCGTACCGAAACCTACGACCTGGTGGTCAGCGATGTTGAAATGCCGCGTGTGGATGGGTTCATGCTGACCAGTCGCATTCGAACCGAACTGGGCAAGATCGATCTGCCGGTGATTATTGTGACCAGTCTGGCATCGGAGTCGCACCGCCGGCGTGGCCTTGAAGCCGGCGCTCAGGCCTACATTGTGAAGAGCCAGTTCAATCAAAGCAACTTGCTGGAGACCATCCGGCAACTGCTTGGTGCGTAGCCCTTCCCCTGTCTTCTATCGTCGCTCGTGCCCGGTGTGCCGGTTGCGATGCGAAAGGACACGAGGTTCATCATGGCGGAAAAGATCCTGGTCGTTGATGACAGCAAGCTGGTGACCGATATTGTCAAGATGCGTCTTGGCATGTATGGTTATGATGTGCGCCTGGCGCATAGCGGCGAGGACGCGCTCAAGGCGATCGAGGACGAAGTGCCTGATCTCCTGGTGCTTGATGTGCACATGCCCGGCATTGACGGGTATGAGGTCTGTCGCCGGTTGCGTGATAACCCGGAACTCGATGATCTGCGCATCATTATGCTCACGTCGAGTGACGACAAGCATGCCGCATTTGAAGCTGGCGTGGACGATTACCTGAACAAGGATGTTGATCTCCTCAATCTGCCGAATCGCGTAAAAATGATCCTGGAAATGGATTAGTCGTAGGGTGCGCAGTTTGACTGTACGGCCTGCGCTCTATTGTTGTGCAATCAGAGCCTCCGACCGACCGTCGTTGGCGCCGAGGCGAAAAGAGCAGGTTCCATGACCACGCCCATCCGTGTTGTTGTCGTTGATGACTCTGCTTTGATGCGGCGCTTCATTACGGAAATGCTTCAGCGCGATCCGGCGATCCGGGTGATTGGCACGGCATCGAATGGCCGGGAGGCGATTGATGTCGTGCAGCAGTTGCGCCCGGATGTGGTGACAATGGACGTTCGTATGCCGGTGATGGATGGCCTGGCGACCACCGAGCATTTGATGGCCTATTGCCCGACGCCCATTCTGGTGCTGACGGCTTCGCTGGCAAGCTACGAGGTGGACATTACCTTCAAGATGCTTGGCGCCGGTGCGCTGGAGGTGGTGGAAAAGCCACAGAATGCTGATGCCCGCGCGCTCGATCACGCGGCGCGCGATCTGGTGCGGCGGGTCAAAATCCTCTCGCGCGTGAAGGTTGTCACCCACCTGCGTGGCAGGCGTCGCGCATCCGACACGGGCACACCTGCCGCAACACAGATCAAGCATGGTTCTGAAGCGCCTGAGCGTGAGCGACATAGCACTGACGGTGCCGCGCCAGTGCCGCCGGCCCCCGCTGCTGCGCCGTACGGGCTTGCCTTCCCGACGATCGTGATCGGTGCCAGTACCGGTGGACCGCGGGTCGTCCACCAGATTCTTGCCGGTCTGCCGCGTCATTTTCCAGCCGCAGTGGTGATTGTGCAGCATATTGCCGAGGGTTTCAGCGAAGGAATGGCCGAGTGGCTTGCGAGCGCCGGTTCGCTGCCGGTGCATGTTGCCACCGAAGGGCGCCCGCTGCGCCCGGGAGAGGCAATCGTTGCGCCCGACCGCCGCGACCTGCTGGTAACCCCCGAGGGTGCGGTGCATCTAAGTGACTCCGCATTGCTCATCCAGCGCCCATCGATCGACATCACCATGCAGGCGATTGCTGATGTCTGCGGGCCGCGCACGATCGGCGTACTGCTGACCGGCATGGGGCGCGACGGTGCGTATGGTATGCTTGCGGTACGTCGCCGGCGCGGGTATACGATTGCGCAGGACGAAGCGAGTTGCGCGATCTCCGGCATGCCGCGCGCCGCGATGCAGCTTGGTGCCATCATGGAGGTGCTGACCCCGGCTGCAATGGCACCGCGCCTGGTTGAACTGGCAGCGAGTTTGCTATGAGCGTGTCAGACGATCGCTCTGCCGTTCCGGCGCTCCGGCTCACATCCGAAGCCTTTGATCGCCTGCGCAACGTGCTGGCGGGGTATAGCGGCGTGTATCTTGATACGGCGCAACAACGCGTGCTTGAGTCGGGCCTGGCGCAACGTATGGCGCTGCTCGGTGATGCGCTCGACGCGTATGAGCGGCGGATCATGTCGCCGGCAGGCCGCGATGAATTGCAGCGCCTGTCCGAACTGGTCGTGAACCACGAAACGGTCTTCTTCCGCAACGCGCCGCATCTGCGCGCCTTGCGCGAGACCATCCTGCTTGAACAGCATCGCCGTAAGCCGGCGGGCGTGCCGATCCGGATCTGGAGCGCCGGCTGCGCGACCGGTGAAGAAGCGTATTCGCTGGCGATCGTCGCCCTTGAAACGTTTGGTCGAGCACTGGTTCGCCCGGTCGAGATCTGGGCGACCGATCTGAGCGAACTGGCGCTTGAAAAGGCGCGTGCCGGCTTTTATCGTGGACGTTCGTTGAACAATGTGACGCCATTGTTGCTCGAACGCTATTTCGTAAGCCGTGGTGATGGGTTCGTGGTCTCGGACGCGGTGCGCGCGCTGGTTCGTTTTGAACGTCTGAATCTGCTGGAGGCATTTCCACCGGCTGCCTACGGCGTTGATGCCATTTTCTGCCAGAATGTGACGATTTACTTCCGGCCCGAGACGCGCCGGACGCTGATCGAGCGCTTCCACCGCTGCCTGCCCGAGGATGGGCTGTTGTTTCTGGGCTTTTCAGAGACGCTGTGGAACGTGTTTGACGGCTTTCGCTCGCGCGAGGTATCGGGCGCCTATGTGTATCACAAAGTTGAACTGCCGTCGCCGCCATTGCGGCGCCGCCCACCGGCGATCCGCCCGGCCGCTGCGGCGGAAGCACGCCGACGAACACCCCCTGGAACGTTACCGCCTGCACCGGCTGACGACGATGTGTTGCGTCTGCGCCAGGCCCAGGAATTGCTGGATGCCGGTGCCGTCGAGCAGGCGGTCGAGTTATTGCGTGGCGTGCGACCCAACTCGCCACTGGCGCCACGAGCACTGGTGCTGGTGGCGCGCGCGCATGCTGACCGTGGCGAACTTGACCTGGCGGTCGCTGAAGCGCGACGCGCGCTCGAAATCGACCCGCTACGCGAGGATGCCTATCTGCTGACCGGCACAGTGTATGCCCGGCAAGGGCAGTGGGCCGATGCCATTCGCGAACTTGAGCGCGCGCGCTATTTGAATCCCAATGCTGCGCTTGTCTCATACCACCTGGCGATCGCTTATCAGCAGGGCGGGCGGGTGGAACTTGCAACACGCGAGTTCCGCAATGCATTGCGCAAACTGGCAACGCACCGCCCGGAGGAATTGCTGGACGGCGTGGAGGTCGGCTGGTTGCATGCCGCGTGTGAGCGACAACTTGCATTGATCGGGACGTAAAGCGGATTGTATGAGATATCGTCGCAAACAACCTGCCCGGCACGCGACATTGCTCGGCCACCTGGGGATGGGCCGTCCGCGGCGGCGTTCGCGCTCAGCGGCGGCGCCGGCTCAGCCGCAACTCAGCCCTGAGGAACTCCGCCGCCAGGCCGAAATCGAGCGCGAGTTGTTGCTGGCGCGCGACATTCAGCAAGGCCTGTTGCTCGAAGCGGTGCCGCGCCTGCCAGGCTGGGAGATCCACGCCATTTCGCTGCCGGCGCGTGATCTGGGTGGTGATCTGTACGATTTTCTCCCATTTGAGAACGGCTGTCAGGGGATCATGATCGGCGATGTCTCCGGCAAAGGGTTGCCGGCGGCATTGCGCATGGCGGTGGCGCGCACTGTGTTCCGTTTTGCAGCGCGGCGCGGCGCGGCGCCATCCTGCACGCTGGCCGAAGTCAACCGGAGCATTATTGCCGATATACCGCAGGGCATGATCACCATGCTGTACGCGGTGCTCGATACACGCAGCGGCATCCTGCGCGTCGCCAACGCCGGGCATCACTATCCGGTGCTGCTCAATGGTCGCGTCAGCGAACTGGAGTTGTCCGGGTTGCCACTCGGCGTTGACGACGATACCGACTACGAGGAAATATGCACTGAGATCGCTCCTGGCGATACGGTGATCCTCTATACCGATGGGGTCGTCGAGGCGACGAATCGAACCGAGGAATATTTTGGCTATGAACGCCTGGAACAGATGCTGGTCGAAGGCGCAACACTGAAGCCGCGTGCGCTGGTGGCGCGATTACTGCACGAACTACGCGCCTGGAGTGATAATAATCAGGATGATGACATCACCGTGGTGGTCATGCGCCGCCGGCTCGAACGGCTGGCGGCTGAGTTGCGCACGATCGCCGATGATGTCCTGGGCGCGGCGCGTGCCGGCGAATTGTGGGCGGCCCTGCCCTGCCCGGGCGATGAAGAGTCGCCGGCGGCATGGGCCGAGATCTTGCCCGACATGGTCCGGCTGGCGCAGGAACGCTTTGGCCGTGGCCTGGCGCGTGAATTGAATGCGCAGATCCGCCTGGCGCTCGAAGAGTATCGTTGAATGTCTTGTAAAAAATAGGGACCAAGGCGCTACCAAAATGCAACCGAGCTGTACTCGATAACGCGGACAATCGTAGTAGAATAGGGTGGGCTTCGGGGTGCGACGACGGGTCGCGCCGATCGGTGAAAAGGCACAGGCTGTCGATGAGCTCGACCGAACCGCTCAATTTCATGCCGCTCGACCTGGATACCTTTACCGGGAGCGAGCGATTTATGGCCGGAACGCGCCTCGGTGCAGCGTTTGGCCAGGGCATTCGCGCCTACCTGCGCGCTGACTATGGCAATGCGATCGAGCATTTCAAAGCGGCGCTGATCGCTGCCTATATCGAGGGCGAGGAGCGGGCGCAGATCTATGACCGTGAGCGGGCGATCATCTACCTGTATATCGGCAATGCGCTGGCATTTCAAGAGGATTGGGAGGGTGCGCTGCGCGAGTACCTCGAAGCAGTGCAGACCGACCCGCAGCTCGCCGAGGCGCACTATAACCTCGGGGTGGCGTTTGCGGCGCAAGGGCGGCTCGATCGAGCGATCGCCGCGTTCAAGGAGGCGCTTGAGCACAACCAGCGCCTGTACGAGGCGCATTTCTCGCTTGGCCGCTGTTATCAGCGCCTCGATGATGCCGGGCGCGCCTATATTCACTATGACCAGGCATGCCAGGCGCGCCCGCAGGCTGCCGAGCCGCGCTACTATATGGGGCTCATGCACCAGAGCCACGGTGCGCATGAACTGGCGCAGCGCTGTTTTACCGAGGCGTTGCGTGTTGAACCAACCTTCGTTTCGCCGGAAGTGCAGGACGAAGTCCTGGTCAACCGTTCGGAAGAGGAAGTTGCACAGTGGTACTACCGGCTCAGCCATGATCTGAAGCAGCAGGGGTACGAAGAGGAAGCTGAGCGTATCTATCGCGCGCTGCTGCAGTGGCGCCCGGAAGAACATTATGCGCGCTACCTGCTGGGGAACCTGCTGGCGCGTGGCCGGCGGCTCGATCAGGCGCTCGAAACCTACGAGCAGATTCCGCCGCAGGATCGGTACTATGTTGATGCGCGCATCCGGTTGAGTACCATCCTCAAATTGCAGAACAAGATGCGCGAAGCCTATGATGTCCTGTTTGACTGCGCCCGGCTGCACCCTTCGAACGGCCAGCTGTTCCTCAACATGGGTAAGTTGCTCTACGATATGAACAAACACGCCGGTGCGGTGAAAGCATTTGAGCGCGCGGTGCAGTTGCTGCCGAATGATCCGCAATCACACTACCTGCTCGGTTTCATGTACAACATCATGGGGCGCGAAGGGTGGGCGCTCGCCGCCTGGCGGAAAGCGGTGGATCTTGCGCCGGACGCCCATTCATTACGCTATGATCTCGGCTATATGTATGCGCGGCGCAACCGCTACGACCTGGCGGTGAAAGAGTTTGCGCGCGTGCTGCAGTTCTGGCCCGACGATATCGAAACCAACTTTATGCTTGGCCTGTGCTACAAGGAGTTGATGGAGCCAGCGCGCGCCATCCCCCTGTTTGAAAAGGTGTTGCGCCGCAATCCGCGGCATGTGCAGGCGTTGTACTATCTGGGCGCCTCGTATCTGCAGATCGGCAACACATCGCTTGGAAAAGCATACCTCCGGCGCTACGATTACCTGGCCAGCCAGGATCGCCCCAGCACGCCCGCAATGCGCCGGGCCATACGCCAGCGGAGCGTTGGGGTACCGGGCTGAGACGCCATCCTGCCGAGGAGAAACGGTCAATGCAGCGTGTGCTTGTCAACATCCCGTCAGTGCCAATCTTTGAGCGCGTCATCCGCGCCAGCGCCGATGAGGTCGGGCGGGCGCTCGGGTTCAGTGCGGAACGTATCGAAGATTTGAAACTCGCGGTCAGCGAAGCGGTCAATAATGCCATTGATCACGGCAACCAGCGCCAGCCCGGCAAACTGGTCGAGGTTGTCTTTGCGCTCGACAGCGATAAGCTTGAGGTGCATATCAGGGACGAGGGCGATGGCGTTGATCACGTCGATTTCTCGCGCAAGATCGTTGAGGATCATAACCTGGATGCCGGAATGCATCGTGGCTTTGGCATGTATCTGATCAGTGCGCTGGTTGATGACTGTGAAGTGAGTTCGTCACAGTCGGGCACGACGTTGACGTTGCGGCTGTATCGGAAGGATAACGATCATGACAAGTGAAGTGATCCACCGCGAGGAATTTGGCGACGTTGCGGTGCTGCATATTCTGACCAATAGCGTCGATGCCGTGTCGGCCAGCGCGATTGAAGCGACGGCGACGGCCAGTGCGATGCGCCCGATTACGGTGCTCGATTTTGCGAATGTGGCGTTTATTAATTCCGCCGGTATCTCCGCGCTCTTGAAATTTGTCGTCTCGGCGAAGAAGTCGGGATATACGCTGTATGCCATGAATGTGACGCCGCATCACCAGAAGGTATTCAAGATGGTTGAGATGTCGCGCTTCATGCCGCCAATCGAGGAGCGCGATCTCGCAGCGTACCGGTAGCCGCCGGCAGCATTCACCGTCTCGATCCAAGACGTTTGATCCGCCGGATCGATCTGCGCATTCGCCGAGGTTGTGCCAACCCCCTACTGGCGCTGGCCGCCCCGGGGTACATTGCCGGTCGCCAGATACAACGATCTCTATCAACGACGCCATTGAGGTCTACAGCCAATACCTTTCAAATAAGGCGTTCTGCATCGCACAGCCCTCCACCCGACCTCCCCCCGCCGGGGGGAGGTGTCGGACTCCCTCCCCCGGCGGGGGAGGGCCGGGGTGGGGGTGACGGGCGTATGTGAAAGGTATTGGGTCTACAGCGGCGAGCAGCAACCGTACATCCGTAGATGCGCCGCCGTTCCTGCGCGCCGCGCGCCCCATCCAGGCGCAAGGTTGTTGCACGTTGCTCTAATTGTGACGATTCCCCGAACCTCCGTCAGTTGCGCGGCATCCCTCAGCGCCGCGAGACGTCGCGTGCCACGCCGTCGTCGGTTATGAGGAAGACGTGATCGGTTGAGGGAAGGTACAGGTAGAAACCGTACCAGAAGCGGCGATATCCACCGGTTTCTCCCTGCTCGGGCGCGATCGCCCACCCCAGCCGGTTGCGCACCTCGGCATTGCTGGCCCACAGGTAGCCAAAGCCGCGTTTCGGCGCATACAGCCCGTCTGGCGGCCGGTCGCTTACGCCATCCGGCATCCCCTCGCGCCATTGATCGGCGAAACGCTGCCAGACAAGCCCCTGACCAGACGGCGCGGGCGTGATGACGAATACTTCCGGATCGGAGATGACATCGGCGCTGAATTGCCGCAGCCAGAGCATCATACCGCCTTCGAAGCGTTGAACCGCGAGCGGCACATTGCGCAGCGACAGGGTCACAACTCCGACAGTTTCACGCGATGGAGCGACGGGACAGCCCAGAATGGCGCGGTAGGCATAGGCCGTCGGTTCGTGGCGCGGATCAAGCGGCATGCAGCTGTCAACCTTCATAACTGCCGCACCGAGCCGCCCGAGCAAGATCTCGTATGGTGTGCCGGCCAGTTCGGCATGCTGTTCCATCCGGCGGCGCTCGAAATACTGGACCGGGTAGCTACGGCCTTCAATCGTTTCTTCGATGCGCCCGGTGATCGGGTAGCCGAAGCGCTCCAGCCCACCCCATGCGCGCCAGTAGCTCAGGAACGGCTCACACACCTGGTGCCCGGTGATTGCGAAATAGGCACAGCCGGGTTCAGCCTGCACGATGGTGGGGAACGATTGCCAGGGGCGGCCCTGCAGTTCGAGGTAACGTGCGCCGAGTCGCCCGGCCGTCACGCGTCCGTCGGCCTGGATCTCCAGCCGGTCGCGTTCGAACCACTGGACGCGCAACATCCGATCCTCAACCATCTCCAGGCGCAAACCGCTGATCGGAAAACCAAATGTACGCAACCCACCGTGTCGTTCCCAGTAGGCAAGGATCGGCCCGCTGATGCAGTAACCGACCTCGGTGAAACAGCGTTCGCGTGCGGCGGCGCGCCCTGGCGACGCCAGGGCAACAAACATGCAGAGGGTGACGCAGAACAGTAGGCGTTGCATGTGACCCCTCCTATCCAGGATACCTGAAGACCGAACGCACCACGCCGCCAGCATCGCGCAGTGTCGCCGTGTCACCACTATTGTTCCAGACCGGCTGGCCGCGCCCCCAGTACAGATCGGTGTTGTTGGTTTTGCCGGTTGAGAAAGCGCCACCGGCCATTTCGGCAAACTCGGTGGCAAAGATCTGCGCGGTCTGAGTATCGGTAATGATGAGCGTGTTTTCGCCATTGCGCGTGAATGCATTGTTGGAGAAGTTGGTCGAACCGGTCCAGATGGTACGATTGTCGAAGACGGCGAATTTATTGTGCTGGAGCGATGTGCGCGGCGCGTCGGTGACGACGGTGATGCCGGCGTCGCGTAGCGCCTGGTAGAACGCCCCGTCGTCGGACCTGGCGGCTGCGGCGTCATCGCCAACGACTCGTACCGTGACGCCGCGCGCGCGGGCCGCGATCAGGGTATCGCGCACCGTGGCACGGTCGAAGTCATACAGCGCAATGTCAATTGAGCTAACGGCGGCATCTGCGAGTGAAGCGAAGAGGGCGTCGGCCGGGCCGGGGGCCGTGGTGGCGCTGCCGGTCAGGCTGCCAAAGAAATGGGCACTGACCCCTTCAGCCGGCTCCGGCGGCGTACTCTGGGCAAGGGTGGCGCGCGGCGCGATCAGCGCACACGCGAGGAGGAGCGCGATCAGGATGCGGTAGCAATGCGTCATTGCAGTCTCTCCGCACAGCAGGCAACGATCAGGATCAGGAGTATGATACCATCAGTGCGAGTGCTGCAGTTGCCGCGTGATAGCCGCACATGCCATGCACCCCCGGCCCTGGCGGTGTCGACGAGGAGCAGAGGAAGATACCGCGCGCGGGGGTGCGGTACGGGTTCAGGCTGGGAACCGGCCTGGTCACCAGCTGGCGCCAGTCAGTCAGGCCGCCGCTGACATCGCCGCCGATGAGGTTGGCGTTCCAGGCTTCCATATCGGCGCAGGTCATGGCGCTGCGGGCAATCACGCGATCGCGGAAGCCAGGAGCGAAGCGTTCGATCTGAGCCTCGATTGCGGCGGTCATATCGTGTGTCGAGCCTGTCGGCACATGGCAGTAGGCCCAGAGGGTGTGTTTGCCCTCCGGCGCTCGCAGCGGGTCAAACAGACTTGGTTGGGCGACGATCGCGTAGGGATGAGCGGCATGTTCCCCACGGGCGGGCGCCCGCTCAGACGCGGCGATCTCGGCAAGCGTGCCGCCGAGGTGCAGCGTCGCCGTCCGCAGGCAGGCCGGGTTGGCCCAGGGCACGGGTGCGTCGAGAGCGTAGTCGAGCTTGAATACGCCAGGGCCGTGACGAAAGCGTTCCAGCTTGCGCCGGTAACCGGCAGGCAGGCGATCACCGGCGATACGCAGGAGCTGGCGCGGCGTCACGTCGAAGAGGTAGGCGGCGGCGGGCGGTAGTTCATCAATATGCTCGACACGCCAGCCGGTGCGAATCTCGCCGCCCTGGGCGCGCAGGCAGGCAGCGAGGGCGTTGGCAATGGCCTGCGCGCCGCCGTGTGGCACGGGCCAGCCGGCAGTATGCCCCAGCGCGCCGAGCACCAGTGCCGGCGCGGCGGTGAGGGGAGCTTCGAGCGGCAGACATGAATGGCCACCCAGGCCGGCGAGCAGCGCCGGCGCCGCGTCGTCGCGGAAGAGTGCGCGGGCCAGTAACGTCAGCGGTGCCAGCGCACGCAATCCGAAGCGCGCCGCGGCGACCGGGTGGGGTGGGAACCGCAGCGGGTCGAGCACCGTGGGCTGGATACGCTGCCACCAGCGCGCCAGGGGTGCCATCAACCGGTGGTAGGCCGCGCCGTCGCGCCCCAGACCAGCCGCGGTCTCGCGCACCGAGCGTTCCAGCAACACCACACGACCACCGTCGAGCGGATGGGCCAGCGGCGCCGGCGGCTGGATCCAGCGCAGTCCGAAACGCTCCAGTGCAAGCGCGCGAAATACCGGCGAGGCAATGCCGAACGGGTGCACCGCCGATCCAGGATCGTGGGTGAACCCCGGTAGCGTCAGCGCGCCGGACGAGGCCGCGCCGCCGACAGTGTCGCGGGCCTCGATCAGCAATACCCGGCGCCCGGCACGGGCCAGCACGCACGCCGCCGTCAGCCCGTTCGGCCCCGCACCGACAACCACAGCATCATAGGGTTCCATCGCGACCTCTGACGACTCGAATGTTGCGGCATCACAACTTGACGTATGCAAGAATCTGAATATAGTTTAGAGCATGAACGATAACAGCCTGACGCGCCAGGCGCGTCTGTTCCGAACTCTGATGCATCCGGTGCGTCTCGCCATTCTGGAAGCCCTGCGCGGTGGTGAAGAGTGCGTCTGCCACCTGGAGGCGCATCTCGGTTATCGCCAGGCATATATTTCGCAGCAGCTTGCCGTGTTGCGCAAAGCCAGGCTGATCGCCGACAGACGAGATGGGCCGAATGTATTCTACCGCATCGCCAGGCCAGACATTCTGACCTTGCTCGATGCCGCACGCGCCATGGTGGGTGGGGCCGAGCCCGCCGAATTGCGTCCTGCGGTTCCCGCCCGATGCGGTTGCCCGAAGTGCGCCGGTGCACATACGCCCCTGCCGGTGACACGTGAACTGGTAGAAGCGCCGTAGATGGCGCAGTTTCGTAGCAGCGCCCGTATTGCTGTGTTCTGGCCTGCGCTGGTGATTACACGGTAATACAGCACGAGGAGTTCATCATGCTCAACGTCAAAGTGCTTGGCACAGGATGCGCCAATTGCCGGCGACTGGAAGACCTGGTGCACAAAGTCGTGAAGGAAGCCGGCCTGGCGGCCGAAGTCGAGAAGGTGACCGATTATGCTCAGATGATGCGCTGGAACCTGATGAAGACCCCCGGGCTGGTGGTGAATGATACCCTGGTGGCGTCCGGGCGGATCCCGACCGAAGCCGAGATTGCCAGATGGCTGAAGACTTGATGTGGCGCCATCCGTACCGCTCCGGGCGGTGCTGCCGCCCATTTCTTTGCAAAGGAATATGCGAATTATTGCATATGCATAATGGAGGAAGCTGATGGCACAGCCAGTTACCACGCCCGCTGCCATCCGGGTCGCCAGCGACCGCCGGGCATGGTTCATTGCCGGTGGCGCGATGGTGATCTGGATCGGCGCCTATCAAGCCATCCAGCCGCTTGCCGACTGGTTGACATACGAACTATTCGGCATCGCCAGAGATTCGCACCTGGGTAAGTCGGTCGCCTTCTTTCTGTACGACGTCCCCAAGATTCTGCTGCTGCTCAGTGGTATGATCTTTGCGATAACGACGCTACGCTCCTTCTTCAGTCCGGAGCGCACGCGCGCGTTACTGGGGGGCAAGCGAGAAGGCGTTGGCAACGTGCTGGCATCTGGTCTGGGCGTGGTGACACCGTTCTGTTCCTGTTCGGCAGTACCGCTCTTCATCGGTTTCGTTGAGTCGGGCATTCCACTGGGTGTCACCTTCTCGTTCCTGATCGCTGCGCCGATGGTGAACGAAGTCGCGCTGGTGATGTTGTTCGGCCTGTTCGGCTGGCACATTGCCGCGCTCTATCTGGGTGCTGGCCTGAGCATTGCGGTCATTGCCGGTATGGTTATCGGCCGGCTGAAGATGGAACGGCACATCGAGGATTTCGTCTGGCAGATCAAGAGTGGCGGCGGCGCCGTGGCGGCGCATAGCCCGACCTGGGCGGAGCGATTCGCCGAGTCGTGGCGCAGCACGCGCGAGATTGTAGGCAGGGTATGGTTGTATGTCGTGATCGGTATCGCGGTTGGCGCGGGGATTCACGGTTATGTGCCTGAAGCGGCCCTGGCCGATATTCTCGGCAAAGGGGCCTGGTGGTCGGTACCGGTGGCAGTCGTCATTGGCGTGCCGTTGTATTCGAACGCGGCCGGCGTCATACCGGTGGTGCAGGCGCTGATGGCCAAGGGCGCGGCCCTCGGTACCGTGCTGGCGTTCATGATGTCGGTGGTGGCGCTCAGCCTGCCGGAGATGATCATTCTGCGCCGGGTATTGAAGCCGCGCCTGATCGCCGTGTTCGTGACCGTGGTTGCGCTGGGAATCATTGCGATCGGGTATCTGTTCAACCTTCTGATGGCGTAAAGCATTCTTTTCGCTGGCGCAGATGACGCGTGCTGAAAAGGTGCAACTGCTCCAAACCCACCAGCGCCGTAGTGCAGCGCCGGAGCGCCGAGTCGCGGGGGGATCGCAGCGCGCCATCGGCAACCAGGCGATCGGCAGGCGCCTGCGCGCCAACGATCCAGCGTGATGCCATGCCCGCCCGCACCAGGCCACACGCTGTGAATCTGGCGCCTTGCCTGGCTACGTTCCGCCAACGAAAACGCCCGGCGAAATTCGCCAGGCGCTCTCTGATGCAGTATGTACTGGCTCCCCGACCAGGATTCGAACCTGGAACCTACTGATTAACAGTCAGCCGCTCTACCGTTGAGCTATCGGGGATCGTCCATTCCGAAGAGGCATTATACACACGCTTTCTGGAGCTGTCAATTGCTGTTGCAGAGTTGCACACAACACGATCTATACACGAACCTGCCAATGTGTTAAAATAACCGCTGTGAGCGTTTACACCTATGACTGATCGAACCGCACGCCAGGAACACATACACGCTCGCCGAGCGGGATTGAGCCGGCGCGAGGTGGCCATGGCCGCGTTCGGTGCACTTGCCGGTCTGCTGATCATCGGGCTGGTCTGGCTGATGGTCGGGCGTGAGGATACTCCAGCGTTGCCGGCTGTGGGCGAGTTGAACCGCCCCGCTCCGGATGTGACGTTGCCGCTGCTGGATGGGGAACCGATCCGGCTGGCCGATATGCGCGGCAAGGTGGTGCTGGTCAACTTCTGGGGCACCTGGTGCGAACCATGCAAAGAGGAAACACCCGCGCTCCAGCAAGCATATGAGAAGCTCCGCGCCGACGGGCTCGTGATTGTTGGCATTAACCTGCGCCGCCAGGAAACCAGTGACGAAGCGGTGCGCGCCTTTGTGCGCCAGTACGGTGTCACCTACCCGATTGCGCTTGATGTTGACGGCGAGGCGGCCAGGTTGTTTCAGATATCACCTATTCCAGTCAGCTACTTTATTGATCCGGCCGGTACGGTACGCTATGTACGGGTCGGTACCCTCTCAAGCGAAGATGTAACCGCATTGTTTGGCCGATTGCGGCAAACCGCCACTACGGCGCCGTAGCGGCACGAAAAGCAGGGGCAGATCCATGCAACGCAACGATCAACGTTACGTCTTGATCGTGGACGACGAACCAGGGTTACGTGAACTGGTTCGTATCAACCTGGAACATGAAGGATTCGGCGTGTTACAGGCGGAGAATGGCATCGACGGGTTGCAGATAGTGAGGGAGCAGCATCCTGACCTGATGATCCTCGATGTGATGATGCCGGAGATGGATGGCTGGGAAGTCTGCCGCCGCTTGCGCGAGTTCTCACAGATTCCTGTGCTCATGCTGACAGCGCGCACGCAGAGCAAGGATATCGTTACCGGGCTTGAGAGCGGCGCGGATGACTATCTGACCAAGCCGTTCAATATGGATGAGCTGATGGCGCGTATTCGGGCATTACTACGCCGCGTGCCGTCGCCGAATCGCCCGGTTGTCGCAGCTGGTGGCGAGTTATCAATCGATAAACAGAAGCGCGAAGTGCTGGTGCGTGGTGAACTGGTCGATCTGACGCCAACTGAATATGATCTGCTCTTGCTGCTGGCTGAGCACGCCGGTGCCGTGCTGGACCACGAGACGCTGCTGCGCGGGGTGTGGGGCCAGGAGTATACCAAAGATAACGATTATCTCAAGGTCTATATCTGGCATCTGCGCCGTAAAATCGAGCAGGACCCACGGGAGCCGAAGCTGCTGCTGACGGAATGGGGCGTCGGCTACCGGCTGGTTCCGTAGGTTCGTTCTTCTTCAGTAATGGCTTGCGAACCGAGAATCGCCCGCATGTGGCGGCTCTCGGTTCTTGATTGTCGGCAACCTGTGTATGAGTGAAGATACAAAACGTCGAATCGTGGTCAAAATCGGCACCAACGTGCTGACCGCCGGTACCGACCAGTTGTATCGGCCAGGAATCGTCGCGCTGGTCCAGCAGATTGCGGCCGCGCGCGTCCAGGGGGCCGAGGTGGTGCTGGTCAGTTCCGGCGCGGTGGCCGCCGGCCGTGAACGGCTCCGTTTTCCCCCCAGGCGGCGCGATATCCCGCTCAAACAGTTGCTTGCGGCGGTTGGGCAGAGCCGGTTGATGCATCTGTATGAGCAGATCTTCGATCTGTACGGCATCCCTGTGGCGCAAACATTGCTCACCCGCGAAGACCTCGCCGATCGCCATCGCTATCTGAATGCGCGTAATACGCTGCTGGCCTGCCTGATGCATGGCGTGTTGCCGATCATCAACGAAAATGATGTGGTCGCTGTGAATGAGATCCGCGTCGGCGACAATGATAACCTCTCTGCGCTGGTTGCCAACCTGGTTGATGCCGATCTCTTGCTCATCCTGAGTGATATTGACGGTCTCTATACTGCCGACCCGCGGCGCGATCCTTCCGCTACCCGCATTGCCCTGGTGCCGCAGATTACCGAGGCGGTGTATGCCAGCGCCGGCGGTAGCCATACGCGCGGTACCGGCGGCATGCTGACCAAAATCCAGGCCGCTGACCTGGCGACGCGCAGTGGCGCGAACGTGGTGATTGCCAGTGGCGCCGAACAGAATGTTATTGTGCGTGTCCTGGCTGGTGAGGCGCTTGGCACGCGCTTCCCGGCTCAGGCCACGCGAGTCGAGAGCCGCAAGCGCTGGATCCTGGCTGAAACCGTGCGTCACAGCCGGGTGATTGCTGACGATGGCGCGGCGCGTGCGCTGCTCGAGGGCGGCAAGAGCCTTCTGCCGGCGGGCGTGGTTGCCGTCGAGGGTGACTTTGCGCGCGGGCAGACGGTGCGGGTCTATACTGCCGATGCAAGGGAAATTGCACGCGGCATCACGCAGTACGCCGCCGCGGACCTGCGTCGTATTCGTGGCCTGCGTTCAGCACAGATCGCCGAGACCCTTGGCTTCGACTACGGGCCGGAGGTGGTGCATCGCGACGATATGGTGTTGCTCAAGGGAGATGGATGATGACGAATCTGATGGACATGGGTATGCGCGCGCGTGCGGCGGGGCGGCAACTGGCCCTGACGCCGACGGGGCGCAAGAATGCTGCGCTTGAGGCGATAGCTGCGATGCTGCTGGATGCGACCAGTTGCGCCGAGGTGCTTGATGCCAATGCCGCCGATGTCGCCGCCGGTCGCGATGCGGGGCTTTCGCCGGCGCTGATCGACCGGATGACGCTGACGCCGCAGCGCCTGGCGGCGATCGCCGCCGATACCCGTATGGTCGCTCGCCTCCCCGATCCGGTTGGAGAGCGCTTCGATGCGGCGGTGCTGGAGAATGGTTTGCGCGTGCATAAACGCCGCGTACCATTCGGCGTGGTGGGCGTCATTTATGAAGCGCGCCCCAATGTGACGATTGATGTTGCCACACTCTGCCTGAAATCCGGCAATGCGGCGATCCTGCGCGGCGGCAAGGAGATCACACGCTCCTGCGCCGCGCTGACGCGACTCATCCAGGGTGCCATGGCGCAGGCCGGCCTTCCCGCCGATGCGGTACAGGTCATTGATGACCCGGATCGCGCCCTGGTGGAGCAGTTGCTCCGCCTCGACCGCTACGTGGATCTCATCATTCCGCGTGGTGGCGCGGGGCTGCACCAGTTCTGCCGCGAAAAGGCGACGATCCCCGTGATTACCGGCGGTATCGGCGTCTGCCACGTCTATGTGGATCAGACCGCCGACCTGACCATGGTTGTGCCGATCGTGCATAATGCCAAAGTGCAACGGCCAGCTGTCTGCAATGCGCTCGACACATTGCTCGTGCACCGCGCCGTCGCTGCCGAGACGTTGCCCGCCGTCGCGCGCGACCTGCTGGCCAGCGGGGTTGAATTGCGCGTTGATGAGGAAACACTGGCAATACTGCGCGCCGCCGGTATCGCCAGTGATGCAATCGTGCCCGCGACGCCGGACGACTTCGGCGTCGAGTTCATGGCGTTGATCCTGTCCGTCCGCGTGGTTGCAGGGCTGGATGAGGCGCTGGAGCATATCGCTCGCTATGGCGATCATTCCGACGCCATTATCACCCGCGACGCGGCGACTGCCGAGGCCTTCGTCCAGGCGGTCGACTCGTCGGCAGTCTTCGTGAATGCGTCAACGCGTTTCAACGATGGCGCGCAGCTTGGTCTGGGCGCCGAGATTGCCGTCAGTACGCAGAAGCTGCACGTGCGTGGGCCGATGGCACTGCGCGAATTGACTACCTACAAATGGGTCGTCGAGGGTGACGGGCACGTGCGCCCGTAAGCGCTCCATACCTCCAACAGGTCTGCCGGGAAGGTTGACCACCGCGATTGACCCTTCAATCTTCCCGGACGGTCGTCAGGGCTCGATTGAGCGCAACTCCTCTGTGATCCGCACGGCGGCAAATGGATCGGCAAGCAGCGCTGAGCCGACCTGCACGGCGGCAGCGCCAGCGGCCAGGTAGGCTCGGGCGTCGGTGACGGTCGTTACGCCGCCACACGCGACAACCGGCGCCTCGAGCGCGGCGCATGCGTCGGCGATGGCCTCCAGTACCAGGGGCCGCACGGCAGGGCCGGAAAGCCTGCCGTGCAACAACGCGCCGCTGAGCGGATCAGGCGCGCTGGCGCGCGGCGGGGCGGCGATCGTCAGCGCATCGGCGCCGGCATCGAGCGCGGCGCGCGCCGTGACTGCCAGGCCTCTGTGGAGCGGTAGTTTTACAAGGAGCGGCAGCAATGTCGTGGCGCGCACGGCCGCAATGATTCTGGCGATCCCGGCCAGGTCGTCTCCAAACGACAGTTCCAGGCCGGCAATGCCGTCCACCCCCTCGAGCGCGGCGGCAACGGCACCATGATCGGATGCGACACTCAGAATGACTGGCGTCTTCCACGTGGCCCATACTGGCGCATACTCGCGCAGCACACGATCCACCCCCGGGTCCAGCCACGCGCCGACGCTCAGCAGGCCGGCCGGGGTTTCAATCAGCCGCAGCGGCGGCAACGCGCGCCGGCCACGCAACGAGACACTGCCGGTAACAATCGCGCCGGTCTGCTCAACCGGTACGATGCGTTCGTACTCGACCCCGAAACCGAAGCAGCCTGCAGCTGTCATCACTGGCGTGGCGAGCGCCAGGCCGTACGGGTTCTTCGGCGCAAGCTCCACCTTGACCACGACAAGCCTCCAGGTATATGACAGCAACCGTGCTACTATCTTGATCGTACCATACTTTGTGCCTGTCCGAAACCACGATGGTTCGGTGCCCGGAGCAGAGCGGTATCGCTCTGCTGACGTGTGCCCTGCGTCCGTCGAAGGGGTGGACGAGCCATACTGCGGGTTGCCCATCAGGGCGACCGCGCACCTCATCGATCTGAACCGTCTTGCGCCTGAGCCCTGACAGAAGAGGAGAGACCGATGCCAGAGTCACCCACGCCGCCCGATCTCTGGAGCCAGGAGGCACTCGCCGATCCCTACCCGATCTATGACCGCCTGCGCGCCGAACAGCCGGTGCGCTGGACCGGCGGCGAATGGCAATTCTTCCGCTATGCCGACGTCCAGGCCGTGCTGCGCGATCCGCGGCTCGGCGCCGACCGCATACAACCCGACGAGCAATGGCTGGCGGAGACCGGCCTGGCGCCGCTCTTCAATACCCACGCCCGCATGATGCTCTTCAGCGACCCGCCCGACCATACCCGGCTGCGTTCTCTCGTCAATCGCGCCTTCACGCCACGCGTCGTCGAAGCGTATCGCCCCCGCGTGCAGCAGATTGTTGACATCCTCCTCGACGAGGCGTCCACGCGCGGCGAGATCGAACTGATCAGTGAGTTCGCCTACCCGCTACCCGTGACCGTGATCGCTGAAATGCTTGGCGTTCCAGCCGATATGCACGGCCAGTTCCGCGCCTGGTCCGACGGCGTCGCCGCGTTTATTGGTGGAACGACGCGGCCCGAGGCCGAGGTCCTGCCTGCGGCGATGAAAGCGGTTGTCGAAATGGCCGGGTTCTTCCTGGAGCTTGCAGCCGAGCGGCGACGCGCCCCACGCGATGACCTGCTGACAGCGCTCGCGCTGGCCGAAGATGGCGGGGACCGGCTGAGTGAGGAAGAACTGGTGGCGAACTGCATCCTGTTGCTGGTCGCCGGGCACGAGACAACCACCAACCTGGTTGGCAACGGCATGCTGGCGTTGCTGCGCCATCCGGACCAGATCGCATTACTGCGCGACCATCCGGAGTTGACTGCCCAGGCGATCGAGGAATTGCTGCGCTATGACAGTCCGGTTCAGGCAACGAGCCGCAAGGCGCTGACCGGCCTGGAGATTGCCGGGCAACATATCGAGGCCGGCCAGCTAGTGACGGTATTCATCGGCGCCGCCAATCGCGACCCGGCGCACTATACCGAACCGGCAAGGCTTGACCTGACGCGCGGTGATGTGCGCCATCTCTCATTCAGCCACGGAGCGCACTACTGTCTCGGCGCGCCGCTGGCGCGCCTGGAGGGCCAGGTCGCCATTGGCACGCTGGTACGCCGCTTCCCCCGGATGCGCCTGGCTGATGCCTCGCCGGCCTGGCGCGATAATTTCGTGCTCCGTGGCCTGGAAGCATTGCGGCTGGACATATCGTAACCGTCGCAGCCATTCACCGCGGCCATGCAACCAGGCGGCCCGTCACTCACGCCAGCGCGCAACGGCGCGCGCCTGGTACGACCGGAAGAGCCGCCCCCACGCTGTGTGACGCAGCCAGCTCGTCAGGGTTGTCTCGTCCGCTGCAGTCCAGCGTGCAAAGCGACGGGCGCGCACGCGCAGCAGACGCTGATACGCCTGAAGCACCGCCGCAGTTGTCGTGTTGCCAGCGCGGCCTGGCAGCGCGCCATGGTACGGCGGAGTGACGCTCCAGGGTTCCTCCAGCGCATCAGTGTCTCCCAGCAGCACCGGATCACGTCGGCCTGCGATTCCGCCAGCGTACCGTTGTGCCACGGAGGGGGCAGTGGTCGCGTGTGGCGGGCCACTCCCGAACCAGGCGCGCGCAACCGTATCAAGCGCCAGCGGGTCATATGAGGCAAAGAGAAGACCGCGCACCTCGGCGCGATCTGCCAGGCGATCGCGCCCATCGCTGATGGTTGTCGCATCCATGACGGCGAGCCGTGGCCCGTCTACGCGCCGGAAGCCGATCGCATCGCTGGTAGAAAGACGCTCCATCCCGTGCATCGCTCCGAACAGCGCGTCGCCATACTCGACCCTGCACGGCACAAGGATGGTCACGAGCAGCGCCCGATCCGGCGCCGGAACGTGCGTGACCCGGGTGATGCCCAGCGCAGTGGCCACCGGCGCGTAGCCGTACAGGTCATCCGGCGGCGCGGGAAGCAGGGCATACAGCGTCATAACGCCTGCAGCGCGCAGGGCGCGGGCCACACCCTCCAGCTGCCAGGGTGGTGCCCCGGCGCCGGGAAACGGGAAGCGCCGCGCGCGCAGCGGAACCAGCAGAGCGCTTCCCGGCAGTTCCGCCGCCACGGTAATGCCCGCAAGGGCAAGCAGGCGCGCATAGTCGGCGACAATTGTCGTGGCGGAAGCACGCACCACCGATACCAGGGGCGATGACTGGTTGGCTTGCATAGCGTCGGGCACGATCCATTCAGGCGGTTGCAACTGCACACATGATACGGCACACGGCAAAGCTGGCGTTTCCGCATCTGTCATACGCTGCGAGTTCTACCAGGTAGCCGTCGATCGCACCGGATGACAGCACCCCGTAGTCAGTGACCCACGGCAAATGAACATTCAGTATGAACACCGATAGACGCTCCACCGTGGCCCTGAAGCGCCCGACTCCGTTCTGCTAAGAGCCTATCCGAAAACCAGATGGTCAATGTCATTGCAAGCGCGAGCGAAGCAATCTCCTCTCGCGCCGGTAGATTGCTTCAGCCACGCTGCGCTCGCAATGACAGCATGCCCATGGGTTTTCGGATAGGCTCGATGTATGCAGATGATGAG
>JACAEQ010000051.1 GCA_013388755.1 Chloroflexota bacterium
CCGGCCCGCCCCCGCCGGGGGCGGGAGTCCGACTCCTCCCTCAAGCGGGGGGAGGTCGGGTGGGGGGGCGGTGCGGTGCAGAACGCCTTATTTGCACGGTATTGGCTCTAAGCGCCTGTCCGAAGAGCGGATGATTGGATTGAGGCGTCGCGTTTTTCGGATTAGACACTAAACCTTGAACATACATCGTATGATGGTTGAGACATGACACAGACGGCACGTTCCTCGGCTGAACGCCTCCAGCAGCAGCGCATTGCCTGGGTCTGGATGCTTGCTTTCTTTGGCCTGTTCTGCGCCCTGGTGGGGATGCTTGGCTATGGTGCGTGGAACTACTATACGACAGCCACGACAGTGATTGATGGGGCGCTGTTGCGGAGCCATGTCAACGCCGGCGTGATTGTTCAACTGCGTGGTCGCCTGAATGCCGAAAGCATCGAGCGCCTGCCTCCTGAACGCGATCCCTGCCCGGGTGAGCGTGATATCTGCACCCCCGTGGGCGAAGGGAGTGTCATCCGCACCAAGGCCGAAGCCGGTTATGGCCCCGTGGCTTCGCTTGTGCTGGTTGACCGGACGCAGATCGACTTCTGGGCGCACCCGGGAGGCGCCGAACTGGCGCTGGTCAGTTATCGGTCAACACGCTGGAACGCTGCGCGCCTCGAACTCTTGCTCCGCCAGAATGCCGGATATGTACGCTATGACCTGGCATCCGGGCAACCATACGAGCAGGTTGCGTATGTGGTAGAGGCCGGCGATGGTGTTCGCGTCTCGCTCAACCCGGGCGGGAGCTATTCGATCAATGTGCCGGTCAATGAGCCGGGACGCCCCCCCGCCATTGCGGCAACGGGTAATCCGCTGCGGGTCGAGATTGCGACCCGCGCCGGGAATGCCATCATCGACTATCGTGGCGAACAGTTTGCGGTTCGCCCCGGGCAGTTGCTGCAGGTTGACGATCAGGGTTTGCTCCATGGCCCGGATGAAGCGCGCTGGGAGTTGATCCGTGATGGCCGGTTCACCCGCTACCAGGAACAGCATGAGTATGGCGAAGGATCAGAGACCTGGCGGAAACTGTGGACGCCCAATGCACCGGGAATGACCGCTGAAGAGCAGAATGGCCGCTTTGTTGTGGTGCGGGCATGTCGCCCGGAGACGCCTGATCTCTGTACGCCGGATAATCAGGTCGCCATCGGGCAGTTTCGCCGCGATGGCCAGCAGACGCGCCCATTCACTACCGGCATCGAGCAGACCATTGATACAGATGTGTCGGAGTTCACATCGTTGCGTATGTCCGCATGGGTGCGCGTGTTGACCCAGACGGTGCAACTTGCTGGTGTGGCGGGATCGGAATGTCCGATCATGGTGCAGCTGGTGTATAAGCCCACAAGTCCTACCGATCAGCAACTGAATCGCTACTTCTGCATCTATACCGGCGCCGATTCGGTTGCGGGTAGCGAGGATGTTGGCGAGATTCGTTACCGTCAGGTGCCGCCGTTCCAGTGGTACCGCCTCAATGTCGAACTGCGCGATGACTCGTTGTTGCGCCAGGCGCGCTACCTGCAACTCATCCGCATCGAGGCGCGTGGTCATGATTACCTGTCGGAGATCACGGAGATCTCGCTTGTCGGCAGACAATGATGGCGCAGAGACGGCAGAGCGTGGTGTATACCGGTGTCGATATTATCGAGATTGCGCGTATCCAGCAGGCAATGGCGCGCTGGGGCGAGCGGTTTCTCCGGCGTGTGTATTCGCCTGCGGAACTTGACCTGTGTGGTGGGCGAGTGCAGTCGCTCGCTGCGCGCTGGGCGGCGAAAGAGGCGGTGGCGAAGCTGCTTGGCGAGGGGTTGCGTGGCATGGGCGCCGGGTCGCCGGAGAAAGGGGTCGCGTTCGGTGAGATCGAAGTGCTGGCCGATCCCCGCGGTCGCCCGACGGTCTCGCTGACCGGCGCGGCGCTTGCGCGCGCGCGTGCGCTTGGCCTCCGAACAATCAGTCTGAGCCTGTCGCATGATCGTGGCATGGCAATTGCATTTGCTGTCGCGCTGGCTCCTGGCGAACATCAGGTAGAGGAGGGGATAGATGGTCATCCGCCGACGTAGAGGATGTAGCGGCCCGCTGGCATTGCTGGTGAGCGCGCTGGCATGCGTGCTCATCGTTGCATGCGTTGGCGGTGGTGTCTATGCCATCTTTGGCGTGTTGCGCGGATCAGATGTTGTGCAGGAAGCGCTGGCACGCGCCGAACGCGACCCGCGCGTTACCGATGCGCTTGGTACGCCGCTTGAGCCTGGCTGGTGGGTCACCGGTTCGCTCAAAACCGGCAATGGCCGCGGCAGCGCCGATGTGACGATGCCAATCTCCGGCCCGCGCGGTTCCGGGCGGCTGATCGTCCGGGCGTTCCGTGAAGGCGCTGAGTGGGACTATACTCGCCTCGAGGTGGAACTGGACGGTGGCGGTCGGATTAACCTGTTGCGCTGATGTTATTCGGCACCCGGTGACTCGTTTCGCGCAGGCTACCACCGATTGCTGCCATCGCTATCCGATTCTGTTCTGAAGTCATCATGCCCCGATCCATCCCTCTTTGTGGGTGCACTGCGCGATCGCAGAGCGCAGCGACGTCTGCTTGCAGCATCGATTTGCTATGTTCCCCCACCGCTGGATGGGCACCGAACACGTGTGTTGCATCCGGCCCGCGACGGAGGCACGCAACCAGACCGATCACGTATAATTGATACGACTTACATGGTGGCGTACCAGCAGGGTGGCCTGGCGGGCGTGCCGCCCGCCAGGGTCAAGCATCCGGCGGCGGGAAGGCAGTCGCAACGCGGAACAGAACGCCGTCCCGCCGGCGGGTGGGCACTGGCATGCGCCCGGCTGGCCGAATGCGCGCGTGACCGCGTCACTGCAGTAATTGATACATGTACGGCCTCGGAACGTTAGCGCACCCTGTATCCTCCAGGTCATTGCACGCGCAGCGAAGCAATCGAGTGGCGCGAGCGGGGATTACGTCAGCCACGCGTCGCTCGCTGCACGCGGTCACTCGTGCTCCGCGCAATGATACGAGGCGGAGCGTTGTTCGGATAGGCACCTGATACCTGAAGAAAGGCCCCTCCATGTCGTTCAGGATCGAAGCGCCATACCAGCCGGCAGGTGATCAGCCGAAGGCTATCGCCCGGCTTGTTGAAGGGTTACGCGCCGGGTATCGCCACCAGACGCTGCTTGGCGCAACCGGTACCGGTAAGACTCTGACCATGGCGCATGTCTTCAGCCAGCTGGAGCGCCCGGCACTGGTGCTGGCGCATAACAAGACGCTGGTGAGCCAGCTCTACGCCGAGTTTCGCGAGTTGCTCCCTGAGTCGGCCGTCGAGATGTTCATCTCGTACTACGATGTGTACACGCCTGAGGCGTATGTGCCGAGCAAGGATCTCTATATCGAAAAAGAGGCTGAGATTAACGAAGAGATCGATCGCCTGCGCCATGCAGCCACGCAGGCGCTCTTTACCAGGCGCGACGTGCTGATCGTTGCGTCGGTCTCCGCAATCTATGGTCTTGGCTCGCCACACGAGTATGGCCAGGTCGTCGTGCCGGTGCGGGTCGGTGAGGTGCGCAACCGCGATAAGCTGCTGCGCCAGTTGCTCGACTTGCAATTTGAACGCAACGATATTGACTTTCACCGTGGCACGTTCCGCGTGCGCGGCGATACACTCGATGTCTTTCCTGCGAACCAGGAGATTGCGGTCCGGATCGAGTTCTGGGGCGACGATGTTGAGCGAATCACCGAGTTTGACCCGCTGACCGGCGAGGTACTGCTTGATCGCACCGCCGTCGACATCTATCCGGCAAAGCACTTCATTACGACCTCGGAAACGCTCAGACTGGCGGTGAATGACATCCAGGCGGAATTGCTCGAACGGGTGGCCGAACTCGAAGGCCAGGGCAGGCTTCTCGAAGCGGCACGCCTGAAACAGCGCACCAACTATGATATCGAGATGCTCTCCGAAGTCGGCTACTGCTCCGGCATCGAGAACTATTCGCGTCATATGGATCGGCGCGCCGCCGGGCAGACACCCTGGACATTGCTGGACTACTTCCCAGATGACTTCATCCTGTTCGTTGACGAATCGCATATTACGCTGCCACAGGTACGCGGTATGTACAGCGGCGACCGGTCACGCAAAGAAACGCTGGTTGACTATGGCTTCCGCCTGCCATCGGCGCTTGACAATCGCCCGTTACGCTTTGATGAGTTCGAACAGCGGGTGCGCCAGGCGATCTATGTCTCGGCGACGCCCGGCCCGTATGAGTATGAGCACTCGGCACAGGTCGTTGAGCAGATCATCCGCCCGACCGGCCTGCTCGATCCAAAGATTGACGTGCGGCCCACCAGGGGGCAGATCGACGACCTGCTCGGTGAGATCAAGCGCCGGGTGCAGAAGGGGCAGCGTGTGCTGGTGACGACCCTCACCAAGCGTATGGCTGAGGACCTGGCGGATTATCTCAAGGAAATGGGCATCCGTACGAACTATCTGCATTCCGATATCGAAACACTGGAGCGAGTCGAGATCCTGCGCGACCTGCGCCTTGGCGTGTATGATGTCGTGGTCGGTATCAACCTGTTGCGCGAAGGGCTGGACCTGCCGGAGGTCTCGCTGGTGGCGATCCTCGATGCCGATAAGGAAGGGTACCTGCGCAGCGGATCGTCGCTCATCCAGATTATTGGCCGTGCGGCGCGCCATATCGAGGGTACGGTCATTATGTACGCCGATACCATCACGCGTTCGATGCAGACTGCGATTGATGAAACCAATCGTCGCCGTGCGATCCAGGAAGCGCATAACCGCGAGCATCACATCACGCCGGTAGGCATCTCCAAGGCCGTGCGCGACCTGACCGATCGCGTGCGCAAGGTCGCTGAGGAACGCGGCGCCTACCAGGCGACTGCGGCGCATGCCGAGTTGCCGATCCCGAAGGACGAGATCGCGAAACTGATCAAAGAGCTGGAGAAGCAGATGAAGCAGGCAGCCAGGGATCTGGCCTTCGAAAAGGCTGCCGCGCTGCGTGATCAGATCGTTGAGTTGCGTCGCACCCTGGCGCTCGATGAGGAGTACCAGCCTTCGCCTTCGTAGCAGAAACGTTACCGCAATGTTCGCATCTCTTTACTGCCACCAGGGTCGCTCCAGCGTATGATAGCCTGGCTACTTTTATGTGCGACGCGACGACGCGACGTGCGTCGTCGCGCTTGCTTTGAGGTGGAGGCTTCCATGATCCGTATTCGGTTTGCTGATGGGGGTAGAACTCTGGAGACGAACCTGACGGGTCGCGACCTGATTGATGTTCCGGTGTTCAACAAGGGCAGCGCCTGGTCCGAAGAAGAACGTATCGAACTGGGTCTGCTTGGCATGTTGCCGCCACACGTCGCGACAATCGAAGAACAACTGGTGCGGGTGTACGATAATTACAAACAACGGAAGGATGATCTCGACCGGTACCTCTATCTGACCGATCTGCAGGATCGCAATGAGGTGCTCTTCTACCGTTTGCTGCTCGAACATATCAACGAAATGACGCCGATTGTCTATACACCTGAAGTCGGCGTCGCTTGCCAGCGATATAGCCATATTTTCCATCGCCCACGCGGCCTGTATATTGACTATCCCCACGCAGATCAGCTTGAGACGATCCTGCGCTCCTGGCCTTATGAGACGGTGCGCGCCATTGTCGTCACCGATGGTGAGCGTATCCTGGGCCTCGGCGATCAGGGCATCGGTGGTATGGGCATCCCGGTTGGGAAGCTCACCCTCTATTCCCTCTGCGCCGGCATTCATCCGGCAACCACGTTGCCCGTCATCCTTGATGTCGGGACGAATAATCGTGCATTACTCGAAGATCCGCTCTACCTTGGCTGGCGGCACGAGCGGGTGCGTGGCACGCTCTATGACGAGTTCATCGAGCGCTTCGTCACTGCCGTGGAGAAGGTGTTTCCTGACGTGCTGCTGCAATGGGAGGATTTCGCCAAAGACAATGCGCGCCGCATTCTCGATCGCTATCGCGATCGTATCCTGAGCTTCAACGATGACATCCAGGGCACCGGCGCGGTGACGCTTGCCGGCTGGCTTGCGGCGGTTGAGATCGCTGGCGTGCCGCTGGCAGAACAACGTATCGTTATGCTGGGCGCCGGTTCAGCGGCCACCGGTATCGCCGACCAGATCGTGACCGTTATGGTCGAGGACGGCATCCCACTCGAGCAGGCGCGCCGCACGATCTGGCTCATTGATAGCCGCGATCTGGTGCATAGCCGTCGTACGGGTCTCGAAGACGCAAAGATGACCTATGCGCAACCGTATGAGCAGCTTGCCGGTTGGTGGCGCGAAGGTGATGGAGCGTTCACGCTGTACGATGTTGTGGCCAACATCCATCCGACGTGCCTGATTGGCACATCGGCCCAACCTGGCGCGTTCGATGAGCGCACCGTTCGTGAAATGGCGCGCCACGTCGAGCGGCCGATCATTTTCCCGCTCTCGAACCCGACATCGAAGAGCGAGGCGGTGCCTGCCGACCTGATTGCCTGGACCGATGGGCGGGCGCTGGTGGCGACCGGCAGTCCGTTTGCGCCGGTCGAGCATGGTGGCCGCATCTTTACGATCGGCCAGTGTAATAATGTCTTCATCTTCCCTGGCGTCGGGCTGGGTGTGATTGCCGCCGGGGCGCGGCGTGTCTCCGATGCGATGTTCGTCGCTGCGGCGCGCGCGTTGAGTTCTTTCTCGCCGGCGCGTCACGATCCAGCAGACTCGCTCTACCCTTCGCTGGTGCAGGTGCGTGATGTGTCGCGCGCGGTGGCGCTGGCGGTTGCGGCAGAGGCGGTGCGCTCCGGCCTGGCTGCGCCGCTCAGCGCCGACGAACAGGCGGCGCGCATCAATGCAACGATGTGGGCGCCGGAGTATGCGCGGATTCGGAATCTGCGCGACTGAATGCTGCGACAGCGGCGAGCAGTAACCGTGATCCGCAGATGCGCCCCGTTCCTGCTCGCCGCGCGCCCCGGCTCTTCATTTGTGGGTGGACAATGACGGTTTCAGGCGTTTGTTCGCCTTGCTCCATTTTGCACGCGCTCGCCCCCACTCCTTCTGCCGCTGGCGCCGGTCGCCCTTGATTGTGGGCGCCTTGCCCTGCGAGGGGCGGCCCGGAGCTGCCACAATTGTCTGCCCTGACGATGCAGAATGATCGTCGTCCATCCCGTCGGATATACCATACCGGGCGCCGCCAGCGGCTCCGTCTTGCGGTGGAGGTTCTGCTATAATGCGTCATGCAGGGTAGTCCGGTGTGCCGCGCAGGGGATGATCCATGACAGTCGATGTTGTGCTGCCGCAGCTTGGCGAAAGCATGACCGAGGCGACGATCGGGCGCTGGCTGAAACGCGTTGGCGATCGTGTTGAAAAGTACGAGCCGTTGCTGGAGGTCGAGACGGATAAGGTCTCGACAGAGGTACCGGCGATTGCGAGCGGGACACTGATCGAAATCCTGGCTCCCGAAGGGACGATCCTGCCGGTCGGCGCGATCCTGGCGCGGATAAGCGACGTTGCCGGAGCACCGACGCACGACTCGCCGGGAGCAGTTCGTTCGCGCCGCCCGGGTGGCCCGCCAGTTACACCAGTGGTCGCGCGTCTGGCTGCAGAGCACGGCATTGATCTCGACCAGGTGCAGGGCACCGGCGCGGGGGGACGCATCAGTAAGAAGGATGTCCTGCGCTACATCGAGCAACGCACCTTCGCCCCCCCGCCAGCCGTCGAGTCGCGCGTCACCCTGACGGAACGTGGTCTGCCGCCGGTACCCGCGCAGGAGCCGCTCCATCCGCCACAGGTCGCGGATGTTTCGATCACGCCGCTGAGTGCGATGCGTCGTGCAATCGCCGAGCATATGGTGCGCTCCGTCCAGGAGGCACCGCAGGCCACCACGGTATTCGAGGTTGACATGGGCCGCGTGGTTTCACACCGCGAGCGCTGGCGCGATTCCTATGCTCGCCAGGGAGTGCGCCTGACGATTACAGCCTATATCATTCAGGCGGTTGCAGCGGCGCTGCGGCGTCTTCCAGCGCTCAATGCACGCTATTCCGACGCAGGGATCATTACCAGCCAGCGCATCCACGTTGGCGTGGCCGTGGCGCTTGAGGATGGGCTGATCGTTCCGGTGGTGCGCGATGCGGATGAGAAGAGCCTGGCGGGTATTGCGCGCGCCCTCGGCGATCTGGTTGAGCGTGCACGAATGGGCCGGTTGCAGCCGGGTGAGACCGAGGGTGGAACGTTTTCGATTACGAACCATGGCGTTGGCGGTAGCCTGTTTGCAACCCCTATTCTGAACCGCGGCCAGAGCGGCATTCTTGGTGTTGGCGCGATTGTCAGGCGCCCGGTCGTACTCGATCATGATGGCCTTGATGTTCTCGCCGTCCGGCCAATGTGTTATCTTTCT
Organism: Chloroflexota bacterium; assembly: GCA_013388755.1. Classification (GTDB taxonomy): domain Bacteria; phylum Chloroflexota; class Chloroflexia; order Chloroflexales; family Roseiflexaceae; genus JACAEQ01. Next base: position 8,449 of record JACAEQ010000051.1, read on the forward strand.
CTGACCTTCGATCATCGCGTATGCGATGGCGCAACGGCTGATGCGTTTCTGGCGGCAGTCAAGGCTGCGCTTGAAACCTATGCTGATGAATGACCAGGGAGAGCAGCGCCCTCTATGCCATCATTCAACGAACGTGTCGGTGAAGTCGTTAAACGCAAGCGCCAGCGCGATCGGCTGACCCAGAATGACCTGGGATCCCGGATTGGCGTGAGCGGCAGCTATATCAGTAGCATCGAAAGCGCCCAGAGTAGCGCGCGCATCACCGAGATCGAGGCGCTCGCGACGGTGTTTCGCACCACTGCCTTCGACCTCCTGAGTGAGGCTGCCGCCGCGGATGGGTATAAGTTCTCCACGACTCACCGCGATCGCGATGCATTTCTGACACTCTACGATGCGCTTTCACCCGAGCACCAGAAAATGGCGCGCGCCTTTCTGTTGTTCCTGCGTGAGCAGCAAGACCATCCCGGTGCATAGCCAGTATCGCCACAGTGACGCCGCGCCAGTCACGCCGGTGCCATATCTCCGTTCGTGCCGCCTGCTTGGCGTGAGCATTGCGATTGCGACGTTCGTCTTGCTGCTGGTCGCTGCCTGTGGCGCGCCGGAGGCACCTTCGAGCGCCACACCGCTCCCGGTGACGCCCGCGCTTACCGCCGCGCCGCCAACCCCGACTACGCTGCCACGCGGCGGGAGCCTGACGGTGCGTCTGGCGACCGATATATCCGAGTTGCGCCCCTGGCATCCCCGGACACGCGGCGAAGAGCAGATCGTCGGGTTGTTGTATAGCGGCCTCACTCGCCTGAACGATAGTCTTGTGCCACAGCCGGATCTCGCGACGCGCTGGTCACCTTCGGCTGACGGGCGGGTGATTACCTTCACATTGCGGAACGACGCCGTCTGGCATGATGGGCGCCCGGTCACCGCTGAGGATGTGACGTTCACCCTTGACGCGTTGCGCGCCATTTCGCCAACAACGGCGCTGCTGAACGATCTGCGACGCATCACCGAGGTTACGGCGCCTGCCAGCGATACGCTGACGGTTCACCTCGCTGAACGGTATGCGCCGATTTTCAGCCTGCTGTCCGTTCCGATTTTGCCACGCCATCTGCTGAGCGGGCGCGACCTGGCGACACTCAACTTCTGGGATGCGCCAGTTGGTAGCGGGCCATTCCGCTTTGATCGCCGCGAGCCGGGTATTGCCATCACGCTGGCAGCCAACCCCGGATTCTATCGCGGCGCCCCACTGCTTGAGCGGGTGGCTTTCATTGTTGCACCAGATCCGCAGGTGGCAGCCGGTGCGCTGGGTGATGGCCGGTTGTTGCTGGCTGAGTTGCCATGGAGCACGGCCCGAACGATCACGGTCACGGCGCCGTCGCTACAAACCGGTGCGTACGCCGAAAACGGTTACTACTATCTGGGGTTCAACATGCGGCCCGATCGCATCTTTCGTGATCAGCGGGTTCGCGATGCGCTGGTGGCCGCGGTCGATCTCCAGCGTATCTTGCGCGAGGCCACGGAAGGTCAGGGTATGCCGATCGGCAGTAGCGCCGCGCCGGGTTCCTGGGCCGATCTGACGGCGCCGCCAACGATGACGGTCGATCTGAACCAGGCGCGTGCGTTGCTCGATGAGGCTGGCTGGCGCGTTCCTGCCGGCGGCGATATCCGGCAGCGTGACGGAGTGACCCTGACGGTACGGCTCTTCGTGCGCGCCGATGATCCCCGGCGGATACGGGCCGCGGAACTGATCGCCGGCGCCGCTGAACAGATCGGTATGGATATCCTGGTACAGCCGGCTGATTTTGCGACGGTCATCCGCTCGAAGTATGCGCCACCCTATGATTTCGATCTGCTGCTCGGTAGCTGGAGCAATGGGGTCGCTGACCCTGATTTTGCCGATTATGCCTACTATGACCCGGATGATTTCGCGCTGTTTCATTCGAGCCAGATCAACCAGGGTGTGGCGGATTCACGCGCGGCACTGAATATCGTCGGGTTCAGCGATCCGGTCTACGACAACCAGGCCGGCGCGGCGCGCCAGTTGTACGATCTGGCGGAACGGGCACAGGCGATCCGGCTGGCGCAGGAACGCATCCTGTTGCTACGGCCCTACCTGTTCCTGTGGGCCGACCGGCTGCCGGTCGTGTGCAACCAGCGAATAACGACGCTGGACGGCCCGGTGAACTTGAGCACGCCGAACTATTTCTGGAACATTGAGCGGTGGTACCTGGACGTTGAACGTTGAGCGTTACGGACGATTTTCGTTGACAGCGTGGGCGTGGTGGCCATCGTACCCCATCCGGATCCATCCCTTCTGGATCGCGTAAATGACGGCCATCGTCCGGTCGTTGACCTGAAGCTTGGAAAGAATTGAGGTAATATGATTCTTGACCGTCTGCCCGCTGATCGAGAGCTGGTTGGCAATCTCTTTGTTCGACAGGCCGCGGGCGATGCAGTCGAGGATCTCGATCTCGCGTGAGGTGAGCGGTGCAAAGAGGGCCGTTGTGCGTTCGTCCTCAGTGGCGGCCAGTTCGCGGAACTGGTGCAGCACGCGCGTGGCAACGTGCGGCTTGGCAAGCACACTTTCATTGATCAAGTACTTCCCGCGCGCCACTTCGCGAATCATGCGCACCAGGTCACGCGGATGCACGTCCTTCGACGAATACGCCGCTGCGCCGACCTTGATCGCTTGAAACAGTTGCTCATCATCCTCATAGACGCTGATGACGATCATGCCGATGCGCGGCTCGCGCCGTTTGATGACCCGTGCCACTTCGAGGCCGTTCAGACCGGGCAGGTTAATATCAACGAGAACGACGTCAGGTGTGAGGCGTTCGGCAAGTTTGATCGCCTCCTGGCCATTCTCGGCCTCACCGACCACGTCCATATCACCGGCCTCGTCGAGGCTCCAGCGAATGCCCTGGCGGAAAAGCGGATGATCGTCAATAATCAATACACGAATACGCTGTTCCATACACTTCACCCTGGCCCTACTGCAGCGGCAGAACGACGGTCACCTCGGTTCCGTGACCGGGTCGTGAGGCAACGGTCAGCCTGGCGCCGATCAACTCGGCGCGTTCACGCATGCTGGTCAGCCCCCAGTTGCTCCGACCGGCACGGCGCGCCACTTCACGCGGGTCGAACCCTGGCCCTTCATCGCGCACCGAGAGCGTCAACGCACCCGCGTGATGCGTCAACCGCACCGTGAGTGGCGCGCCACGCGCGTACTTGTGGGCGTTCTGTAACGCCTCCTGCACAATACGATAGAGAACGATTTCGACCTCGTCGGCCTGGCGCGGTGCCGGATCCGCCTCGAACGAAATGCGCACATTGTAGGTGTTGCCGTAGGCGCGCAAATACTCACGCAGCGATTCGACCAGGCCACGCTCGGCAATCTGGCCCGGCCGCAGGTTGGCAATGAAACGGCGCACCTCACTCAACCCTTCGCGCGTTGCGCCACGCAGCCGATCGAGCATTGCCACCAGTTTCTCGGCATGCTCACCCTGCTGCTGTTGTGCCAGGTTGAAACATGTTTCCAGCAACATCAGTGAATTGGCAAGCACCTGGGCCGGGCCGTCGTGCACCTCGCGCGCCAGGCGAACACGTTCTTCTTCACGGCCATGGATGACCTGTGACCGCAACGCGAGGGCCCATGGGTCCGACGCGGTACTCGCACTGGTCAGGGCGCTGCTGCTCATCTCAATCTGGCGGATGAGCAGTTCTACCTGGCGTAGACCGCTGCGCCGGGCGTCAACACTCTGCGTCAGATCGTCGCAGGTTGCGCGCAGTGCGGCAAGACGCCGGCTCAACGCGGTGGCACCTGATCGCCGCTGCTGCAATGCGGCCCGGTATTGCACCGTTGTTTCGTCGAGCTCACGCTCCGCCTGCCGCAATGACGCGGCAAGCGCGGCCGTCTCCTGGCGCTCGCGTTCCGCCAGTGCGCGCAGACGGTCGAGTTGCACGGCCACAATGTCGTACGCTTCACGAAGAGCCGTTGATAGTTCCAGCCCTCCCGGCGAACTCATAGTCGTACCTGACTGACCTATCTGTACCGTGTAGCGCAAATATACACTAGATTGTAAAACAATTCCAGCGACTTTGCGATGAGTTCTTATTCAGATCTGTGTCGGTTTCGTTGCAGTTCGTATATCATTCTCTGCCGTCTCCGATCGTCCAGGTCAGTGGCTGTTCGCACGCCTGGTGCATCTCCTACGCAATTCCTTCACAAAATTGCATGGTTACAACATAGTTAACAGAGCACAACCAGCGATTGGCGAACTGTTTCGGCAGAGCGTGGATTGAGACGCTATAGTGCTGTCAATTCCCATCCTGATGGATTGAAGGTGTAGCGGTGGTGGCGGTTCACGAGCCGGGCAAGATTGGCCCGAATTCGATCATTCAGACGGTCGCAGCGCTTGAGGAGGCGTATGGCGTCAGAGAGGCGCGCGCGATCCTGATGCGTGGCGGCGCCGGCGATCTGCCGGATCATCTGCCGTCGGCGCTGATTGACGAGGGCGACTTCCATGCACTGGTGGAGGTCTTGATCGGCCAGATCGGCGCTGCGGCCGTGACCGACATTCTGTCGCGATCGGGCCAGCGCACGTCGGAGTATGTGTTCGCCAATCGTATTCCGCCCATGGCGCGCTTCGTGCTGCGGGTATTGCCGCCGCCGCTGAGTCTGCGCGTGCTCCTGCCGGCCATGAAGCGCCACACCTGGACGTTTGCCGGGAGTGGAGCATTTACCTGCGCGACCGGCAAGGCGCCGTGGCTGGCGGTCAGTAACCCGGCGCTGTTCGATACGCCAGCCATGGCGGCGGCCATGTGTGCCTATTATCGAGGGGCATTCGAGCATATGCTCAGGATGCTGGTGAGCCCGCGCGTGATATTGCGGGATGTTGAATGCCAGGCGCGCGGCGATCGGCGGTGCCGGTATGCGATTGCCTGGTAGCGGCGCCGATGATGCCGGTGCCTGGTGGCGCGCGATAACGCGCCTTTTTCTCGCCATCGGTAGTTACTACTTCTCACTACCTGGAGGTAACGTGTGACCGCTTCAGCACAGCCCGCCCGCCCGCTGCGCCACGCGCCACGCAATTTCGCGTTGACACCGCTCAATGTCTACTGGGAAATGACCCGGGCATGCGCGCTGGCGTGTCGCCACTGTCGCGCTGAGGCCATGCCACATCCCCATCCGCTCCAGCTTTCGTTTGAGGAGAGCCTGCGCTTTCTGCGCCAGATCCCCGACTTCGGCGATCCGCTACCGCAGTTGATCCTCACCGGTGGCGATCCGCTGGTGCGTCCCGATCTGCTTGACCTGGTCGATGCGGCCCGCGCGCTCAGCATTCCGGTCTCGATTACGCCGAGCGCGACGCCGACGTTGACCCGCGCCATGTTGACGGCGCTCAAGGCGCACGGTGTCGAGGCGCTCGGCCTGAGCCTCGATGGATCGGATGCGCTGCGCCACGACGCGATCCGCGGTATCGAGGGGACGTATACGCGCACCATGGAGGCGATGGAGTGGGCGGCCGAGCTTGCCATGCCGCTCCAGATCAATACCCTCGTCGCTGCCGAGACGGCTGATGATCTGCCGGCGATCTATGAATTGCTCATGACAAAGCAGGTGGCGCGCTGGAGTCTCTTTTTCCTGATATCCGTCGGGCGCGGGCGGGTACTGCAACCACTCGAACCGGCACAGGCCGAACAACTGATGAGCTGGATCTATCATACCGCGCAGCATGCGCCGTTTGCGGTCGCGACGACCGAAGCGCCCTCGTACCGGAGGGTTGCGCTGGGTGAGATGCGTGCCGCCGGCTTGAATGGCGAGCAGATCCAGCGTACACCGATCGGTCGCGGCTTCGGGATTCGCGATGGTAACGGGATCGTCTTCGTCTCGAATACCGGCGATATCTGCCCGGCCGGCTTCCTGCCGCTTGCAGCCGGCAATGTGCGTGACGATCATCTGGTCCGGGTGTACCGCGAATCGCCCCTGTTTGCCGCGTTGCACGATCCGGCACAGTTCGGCGGGCGCTGCGGGCGCTGCGAGTACCGGTCGATCTGCGGCGGTTCCCGCGCGCGTGCATACGCCGCATCCGGTGACCCGCTCGCTGAGGACCCGCTGTGTCTGTATCAGCCGGCAAGGGCCGCGATTGTGAATTGATCATTGGGGAGATGCTGCTGGCGAATCCGGGGACGCGGCCTCCGGCTCGCGCACCCGGTGCGGGAAAACGGAGTTTGCCAGCAATATCCTGGGAATTGCAAATTGCGAGGAGTAAGCGATGCGCATCCTGATGGTCCAGCCCAACTACCATGCCGGTGGGGCAGAAATTGCCGGCAACTGGCCGCCAAGCTGGGTGGCGTATGTCGGTGGGGCGCTGCAACAGGCGGGGTACCGCAATTTGCGCTTCGTCGATGCGATGACCAACGATCTACCCGATGAGACGGTCGCACAGATCATCAGGAACAATCGCCCCGACGTCGTGATGGCGACGGCGATCACACCCATGATTTATAAGGCGCAGGAGACTCTCCGTATCGCGCGTGAGGTCAATCCTGGCTGCAAGACGATCCTGGGCGGGGTGCACCCGACGTTCATGTATGCCCAGGTGCTGAGTGAGGCACCCTGGATTGATTACATTGTGCGCGGTGAAGGCGAGGAGATTATCGTCAACCTGATGCGGTCGATCGAGAATGGCAGCGATGAACGTGACCGGCATACGATCCAGGGCATCGCCTTCCTCGATGACGATCAGGTGATCGCGACGCCGGCCCATCCGCCGATCGCCGATCTCTCGACATTGACGCCCGACTGGAGCCTGCTGGAGTGGCAGAAGTATATCTATATCCCACTCAATGTGCGCGTGGCGGTGCCGAACTTCGCGCGCGGCTGCCCGTTTACCTGCCGTTTCTGCTCGCAGTGGAAGTTCTGGCGCAAGTATCGGGTGCGCGAGCCGAAGAGCTTTGTTGATGAAATCGAGTTGCTGGTGCGTGAGTATGGCGTCGGTTTCTTCATCCTGGCCGACGAAGAGCCGACGATCTATCGTAAGAAGTTCATCGCCATGTGCGAAGAACTGGAGCGGCGCAAGCTCGGTGTGCACTGGGGTATCAATACGCGCGTGACCGATATTCTGCGTGATGAACAGTATCTGCCGCTCTATCGCCGCGCGGGCCTGGTGCATGTTTCGCTTGGCACCGAAGCCGCCGCGCAGATGAACCTCGATCGGTTTCGCAAAGAGACGACCATCGAGCAGAATAAGCGCGCAATCAAGCTGTTGCAGCAACAGGGAATGGTGGCCGAGGCGCAGTTCATTATGGGCATGGAGAATGAAACGCCCGAGACCATCGAAGAGACCTACCGCTTCGCGCTCGACTGGAAGCCGGATATGGCAAACTGGAACATGTATACGCCATGGCCGTTCGCCGAGCTGTTCGAAGAACTGGGTGACCGGGTCGAGGTGCGCGACTATTCGAAGTACAACTTCGTCACGCCGATTATTCAGCCTGATGCCATGGATCGCGAGGATGTGTTGAAAGGCGTGCTGCGCAACTACGGCCGGTTCTATGCGCGCAAGGCGTTCCTCAGCTATCCCTGGATCAGAGATCCTTTCAAGCGGAAGTATATGCTCGGCTGCCTGAAGGCATTCGCCAGAACGACGTTCACCAGGCGCTTCTACGACCTGGGTCGCGTCCATATTGATGGCTCGATCGACCTGGGCTTCGATGAGACGAAGGTGTTGACGCGTGAGCAGATCGCTGAACTGAAGTCCAGTCGCCCGGATCTGGCTGCCGATGTGGATTATCGGGGGACGGTGACGGCCTGCGGTGCGCCGAGAGAGGTGCCGGAGTACGCAGAGGATTAACAGTCTGACGGTTGTCTGTCTGTGGGGCACGCCCCGGGCCACGTTGCTCGGGTGGGTGCCCCTGTGCTGTGTTGGAGGTCATGGTGAGCAAGGTCATTATCATTGGCGCTGGATTTGGCGGCCTGGCGGCAGCGGTGCGCCTGGCTGCGCGCGGGCATACTGTGGAAATCTATGAAAAGCAGGACAAACCGGGCGGTAAGGCGTATGTGCTCGAGGTGGACGGTTTCCGCTTCGATACCGGCCCGACAGTGATTACCGCGCCGTTTCTCTTCGATGACCTGTGGCGCGCCGCAGGCCGCCGGCGCGAAGATTATTTCGAACTGCGGCCCTGTGATCCGTTCTATCGTATTTATGATCATACCGGTCGCTGGTTCGACCACAATGCTGATGAAACAGCGGTGCTCCGCCAGATCGAGCGCATCAGTCCGCCGGATGTGGATGGTTACCGGCGTTTCCTGGCGAGCACACGACCGATCTTTCAGAAAGGCTTTGTGGAACTGGCTGACCAGCCATTCCTGCGCTTCGGCGATATGGTACGCGTCGCCCCCGACCTGGCACGCCTGCGGTCATTCGAAAGCGTCTACCGTTATGTGTCGCGCTATCTGCAGGACGATTTCCTTCGCCGCTGCTTTTCGTTTCACCCGCTCTTTATCGGTGGCAATCCGTTTCACGCGTCATCAATCTATGCGATGGTGCATTATCTCGAACGTGAGTGGGGCGTCTACTATGCCGTCGGTGGAACGGGCGCAATCGTCGCTGCGCTGGTACGCCTGTTGCATGAGCTGGGCGTCGTGATCCATCTGAACGCCGAGGTGCGGGAATTGATCGTTGCGGGGCGGCGGATCGCCGGTGTGGCGCTCGCCGACGGTACGGTGCGCCGCGCTGATGTCGTGGTCTCGAACGCTGATGTGGCCCATACCTACGCCGACTTGATCGAGCCCCGCCATCGCCGCCATTTTACCGATCGCCGCCTGCGCGCGATGCGCTACAGTATGTCGCTCGTGGTGCTCTACCTGGGAACGCGACGCACCTACCATGACCCTCGCCTGGTGCGCCACAATATCATGTTTGGCCCGCGCTATCGCGAATTGCTGGACGACATTTTCGCGCGCAAGCGCGTGGCGGATGATTTCTCACTCTATCTGCACATGCCGTCGCGTGATCAACCCGAGGTTGCGCCGCCTGGATGTGATGCGTTCTATGTGCTCTCGCCGGTGCCGAACCTGGCATCCGGGGCCGACTGGGCAACGCTGGCGCGTCCCTACCGCGATATGCTGGTGCGCTTCCTGGAGGAGCGCTTTCTGCCGGAGTTGAGCCAGCATATTGTGGTCGAACGTATGATGGACCCTCGTGACTTCCAGCGGCGGCAGAACAGCTATCTCGGTGCGGCGTTCGCGCTGGAGCCCACACTCTTGCAGTCGGCCTGGTTCCGCCCACATAACCGCTCCGAGGAGTTCGAGAACCTCTATTTTGTAGGCGCGGGAACCCACCCCGGTGCCGGGATACCGGGAGTGCTCTCGTCGGCGGTGATCCTGGAACGGCTTGTGGAACGTTGAACGTGGGAACGTGGGAACGTGGGAACGTTGAACGTTAAACGTTAAACGTTGAACAGGGAACGTTGAACGTGAACCGGAAAGCAAGGAGATGACGGATGGCAGGATTACGCGATACGGCGCTCATTGCCCAGATTGATGGCCTGACGGTTCCCTACGGGCAACTGGCGCTCTGGTCGCTTGGCCAGGCGGGGTTTGTGCTCAAAGGTGAGCAGACGATTGCCTACATCGATCCCTATCTATCGAACTCGGTCGAGGTACTGGGCGGGCCGCCGCGTCGCTTTCTGGTACCGATTGATCCGGCGCTCATCACTCATGCACACATTGTCCTGACAACCCACGAACACCTTGACCATACCGATGCGCCGACAATCGGCCCATTGATGGCCGCTTCTCCCTCGGCGCTGCTGGTGACATCGGCGCAGGGCCGTGAGATTGCACGCGGTGCTGGTGTTCGAGAAGATCGGATGATCGTGCCGCGCCTCGGCGAACGGATGACACTGGCCGGCCTGGCGTTTACGGCGACGCCGGCGGCGCACTATGCCTACGAGGTGGACGAGCAGGGTCATTCGCGCTGGATGGGCTTCATCATCGAGTGCAACGGCGTGACGGTGTACCATAGCGGCGATACGGTGCTGTTCCCCGAATTGCTTGATGCAGTGCGAGGAAGACCAGTTGACATCGCACTGCTGCCAATCAACGGGCGCGATCACTACCGTGAACGCAACGACATCATCGGGAACCTCTGGCCAGGCGAGGCAATCGAACTTGCAAAGGAACTTGATGCGCGGGTGCTGATCGGCATCCATAACGATCTGTTCGCCGTCAACCGGGTGAACCCCGGTCTGCTGTTCGACGAACTCGACCGCCGTGCGCCGTTTCTGCGGTGCCATATGTTGCAACCCGGAGAACTGTATCTCTACGCAGGGTAGACGATGCCGCAGCGGGCCGATCTGCCTGCCCTGCTCTGATGTGCGCACCAGGGCGCCAAGTGCCGGCGACGGCTTCGCTGTGGCGTTACCGGTAACTGTTCACGATCATCGTGCTTCTTGACACACCGCATCCGCGCCAGGTATAATACGATTTAGGGAAGCCTAAACCGAGGACGAGATGCCATCAGCAGATCATACTGAGTCGGTCCAGGATTATCTGAAGACGATCTACGACATTCAGCGCGAGCAGGGGCGCGTTGCCACGACGGTGCTGGCCGAACGGCTTGGTAATTCGCCGGCCTCGGTGACCGGCATGGTGAAGAAGCTTGCCGCCCTCAATCTCGTCGAACACGAGCGCTACCAGGGGGTCATTCTGACACCAGCAGGCGAGAAGATCGCTCTCGAAGTAATCCGCCACCATCGCCTGATCGAGCGGTACCTGGCCGAGGCGCTTGGCGTGCCCTGGGACAGGGTCCATGCGGAGGCCGAAAAATGGGAGCATGTGTTGTCGGAGGACCTGGAGGATCGGATCGACGCCTTGCTTGGTTACCCGACGACCGATCCACACGGCGCGCCGATACCCCGCCGTGATGGGACGATCGCCCCGCCATACACCAGCCGCCTGGCCGACCTGGCAACCGGCCAGTCAGCCACGGTCGCCGAAGTCAGCGATCACGACCCGGCAATGCTGCGTTACTTCGGAGAACTGGGGCTACGTCCTGGCGTGGATGTACGAGTGGTCTCAGTAGCGCCATTCGGTGGGCCGATGACGGTGCGCCTGGATGACGCGGAACACACACTGGGGCGCGAGGCCGCCGGGTACGTGTCGGTCTGCGATGTCAAACCGGCGGCGACCGACGCGGCAGATCAGTGATGATCTCGCTATCTTCAGCGATGCTGACAACGCCGGGAGCCTGGGCGATCAGTTCCGTCGCGCGACGGGTGGCGACAAGAAACAGGGTGTTGAACACGGTTGGTTCGCTGACCTGCGCGACTTCGTTGCTGATGCCACGTTGATCGATCCACGCCAGGAGTTGTTCGCGCACACGTACACTATTCTCGCGCATCACACGATACTTCTCGGCACGGTTGCACCGTGCCAGCGCCTCGGGCGCCGGTCGCTCAATCGTTACAATGGAGCGGATCGGCGTGTCGGCCTGCTCTGCAGGCTGTGGTTTCATAGATGGACGACGTTCTTTACTCATAACCTGAACCTTGCCAGGCCCGCACCGACACGTTCAGCCGGCGCTGTCAGTGTGTGGGCATTCGCCACCAGCCAGGCGCGCAGCGCCGCACCCTGAAGGCCAGGGTTGGCCGACGCTGCCAGGGCAGCGATACCGGCGACATACGGCGCTGCCATGCTGGTGCCGCTCATACGCGCATAGATGCTGCGCCGCTGTATGTCGCGTTCCAGGCTCGACATCACATCAACTCCGAAGCCGACAATATCCGGCTTGGGCAGCCCGTCGGGTGATATGCCACTGCTGCTGTCCGGCCAGGGGATCAGGTCAAAATCAACGGCGCCGACGCCGAGTGCTTCGGCGAAGTACCCCGGCGCGCGCACGACCCCCGGCCCATCATTGCCGATCGCGACCACGGGCAGGACATCGAAATCCTCCACCAGGGTGCGCAGCAACAACTGCATCCCCCCGGTTACCGCTGCAAAGTCCGGAGCGTCGATCCATTCGGATCGGAAGCCAAGCGACATGCTGATGATCATCGATTTGTGCTGGTTTTCGGGCAGGCTGAAGTGCGACAGCATCCAGTCGAGTGCCACGACAATCCGTTCCAGGCTGGTTTTGACGGTTTCGCTCTCGACGACTGCCGCGACCAGCAGTTCGACGCCTGGCGCAATCCCGACGTTGCGCCCGCCGATGATGCCGCTGACGTGCGTGCCGTGGCCATGCGTGTCGAAGCCGCGAACCGTGCGCATGCTCTCCGGTGTGGGCGCGAGCGGTACGTAGCGAAACTCGATCCGCCTGCCGGCGAACTCGTTATGATCGGCGTCGCAGCCGGTATCGAGCACGCCGACAATGACATCCTTGCCGGTAATACCGGCGGCGCGCGCCTCTGGTACGCCGCTGATATCGGGCCATTGCGGCGCGCGTGGCCGGCGCACCGATGTACCGCCGCCGGTGCGCGCGACGGGTAACGAGAGGCGCACGTCAGGAACGATCAGGTAGTCATCACCCAGCAGATCCCGCGCCCGGTTCGCCTGCCGGTCATCCGGTGTGCGAATGATGTAGCAACTCATATTGCCCAGACGCTCAAACCCGGGCTCAACCGGCATCCGCCGCCCTGGCAGCCGCGGGCGCAGGCCGAGACGGATCAGCTCAAGGGCGCGGCGTGAGGTTTGCGCATCACGCAGCAGATCGGAACGCTTCTCCGCAGTGCCGCTGTGTTCCAGGCCAAGCATTGCCGATCGCGTCTGTTTGCGGAGAGCGATGAATTTCTCCACGCTGCAACCTCTTGATCTTCCTGATGAAGACCACCCCTCTCCGCCATCCATCGCTTGCCCGCCGTCGCACATAGAAGCGCAGATTTACCTCTTCGAAGTTGCGGTGACCGGGGATCGCGACGCCGAGGAGACGGGTGTTGAGAAATAGGAAGCCCCACGAGACTCACGAAAGTTCGCCCGTTCCAGTCGTCCAGCTCTGTCCCCGATGGTACCAGCAGCTGGAGAACCGCGCGATCCACCTCAAAGTTGACCATGACGAGGTGACGCCACTCGGCGGTGAGAAACGGGGTTGGCTGCAAGTCGGTCATTCTGAGGGTTCCGCTCACATCATCTGACATGTTGTATCGTTGCCAGACGCCATTACGGGCAACACTCGCCAGCTTGAATGGGTGGACATTTGACGGTGCCAAAACTACAAAACACACAGCAATCCCCAGCGTTGGGTTTTAGCACCTCATTACAAGATTCACAGCGATAGAAATACTGACAGGCATCCGCAGGCATTGTTTCTGTTTTTTGATGGCCGCAATGCGGGCAGGTGATGGTAGAGCGAAGCTCTATCTCTACGTTGTGCATTGTTTGCACCTGTTGGATTCAATCATGTTCCAGCTGGCTGCTCCTACCAGGCGGATCAGCGCAGAATACAGTAACCATGCCACTCACGAAACGTTGTAAACGACCATCGGAATGATGTATTCTCACACTATATTGTTCGCTCCTGATTCGTGCTCCCACGTAGTTAACCGCTCACGAGCACGCTTCTGAACAACAACGCTTGGGTCATTCAGGAGCAGGAGGAGTACATCAACACGTGTTGCCTCACGAGCAAGGGCCCGGCGAAAGTCAGTTGATACCGATGCTTTCGCAAGCATGGTTTGGATCGCGTCTATTGGCGTGTCAGGATGGTTGCAAAGGGCAATTCCGGCCTGAAAGCCATTGCCTCGGTTACGGCCCCGGTTGAGCAGTGGCGGCAAGCGCTCAGCTAATATGGACAATGCTTGTGCGGGCATGTTGGAACGACGAGCAAGGGCATAAGCAAGCCGTTGCTCATGCCATGATTCGATACGTTGCGGGATCAGGCCAACGAGCACATGTGCTTCAGTATGAGGGTGCTCGGCAACTGCGAGTCGAACAAAATCGTAGACGGAACTGGCAAGCAGACGTAATTCATCAGCCGGAGTTGCCGGATCACGGGCTGCATCCAGATAGTCTTTTGGTGAGTGATAGCGTCGCATCATATTCCTGATAGCATAGTGTACCATACCAAGAACGGGTTTGTGGAGCGAACACTTGTTCCCATTTATTGCCTTTCATGTGGTTCGTGCCGTTATATTATGAATTGCTTATACTTGCAATTCGTGCGGAGGCAAAGTCCCCCGGCTCGTTCCCTGTACGCAATGTGAGCCTTCACATCGCTCGCCTGAAAGAATACTTTGCAAAGTGCTTCCACGTACCATCTGGCTGTTGAGATGAATTTTTCGTAGGTCAGGCCGGTTGACTCTGTAGTGGCGTACTCGGGCCGATGAAGCCACTCAATGTCGCCGTCAGGCTTCGCGATGAAGCCGTCCAGGCTCGCGCCGCAGTACACAGAACACGTGATCATAATTCTACACTCCCCATCACATTCGTTGGCGAAGCAGTGCCAACAGCCCGGTAACAGGCATCGCGTCACAGGCATTGTGATCGAACTTGAGGATCGGCGCAGATGGCTGTGTCGGCTTATCGGTGTTGCAGAACGGACAGTATGGGCGTGACCGGTCAAGCCATCATCCGCGCGATGGTCGCGGGCGAACGCGATCCGGTGATTCTGGCCCGGTTGCGCCATCCCGGCTGTCGTTCAAGCACCGAGACGATCGCCGAGTACGGCAGAGCGACACCCAACGGCACGCGCATTAGCCGCCGCGAAGCGAGCGCAGCGAGCGAAGCGGTCGGCTGGAAGCACATGTTGGGCGGGCGCTTTATGCTGGTTTTCGCATCTGCTCGATCTCATTCACGATCTGGTCTAACGTCTTGCTGCCAAACAAAACTTCCCGCTCTTTGGTGTAATCACCAAAACCAACCGTAAACTGCTTCAGAAAACGAACCGCATTGATGACACCTAACTCTTGATAGAGCAGGTGAATTGCTTGCTGGTTGATCTCTGCTAATGGCTTCACTTCAGTAATCATTTCTCAATCTCCTGGACCAAATCAAGCGGTGAAACAACCTTCACTTGTAAATCTCGGATGTGCCTTGCTTTGCGAGCCAATTGGTCGTCACACGTGCAGAAGTAATCAGCCATACTGGATTCCGCTAAAGCCAGATGTAATGCGTCGAGAGGCTTGATGCCGTGTTGCAAGAACTGGGACGCTCTTTCTTTTACACTTGCGGTCACGTTGATAGTCGCTTTGGCTTTCGCAAGCACAGAATAACCGTGCTCCCGACGAATGGATAAAGGATTTTGCTCGGTCTCATAGACCAACGCTTCTGATGAAATCAGATCAATCTGTCCAGCATCGCACAGAGAGAGAATGCCAAGAACGGCTTCCGCTTCTAATGCGACACGAACTTGATTGGGCGTGTCAAGCGGACGTTGAATAGCGCATACATCGAGATAGACTTTTGTCATGTCGATATTTTAGCACGTTGGCTCTTCAGGACTTCCCGTGGAAGCCCCTAGATGTAGTGGTTGCACCCAACACGTGATTGCCGCATAATCCAACCGTAACGACCATCGACCAGCGAGGAGGAGCCCACATGCCGGATC
>JACAEQ010000003.1 GCA_013388755.1 Chloroflexota bacterium
ACCGTGCGCCTGCGGCGTGGTATGCGCCCGCACCAACTGCCGCAACTGCTGTTCGTGCGCAGTCGATAAGTGAATGGGATACAAGGGCTTTGGGCCACGCATACCTGATACCTCCATCGTCCAGGATACGATGCCAAACGGATCATGTCAAACTCGGATCAAATATATGATAGCCTGTACTTAGAGCCTATCCGAATAACGGACTGGATGTCATTGCGAGCGAAGCGAAGCAATCTCCGCTCGGGCCGCTCGATTGCGTCAGCCACGCTGCGCTCGCTGCAGGCGGTCGCTGGCGCTCCTCGCCATGACCGCATGCCCATGGGTTTTCGGATGGGCACTTACTCGAAGTCGCCGGCAGGTATGCACCGGCGCCAGTGCGGCAACAAGAACGCGGCGTTGCACGACCGTACAACGCCGCGCAGAATAAAGCTCATGCGTCTCTACTGAATGCTATTGGCGTACTCAATCCCGCTCTGAAGGGTGCCGCGGCTGGCGATACCCTGCAAACTCACCCCCATGCCAACCAGCGTTTGCGCCACTTCCGGGCGGATTCCGGTCAGCACCACCTGTGCGCCCAGCAGGCGTACCGCCTGCGCGGCCTGCATGAGCGCGCTGGCGACGTGTGTATCCACAATCGGCACGCCGGTGATGTCAAGAATCACGACTGTGGCACGTCGTTCGGCGACACCGTGTAGCAGGCGCTCGACCGTAAGCTGGGTACGCTGCGAATCGAAGGCGCCAACCAGTGGCATCAGCAGAACCTTATCATTAAGTGGGATCAATGGTGTGGAGACCTCGGCCAGGATCTGCGCCTGCATGGTGATGACCTGCTCCTGCAACCGCAGGCGTTCTTCATTCGCCTGCTCGAGCTCAAGGGTCCTGGCGGCAAGCTCGTCAATCATGCGTTTCTGGCGCTCGTATGCCTGCACTTCGCGCAGCGCCGCGAGTTCGTCGGCGAAGGTACGCTCCGACCGGTAGACCTGGAGTTCGAGGAATGTTTCGTCGCCGTCAGGGATGAGTTTTGCCTCTTCCGCACGGCATGCAACGCCAAATATGTGTGAGAACAGGCCGGCGATCGTGCCCTGGAGATAGGGGCAGCCCCAGCTGGTCTGCTGACCACGCTGCATCTCTAGCTCCCACGGGTTATGGACGCGAACGATGGCGCGGTGCTGCTCCGGATCGAAAAGCGCAAGCTCAAAACGCCCCCATCCGGCGGCGCTCATGGCATCGCTCCGGATGGCAAACGCTTCCTCGAAAGTTCCCTCCTGCGACGCCACTGCCTCCCAGTAGTCTTTACCGGCACCCTCACTGGCGCTATGAGCAATCAACAGCCGAAAGAGTGGTATCCCGAGCTCTTCGGCCAGTGATTGCCAGGCGCGCATAAGCGATGGGCCAAGTTGGAAGAGCGCTGCAGGCGCGCCAAGAAAGCGTAATCGTCCCTGGTCGAGCGACCAGTCGAACGTCGCGCGGCTGAGTTCGATGGAATAGTGGTTCGCGACGACCTCGTTGGTCATGAACGTACCTCCTTGCAGCATGGGCCGACCAAGTTGCGCTCATCGTAGCACGGTGCGTGGCGAGCAACAATTGAGAAGATAAGCGAAATCAGTAGCAACTTGATGACACCCGTGCAATACTATGCGGCATGGCAGCTGTTCACGATGGGCAAAGGTGGTGTATGGATCTCAGACGCGCCGTCAACGCCGGCAGTCTGGCTGTGTTGCTGTTTGCGCTGGCGCTGGCATTGCGCATCTATCGTATTGACGCGCAGAGCCTGTGGTATGACGAAGGTCTGACGATTGCGCTTGCCGGGAAGCCGCTTGATACCATTGTGCGCGCCGCCGCAGCCGATGTGCATCCGCCGCTCTATTACTGGCTGCTCCATGGCTGGCTGCGGGTGTCTGGTGCGAGCGAGGCGGCGGCGCGCGCGCTGAGCGCGGTGTGTGGCGCGCTGACCGTTGTTCTGACCATGCTGCTTGGGCGTCGCTGGCTGGGTGCAACCGCCGGCTGGCTTGCGGGTATCGCGGCTGCGGTCGCGCCGTTCAGTATTCATTACAGCCAGGAAGCACGCATGTATGCACTGGCTGCGCTGCTGGCAGTGTGTCTCTGGTTCGCACTGCTGTCAGGGCTTGGGATCAGGGATGCACAGCCCGGGAACACGCAGGCTGCCGGCGTGGTGAAGGCGCGCCCACTGTGGCTCGCCGGGTACTGGATCGTGGCACTGGCGGCGCTGTTCACCCATTATTTCATGGCCGTGCTGGTAGCAACAGGCGCCACTGCCGGTTTGATGGCGCTACGCCGGCGGGCCTGGCCAGCCTGGATCGCAGCGCACCTGGCGCTGGCGGGGCTCTTCCTGCCATGGGTCTGGAGCAGCCGCGAACGGCTGGCGGGATGGACCTTTGCGAAGCAGCCGACCGATCCGACGTTCATTCTGGCCGATGCGCTGCGCGTCTTCAGTCTCGGGCCGGCATCGACACCGGCGATGTGGCCATGGCTGGCCGGGTTCGCGATCCTGCTCACGGCGGTGCTCGCCTGGCGTCGCCCGGCTCAACCAGTCAGGTTCATCGCGGCATGGCTGCTGCTTCCACTGGGAGCCATTCTTCTGCTCTCACTCGACCAGCCGTACTACAAGCCACGATTTCTGCTGCCGGCATTGCCTGCGTTTCATCTGTTACTCGGCGCGGGAGGCGCGACGCTGGCGCAGGTCATCGCCCGACGGTGGGGCTGGCGCGCAGGCGCCGTGACTGCCGGCGCCTGCGGCGTGTTCCTCGTCGCGGCGTCTGTCGCTCCACTACACAATGAATGGTTCGATCCGGCCTTTCAGCGCGACGACTATCGCAGTCTGGCCAGGGCTATCACGGCGACGGCGCGGCCGGATGATGCTGTGCTCCTGATCGGGCCCGGCCAGGTTGATGTGTTCGATTACTACTTTCACGGGCCGCAGCAGCGCTACCTGTTGCCCCGTTTCCGTCCGCTCGCTCCGGCGGCGACGGTCGCCGAACTTCAACAGATGGAGCGTGCCTACCGGCGAGTCTACGGTGTATTTTATGTCCCCTACGAAGCCGATCCGGACGGGGTCGTAAGCAACTGGCTCGCCGTGCACGCGTTTCGCGCCGAGAGTCGCTGGTACGGTGGTGTTGAGCTTGTGGTATATGAACTCGGCGAGCCTGGTGGCAGCCCACACGAGGTGCGGGCACGCTTTGGCGAACAGCTCGAACTGGAGCGCGCGACGGTCACGACGCTGGATGTGCCGCCAGGAGATGCGATCCGGGTCGAACTGTGGTGGCGCGCAATCACGGCGCCCGGGCGGGACCTGCTGCTCTTTGCGCACCTTCTGGATGTTGAAGGACGGATCGTTGCCCAGCACGACGGACCACCTGCACCCGTGCCGGCGAGCGCCTGGCAGTCCGGTGAGACGTATCGCAGCCGGCTGGCGGTGCTTGTGCCACCAGGCGCGGCGCCTGGCCCGTATCACCTTGTCCTGGGTGTGTATGACCCGGCTACCGGCAAGCGCATCAGCTTGCCTGGCGGCGCCGATGTGATCGAACTCGCGCCGTGATGACGCAAGCGTGGCAAAGCACGAACGGGCGAGTGGGGCGATTCTTGCCCTGCTCACCCGCTCCTGCTATCTTCTATCGCGCAAATGCCCGTCGCAGTGCCTGGTTGAGATCGGCGTTGAAGCGCTGTGCAATGCCCGTGGCCGGGGCCAGGGCATCGAAACCATGACCACTGCAGTACGAGCATCGGGTATAATCATTGCTCCATTGGGAACGCGATTCCCCTGGCCGCCCGGCATGGGGACTCGGCGCAGGATCGCCAATAGAAGGATCGGCGGCGGAATGACTTCCACGTAGCCCGATGCCTGTCGCACCGCCGACGCAAGGTATCTCGCGTGCGGGCGCGGTCCCCACGCTCCCGGGAGACGCCAGAACAGGTATATGTACTCAGCATGCTGGCCCGGTCAGGTTCAATCACCCTGAAGGAGTATCGCCATGGCAAGTAGCCCGCCAGGGTTCGTCTCCGTCAACGATTGCTGGGACGACACCGTTGCGGCCACGCTCGATCCGGTCGATCGCCTGGTCTACCGCTCGAATCTGCTGGGGAGTGATCTGCGCATCACCAATACCGGCGGCGGGAACACGTCTTCTAAACTCGTAATGCCTGACCCGCTCACGGGTGACGCGGTTGACGTGTTGTGGGTCAAGGGATCGGGTGGTGATCTGCGTACTGCGCGGCGCGAGCATTTCTCATCGTTGTACCTGGAGAAACTGCACGGCCTCAAGCGACACTATGACCGTGCGCCGGAGCGCGGCCCGAAGACGCCGGTTGAGGATGCGATCGTCGGCCTGTACCCGCATGCGACATTCAACCTTAACTCGCGCGCGCCATCTATTGATACGCCGCTCCACGCGTTCGTGCCCTATCGCCACGTTGACCACATGCATCCGAACGCGGTGATTGCGATTGCCGCCGCGAAACGTTCCGAGCACCTGACGCGCGAGATTTACGGCGATGATGTGGTATGGACGCCCTGGCAGCGCCCGGGGTTCGATCTCGGGTTGAAGCTGGAACAGATCTGCCGCGTCTATCCGCAGGCAAAGGGGGTCATCCTCGGTGGGCATGGTCTGATCAACTGGGCCGACGATGACCGAGTATGCTATGAACTGACGCTGGAACTGATCGACCGCGCTGCACGCTATATTGCCGCACGCGACAGGGGTGACCGCACGTTTGGCGGGCAGCGTTACCAGGCGCTGGAACCGGCCCATCGTCACGCGGTGTTTGCCGAGATCCTGCCCTGGCTGCGCGGCCAGGTCAGCCAGTTCAGGCGCTTTGTCGGCACGGTGCAGGACGATCCGGCCATCCTCCGTTTCGTTAATAGTGTTGATGCGCCGCGCCTGGCGGAACTCGGTACTTCCTGCCCGGATCATTTCCTGCGCACCAAGATCAAGCCGCTGTATGTTCCCTGGGACCCTCAGGGTGAAGATGTGGCGGCGCTCAAGCAACGCCTGGGCGCGGGCCTGGAGCAGTACCGCCGCGACTACACGGAGTATTATCAGCGGCACAGGCATCCCGATTCGCCGGCCATGCGCGATCCAGATCCGACTGTCATTTTGATCCCTGGTCTGGGGATGATTGCCTGGGGGAAGGACAAAAGCGAGTCGCGCGTCACCGCCGAGTTCTACAACTGCGCGATCGAGGTGATGCAGGGCGCCGAGGCAATTGACGAATACACCGCGCTGCCGCTCCAGGAGGCGTTCGATATCGAATACTGGCTGCTCGAGGAGGCAAAGCTGCAACGCATGCCGCCTGAGAAGGAACTGGCGCGCCAGGTGATCGCGGTTGTTGGCGCCGGCAGTGGTATTGGCCGTGAAACCGCAGTGCGCCTGGCGTCTGAGGGTGCGCACGTGGTCTGTGTTGATCGTGATGGTGAGGCTGCGGCAGCGACAGCCAGGATGATTACCGACCGCCACGGCCTCGGTATCGGCGTTGCCGGCAGCGACATCTCGAATTGTGGCCCGGCGATCGGGCTTGCAGCCGATATTACGCAGCGCGATACGATCCGGGCAATGCTCGACCAGACGATGCTGGCGTATGGTGGCCTTGATGCAGTCGCCATCACGGCCGGTATTTTTGTGTCACCTGATACCGCCGGGCGCATCCCGGACGATCTCTGGGCACGGACCTTTGCTATCAATGTCACGGGTATGTATCTGGTGGCTGATGAAGCAGCAAATATCTGGCGCGCTCAGGGATTGCCGGCCAGCCTGGTACTGACGACGTCGGTGAATGCTGTGGTGGCAAAGAAGGGAAGCCTGGCATATGATGCCAGCAAAGCGGCGGCGAATCACCTGGTACGTGAACTGGCGGTCGAACTGGCGCCGCTCGTGCGGGTGAATGGTGTGGCGCCGGCGACCGTCGTCCAGGGCAGCGGCATGTTTCCACGCGCGCGGGTCATCGCATCACTCGCCAAGTATGGCATCGCCTATACCGATGACGAACCAACCGATGCGTTGACCGCAAAGCTGGCGCAGTTCTATGCCAACCGCACGTTGCTGAAGCGACCGATCACGCCAGCCGATCAGGCTGAGGCAATCTTCCTGCTCCTTAGCAACCGGCTGCGCCAGACGACCGGGCAGATCATCACCGTGGATGGCGGTTTGCATGAGGCGTTCTTGCGGTAGGTCCTGTTTGCGCGGCAGGCCCTGCCGGGAAGGACGCGGTGCGACCATCGTCTGTTGCGACACGTCCGTCGCTGTTCGTCTCTTGCCGTCTTGTTGCAGGTGACTGATGACAACCAACTTCCTTGCCATTGACCTCGGCGCATCGAGCGGCAGGGTCATGCTGGGGCGCTGGGATGGCCGGCGATTTGCGCTCGATGAGATCTATCGCTTCGCGAATGGCCCGGTAGAGATCGCGGGTCATCTTCACTGGGACGTGCAGCGTCTCTGGCACGAGGTCAGGACCGGCATCGCGCGGTATGCGGCGCAGGATGCAACTCCTCTGACCGGGATCGGGATTGATACCTGGGGAGTGGATTTCGGCCTGCTGGATGCAACGGGCCGGTTGCTGCATCTTCCGTTCCACTACCGTGATCACCGCACTGCCGGTATTGCCGAACTGGTTGATGCGCATATACCACAGGAGCGGCTCTATGCCCTGACCGGCATCCAGCGCCTGCAGTTCAACACCCTCTACCAGCTGTATAGTCTCCGCCAGGCCGATCCCGCGGCGCTGGCGGCAGCCGACACGCTGCTGCTGATGCCGGATCTGTTTCACTTCTGGATGACCGGGCGCAGGGTGGCTGAGTATACCAATGCGACCACGACGCAGTTCTTCCACGCGCGCGAGCGACGCTGGGCCACCGAGGTGCTCGATGCGCTCGGCCTCCCATCGCGTATTTTGCCGCCGCTGGTGACGCCGGGTACGGCGCTTGGCAATCTCCTCCCCGCCGTGCGCGATGAAGCCGGCCTGCGCGATGATGTGCCGGTGATTGCGATTGCCACCCACGATACGGCGAGCGCCGTGGCCGCGATTTCCGGCCTCGATGCGCGCAGCGCGTATATCAGCAGTGGCACCTGGAGCCTGGTCGGCGTCGAACTGGATCAGCCCTTGCTGACGGAACAGGCGCGGGTGCTGAACTTTACCAATGAGGGCGGTGTTGGCGGAACGATCCGCCTGCTCAAGAATGTGGCCGGTCTGTGGTTGCTGCAGGAATGCCAGCGCCAGTGGCAGCGCGAAGGGCGCGCGTATACCTGGCCCGAACTGGTGGAACTGGCGGAGGCGGCGCAACCCTTGCGCTCGCTGGTCGACCCGGACGACCCGGCGTTTCTGGCGCCGGACGATATGCCGGCGGCCATTCGCGCCTATTGCCGGCGCACGGACCAGCCGGAACCGGCGAGTGTCGGCGCGATGGTGCGCTGTTGCCTCGAGAGCCTGGCGTTGAAGTACCGGCAGGTCATCGAGTCGCTGGAACAACTGACGGGGTGTTCTATCAACACCATCCGGATCGTCGGCGGCGGCAGTCAGAATGCCTTACTCTGCCGGCTTACTGCCGAAGCTTGCGGGCGAAACGTTGTTGCCGGGCCGGTTGAAGCCACGGCGCTGGGGAACGTGATGGTCCAGGCGGTTGCGTGTGGCGTGTTGCCGGACATTGCCACCGGGCGCGCGGCAATCGGGATGTAGGGCCGATGCCTGTCTATGAAGCCCGGCTAAAGGCACAGACAGCTTCCTGCCATCTCTATTGCAACAGCATCACAATCGCCTGCGCCAGCAGGATCTTGGCAATCATCGCCATAGGATAGACCGTGGTATACCCGATATTCGGCAGGTCATTCTTTGTCTGCTCGAGCGAAAAGCCCAGGACAGCCGGCTGGGTTTGCAGGCCCGCCAGCATGCCGATCAGCAGGCTCATCGGGATGCCCAGCGCCCTGTGGCCGATCCAGAGGGTTGCCAGCGCCACGCCGCACGTAATCAGCGCGCCAGTGATAAACAGCAGAACACCACCACTCTGGCTAAAGGTGCTGGCAAAGGCGTACCCTGAACGCGTGCCGACGCCCGCCAGGAACAGCACGAGTCCAATCTGGCGCAGGGTCAGATTCGCGCTATAGGGAATGTTCCATACCAGCGGCCCGGTTCGTTCGCGCGCGCCGAGGACCAGCGCCGCCAGCAGCGGCCCGCCGGCAATACCGAGACGAAAGACCGCCCCACCTGGCAATGGCACGGGAGCCATGCCGATCAGCAAGCCGAGTGCGACCCCCAGGCCGAATGCCAGAATATCAATCTCGCTCAAGGCGCGGTACGAGTCGCCAAAAAACTCGCTGACTGCGTCCATATTGTCACGTAATGCCACGACGCGTACCCGGTCGCCGAGTTCCAGCACCATGTCACCGTGTGGCAAGAATTCGATGTCGCCGCGCCGCACACGTGTTACCAGGGCGCCATAGCGTCGCGGTAACTGCAACTCACCCAGTGGCCGGCCGACAACCTGCGGATTTGACACAAACACGCGCCGAAAATCGAGCTTGCTGCGATCCAGTTCCAACCGCTCATCCGTCATCTCGCCCAGGAATCGAGCGGCCTCGCTTACTTCGTCTTCAGTACCGATCAGACTGACCAGGTCGCCCTGTTGCAGGTGTGTTTCGCCATCAACCAGCGCCATATCGCCACCACGGCGCGTGCGCCCGAAAATAACGCGCCACTGCTTGGCGCGCAGGAGTTCATCAACCGATAACAGGCTTACTTCCGGGCGAGTAATACGTACCGTACGGTTCACCAGTTTCTGCCCTGCCGCACCCAGGTCTCGCAGGCGATACGCTTCAGCGGCGTAGTCAATGCGCCAGAGGCGCTGCATCACGGCAATCGCCGCGATCATGCCGATCACGCCGATCGGATAGGCAATCGAATAGCCGACGACCGGGTCGGCCAGGAGCTGATCGCGCGTCTCGGCGGGGGCAACGGTCTTGATCTGTTCAAGGACCGCGGCGAGGGCCGGCGTATTGGTGAGACTGCCGGCGAAGAGGCCGGCGGCAAGGGTGGGGCGCAGATCGAGCGCATAGCGCGCTCCGGCAACGGCCAGCGCCGCCAGCACCAGCATCACGACGATCAGCGCATTGTCGCGTAACCCTTTGCGCTGGAATGAGGCGAAGAATCCTGCACCGCTGCTCAACCCGATGGTGTAGACGAACAGCACCAGACCGAGCGTATAGACGATCTCCGGCAATTTGAGTTCGGGATCAAGGGCGCCGACCGCCAGGCCAACGAACAGAACCGCCGCCACACCGAGACTATGGCCGAACAACCGGACACGACCCAGGGGGTAGCCCACCGCGGCAACGACGAAGAGTAACAGCAGGGCATTGCTTTTCAGCAGGTCGATGACAAACGACATACAGCTCCGACGAAAGATACCTGAACGAATCCGCCCGGCGGCCCGCGACAGTGATTATACGGGATGGTTCGATTGCGTGATTGGATGACCGTTCAAGCGGCACGGTTTGCAAGCCGGCCGACGACTGCTCGGCGCGCCGGGGGCGCTCCGTATCTTCTATCGCTGGACGTCATGTGCTGCTCCTTCCAGCTATGACGCCTGAAAGCGAGAAGGGGTTGCGCGTGGTATGATGCTCCATGGTCAGGCAACGTGCACATCGCCGCTGTGGAGCTGCGCGGAGGAACATGCATGGCACCGAAATCGCCAGGCTGGGAGGGGACAATCCTGGCTTTCGTGATGATCTCTACCGTCCTGATTGGAGCTGCGTACAGTATTGCTCTCGTGTACGCAACACCGGTGCCATGGCTGGCGCTGCTGGTCGTGGCGGCAGGTCTTGCGCTGGGGCTGCGTCACCGTAGCCGCCGGTAACGTGGTGAGTGCCTCGGCGGGGCGTCATTCCGGGTATTTGTTCACACCCGGCGGTAACCGGATGCATGGCGGGCCTGCACTGCCTGGCGGAGCCGACCCATGCTCACCAGCAGATGCCAGCTACCGGACAGGCGTACTGGCGCCAACCTCGTTGGCGCTCACCGGCAACAGCCCGCGTGCAATGTTGACAAAATCCTCAATCAGGAATGGCTTCGCAAGATACACACTGACGCCGGCCGCGCGCGCTTCGCGCTGTAACTGGAGGGTGTCGTAGGCCGTAAAAAGCACGGTGGGAACATTGCCACCCATCTGCTTGATGGCGGCGAGCAATGACAATCCGTTCATGCCGCGCAGATTGTAGTCGGTCAACACCAGGTCATACGTATGCTGCGCCCACAACTCGAGCCCTTCCTCGGCGGAGTAGGCTTTGTCGAGTCGGTACGGCACGCCAAGCGTCTGCAGCCCGATGGCTATCACGCTGGCGATCATGCTGTCGTCCTCGACAAGCAAGATTTGGAGTGGCTGCTTCGCGGTCATGGCCGACTCGCCTGAACTGGCGCCACACGGCAGAGAACATGCACGAATGTACCAGGACTATGGTACCATAGGGAGAGTAAAACGCAAGTTACGATGTTATCATATGCTATCGTACCGCCTCGATCCAGCCATTGACCCGATTGACCTGGAAGTGTTTCGTAACCGTTGCGCCGCCATCGCCGAAGAAATGGGCGCCGCGCTTGGTCGCAGCGCTCTCTCGGCGAATATCAAAGAACGGCGTGACTTTTCATGCGCTGTCTTTGATGCACACGGGCGCATGATCGCTCAGGCGGCGCATATTCCGGTGCATCTGGGTGCGATGCCGCGCTCGGTCGAGGCGGTGCTGGCCCGTTTCTCGCTCGGGCCGGGTGACGTGGCGGTGCTGAATGATCCGTACCTCGGCGGCACGCATCTGCCCGACATCACCACCGTCGCCCCGGTGTATGTTGCTGATGCGTTGATCGGCTACACGGCCACACGTGCGCACCATGCTGATGTTGGCGGAATGACCCCTGGTTCGATGCCGATGAGCCGTGAGTTGTATCAGGAGGGCCTGATCATTCCGCCGACACTGCTCGTGCGCGGCGATATGCCGGATGATGCGGTGATCGGCCTGATCTGCCGCAATTCGCGCACCCCCGACGAGCGGCGCGGCGACCTGGCCGCCCAGCTGGCTTGCCACCGTGTCGGTACGCGCCGGCTGGCAGAACTCGTCGAACGTCGCGATGTCGCCTGGGCGGCACGCCATATGGAGGCATTGCTGGCTTACGGCGAACGCCATATGCGCGCCGTGATCGCGGCGATACCCGATGGGGACTATGCCTTCGAGGATGTACTCGATGATGATGGGGTGGGCAGCGGGCCGCTGGCGATTCGCGTCCGGATCGGCATCCATGGCGAGACGGCAATCGTTGATTTCGCAGGCACGGCAGCGCAATGCCGCGGCCCGCTCAATGCTCCGCGTGCGATCACGGAATCCGCGGTGCTGTACTGCTTCCGCTGCCTCGGCCCGGCAGACATGCCTGCGTCGGCGGGGGCGTTCGCTCCCCTCGACATTCGTGTTCCTGAGGGAAGCATCCTGGCGCCACGCCCGCCGGCTGCGGTCGCCGGTGGTAATGTGGAAACGGCGCAGCGCGTGGTTGACGTGGTGCTGGGCGCGCTGGCGCAGGCATTGCCGGATCGCATTCCGGCAGCATCCGCCGGTACCATGAATAACTGGACGTTTGGCGGCATTGCATCTGGTCATCGCCAGTTTGCGTATTATGAGACGCTGGGTGGCGGTATGGGCGCGCGCCCGGAACGTGACGGCATCAGCGGGGTGCAGGTGCATATGACCAACACGCTCAATACGCCGGTTGAGGCGATCGAGCGCCAGTTCCCCGTGCTGGTTCGCCGTTATGCTCTGCGGCATGGTTCAGGTGGCGCTGGCCAGTGGCGCGGTGGTGATGGCCTGATACGTGAAGTTGAGTTTCTCGCGCCGGTCACGGTCAGTCTGTTGAGCGAGCGTCGCGTCTATGCGCCGTATGGCCTGGCGGGCGGTGCGCCGGGCACGGCGGGTCGCAACATCCTTCTCCGGGATGGCGTCGAGCGCCTGTTGCCCGGCAAAGTGACCATCGATCTTCTCGCAGGCGATGTGTTGCGGATCGAAACGCCGGGGGGTGGCGGGTTCGGGTCAGCGCCGTAAGGTCGGGGCGCGTTCTGGGTGCTGGCCGTTCTTCCGTGTGGCGTAGAGATGCAGCGTCATCGTACTGTAGGGGTTGTGCCAGGCCTGGATGTGAACGAGATCGGGGAAGCGCCGCTCGATGTCGAAGGCCTGCACCTCGTCGGCGTCGAGCGCCAGGTAGATGTTGCGGTGCACGGCAAGCGCGGACAGTTGCGCCGCCGCATCCGGATCGCGCAAGTCAACGGTCGTATGCTGAATCAGCGGGTCATCGCTCAGGTAGATCATCGGCCCGATATGCACGACTCGCTCGTGAACGGGGCTGACGAGCGTCATCGGGCCGGCCTGCGCCGCTTCGGCGCGTAGCGTAGCGTAGAGTTCCGGTAATCCGTAGCCTGCCGTCCATGCCTCGATATACTGGCGCCGGTCAATGGCTGCCAGTGGCGCGCGGGCAGGATGGCGGGCATATTCGACTGTGAAGTAGCCGCCCCACGCGATCGTTGCCGCCAGCAGTGCCAGGCCGATGCGCCGCATAATGGCGCGCTCATGCCTGAGTTCAGCGGCGCTGATCCCGGCCGCCAGGAGCAGCGACGGCCAGGCAGGCAGGAAATAGCGCGGATAGATTACGCTGCCCAGAGCAGCGAATACCAGATGCAGCAACCCGCCGGTTATCAGCAGCAGTGCCACATGGCGGCGTGTGGTCGCGGCGCGCAGTCCGAAGAGTGCCAGCAAAGCCAGCGGCAGCGGCAGGGTCAGCGCCAGCCATTCGCCCGCCAGCGCCAGGTTGCTGCTGAAGCGCCCGATCTGCTGTGCGAGATCGAGCGCGCCGACTTTGCGGCTCTCAGCACCGCCGTAGTTGAATGGCGCAAGCGCCGCCAGCGCAATCAGGGCAATGATCAACGTCGTCCGCAAGAGACCGGCGCGCCGGCGACGCTCTGCCCGGGTTGCGGGCAACAGCAGCGCAGCCAGCACCGGTATGGCGAACAGGAACAGGCCAGGGAGTTTGACCAGCCCCGCCAGCGCAATCAGGGCGCCGACGCCCGCGGCGTCGCGGCGCTGCGGATGCGGCATCGAGCCGAAGCGCAGACTTGCCGCCAGCACAAAACCGGCCAGACAACCGAGCATGGCATCAGGGATCGCAAGCCGATCATGCACTGCCGCCAGGGGTGAACAGACATAGAACAGCCCGGCCGCGATCCCGCTTGCCTCATTACCGATGATGCGCCCGCCAGTCCATAGAGCGACGATCGTCAGGAGCCCGCAGATCACGGAGAACAACCGGCCGGCCAGCAGCGGGTCCCATGGTAGACCCACCAGGATGGCGAGCAGGAGTTCATGGATGAATTTGCCGTCGTGGATGGTGAATTGCAGTTCTGCCGGGAAACGTTGCGCCCGCACGAGGTAAATTGCTTCATCATTGAAAAGTGGCAGAGCCAGCAATCCCGGCAGGCGCGCGAAGAGATAGATTGCGCCTGTCAGGAATAACACTATCCAGCGATGGCGTAGAACGACGCTCATAGGATTCCTTGAACCTCCTACAGGGTATGCACTGGATGACCCGACGCATCTTCCGGTGGCTGTCACTGGCCTGTTTTTTTGCCTACTGCGCCGTCTTTCCCGGCTCGACGATCACGGTGGCGCTCGACGCCGTACCGGCCTGGGGGCTCTGGATGGGCGCCGCGATGCTGATCGCGCAGGGGCTCGCCGTGATCTTCTGGGCGCTCGGCATGTATGGCGCGCGTGGCGGGCTGGCGGTGACGCTCGCCGGCCTGCTGGCCTGGGCAGTCGAGCACCTTGGCGAGACGACCGGGTGGCCCTTCGGGCGTTACCAGTATACCGAGATGCTGCAACCGCAGATTCTGGGCATTGTACCAGTACCGATCACGCTCGCCTGGCTCATGGCCGGTTTCGGATCGTGGCAACTGGCTCGCCTGACCCTGCCGGAGGCTACGTCGCGGCGCGCGCATGCCGGTCTTGCTGCACTCACCGGCGCCTTGATTGTCGTCCTCGATCTCCAGATCGAGACGGTCGCCACCTTCATCAATCCGTACTGGGGATGGATTGATACCGGGCCGTATTATGACGTGCCGCCGCAGAATTTCGTTGCCTGGTGGGTTGTGGGCGTCCTGATGGCGCTGATCGTTGCAGCCACATTGCCGGCCGGCGCTGGTGGCGATGCACCAGGGGATGGGCGGGGCGTTACTCGACAGCCATCGTTGTGGGCGCGGCTCATCGCAGCGGTCTGGCCACGTGTGCCGGCGCTGCTCTATCTGCTCAGCAGCGTCTTCTTTACTGCTGCGAACCTGGCGCGCGGTTACCCGCTGGCGGGGATGGTTGGCCTGGCATTCCTGGCAATCGCCGTAGTGATTGGCGCCAGAACGCTACAACGTCATCCCACACCCGGTTGACGCCGGCCTTGCCACGCAGGAGCGTGCGGTATCTCTCGAGGCGTTCGTCGTTCACATCGTCGCGCAGGGCGTCAACCGCAGCGGTCAGGTGCAGGCGCACATCGGCAACGATGGTTTCTTCGGCTGCCGCCACATCAACCAGATGCGCCGGGCCGGCGCGAATAAAGGCTTCGGGTCGTTGTTCGCCGCGAAATTCGTAGCGCAACGCCACGGGCCACAAGAGCACGTCACGCGTTTGTTGTGCAAGACGCGCGACACCCGGGTAGACCGTCACTGGCCGGCGGTCGTTCGGGACGATGCGACCTTGCGGCAGAATCCAGAGGATGCGATCGCGCCGCTCGCGCAGCAGGTGGCTACCATAGGCGATTGAACGCGCCGCTTCCCCGGGCCGCTTCCGATCGACCGAGAATGCGCCACACCAGGTAAAGAAGCGATACGCCCGCAGTTGCTTCTCTTCCATCATGATGTAGCTCTCGAATCCCCTGCGGAACACGATCGTGTCCAGGAGAAACGCCATGTAACCATCCCACCAGCCAGGATGGTTCATGTAGATGATGAGTGGCCCATCTGCCGGGTGCGGCACCGGCCCTTCGACCTTCAGCCATACCCGGTCAAAGGTGGAGCGGCACGCGG
This sequence comes from Chloroflexota bacterium, assembly GCA_013388755.1. Lineage (GTDB taxonomy): Bacteria > Chloroflexota > Chloroflexia > Chloroflexales > Roseiflexaceae > JACAEQ01. Next base: position 15,095 of record JACAEQ010000003.1, read on the forward strand.
GAAGCACCAGCGCGCGGAAAATCAGCTCTTTGGCAAGCGCGTTCCGGTTTGCAGGAATGGCTGGTGTGCCGGTCGCCATGTCGACCATAACCTTACCAAAGAATACGAATGCTGATGGACGGGATTGCATCCTCGCCGGATGCTCCCGCAGCTAGCGGCAAGCGTGATCCGCGGGCGTGCCTCCCCGTCCCTGCGCGCCGCGCGCCCCACCGGGGTGCAAGGTTGTTGCACGTTGCCATAGAATCGTTACCTGCTCTGCGCCTGGTGCGACGCACGCTGATCAGCGGCGTCGCAGGCGATCCGGCAGGGCCGTTTCCCGGTTTCTTGCGTCAGGCAGCGCGGCGCAGTCGCAGCCACCCGCGCCTCATGGCGATCTCCACCGGCCAGAGCAACGCCGCGGCGCCAAGCAGCCACGGCCAGAGATCGAGAGACGGCACCTGCGCCAATGGTGCGGTCGCTCCCGAGGGCGATGGCGCCGGCCCGCTCTGTAACACTGTACCACCGGTAACCGCACTAATATCATGAAGCAACCGTGCGCCGGCCTGCGGATCGGGCGGTAGATACTCGTCGGAATAGCGGTGCACGTACCCGGCCTGTGCCGCGCGCACCTCATCACCTTTGCGCTGACGCACTTCGATGGCATATGCGCCATCGGCGGGCAGCGTCAGCGCCTGCTCGTACCGTCCCGGCGCGGTCTGGCGTAGTGTGATCAGGCGTGTACTGCCATCAGGGAGGGTCACGGTGGCCTGGGTATCGGCCAGATCGAGTGGTTCGCCATTCGGCGCGACCGACTCGGCGATAATCGACGTCGTATCGCCGTCACGGATGGCGCGCACCTGTAATGGGCCACTGTCAGGTTCAGGCAAGGTGTAACGAATGATCTGCGCCCAGAAGCGACCATAATCCGCCCAGTTGGACCAGTCAGTGGCCCAGGGTGCCTCGGCGCTGGGGGTCCAGGCGACGGCACGGCCGAGACCATACTGCCAGACAGCGAGCACCGGGTCACCTTCCGGCGCTCGGAGCACCAGGTCGGCGCCTGGTTTGATCGTGGTTGCTACGTAGCCGTTGAGTCCCGGAATCTGTTCGGGCGTAAAATCGCGCAGCATCGGGTGAGGCGCCACCTGTTCGGCACGGAAGTCACCCTCGACCTGCGGCTCGGTACGCGCAATATCGCTCTCCAGCAGGGTAAGTCGTGGGATGTCGCCCGGACGGTCGGCGAAATGATACCGCCCGGCGCCCCAGCGCGCCAGGTCGCGCAGCAGCGCCGTATCGGCATCAGAGCCGATGGCGATGGCCGAGAGGGTGATGTTCTGGCTGCGGGCGCGTTCGATCAAGGCCTGATACGCCTGCCGATCATCGGTGAATGAGCGGCCATCGGTCAGGAGCACAGCGTGACGCACCTGGCCCGGTTGTTGCGCCAGGGCTGGCAGGCCATCCTGCAGCGCACCGTAGATGTCGGTGCCGCCACCCAGTGGCAGAGCACTGATGCGGCGTTGAACGTCTGCCAGGCTCAGGCCAGCACCCAGCCGCTGGAAGTCAACCACCCAGCTGGTCGAGACATCGAACGCCAGCACGCCAATCCGGTCCTCCTCACGCAACGATTCGGAGGCAAGGATCGCGGCCTCTTTGGCCATGGTGAATTTCGAGACACCCGTTTCCGGTCCCATGCTGGCTGACTGGTCAATAATCAGAAGCAGCGTAATGTCGGAACGCTCGGGGCGTGGCCGCGGAGTCATGGTCACCGGCAGCGTTTCTTCCAGCGGCGTGTCTTTGTATGCGCCAAGGGTCAGGCTGGAACGCCCGCCGACGGCAACCAGACCGCGTCCTTCGCTCCGCACAAACTCGCGCAGCGTCGCCATCTGGTCAAGCGTGAGTTCACCCGCCGGCACATCGAGGAGCACGATCCCCTCGTAGCGACCAAGCGCCGACAACCGGGACGGCAGGGAGGCCGGGTCGATCGATTCGGCAACCACGCCTGTGCGGCGAAGCGCATCGCGCAGGGGGCCACTGACGTCGGGCTGGCCCTCGACCAGCAGGATGCGCGGCATTGGCGCAACCAGAATTGTTGCAGCGGCGGCATTGTTCTGTGCCAGCGTATCGGGTTGCCCGGCAATGGTCGCTTGCAGGCGCAGGACGCCAGGAGCACCGGCGCGGTTCGTGTACGGATACGCATTCTCGCCGGGCGCAAGACGCACCTGTTGGGTCAGGAGTGGTTCCGCGCCGGATGTCAGTTCCAGCCGGGCCTCGGCAGCAACGGTACTGGCCACGACAACCCGGGCAGTGAACTCCTCACCTTCGCGCAGCGTCGCCGGTGCCTCAATCGCGGCGATCCAGAACTCCGGCCTTGACGCAACCTGGAAGATGACAGTATCTACCGGAATACCATCACGAGCCAGTGCCTGCGCCTCGGGAAAGGCGTTGCCACTGGTCTGGACGCCATCGGAAAGTAGCACGACACGCCCGCCGCCGGTGCCGATCAGGCCGCGCGCGACCCGCAACGCCGCGGCGATATCGGTCTGATCGGCGCGTGGTGCGGCGCCCGCCCCGTGCTCTGCAGCAACCGTTGCGCCAAAGGTTATGATCTGCACCGCGCCGCCGGTGCTGGCGGCAATGGCTGCCGCGCGCGCGCGCAGCGCCGCCCTGCCCTCCTCGGCAAGACTATCCGACTGATCGACCAGCAGCACGGTCAGCGGCGCGGCGCCTGTTCCCGCGCGCCCGCGAACGACCACCGGATCGGCGATGGCAACGACAATGAGCGTCACGATCATGAGCCGCAGGCTCAGCGCTGCGACAGGGACACGCCCACGGCGCCACAGCCAGCCGGCGATCAGCAACGGCACAAGAATGAGCAGCGCCAGGAATTGTGGATTGCGCAGAATCATCAGGTCGCGCCCCTATTCGGACAGGCACTTAGATCCTATCTGAATAACGGATGGGATGTCATTGCGCGCGCAGCGACGCAAGCTCCCATCTTCCGGGTCATTGCGTGCGCAGCGACGCAAGCTCCCATCTTCCGGGTCATTGCGCGCGCAGCGACGCAAGCTCCCATC
>JACAEQ010000020.1 GCA_013388755.1 Chloroflexota bacterium
ATCAGATAGAAATCTGGTTCAGTCTGGTGCAACGCAAACTCCTGACGCCGAATCATTTTGCCAGCACGACAGCGCTGGAACAGGCGATTGCGGCGTTTATCACCTATCACAATGCGCAGACCCGCCCAATCACCTGGACGTACACCAGCGACAAGCTCGAAAAGAAACTCGGATCGCACTTATGATAGCCTGTACTAAGTATCTCTCCGTTCTCATTCGCAGCGTACACCGTCGCTGGCGCGGTCGGGTCGATGACTACGGCAATTATGCCAGTCGTCCTGACACTCTCGCTCCAGGTGGCGCCGCCATCAGTGCTGCGGAAAAGCGCGTTCTCTCCGTTATCGTTCGTTCCCGCGTACAGAGTCGCAGGTTCGATGGGGTGGATCGCCAGCGCCCGTACCGACCGACCCGGCAACCCGACGGCGCGCCAGGTGACGCCGCCATCGTCGCTGCGCTGCACGCCCCCTTCCCGAACGCCTGCATACAGCGTGGTCGGCGTGGTCGGATCGACTGCCAGCGTCATGATCCCCTGACCGGGCAACCCGGCAGCGCGCCAGGTTACCCCGCCATCCACGCTTATGAACACGCCGGGTTCGTCGCGATAGCCGACGCCCGCATACAGCGTGGTCGGCGTGGTCGGGATCACGGCCAGCGCCCATACCGACTGACCAGGCAACCCGACGACACGCCAGGTGATGCCACTATCGTCGCTTTTGTGCACCCCATTGTTGGTTGCGGCGTACAGGGTCGTCGGCGTGGTCGGGTCGACCGCCAGCTCGGAAACACTGAAGCCGGTCAGTCCTTCGCTGACGGCGCGCCAGGTGAGACCGCGATCATCGCTGCGATACACCCCGCCGCCGGAGGTTCCGGCGTAGAGCGCCGACGGCGTCAGTGCCAGGCTCAGGATGTGGGAATGCAACCCGGCAGGACGCCAGGAGACGCCGCCATCGCTGCTGCGCCAGAGACCGCGACCCGAACTGGCGCTGAATGGAACACCGGCGTAGAGCGTCGCTGGCGTGGTCGGATCGACCGCCAGCAGGCGAAGTGTGCCCTCCTCATTTCTCGAACAGCCGTAACCATCAAGTGGAGACGCAAGCATATTGTCGCCCTTGCTCCAGGTTGCGCCGCCGTCAGTGCTGCGGTACAGGTGCGAACAGTCGCCCTTTATGCTCGCGTACACCACTCCTGCAGGATCGAGTAGCAGGCTGAATGGGTTGCCTGCTGGCAGACCGTCGGCGACCTTGCGCCAGGTTTCCCCGCCGTCCGCACTTCTAATCACGCCGTTGTCGGTTCTGGCGATGATCACCCGGGGGTTCCGTGGATTGATGCGCATGTCCCATACCTCATTCAAGCCGGTCGAAGTCCAGGTCTGGGTCCAGGTTTCCCCGCCATTTTCACTCTTGTACACGCCATTGCGGGTTCCGGCAATGATGACCTGGGGGTTCAGCGGGTCGATGGACAGGGCGTTTATCTCTGTGACAGACCCCGCGACCTTGTGCCAGGTTTCCCCGCCGTTTTCACTCTTGTATACACCCCCGCTGGTGCCAGCGAAGATCGCCTGCGGGTTCGTCGGGTCAATCGATAGCGAAAACACCCCATCAAACTCTTCCAACTCTAACCCCCGGTTGACCTTGCGCCAGGTTTCCCCGCCGTCTGCGCTCCTGTACACGTCTCTCCCGCCATAGACATACAGCGTGGCTGGCGTCGTTGGGGCGATGGTGAGCGAGAATCCTCTCACTTCTCTTGACTGGCGAAGAAACTGCCACGTGGCGCCGCTATCCGCACTCTGATATACGCCACCGGACTCGGTCGCTGCATACAGCGTGGTCGGCGTCGTCGGGTCGAACACCAGCGAGGTCACGTCGGCGTCGCCCGGACCGAGAAACTCCCAGGGATCCTCTTCCTCCGCCGGACGCAGCAGGGCGAATCCCAGTCCCAGCGCGCCGAGCAGTGCCAGTGCTGCAAGGGCGCCGATCATGATCGTTGTGCGAGACATGCGCAGATCCCTTTCACGAATGCGGTACCGCTGGACCTACCGAGCGACAGGCCGACATGCCTGATGATGCGTCGAGCACCGGTTTGCCTACGGCCACACGACCATGCGTTGCGGGGCGTTCGGTAGTACCGCCGAGGTTTCTGTAATACAGTATCAATAATACCAGGGAAGACGCTCCAGTAGCAATCTTTGGAGCACCTGTGCAGGCAGACGCAGGCAGGTACACAGTATGACGCCTGCCATGCCGGCATATCTGGAGTGCCGGTAGAGTGTTCCATGTTGTCGCTGTTTCGGGCCGCTCGCCCACAGGCTCTACCGATGTTCCAGGGGGACGTAGAAGGCTGCGTGGGGTCGTGTATAATGCCGTGCAAGAGAGAGCACCACAGGAGGATGCCAATGAACCTCCCGCCTTTTCGTAACGAGCCGTTTACCGATTTTAACGACCCTGCGAACATTGCTGCCATGGAGCAGGCTCTGGCCACTGTGAAGGCGCAGTTCGGTCGTACGTATCCACTGGTCATTGACGGCGAACGCATCACAACCGGCGCAACGATTGCGTCGGTCAACCCGGCGCGACCTGTCGAGGTGGTCGGGTATGCGGCGAGCGCCGATGTGGCGCTGGCACATCGCGCGGTTGAGGTGGCGAACCGTCGTTTTGCCGAATGGCGTCGCGCGCCGGTCGAACGACGTGTTGCACTGTTGCTGAAAGCGGCAGCGGCGATGCGCGCGCGTCGCTTTGAACTCAATGCCTGGATCATCTACGAGGTGAGCAAAAGTTGGTCCGAGGCCGATGCTGATGTCGCTGAGGCGATTGACTTCTGCGAGTTCTATGCGCGCGAAATGCTGCGCCTGAGCGAGCCGCAACCGCTCTACCCCATCCCCGGCGAGGATGACCGGTTGACATATATTCCGCTCGGCGCAGGCGTGGCGATCCCGCCCTGGAACTTCCCGCTGGCGATCATGGTCGGTCTGGTGGTGGCGCCGGTTGTCGCTGGTAACACGATTGTGCTCAAACCCGCCTCGACATCGCCGATCATTGCGGCAAAGTTCATGGAAATCCTGGAAGAATGCGGTTTGCTGCCCGGCGTGGTCAATTATCTCCCCGGTCCGGGCAGCAGCGTCGGTGATGCGCTGGTCGATCATCCCCTGACGCGCTTCATTGGCTTCACCGGCTCGAAGGAGGTCGGTCTTCGCATCTTCGAGCGCGCTGCAAAGGTGCATCCAGGGCAGAAATGGCTCAAGCGCACCATCCTGGAGATGGGTGGCAAAGATACGATTGTGGTGGATGAAACCGCCGATCTGGCTGCCGCTGCTTCCGGGATCGTTGCCTCGGCCTTCGGTTTTCAGGGGCAAAAATGCTCGGCCTGTTCGCGGGTGGTGGCCGTTGCGCCGGTGTACGATGAATTACTCGACCGGGTGGTGGAGCTTTCTGGCGGCCTCACCGTGGGTGACCCGGCGCAGCGCGGCACATTCATGGGTGCGGTGATTGACGATCGCTCGCGTGACAAGATTCGCGGCTACATTGAGGAAGGCCAGCACGAAGCGCGCCTGGCGTTCGGTGGCGAGACGCCGGCAGGCGACGGTTACTTCGTGCCGCCGACGATAATTGCCGATGTGCATCCTGATTCACGCCTGTCGCAGGAGGAGATCTTTGGTCCGGTGCTGGCATTCCTGAAGGCGCGCGATTTCGACGAGGCGCTGGCGATTGCCAATAATACCGAATATGGCCTGACCGGCGGCGTCTATTCCACGGTGCGCGAGCGGCTGGAACGCGCGCGCGATGAGTTCCATGTCGGGAACCTGTACCTGAACCGTAAGATTACCGGCGCAATGGTTGGCGCGCATCCATTCGGTGGCTTCAATATGTCGGGAACCGACTCGAAGACCGGTGGGCGCGACTACTTGCTCCTCTTCCTGCAAGCCAAGACGGTTGCCGAAAAACTGTGACATCGTTCAACGTTCAACGTTCAACGTTCAACGGATACAGAGCGACAATATGAAGCTTCCACCTCAACTGACCGAGCTCAAGGTGCGGCTCCACGAGATCAACGATCTTGAAATGGCTGCTGCGCTGCTGAACTGGGACCAGACGACCTATATGCCGCCCGGCGGTGCGGCGGCGCGTGGCCGCCAGCTTGCGACGCTGGCGCGAATCGCCCATGAAAAACAGATCGACCCGGCGCTTGGTCGCCTGCTCGACGACCTGCGCGCCTACGAGGATTCACTCTCTCCTGATGCACCGGATGCTGCGTTGATCCGGGTTGCGCGGCGTGATTATGAGCGTTTGTCGCGGATCCCGGCAGAGTTTACCGCCGAGTTATACCAGCATGTCGCAGCAAGCTATGATACCTGGTCGCGGGCACGCCCGGCCAATGATTACACTGCGGTTGCGCCGTTTCTTGAGCGCACCCTCGATCTCAGTCGCCGCTTCGCCGACTTCTTTCCCGGCTATGAGCATATTGCCGACCCGCTGATCGATCTTGCCGACTATGGCATGCGGGCAGCGACGGTGCGGGCCCTCTTTGCCGAATTGCGCCAGGGTCTGGTGCCCCTGGTCGAGCAGATTACAAGCCAGCCGCCCGCCGACGATCGCTGCCTCTACCAGTTCTTCCCCGAGGCGAAACAACGTGCATTTGGCGCCGAGGTGATTACGGCGCTCGGCTATGACTGGCACCGTGGCCGGCAGGATACGACGCCTCACCCGTTCATGACGAAGTTCTCGCTTGGTGATGTTCGTATTGCTGTGCGTTTTGATGAAAATGATCTGACCTCGGCCCTGTTCAGCACCATCCACGAAGCCGGCCACGCAATGTACGAACAGGGAATAGATGCTGGATTCGAAGGTACGCCGCTGGCATCCGGTACATCATCCGGTATGCACGAGAGCCAGTCACGCTTGTGGGAGAATATCGTCGGGCGCAGCCGCCCGTTCTGGGAGCATTTCTATCCACGCTTACGCGCAACTTTTCCTGATCAGCTCGGTACGACGCCGCTCGATACGTTCTATCGCGCCATTAACAAAGTTGAGCGCTCACTGATTCGCGTGGAAGCCGATGAAGTAACATACAACCTGCACGTCATTCTTCGCTTTGACCTCGAACTGGCCCTGCTAGAAGGGTCGCTTGCCGTGCGCGATCTACCGGAGGCGTGGCGCGAGCGTTACCGCAGCGATCTCGGAATAGCACCGCCTGACGACCGTAACGGTGTGTTGCAGGATGTGCACTGGTATGCCGGCCTGATTGGCGGCGCGTTCCAGGGGTACACGCTTGGCAATATCATGAGCGCACAATTGTATGACGCTGCCTTGCGCGCGCATCCCGGCATTCCGCAACAGATCGAAGATGGCGAGTTCAGCGCGCTGCGCGACTGGATGCGCGAGCATGTCTACCGTCATGGGCGCGCCCTCACCGCTGACGAGATCTTGAACCGTGCGACCGGCAGCTCGCTCGATGTCCGCCCATATCTGGCGTACCTCAGACACAAGTATGGTACGTTGTATGAGCTTGCTTGAGGGGGCGCATTGCGCTGGCGCCCCCTCAGGTCAATGTGACTTTTCCCTCCCTGCACGCCTGGCTGATCGTCGGCTCACGTGATTCGGGCCTTCATCCAGGGATTACTGTTATGGAAGTCACTCAACACATTCCCCGGCCCATTAATCTCGTCGAGTGCACGACCATCCTCCTCACTCAGCGCCATGTCCAGTACCGCCAGATTGTCGCGGAGATGCTCCATAGTGCGCGGGCCGATGATTGGCGCGGTTACTCCCGGTTGATCCTTGCACCACAGCAGTGCGAGCTGGCTCGATGTGATGCCGCGTTCTGTCGCCAGCGCCGCCACACGTTCGGCTGCCGCCATCGCGCGTGGCGTCCTGCGCTGATCAAACAGGCTGCCCGCGCCCATGCGCGCCGCGCGCGAGCCTTCGGGAACCGCGCCGCTGGCGTAACGCCCTGCCAGGATGCCGCCCGCCAGCGGTGACCAGGGAAGCAATCCCATGCCATACCGCTGTGCAAGTGGGATCAGCTCATTTTCAATGCGCCGGTCGAGCAGGTTATATGGCGGCTGCTCGGAAATAAAGCGCGCCAGGTTATAGCGCTCACTGGTTGCCAGCGCTTCCATGACCATCCACGCCGGGAACGTCGAACAGCCGATGTAGCGCACTTTCCCCTGCCGCACCAGGTCATCCAGGGCGCGCAGCGTCTCGTCCTGGGGAATGTCGAGTGCGGGGCGGTGCATCTGGTACAGGTCGATATGATCGGTGCGCAACCGGCGCAGTGAGTCCTCGCACGCTTTCATGATGTGGTAGCGCGAGTTGCCGCGATCATTGGGGCCGGTCCCCATCTCGCCGTGCACCTTGGTGGCCAGCACGACCTGCTGGCGTTTACCATCGCGCGCCAGCGCCTCACCGACGATGCGCTCGCTTTCGCCGCCATTGTAGACATTCGCGGTATCAATGAAGTTGATCCCGGCATCCAGCGCGGCGTCAATGATCGCGATCGAGTCTGCTTCCGGTGTTGGCCCGCCAAAGTTCATGGCCCCCAGGCACAATGGCGAGACCCTGACACCCGTCCGACCAAGCGTGCGGTACTCCATGGTCGTACTCCTCTACTGTGTGAGCGGTACCAGTGACGGTTTGATGCGGAGCAGCACGCCGCCGAGCCAGAGGACGACGCCGCTCCAGGCGACGAACAATGTGAGACTGGTTGCGATCCAGCGCCCACCAGGCCGGGCCGCGAGACGCGCCAGCGCCAGGCCGGCAGCCAGGCATACGAGTGGCGTGGCAAAGTAGATATAGCGTGTCAACAGATTCACGCCCACATAGACCACAAAGAACAGCAGGCACACTGCCAGCACCGACAGAATCAGCGTGCGCTGGAGCGGGTGCCGCTGCCGGATCGCTGCGAGCAGCGGCGCTCCTGTGGCCGCCAGCCCGAGGATGGGCGGCAAGAATCCAAGGCTCAATGCCTGCCCGACCAGACCGATGCGTTCCGGCCATACAACCATGCCGCGCGTCAGGGATGCGCCCAGTTGCAGCGTTGCCGGGCTACGTTCGGCACCGGCCAGCGGCGCAGCGGCGGCCACGAAATAGATCGGCACCGTGAATGCCGCCGCCAGCGCCAGGCCAGCCGCCATCGCACGCCATCCTGCTCGCGGCAACGCGCGCCATCCGGCCAGCACGACCAGCACCAGGCATGCCGCCAGTACGATCAGGGCGCCAATGTGCATAGTGAAACAGAGAATCGCAGCCACGGTAAAGAGTACAAAGATCGGTATCCCGGGCGCGCGCGTCAGGCGCAGCAACAGCCAGAGCAGCAGCACCCAGCCTGCCTGGGCAAGCGCATTGGTGGCGAAGCCCCACCACATCATCGTCATCACGATCGGCAGGGCGACGTACAGTGCCATTGCCAGTAGCCCGGCGCGCGCCGGGAGGCCAAGTTCACGCGCAATCAACAGCAAGAGCAGTGTGATCAACGCATCAGCCAGAGCAACACCGATCTGCACGGTCAGCCGGCCATCGCCAAGCGCCAGCCAGACGGGTAGCAGCAGAATATAGCCGGCCGGTGGATTGAATGTTTTGCGGTTCTGTAATTCGGCAGGCGTTGAGTACAGATACAACTCACCCCCTGCCACGGTGGTCAGCCAGCGGGTATGTACCGGTATGTCGCGCGCGTCGAACAGTGGATGCGCCGCACCGGCGAGGCGCACGAGAAGCGCCGCAATGAGCAACGCCCAGGCGATGCGCGCCTGCTGGCGCGTGATCCACAATGGTAATGGTTCACACCGCTGGCTCGTGCCGATGGATCGCAGTGCTTCCAGCCAGCGGACGGATCGCGGCATGACCAGCCAGGTCGTAGCCAGTAACCCGGCGATGATGATCAACCAGTGCGTCAGGGCCAGGCTGACCCACAGCGGCTGACTGAGATTTGCGCCCAGTACCGCCGTGGGCGCCGCCAGGCCAGCCGTAAGCGCGGCGGCGCACGGCAACCTGAGGGCAGCGACCAGCGCCAGGGACAGCCCGACCAGCACCGCCTGGCCGGTAAATTGCCACACCGCCGGAACAGCCGGAGCGCCGGTGCCGCGCAGTTCGATCCAGTCAAGCGCAAAGCCAATCGTGCGCGGGTCGCCGGGTGGTGCATAGGCAGTGCTGTTGAAGGTTATCGTGATCGACGGTCGCGAAGAAGCGCCTGGCAGCAGGATGGCATACATGCGCGGAGGCCGTTGCAGGTCGAGCTCGGCCCACCATTGTTCGGTGGCATCCACCCGTACCCTGGGAAGTGGTATGCCGTCAGGACGCCAGCCGTGGGCGCGCAGGCGCAGCATCCGGTAGCGATCGCTGAGGTTGGGGACAGCGAACACCGCCCGGGCCGTCGTCCAGCGATAATTCTCCGTCGAGCTTTGCTCAATCCCATGGACACCACGCACCATGGTATGATCGCCCCACTGGCCAACTTCAACGCGGATGACAGGCGCGGCGACCAGGCTGTACCACAATGCCGGCAGTGTCAGCAACCAGATCGCGGCAAACCAGTGCGCAGGAGCGGTACGTCGTGTGTGGTGGCATGTGTCGTGTGAATCACGCCGGTTGCCGGTATCTGCCATCGAAAGAACGGTTGCTTCGCCGTGTTTCGTACTCACCGCGTATCATCGCCTTCGTCCCTTGAGCCGGTCTCGTTCCGCTCGACCAGGCCCACCGACTCACCTGCCAGTTTGAGCGCCACGCGCGTCTGCAGGATGATATTCTCCAACAGTGACGGGTCGGGCGCTTCGACCGGCAACTGCATGACGAAGTGGTTCAGCAGTTCGGATTGGCTCCGGAGCAAGTCGTCCCATCCGGCATCCGGCTGGTCACGACGGAGCGCTTCCAGATGCAAGCGGGCGAACTCGCGCAGCTTTTCAGCGGTATCAGGTGTTAAATGCGCTGCGGCACCACCAATAACCTGCGCGTCGCCTGCCGGCAGCAGGTGACCGACGATCACATCGCCCACTTCGAGCCGCCGTGAGGCGGCGCTATCCGCGACTGCGTAGGGATGTTCGTCCAGCAGGTCCTCTACCTGAATATCCTGCCCTTTGCGAACAGCCCTGACGACATATGCCCGAAGCGTGACACCGGCCCACCGGGGCAGGAGCTTCTGTTCCGTTTCGCTCAGGTCGAGCGCCGCTGGATCCGCAACCAGCCGTTCGACCAGGGTATGACCATCGTCAAGGCGGTAGTCGAACGCCAGCCAGGTGAGGAATCGATCAGCGCCACGATCTTCCAGTTCGTCGAGTTCGCCGAGCTGGGTGGGCGCGTACTTACCGTTCCAGTAGCGCTGCAGCGCATCGGGTACAACTTCGGGGATCGCGCGTGCTGCGTCAATCACCCTGGGCAGCAATGTGTCGACGGCGCGCCGCAGCAACAATTGCTCGGCGCGTGCCGCCTCTTCACGTGGCAGGTGGCAATGTTTGTACTTCTTTCCACTACCGCATGGGCAGGGATCGTTACGTCCAATGGCTGGCATTCTGCTTCTCCCGCGCGGCAAACGCAGAGGTTACGACGTCGTGCCCCTGGAGTATACCAGACATCGGCGGCCTCCGATGCTGCGCGAGAGTGCCTCTCCGCACAGCATCCGGGAAGCTGCCGCGCCAGCAGCGGCTCCGGCGTCTCATGGCGCATACGCGGCGCAGCTATGCGTGCGCCGCAGGCCGGTAGCAGCCCGGCTTGCGCGCGGCGGAATGCGTCGCCCCCTATTGCCGCATGCTGCTCAAGATTGCCTCCGTATGCTCGCCATGGCGAGGCGCCGGTGCGAGATTGTTCCCACCGGCGGGCATCCATGGCAAGGGTGCATACTCTCGCGCCTCGTCGAGGGTCGATGCGATAGCGCATGGCACGTCGGCTGCGCGCAGCAAGGTTTCCCATGTGTGCGCCGGGCGCATTTCGAGCAAGGCCGCGATCTCCTGCGCCAGCAACGCCTGTTGCGCCTCGCCATAACGCGCGCGCCATTCCGCGCGCTCCACGGCCTGGCAGAATGCGTTCCAGAATTTTTCTTCAAGCGCGGCAAGCGCCAGGTAGCGCCCGTCGCCGCACCGGTACAGTTGGTAGCCGGCGCGCCCGCCACGCAGCATGTCACCAAAACGCAGCGGCATGCCCCGTTCGGCTCGTTCGGTCAGCAGCAGTGCGCCCATGCTTTCCTCCAGCGTGACCGCTATGTGACGGCCTGCGCCGCTTGCGCCGCGTGCCGCCAGCGCGGCGACAATACCGAGCGCAGCGAATACCCCGCCCGCCAGGTCGGCCAGCGGCAGCGCCGGAAGGGCTGGCGGGCCATCCGTGAGACAGAGCGCGCCGGCGATCGCCTGGTAGGTGACATCATGGCCCGGTGCGTTCGCCAGTGGCCCGTCGAGCGCGTAACCTGCCAGCGAACAGGTGATCAGCCGGGGAGCGGCGCAGCGCAGTGAGTCAAGGCCGACTCCCAGGCGATCCAGCACGCCGGGGCGAAAGCTTTCAACCAGGACATCAGCATGGCGCGCAAGTGTACGCAGGGTTGTCCGTCCCTCCTCGTCGCCCAGGTCAATGATCATACTTTGCTTACCGCGGTTCAGCGCCGTAAAGACTGGATTCATACCATCAGGGCCATGCGGCGGCAGGAGACGCAAATAGTCGCCGGCGCCCGGTGGTTCAACCTTGATCACCTGTGCGCCCATTTGCGCCAGCAACAGTGTTGTGTATGGTCCTGGGATGAGGCGTGACAGATCAAGAACTGTCACACCTGCCAATGGCGCATCATTCATCGGGAACCTCCAGGGTCACGCAATTCTGTCATTGTTTGCAATGTGGGTACACGGCTCCGCCAGTTGCGCGACATGAGGGCCTGAGGGATGCCCCCGGACGCACGGATCGGTGGCGGAATAGTGTCCAGAAGCGCCAGCGATGTCACCCCATCGGTGGACGAACCGCATCATACAGGCGAGACGCCCGCACTCCCAGGGATGCCCGGTACGCAGTCGGAGCGTGGGCATGGCGTCACGGCACACAGCTCGCGCTTCGCCCCAGACATCTACTCGCGTAGTAGCGCGCGGAGAAACGCTGGCGCCGTCGCCACCAGGAACGCCGCGCAGAGGAACAGGCCGGTAACGCCCGTCATCTGCAGCACCACGCCGAGAATCCAGCTTCCCAGGCCAAGACCGAGATCGAACCCGACATAGAACGCCGCGCTTGAACGGCCCGGCGCGCCTGGCAACACGTATGCATGGTGCGCGAGCAGCGTCGGGTGAAACAGGCCACTCCCGGCGGCAATCAGCAATGCCGCCGCTGCGAGCCACGCAAGCGATTGAGCGAAGGCGGCAAGCGCCAGGCCACCACCAAGCAACGTGGCAGCCATGGCCAGCGCCCGCCCGGCACCCGCCCGATCGAGCCAGTGCGCACTCACCAGCCGGGTCATGATGATACCAATACCATAGGTCGTGTAGAGGGTGCCAGACGGCAGACCGCCGCGACGATCGGCCAGGATGGGCGAAAACTGGAGGAATGCGCCGAACCCGAGTGCAAACAGGCCTGTGACAAACATCGGCAGCCACAGCACGCGGGGAAAGCGCCACAGATCGTGCCATACGATCTGGCGTGATGCCACAGTATGCGCATAGCGCACCCTGCTCGCCATCACCCCTGCGGTCAGCGCCAGCCCGGCAACGATCCAGAACGACATCTCCAGTGGCATGATCGCCAGGAGTGCGCTGATCGCTGCCGGCGCCAGCGTCATTGCCACATTCGCCGCTGCGCCAAAGATTGACAGGCGCCGGCTACGCTCCGCCGGGTGCGTCAATGCGACCACGAGCGCCGTGCCGGATGTTGTGAACGCAGCGTACCCTGTCGCCTGGAGCAGGCGCAACCCGAACAGAAGGAATACATTGGCGGTATATCCGACGCCAAGCGCGCCAACGAAAAGCGCAGCCGCACCGGCCAGCATAACCCGGCGCGCCCCCCAGCGATCGGCTGCCACGCCGGCCAGGGGCCGGCCCAGCAGTGCCGCGACGCCGAATGCGCCAAGTACCAGGCCGATCTGCCAGTCGGCGAGACCCACCGCCTGCAAATAACGCGGTAATGGCGTCAGCAACGAGTAGAACCCGGCGAAGAACACCACCGTCGCCCCCCACGCCAGCCAGTAGGGACGGAGCGACGTGTGTCCTGCAGCGCCGGGTGGCTCATCTTGTGGTATCGGGCGTTGTTCCACTGGCCGGTAGTGTCTCGGCGGCCGGGCGTTCGTCGCGCTCACGTTCGCGCTCACACAGGGCGCAAGCGATGACATCAAGCATGTGGTTAACATAGACGAAGTGCAACCGGCGTTTCACGTGTGCGGGCACTTCCTCGAGGTCAACAGCATTGCGTTGCGGCAGGATGACTGTGTCAATGCCGGCGCGATGCGCGCCCAGCACCTTTTCCTTAATACCGCCGACCGGCAATACCCGGCCGCGCAACGTAATCTCGCCAGTCATCGCCACATCTCGGCGCACAGGGCGCCCGGTAAAAGCGGAGATCAGCGCGGTCGCCATGGTAATGCCCGCTGACGGCCCATCCTTGGGCACAGCGCCGGCCGGTACATGGATATGGATATCGGTTGTGTCGAAGCGCTTCGGCTTGATGCCGAGCACCTCAGCATTGGCGCGGGCGAACGAGAGCGCCGCCTGTGCCGATTCGCGCATCACCTCACCGAGTTGCCCGGTCAGCGACAGTGTGCCGCGCCCTTTCATCAAGGACACTTCGACCGCCATCACATCGCCACCGTTTGCCGTCCAGCTCATCCCGGTCGCGACGCCGACCTCGTCGCGTTGTTCGGCCAGGCCATAGAGGTAGCGTGGTGGCCCGAGGTAACGCGCGAGCGCCGCAGGTTGTACAACATGCGCATAGGTGCGCCCCTCAGCCACGCGCCGTGCCACTTTGCGGCAGATTGCGCCAATCTCGCGTTCCAGGTTCCGTACACCGGCCTCATACGTATAACCGCGGATGAGCTGGCGCAACGCGCTGTCGCTGAAACGCAGGGCACTGCCGAGTGCCCGCGCCGGAGCGCCGCTCGCGCCGTTTGCCGCGATATCCGGGTGTTCCTGATACTCCGAGCTTGCCAGGCCATTGGCTTCGAGTTGCCGCGGCACCAGGAACCGCCGTGCAATCTCCAGCTTCTCTTCCTCAGTGTATCCCGGCAGATGGATAACCTCCATTCGGTCGCGAAGCGCTGGCGGGATCGGATCGAGCAGGTTTGCTGTTGTAATGAAGAGCACCCGCGACAGGTCGTACGGGATATCAAGATAATGGTCAGTAAACCCGACGTTTTGCTCCGGGTCGAGCACTTCGAGCAACGCTGACGCCGGATCACCGCGAAAGTCGCTGCCCAGCTTATCAATCTCGTCGAGCATGAAAACCGGGTTAACCGTGCCGGCGTCCTTCATCGCTTTGATGACGCGGCCGGGGAGCGCGCCGATATAGGTGCGGCGGTGGCCGCGAATCTCGGCCTCATCGTGAACGCCGCCAAGCGAGATGCGTACAAAGCGGCGACCGAGCGCCTCCGCAATCGAGCGACCGAGCGATGTCTTTCCCACGCCAGGTGGCCCGACAAAGCAGACGATCGGTGCCTTCAGGCGCGGCCCGGCCAGCATACGCGCCGCCATGAACTCCAGAATGCGTTCCTTGACGCGCGGCAGCCCATAGTGGTTGCGATCAAGCGTCTGTGCGGCGCGCACCAGGTCAGTGTCATCGTCGGTCTGCCGGCTCCAGGGCAGGTGGATGAGCCAGTCGAGATATGTGCGCAGGACGCTATACTCCGGTGAGGCGGGCGGCATCATCTCCATCCGCTCCAGTTCCTCGAGCGCCTTGGCCTGCGCGCGCTCCGGCATGGCCGCCGCCAGGATGCGTTCGCGCAATTCATCCATCTCGCGCTGCATTGGATCGGTCTGGCCGAGTTCGCGCTGGATGGCCTTCATCTGCTCGCGCAGAAAAAACTCACGTTGCGACCGGTCGACTTCCTTCTGCACCTGGGTGTGGATGCGACTTTCCAGTTCCAGGACATCGAGTTCCTGTGAGAGCATGATCGACAGGCGACGAAGGCGCTCCTCAACGTCGAGCGTCTCGAGGATCTCCTGGCGGCGCGGTACATCAAGCGGCAGCGTCGAGGCGATCAGGTCGGCCAGCCAACCTGGCTCGCTGACATTCATCGCCATAATGTACGAATCGTCGGGCAGCGTGCGCGAGAGTTTGACGACTTTCTCAAACAATGAGAGCACTGCGCGCATCATCGCTTCAACCGCGATTGTTTTCTCAGTGTCCTCATAGATTGCGGCGCTGTGCGCCAGCAATACGGGGCGCTGCCGCAAGTATTCAATGACACGCATCCGGCGCTGGCCCTGGACCACGATCGATATTGAGCCATCGGGCATTTTCAGTATGCGCTGAATCACTGCCTCGACCCCGACATCGTACAGATCGGATGGCCCTACTTCCTCAACATCCGGCTCGCGTTGTGCCACCGCCAGAATCGTACGGTCGCCGCTCATCGCTTCTTCGATTGCCGCAACCGAGCGTTCACGGCCGACGAACAAGGGGGTCAGCATGTGCGGGAACAGGACGGTGTTGATCAATGGAACGACCGGCAGAACCCGCTCATGCCCCTGGCCGTCGACCAGTGCTGCCTCCGGGTTGCTCGGGAAATCGAACAGGATTGGCGACTCTTCCGGCATGGCGCCCCCAGTTACCGTTGATGGAACAATCTAGACACAATACCTTTCAAATAAGCTCTTCGCCCCCACCCCAGCCCGCTCTCAAGGGTAGAGTTTTTCAGCAGTCGGTGGCATGGTGTCAAGGGTTTTTGAAGGTGCGGCATGCTTCTGCTACGATATGGTTACCACACCCAATCGTCAGCAGGAGGATCCATGC
>JACAEQ010000015.1 GCA_013388755.1 Chloroflexota bacterium
ACGGTAGAGTTCGATATCGAGATGGTGAAGGGGTTCAGGAACATCCTGCTCGGTGGCGAAGGGCTGTTCCTGACAACGCTGCGCGGCCCCGGGCGCGTCTGGTTGCAGACCATGCCGACATCAAACCTGGCGAAGGCGGTCGCACCGTATCTTGTCACCACCTCAAGTTGATCGCATATTGTAGGGACACAGGGTGCTGCGGTCCTGAGAGTGCAATCCTCAGGACACAGCACCCCTCTCTATGATTCCTCTAGCGCATGCCCATGCCCTATGTGCTATACTAATAGTACGCGCTGGCACCTGCTGGCGCGTCCGATCCTCCGAGGGTAGAGCACATGAGACTTGAACGGTTTACGGAGAAAGCGCAAGAGGCGTTCCAGGACGCCCAGGAAATCATGCATGAGCAGCACCACACCCAGCTGGATGTGGAGCACATTTTCCTGGCCATGTTGCGCCAGCGCGAAGGGCTTGCCATACGCGCTATCGAGCGGCTCGGCGTGGATGGCGAAATGGTCGCGCAGCGCGTCGAGCGCGAACTGGAAAAATCGCCGAAAGTATATGGCCAGTATGGCTATGGCAACCAGGTCTATATCACGCCACGCACACAGCGCCTCGTCAAACGCGCGGAAGAAGAAGCCAATCGCCTGAATGATCAGTATGTCGGTATCGAGCACCTGCTGATTGCGATCAGTGGCGAGCGCGAAGGCGCATCGTCGCGCATCCTCAACAGTTTCGGTATTGACCAGGAGCGCATTTACCAGGCGCTGATGGATATCCGTGGTCACCAGCGCGCCGATAATCCGAGCGCCGAGGCGCGTTACGAAGCCCTCTCGAAATACTCGACCGACCTGACCGATCTTGCCCTCCAGGGTAAGCTTGACCCGGTGATTGGCCGTGAGGCCGAAATTACGCGTGTGATCCGCATCCTCTGCCGACGCACCAAGAACAATCCGGTGCTTGTCGGCGAGACGGGCGTCGGCAAAACGGCAATCGCCGAAGGACTGGCGCAGAAGATTGCGACTGGCGACGTGCCACTGCCACTCAGGAACCGTAAGTTGCTGGCGCTCGACCTGGCCGGTATGGTCGCCGGGTCGAAGTTTCGCGGCGAGTTCGAGGAGCGCCTGAAGGCGGTGATGGACGAGGTGCGCAGTAGCGATGGCCAGATTATCCTGTTCATCGATGAGTTGCACACCGTCGTCGGCGCCGGCGCCGCCGTCGGTTCGATTGACGCCTCCAACATGCTTAAACCGGCGCTCTCGCGCGGCGAGATGCAGGTAGTCGGCGCGACGACAATTGACGAATACCGCAAGCATATTGAGAAGGATGCAGCGCTCGAGCGGCGTTTCAGCCCGGTGTTTGTCGAAGAGCCCGATGTCGAGACGACGGTCGAGATGTTGCGTGGCCTGCGGAAGCGCTACGAGGATCACCACCAGCTGACGATCAGTGATGAAGCGATCACGGCCGCAGCGCGTCTGTCGAGCCGCTATATTACGGAACGTTTCCTGCCCGACAAGGCAATTGACCTGATTGACGAAGCATCGGCGAAGTTGCGCATTGACATCTATTCTATGCCGAAGGCGCTGCGTGAGCAGGAAGCCGAGCTGAACCGCCTGCGCCGCGAAGAGGAAGAGGCCGGCGCCCGGCGCGACTATGAACGCGCCGCGACCCTGCGTGCGCGCTTCCTGCAACTTGACGCCGACTTCGAACGCGCCCGCAGCGAATGGCTCAAGAGCTCCAACCTCGATGAAGTGGTGGACGAAGAAGATGTCGCCGCGATCGTCTCCAACTGGACGGGCATTCCGGTCAATCGCATGCTGGAGACCGAGCGTGAGAAACTGGTAGATATGGAGGCGCGCCTCCACGATCGTGTCATTGGCCAGCACGAGGCGATCGTCGCGCTCTCCGATGCCATTCGCCGCGCCCGGAGCGGCCTGAAGGATCCGCGCCGCCCGATCGGCAGTTTTATCTTCGTCGGCCCGACCGGCGTCGGTAAGACGGAACTGGCCAAGGCGCTGGCGGAGTTCCTGTTCGATAGCGAAGACGCGATGACCCGCGTCGATATGTCGGAGTTCCAGGAGCGCCATACGGTATCGCGCCTGATTGGCGCGCCGCCCGGCTATGTGGGGTACGAAGAGGCCGGTCAGTTGACCGAGAGCATCCGTCGCCGCCCCTACCAGGTGGTCCTGTTCGATGAGATTGAAAAGGCGCATCCCGATGTGTTCAACACCTTGCTGCAACTGCTCGACGATGGCCGCCTGACCGACGCGCAGGGACACACGGTTGATTTCCGCAATACGGTTATTATCATGACCTCGAACGTTGGCACCGAACATGTGCGGCAACAGAGCATCGGCCTGGTGCGCACGCACGACAGGAGCGCCGAAGAAGCCGCGCGCCAGCGGGTCCATGAGGCGCTGCGCCAGGCGTTCCGCCCCGAGTTCCTGAACCGTATTGATGAGATCGTCGTCTTCCAGGCACTGACCGAACAGGAACTGACGCAGATTATTGACCTGCTGGCGCGCGAGGTCGGTGAGCGGCTGCAAGAACAGGGAGTAACACTCGAACTGACGCCGGCCGCCAAGAAGTTGCTGGTGCGCGAAGGGTACAACCCGGCCTATGGCGCCCGCCCGTTGCGCCGTACCGTGCAACGCCTCGTCGAAACGCCGCTCTCGCGGAACCTGTTGCGTGGAACGTTCAAGTCGGGCGATACCATCGTCGTGGATGTTGACCCGAGCAAGGATGAACTGACGTTTACCCGCCGTGAAACACTCGATCTGGGGATGAAAAAGCCGGTTGAGCCGGTGAGTGGGTGACGCATCCCGACACGCTCGGCTGAATGAGAGCAACGTGCACCAATCTTGCGCCCCGCCGGGCGTGTGGCGCGCAGGAACGGCGGGGCGTCCACGGATGACGGTTGCGGATCACCGCTGTGGTGACAGGGATGCCATGTCATGGCGAGCGACGCGACCTCTCCACGCAAGCGGAGATTGCTTCAGCCACGCGTCGCTCGCGCTCCTCGCAATGACGGGAGGCGTCACGTTTTGCAGATAGGCACCCTGGCCCCATTACCTTGCACATGCGTCCGAATATGGCTCGCGCCAGGCCACAACGACGCAATCCATCAGCCATGGACGCGCCAGACTCTGGCGGCCTGGCGTCGTTGCGCGACTTTATCTGACATGTATTGCGGCTAGCCGTGATTGCCGATCATACCGTTCATCAGCGCGATAACACCCACCGCAATCAGTATCAGGGGCCAGAAAACGCTCCAGTTCAGCCCGAACAGGAAGAACACCCCGATGACCAGCGGAACCAGCGCGCCGGTGAATGCGCCCCAGGCAGCGCGATCGAGATATCCCTTCTCCTGATAGGCGCTATACGCCGCAATGCCGGTAACGACCGCGGGGATAAACAGAAAGAGCGCCCACCAGTTACGCAACCCCGTCGCGACGCCCATATTCTGCAACAACAGCAACCCGCCAATCACGATCAGGATCGTACCACCGACCCAGATATACTGATCTATTGCGCGCTGGCGATATTCGCGCGAACGCAGGCCATGCGCCGAACCCGCAGCACGGCCATGCTCAGACCCATACCCGGCGGCATCTGTCACGTGCGTGGCGCTATTCCTCGCCCGCTCGTCAAGTGTATCCTTCATCGTCGAGGTGACTCCTTTCAGGCATACCCTCTTGTTCCTATGTTGCAAGGGTAGCCCCGACACGCGCTACGGTCATCTACCAACCGCCCTGTCTGTCACCTGACCTTCGACGGATCGGGAGTCTCCATCGTTTGATGGAGCAAACGAGACAAAACCGGCTATAATGCCGCTATGCGCGTAAGCGGCAGGTCTAACGGAATTGGTATGGAAACCCGCCGCAGGCCTCCACTCTTCAGGGCATGCAGTCAGGCGGGGTCTCACAGGCCCCACCCACGATCGTGGAACGAGTGTGAATACGCATCTATTCGCGGGAAGAAACAGCGATCGCAGGAGTCTCATGGTTCGCGTACTCTTTAGCGGCAGACGTCTGATCGCCACCCTCCTGATCATTCTTGGCGCCGGTGTGTTTTGCTGGCTCGGTTTCTGGCAACTCGACCGGCATTATCAGCGCGCGGCGCTGAATCAGCGTATCGCCGCCGGCCTGGCTCAACCGCCAGCGCCGCTCAACACTGCCGGCGACCTGGCAACGCTCGATTACCGGCCGGTTACGATACGCGGCGTCTTCGACCCGGCGCATGAGATCTTGTTACGCAATCGTTCGCTGAATGGCATCACGGGCTATCACATTATCACGCCGTTACGGCTGAGTGACGGCAGTGGCGCGGCAGTACTGATCGATCGCGGCTGGATTCCTCTCACAGAGTCAACCCCCGACGCACGACGGAAACTGGCGCCCGCGCCGGGCGAAGTCGTCGTTGCAGGAATTGCTCGCCAGCCGGAAGTCTATCTCGGCGGTCCGAAAGACCCGCCGCCTGGGCCGGAACGACCACGTCTCGACGCCTGGTTCCGTGTCGACGTCGCACGTATTCAGAAACAGGTGCCGTACCCGCTCTTACCGATATTCATCGAAACACAGCCGGTTCCCGGCGCACCACCGGCACTCCCCCAGCCCGTTCCACCGCCGGAACTCGATGCAGGGCCACACCTGGGCTACGCCCTCCAATGGTTTGCCTTCGCGATCATTCTCGTGGCAGGCTATGGTGCCATTCAATATCGCTCGCTGCCGCCACCATCGTGAGGCCGCAGCGTGCGCCGTCCTGCTCCGTGTGGCTCCTGGAGCGTGCACCTCCCGGGGAGAAACTATGCCCGACTTCAGCCAGCATCAGATCATCATCAACTCGGTACGCCTCAATTACTACCGCACCGGCAGCGGGCCAGCGGTCATTCTGGTGCATGGTCTCACCGACCACGCACTCTACTGGTCGGCGCTGGCACGCGCCCTGGCCGCCGACTATGATATGGTGATGTACGACTCGCGCGGCCACGGCGCGTCCGACCCGTCGCCGACCGACTACCGCCTGGAAACCCTGGCCGGCGACCTCGCAACCCTTGTCGGAAGCCTGGGCCTCGTACGCCCGGCAGTCATCGGCCATTCGATGGGCGCCTCAACCGCCTCAATCGCCGCAGCGACCCATCCCGGCCTCTTCCGCGCCATCGTTCTGGAAGACCCGGTCTGGCGCAGCGTCACGCCTGAGGGCACGCCGGATATGGCGACCGTTCAGATGGGATGGCGCGCCGATCTGCTTACCATGAAGGCGATGGATCGGGCAGCCTTGCTGGCGCGCGTTCGTGGCGAATCGCCCGGATGGAGCGACGAAGACTACGAACAGTGGGTCGATTCCAAACGGGCCGTCAATCCTGACGCACTGGGCGTTCTGCCGTCGTTCGCGCGCATATGGCCCGATGATGTGCGCGCCATCGACTGCCCACTCCTGCTGCTCACCGGCGAACCGGAGCGTGGCGCGATTGTTGACCCGGGGGCAGCAGAAATTGTGCGGCAACTCCAGCCCGAGGCGCGTATCGTACGGATCAACGGCGTCGGACACCAGGTGCGGCGTGAAGGGTTTGCGACCTATCTGCGCGAAGTACGCGAGTTTCTCAGGCAGGCGCCATAGCAGCGGCATCGCTCCTGCCGCCAGCACCGCCAGTCTTCGCACGCCTTGCAAAAAGCGACGGATAGCACCGGTATCGCCGCTGCCCGCCAGAACCGCCAGCGGTTGCGATCGCCGCCGCATAACGGATGGTTGGGCCGCACTCATCTGAATAGCTCGTGTTCAGGCTCGTTCTGCCGGACAGATGGACGTGAATAGGAGTTGCGGCACGAAGGTAGCTGTGCTAGGCTATGACCAACAAACGGTGTGCGATGAGCGACCAGTATGAGCTTGATCTTTGAATGGGACGATCGCAAAGCGAAAACGAATGCCCGCAAACATGGGGTGACATTTGCCGAAGCTGCGACCATCTTCAGTGACCCGTATCTCATCACCTTCGGTGATGAAGAACACTCGGAAAGCGAAGATCGATTCATCAGTATTGGTCAATCAGAACGAGGACGGGTATTGTTAGTGGTGCATGCAGATCGCGAGCATACGATTCGACTGATCAGTTGCCGCAAAGCTACGGCGCAGGAGCGCATGTATTATGAGCGATAAACGAGACCATAGCGACGCAAATGACGAAGAGATGCGCGCTGAATACAACTTCAGTGGGCGAGTTGGTATTCGTGGAAAGTATTATCAACAATTACGCGATGGATATACTCTCAAAATCCATCGCGAGGATGGCACCACACTGGTACAGCAGATAACCCGCCCCGAAGGAACCGTGACGCTTGATCCAGATGTACAGGACTATTTTCCCGACTCGGAAGCCGTGAATACGGCATTACGGACATTAATCCAATTAGTCAAGCCGAAAAAGAAGAAGCGAAGTACTGCATCAGCGACCCCTAAGACGCAATCGTCATAAAACCTCAAATGCGCGTGAGACGTGGGACGGATGCGCGCATCACATCAGATAGACTCTTACTGATTCACTCTATCGGTAAAGAAATCGAGCAAGGGCAGATCACCCCAGCAGATCGAGAATGTCGCCCGGCGTCGTGATAATCGCATCAGGATGAATATCATCTGGCAGGGCGAACTCCGGGCTTCGAATCCAGACCGCGCGCATCCCCACCGCCTGCGCACCGCGAATATCCTCGCGCGGGCTATCGCCGACGAACACAGCGTTCTCAGGTGCGACGTCAAGGCGCTCGAGCACGTGCATGAAGATCTGCGGGCGTGGTTTCCAGACGCCCAGGTCGCCGGAGAATACGGCATACTCGATATGCTCCAGCAACCCCAGGGCCGCCAGGTCCTCGCGGTGCAACTCGCCGGGCCAGATCGTATTGGAGATCAAACCGGTACGGATGCCGCGCGACCGCAGCGTGGCCAGCGCCGCACCTGCGCCAGGCATGGCTGTCACGCCATCTCGTAGTGGCCGGGCATAATGATGGACAGCTTCAAGCAGCGCACCGTCAGACAGTGCTAGATCATGATCCGCAGCGCCTGCCGCGATCCAGTCAGCGGCGCGCAGGTTGATATGGCCGCCGGTCGCCTGCTCCCACCCTTCGGCCAGGCGTACAAACATGCGCTCCACGAATGCTTCTTCCTGCGCAGCGAGCGGATGCCCCTGCGCGACGAGATAGCGATAGAGGCCACGGATGCCGCGTTCCTCAAACTCGCGCCACGTCCCATTGCCAGGACGCACAAACTTCAGCAACGTGCCGCCCATATCAAAGACAACTGCTCGAATCACGGCTTCCTCCCGGCAGCCTCAACGATCTGCCGCAACCATTCGCTCCACGCCTGACGATTTTCGATCACAATGCGCCGCACCTGTTCAAGATCGCCATCCTGCGCCGCCTGATGCGAGCGCGCCAGTGACTCCTGAAATGCCCGTGCCATTTCCGCTGCTGCGCGCCGCATTTCAGCATTGACGGCGCGCTGACGTTCAAGTTCAGCCTTGAGGTATGCGATCAAGCGCTGCGCTTCTTCAAGCGTAAGATTTGCTTCTGGTTCCATGGCAGTGTTTGTAGCAGGCAGAAACCGTGTGAGATCACAATGGCGCATCCTAATGCCGCAAATCCCCCTTGCGCCCGGCCACCCTATCCGCCCTCAGCATGGCAGGGCCCGCACTCCTTCGATGAGTTCAGGGCATCAGTCTGCGACCGTGACCCACCGGCCGCAGCTTCATCCCTCGGTGCGCCGGCGCCAGAGCGCATACAATGGTGGGAGAAACACCCGATCGTAGGCCGGGAGATAACGCACGACGCTGCCGCCGAACCCTTTTTTGAAGCGATAGACGCCATAGAGCGGATCGTTCTGCGCTTCCGCCTCCAGGCGCGCACGCGCGGCAGGATCGGCGCATACAGCGGCCTGGCCCAGCCCATCGGGTATGCCCCAGAAATCGTAGCATGTGGCGCCGCGCGTGCGCGCCCACTGGATCGCCTGCCACTGGATGGCGTGCTGAGCGCCGCAGCGCAATCCTTCCACCGTTGAACCGCTGTACAGGTAGACCGCCGTCTGTCCCCATGCCGCCGTGATAGCCGCAGCAACCGTCACGCCACGATGATCCGCCAGCCACAGACGCACCGCATCCCGCAGCACGTCCAGCACGCCAGCATAGTAGGCACGTGCATGGATGGCGAACTCCGCCCGCGCACCGGTTGCCTGCATAATCGCGTAAAACGCATCCAGATCGGCGGGCGCGCCGCCTGCCCGCACCTCGACGCCTTCTCGTGCAGCGCGCTTGATGTCAGCGCGATGTCCTTTGCTCATCGCCGCCAGCAGCCGCTCAGGTTCAGGCATCAGTTCAAGATGAATAGTACTGCGCGGCTGGATGGTTGTCGCCGGCCGCATGCCACGCTGGAGCAGCACCGCATCCAGCGCCGCCCCACGCTCATCATCAGCCGATACATTCGGCTCCAGGCGCGCGAACACCGCTCGCTGCCGGCGCGCCAGCCGGTCGAGTGCATCCAGCAGAAGCCGATCAATGACGGCATCGCCGCTGAAAAGCGGGCCACGCGGCACATACAGCACACACAGGCCGAAACGCCGGCGCTCCAGCACCAGCGCTCCGGCGCGGATGGCCGTCCCCTCAATGGCAGCAAGTATGTGCCGTTTCCAGCCAAAACGCGCTTTCAATGCGCCCCAGCCAGATGATTGCAGGAGATGGCCATCGTTATGAAGAGCGACGAAGCTATCCCAATCCGCGGGATCCGGCGATATGATGGCAACCGGCGCGGTGACCAGCTTGCCTGCGGCAGAGTCGTGCATAACTGGATGCCACCCCACGACCTACGCGCTCCGCCACACGCGCTCGGCATAGCCGCCATGCGCCGGGTGCAGGGAGGCATGGTAGGCAGTGATCGCCGCCGTCATCGCCGTCACCCCGCCGAACAGGGCATCCATCTGGCTGGCATAGGCGGCGATTGCTGCAATTTTGGACTTCAGGGCATGCTCATCAAAGGGAACACACCGCGCAATGAGCGGCCGCCCGATCAGAGCCAGTCGTTGCTCGACGGCCCGCGGCGCCAGCGCATAGTTGATATCGTCATAAAAAGCGACGGGTAGGGTGGGAAGCGAAGCTGCAGCTTCAAACACCGCCAGGTGATCCACGTGATCGCCAACACCCAGCGGCAGATAGATGGTGGCCTGTGGTGCGCCACGGTGCAACGCCATGAGCAGATCACGCACCTGTGACATCATCGGATCGCCCGGCACCGGTGGGCGATAAAGTGTCGCGCGGCTATCATACACATCCGGAACGCGGTAGATTGCGTCGAGCATCCCCGCATAATGATAGTCGGCTCCCAGGATTGCCATTGCAGCGGCATCCTCAGCCAGGCGAGCGCCCATCACCTCGGCGGGGGCAAGGCCCCACTCTGCGTGAAACTCGACGGCCACCGCATTGAAAGATGCACCGGGTGGGGGCGCAGCCGTACAGAGCGTCACAACCAGTGCATCCGCCGGAGCCGCCGCAATCGACCCACCACATGAGAGCGCGGCATCATCAAGATGCGGCGAGACATAGATTCGTGAATAATGCGAAAGAGACGCGAGATCGGCGAGTTGCATGCGGTCACGCAAGATACACAGAGATAACAGTATTGCGACCAGCGGCCCATCATGATGGCATGGTCAGCCCCTAGTTATTTCGCCAATCGCCACCCAGAAAACCCTGATCCAGCGCCAGTTCGTCAAGCGCCTCGGCCGCTGCCTGCCGGCGTGTCTCATCCTGGCTGCGGCTCAACTGCTGCAACGCGCGCCGCGCCATCTCACCGCCAATCTGGCCCAGCGCCCAGATCGCCGCCAGCGCGACTTCCGTGTCGTCATCGCCGCACAGCCTGGCCACCCGCGCAACGATCGAACGCGCATTGTCGGCCATTTCTCCTGCAGCGCGCGCCGCCTCGTAACGCAGCGCAGGCGAGGGGCTATCCATCTCACGACTGACCACCGGCAACCAGCGTGGCAACATCGAGCGCCCCATTGCTGCCAGCGCACTTTCGCGCAGCAATTGCTCATCGCTGGCATAGGCGTGCTCGATTTGCTGCTGAACATCGTCGCTGCCGGCGAAATAACCGGCGCTTTCCACTGCACGGCGCCGCACTTCCAGCGATTGCCGGGGGTCCCGGATCAGCGCCAGCAACACATCGTGCAATTCCCGGCCCAGGGCAGCATCAAGTTCCTCGAGTTCGGCGAGGTACGCATACCGACCAAGCACCGTCGCCGTAGCTGCGCGCACATCATCTGACGGATCGTCGCGTACCAGAGCCAACAGCCGGCGGATAACAGACGGCGCATCGCACTCCCACAACCCTTCAACGGCACCGGTGCGCACCGCTGCAGCCGGATCGTCGAGGAGCCAGCGAAATACCTCGGTGAAATCAAGATCGACATTTTCTTCAGCAAGTTCCATCAGGGCATGCACGATCTCAACCCGCCGCTCAACCGGGATACGCTGCCACACCGGCCAGACCTCGTCACGGTCGGTGTGCGCCAACCCCGAAAGCGGGCGTAACTCGCTGATCACAAGATGGTCACGCACCGCGAGGGTGCGCAGGTGGGAAGCAAGATTCATGGTTCAGATGGCAGAGCGGGGGCCGGCGGCCCCCGCCCCGCAACTCAGGAGAAACACTGGCTATTCGTCGTCAAAATCATCTTCATCCTCGTCCATCTCTGCATCCGCATCATCGTGGATCGAGGGGGGTGGCGCATAGAACCAGTTACCGGGTGTTTCCTCATCTGGCGTGAAATGCTCGCCCTCGGCGAGCAGATGCATCAGATACTCGTGCGATGCCGGGCGAAGCACATTCATCGCCACAAACAGCGTCTCAACGCTGGCGACATAGCGTGGCTCGGCACGCGTGCCCACCGGATTGCCGACGGTCTCAAACACATGCTCAAGCATCGCATCACCTTTGCGGCGTTCATTCATGGGAAACGCCTTGAGATTGCGTAGGCGACCATACTGCTGCTGGTTGACCAGCATATCGGTATCAACCGCACAGGCGTAGGAGACATTGGCAAAGGCGAACTTCGGCGTCTTCTTGGTTTCATCAAGGATCAGCAAGCGATCCTGCGTTTCCGGCTGTTCCTCATATGTCAGCGTAAACGTATGCGGATCGTCGGTACGCATGAGCGTAATCAATGCACCTGACACCAGATAATCGTGGAACAGCGCTTCGAAACCCTGCAACCACCCGCCGCGATTACCGGTGGGATAGCGCAACTCAACAAGTGTGCTGGCATAGTGCTGCGGCAGTTCAAAGCGCAGCACGGCGCTGCGCTGGTCGGCCAGCAACGGCGCGGGCAGCAATGCCGCCATGGCACGTGTAAACGGGAGAATGCCATACTCCCACTCAAAGAACGTCAACACATGGCTGAGTTGCCCATGCTTGCGAATGGCATCAGCGCTCTGCTCAGCCAGGCTGTCATCGAAGCCCTCTTCAAGAAAACCGGCGATCTGCCCCATCTCGCTCGCCTTAACGCGCTTGGTACCGATGGCCGGCAGATTGCGCACCGACCAGAGGCGAGCGCCATCAACACCGACGAACTCGAAATCTTTCTCACGGCTCAGGCGATAGTTGAGCGCGAAACGGAACACCTCATAGTCGCTCTGGCGCGGGTTATGGTAGAAAATATCGGCGATGATCTGCGTATCCAGCAGCGGTTCACCCACTTCCTTGATATAATCGCTGATCCGGCGCAGATCATTCTTACCGAAACTCACCAGCGCACTTTCCGGAAACGCCTGATTGCCAAACAACACCAGCCGGCGCAGCGGATCGGCTTCGATGGCAGCGCGGAGTTGTGCCATAAGCGTATTGCCATATTGCGCCATCAACTCCACCACCGGCCGATGCAGATCAATCTGCAGACCATTGGGCAATGTGATGACCGAGTTGATCTGCGCCGGCGCCGCGACCTCGACCGGCCTGACGGGAAGTGTCTCTTCTACAGGCGGCGCCGCCTCGCCAACCGCTTCTTCGGCGCCCGGCACCGCCTCGATCACCGGCGTCTCAACCACCAGTGCGGGCATGACCGGCGTCAGACCGGCCTGTTCCTGCCAGTACTCGGAGATAAAGACCGGCTCAACCGTCGTGAGCGCCGGACGCGTGGTCGTCACAACGACACTGATATCATCGACCGGCAGCGGATTCTCCGGCTCGTACAGCCGATTCCTGAACATGTGCGCCGTGTCGATCTGCGGCTGCACGTACCGCCCGCGCCGCGACGTTACAAACAGCACATCACCGTCAACTTCCTGGCGGGTGAATACCGTACTGTTCTCACGCAGCGCCTCGTCGATTCGCCGGGCAGCTTCTTGCGGATCCATCTTGCGCTGCGTCGCGAAAAAATCCACCAGGTTTGCAAGCGTCTGGCGAATTGGCGCATCGTCGGCAAAAAAGCGCCCTTGCGCCACCATTATCTGATAGATCTCCTCGGCCAGGGTCCGCTGCTCCACACTACCCTTGAATGTTGGACGCTCGCTCATGCCTGCTGCTCCCCTGCGAGCACAAGCTCGCGCAGAATCTCAAGATAGCGCTCTGTCAGGCTCTGGATGTCTTGCGGCTGGCCGGCGGCGCGTACCTGCTGGACCAGCCTGTCCATTGCCGTTTCTCCATATAGAACGTTTTTACCATCCATGGCGCTGCCGATCCCATTCCGTTAGCAATAAACACACAAGGCGCAGCCCGGTATCATGTGCCGATGCTGCGCTAGACGCACCCGCATTATAGCATCAATTGCGCGCCAGGCGCAAACGAGCGGTTGCCGCCGTTTGACTTTTGCCGGTCTTTGTGCGACAATAACGCCGTCCGGCATATGAACAGCTCTGAATCGTCATTGGTTCTGTGTCTACTAGTCACGGCAGAAGCTGCAGATGCTTCGGCCATATCATAGTCGTCGCAGTCCCTCCGGCCACAGCTTCGGCTGGAGGTGCATTGTGTTGTGCGGAAGAAGTTGGGGCTCATGCCATCTGAACGGCCGATTTACCCATTTAGCGCACTGGTTGGGCAGGAACGACTCAAACGCGCCCTGATCCTGAACGCGATCAACCCACGCATCGGCGGCGTCCTGATCCGCGGCGAGAAGGGAACTGCCAAGTCGACCGCCGTACGCGGCCTGGCACGGCTCCTCCCCCATATCACCGTTGTTGCCGATTGCCCGTACAGCTGCCCGCCCGATCGGCCATCCGCCATGTGCCAGTCGTGTGTGGCGCGGCTCCGCCGTGGCGAGGAACTTCCGGTGGCCGAACGGTCCACGCGCCTGGTGGAGCTGCCGGTTGCAGCGTCGGAGGACCGTGTCGTCGGATCGCTTGACCTGGAGCACGCGCTGACGGAAGGGCAACGACGCTTTGAGCCGGGGTTGCTGGCGCAGGCCAATCGCGGCTTGCTGTATGTTGACGAAGTTAATCTGCTCGACGACCATCTGGTTGATGTGTTGCTCGACGCCGCGGCGATGGGGATCAATACTGTGGAACGCGAGGGTATCAGTGTGTCGCATCCCGCGCGCTTCATCCTCGTCGGCACGATGAACCCTGAAGAAGGTGAGTTGCGGCCGCAACTCCTCGATCGCTTCGGCCTGGTGGTCGAGATTTCAGGTATTACCGATGTCACCGGGCGTGTGGCGGTCATCGAGCGCCGCATGGCGTATGAGAGCGATCCCGAGGCGTTCGCAGCGGCATGGCAGGATGACGAGGCGGCGCTGGCGCAGCGTATCATCGCGGCACGAGCGTTGCTGCCGGCGGTGGAGATTGTGCGCGGCGACATGGCGGCTGTTGCAGCGCTGGCGCTCGATCTGGGCGTCGATGGGCACCGCGCCGACCTGGCGATTCTTGAAACGGCACGCACCCACGCCGCCTGGGCCGGTCGGACACGCCTGTCGGTCGAAGACATCCGGCTGGCAGCCGAACTGGCGCTACCACACCGTATGCGTCGCCAGCCGTTCACAGAAGTGAAACTCGACGAAGCGCGCGTTGGCCAGATCCTTGAACGCGTGAAGGGCGACCTCGGTGATGAGGCCACTGCCGACGCCGAGCACGTAAAAAAAAAGTCGATAGCCTGACGGCTGGCGAGCCAGACAGCGAATCGCGTGCTGGTGAAGAGCATGAGGGGATCCCGCCGGCAGCAAGTGCCGCCAGTGCAGCCGATGCCGCGCCAGGCAGCGCCGATAAGGGCGATGGCGGGAAAACCTTTAGTTCCGATCAGGTGTTTCAGCCGAAACGCCTGGAAGGCAACCGCGACCGGCTGCAGCGGCGCTCGCCTGGTAAACGGAGCCGCACGCGCACAACGCGGAAGCAAGGGCGGTACATTACCAGCCGACCGGCCCGACGCGTCACCGATCTGGCGCTGGACGCGACGTTGCGTGAAGCCGCGCCGTACCAGCGCCAGCGCCGTGAGGAGGATGTCGCGGTTGAACGCAAACGGCGCGTGATTGTGCGTCGCGGCGATTTGCGCCAGAAGGTGCGGGTTCGCAAAACACGGAACGCGGTCTGTTTCGTCGTCGATGCGAGCTGGAGCATGGCCGCTGAGGAGCGAATGCGCTCCACAAAAGCGGCAGTCTTTTCTCTGCTGCGCGATGCCTATCAGCGCCGCGACCGGGTCGGCCTGGTGTCGTTCCAGCGTGATTATGCGACACTGCTGTTGCCGTTGACGAATAGTGTCGAACTGGCACAGCGCCAGTTGCAACAGATGCCGACCGGCGGCAAGACGCCCCTTTCGCGCGGCCTGTTGCTGGGCTACGAAGTGCTGGACCGGGCGCGACGCCATGATCCTGAAGTGGTGCCGCTGCTGGTCTTGCTGACCGATGGGCAGGCGAATGTTTCCATGGGTGATCTGCCGCCGCAGGCCGAAAGCTATGCGCTGGCGGATTTCATCGCGGCACAGTCGATCCGCTCAGTGGTCATTGATACCGAACACCCGATCTTTGAGCGCGGGCTGGCGCGCCAGCTGGCGCATCATCTGAAGGGCACATACTACCGGCTCGAAGATTTGCAGGAGGGTGGGCTCGTCGATCTGGTTCGCGCGGAGTTGAACCATTAATATATGCTTGGAAACCATTGTACAGGCAGACACCTAACCAGGAGGACGGTTGGTCATGACCGATCAGGAGCGCCCCGTCGAGGAGCGGAACGAATTGCTGGGCGACTTGCTTACCACCGCAAATGATATTGCAGTGATTGAGCCGGAGAACGCCTCAGCACCAGACGGCGCTGAGGCGCCTGAACTGCCGGCTGCTCTGGCGGTTGATGGGGACGGCCTTGCTGCCCCGATCGAAGCAACCGCTGAGAGCAATGTGACCGCCGAAAGCGCTGCCGCACTCGAAGCGGCACCGGCGCCGGTCGCCGAAAGCGCTGCCGCGCCCGAAGCGGCAAGTTACCAGGCACCGGAAGAGGTACCGGCAACGCGCCCACGCCGTGTCAAGGATCTGGTTCCGGGCATGGAACTGGAAGGCCGGGTGACATCTATCGCGCTGTACGGCATCTTCGTCGATATTGGCGTTGGCCGCGACGGCCTGGTGCATATTTCTGAAATGAGCGATACGCGTATTGACTCGCCGAGCGATGTCGTCAAGATCGGCGATGTGATCAAGGTGCGCGTGAAGAGTGTTGAACCTGATGGCCGGCGCATCAGCCTGACGATGCGTTCCCGAGAACGGGTCGCGGAACCACGCGGTGGGCGAGGCCGGAAGAAACCGGAAGTGAATCACCAGGCGCTTGCGGGGCTGCGGGTTGGCGATAATGTCGAAGGGACCATCACCGGCCTGGCGCCGTTTGGCGTGTTTGTGGATATTGGCGTCGGCAAGGATGGCCTGGTGCATGTCTCGGAACTGGCCGAAGGTCGGGTGGAGAAGGCCGAAGATGTTGTACAGGTCGGCCAGACGCACACCTTCAAAATCCTGGAGGTAGATGCCGAAGGTGCGCGCATCAGCCTGAGCTTGCGGCGTGCCCAGCGCGGCCAGAAGTTGCAGCAACTCCAGAAGGGCCAGATCCTCGAGGGAACGGTCAGTGGCCTCGCTCCCTTCGGTGCGTTCGTTGATATCGGTGTAGGTCGCGATGGCCTGGTGCATATTTCCGAGCTCTCGAACGCGCGCGTGGCACAGGTTGAGGATGCGGTGAAGGTTGGCGATAAGGTCCAGGTGCGGGTGATCGATGTCGACGCACAGAGCAAGCGCATCAGCCTGAGTCTGCGCCTCGAGGACACACCGCGCGAGGAGCCGCCTTTGCCACGCGAGGAGCGCCCCCGCAGCGAGGGACGGCCACCGCGCGGCGAAGGACGCGGCCCACGCGAAGAGCGACCACCGCGCCCGCCGCGACCGGATCGGTCGAGCGAACGACCACCGGAGTCATACCTTGCCGCCGATGCCGACGAAGATTTCAGCGGCAATGCAACAATTGAGGATCTGATGTCGAAGTTTGGTGGCCAGCGTAAGGGCGATCGCCGCCGTCGCCAGGATGATGACGAGAACGAGCCGGAGGATCGCAATTCGCGCCGCCAGCGTGATGCTATCCGCCGTACCTTGCAGCAGATGGACGACGACTAGCGTTGCCTTGACATCCAACCATCACCACAGGTATAATCTCTCGGACCGGCGCGGCATTGCTGCGCCGGTCAGGCATTGCATCAGTGTTGTTCCTGACGGCAATTCGTCCAGATCGTTCCCGCTGTGCGGCTGGTGTTCCCGGCGCAGAGCATTGTATTACGAGGTTCATATCGATGCCGAAACGAACATGGCAACCAAAGCGTATTCCGCGCCGGCGCAAACATGGCTTCCTGCACCGTATGGAAACAAAAGACGGGCGCGAAGTGTTGCGCCGCCGTCGCCTGCGCGGCCGCCATCGCCTGACGGTCAGCGACGATCGCCGCGAGCTTCGCCGCGCCCACCGATAGGTCAATGGTACGCTGTGGGCGTCGAGTACCATGTACGCTGTTTACCATCCTTGCATCCATCGCCCACAGTCTGTAATGAAACGTGCCTATCGCCTTCGTGCACCTGAGCAGTATCAGCGGGTCCGCCGCGATGGCCGGAGCTGGGATGTCGCGCTCCTGGCGTTGAATGCGGCACCAAACCGGCGGCGCGTCTCACGCTGCGGTTTTGTCGCCGCAAAACGGCTGGGCGGCGCCGTCGTTCGGAATCGTATCCGGCGCCGGATGCGTGAAGCAGTGCGGTTGATGTATACTGCGATCGATCCCGGGTGGGATCTGGTCTTTATTGCACGCGCAGCGGCGCTTGCCGATATCGACTTTCAGCAGCTGCAAGCGATGATCCAGCAGTTGCTCCAGCGCGCCGGTGTGTGGAAGCCGGCACAACACCAGGCCGGACATCCACAGGGAACCGTGCCCTCCGGGTATGTTCACTGAAGCGCCAGCCGCCCGGCTCTTCTGGCTCAGACACACCGGATTGGCGGCACACGGCGCGCCGAAACAGAACTCGCAAGATTAGGAATGGTGCCATGCCCATCTGGCTCGCATTTGTAGAGTTTCTCAAGCAGGTTCTGCTGATGTTCTATTCGTGGACAGGCAGTGCCGGGTTTGCGATTATTCTGTTCACGATCGTTGCACGTGTGCTGATCCTGCCACTGACGATTCAGTCGATCCAGTCAACGCGCAAAATGCAGGAACTGCAGCCCCATATGAAGGAGCTGCAGCGCAAATATGGCAAAGATCCGCAGAAACTCCAGGAAGAGACCATGCGTCTCTACCGTGAGTACAAGGTTAACCCGGCCGGCGGATGTCTGCCCATGTTCTTGCAACTCCCGATCTTTCTCGGTGTGTATCAGGCGGTGATTAACCTGACGCGCGTCTCGCCTGCCGAATATGCCGGCGATGCCATGCTGCGCGTGCTCGGCGAACAGGGGATCACTCTCACGGGTGTGACAGCAGCGCTGAACCAGCCGCAGCTTGCTGGCGGGTTCCTCTGGTTGCCCGACCTGGGCAAGACTGACCCGCTCTATATTCTTCCGGTGCTCTCCGTGGTGTTTCAGTTGCTGGTGCAGTTGATGGCAACGCCACGCATCCAGGATCCGCAGCAGAAGGCGATGACGCAGTCGATGCTGGTCCTGCCAATCGTGTTCGGTTATATCGGTTTCGTCTTCCCCAGTGGCGCCGTGCTCTACTGGGTGGTCGGTAGCATTCTGTCGGTCATTCAGCAGTATGTCATTTCTGGCTGGGGATCGCTGGCAAACTATCTGAAGTTCCTGCCCACCGATGCCGGCCTCTTCCCACCGGTCATACCGCCAACCATGCAGACGGCACCATCAACGCCGGCGAGTGGAACGGCAACCCCGGATGAGACGCCGCAAAAAGTTGACTTCTGGGACGTGCTGCGGCCCTTGACCGAACAACGCGGCGATTCCGGCGAAGCACAACCCGGCGAAAGCGATGCCGGCGCCGAAGCCCCGGAACAGCGCCACACCGGCGCGCCGCCAAATCTGCGTCGCAGGAAGTCGCGCAAGTAAAGCATTACCGCACCGGATTATACCGGCACGCGGTTGTCCGTTTTCCAATCCGAGGGCGCCATGAAAAGCATCGAGATTAGCGCACGTACCGTATCCGAGGCTATCCGCCTTGCTCTGGCCCAGCTGGGCAAAGATCGCGACGAAGTGGCGATCGAGGTGCTCGAACAGGGCGGGAATGGCGATGAGGCGCTCGTGCGTGTGACGGTCGTCGACGACGATATTGATGAGACGCCGCCACGCGCGCCGTCGCCGGCAACAGGCTCGCTTGAACAGACGGCGCGCGGGATTCTCGAAGACATCCTTGAGCGCATGGATATTGATGGCTATGTGACAGCTGTGCTCAGCACCGTTCCTGGCCCGCGCGGCGAACCGGAAGAGACCATTACGCTCCATATCGAAGGGGCGGACGAAGAAGCCATGAGCCTGCTGATCGGGCGTCGTGGCGAGACATTGCGGTCGTTGCAGTTTATGGTCAACTTGATAGTGAGCCGCCATGTGCAAAAATGGCCGCAGGTGGTGGTTGACGTTGGCAACTATCGCCAGCGCCGCCAGGAATCACTGGAAGGGCTGGCGCGCCGCATGGCCGAGCGTGTGCGCCAGAGCGGCCGCCCACTGATGCTTGAACCCATGGGCGCCTACGAGCGGCGAATCGTGCATCTTGCCCTGCGCTCCGATCCGACGGTCTATACCGAGAGCAGCGGCGAGGGCGAGAACCGAAAGGTCGTCATCTATCCGGCAAAACAATCGTGAGCACGGCATGGCACGCAACCGGACGGCCACGCGCCAGCACGATCGCTTGCCGTCACTTCTTGCATGATGACACCTGATTATCTCCTGCTCGGCCATTTCACCCGTGACGTGCTCCCCGACGGCAGCCGTATACCAGGCGGCACCGCCATCTATGCCGCACTGACTGCCCACCGGCTCGGACGCAGGGCCGGAGTCGTGTCTGCGCGCGCAACCCTCCCGGATGGCTGGCCCACTGCGATTGGCGTCACGTTCATCAACGGGATGGAGACGCCCATCTTCGAGAATCGTTACACGCCGGATGGGCGGGTGCAAATCCTCCACGCATCTTCCGGTGCGATCACGCTCGATCATGTGCCGCTCGCCTGGCGTGACGCACGCATCGTGCATCTTGGCCCGATCCTCGCGGAGACGCCCGAAGAACTGGCATATGCCTTTCCGCACGCCTTGCTTGGCATGACCCCGCAGGGTATGATGCGCAGTTGGAGCGCACAGCTGCCGGCGGCAATCCAGTACCTGCCATGGAAACCGTCAGCACGCCTGCTGGCGCGGATGGATGCGCTCGTCATGAGTATCGAGGATGTGCGCGGTGACGAGGCGCTCGCCCGCTCGTACGCACAACACTGTCGCCTGGTGGCGCTGACGCGTGGTGCAGCCGGCGCGACACTCTTCGTTCAGGGCCAGCCGCACCATATCGCGGCATGCCCGGCCGCCGAACGCGATCCCACCGGCGCCGGCGACGTCTTTGCCGCGGCCTTGCTGATTCGGCTCGACGAAACCGGCGATCCGCTCGAAGCGGCACACTTTGCTGCCTGCGTGGCCGCGCGTAGCGTTGAAGGGCTCGGGCCAGGCAGTATTCCGACCCGGGAGGAGATTGGACGCTCCATAGAACCCTGAGAGTCTTCCGGGAAGGTTGAGCAGGGCAAGGGATGGGTTCTATCAACCGTACCGCAAGATAGATGTGGCGGTTATCTGGTGCAGCGGTGTGATTCGGGCGTGAGCAGAGATGATACCTGGCGGCGGGCGCGCGGCAGAGCCGCCGCAACCCGCCACCCCGCCTGCTTACCTGACAACCACTCTCACCGGCGTTCATCAATGCGGCGCGGCGTTAACCGCGGGCCGCGCGCTCCCAGTGGCCCGGTGGAATGCTCTATCGTATGGCCGCGATCGGCAGTCAGGCCAATGCTTGGCTGTTGCGGCCCATCGCTGCTCGATCGGCCCACCTCGGCAGCACGCAACTCCTCTGCCTGTATGAGCAACTCCGGCGCCGGCTCGTAAAAGAAATTCAGCGCCTCCCCATGCCGATCGATCCCTGTGGCGACAACCAGCACCCGGCTGCCTGCAGGAATGCCACCCGATGCCATCAGATCGGCGAGCGGCGCCTCCACCAGTTTGAGCAGTTGCTGGCGTAACGGGCGCGCACCAAATCGTGGCTCGAAACCCTTCCGCAAGACATACTCGCGCGCCTGTTCGGTTAACGTGACATGGATCCCATGGCGCAGGTACTGCTCATTGGCCTCGAGTAGCATCCGGTCAAGCACCTGGCGCAGTACCTCGCTCGAGAGTGGCCGGAACGCGATGATCTCGTCAAGACGATTGATCCATTCAGGTTGAAATACCTTCTGCAGTGCCTCAAAGCCAATCTGGTAGATCTGCTGGCCGGTCGACTCGACATCCTGATGCGACGTGCGGAACCCGATTGTGCGCCGGTCGAGAAAGTCAACCATCTCTTTCGCGCCGACATTGGTTGTCAGAATCACGATGCTACTGTGGAACGATACCCGCCGCCCGCCATTGAGCAACAGAATCTCGCCATCTTCCATAATCTGCAGCAACAGGTTCCACAATTCCGGCTGACCCTTTTCAATCTCATCAAACAGCACGACGCTATTGTCCTGCTCGATGATATCGGGATTCAACAACGGCTTCTGGTCGCGGCCGACATACGACGGCGGCGCACCGACCAGCGCCGAAACCTCATGACCCTGGCTGAACAATGAACAATCGATCTTGAGGAACGCCTCACCATCAGGACGGAGCAATTGTGCAAGTCGTCGCACGGTCGCCGTCTTGCCCACACCGGTCGGCCCCAGAAACAGGAGCGTGGCACGCGGACGGCGCGGGTTGCCCGCCGAAAACCCGTAGCGCGCACGGTTCAACAAGCGCACCAGCGACTCGATCGCGCGCTCCTGGCCGAAAATAGCGCTGCGTAGCTTCCGCTCAACATCATCCAGCGGGTTGAGTTGGCCGCGGACGGCGCGCTGCATACTGGAGGGAGCCTGTTCCATCAGAATGCCTCACAAGTACAGACGAAGCACGATGTTGAAGCGATTATAGACAACGGCTACTGGCTCCTGCAAGAGAGTTAGTGAGCGAAATCGCGTCAGGTGCGTGACGGACATGCTATGGTTTTCACCGGGTGCGTTTACAGCGAGTTTAACGGCGCCATAATCGAAAGTTAACCTCAAGCGGCTATAGTTGAGACTATGACAACAATACTGCTGGTAGAAGACGATAGCGTATTGCTTGAAACGCTGTGCTACAACCTTGAGCAGGCGGGGTTTGACGTTGAGACGGCTGCAGATGGTCTTGCGGGCCTGGAGATGGCGCGCCGGGTGCATCCTGATCTCATGATCCTGGATGTTATGCTTCCCGGGCTTGACGGCTTCTCTATCTGTCGTGCCATTGCCAGAGAAACATTCATTCCGATTGTCATGCTGACAGCCCTGCAGGATGAGTCGCATCGTATCGCCGGGCTCGAGCTTGGGGCGATCGACTATGTGGTCAAGCCATTCAGCATGGGGGAGTTGCTGGCGCGTGTGCGGGCAATTCTTCGCTGGAAGGAACGGCAACGGCAAACACCGACGCCCGATGTGTTGCACTCCGGGCCGGTGCGGCTCGATCGGAGCAGTCGCAGGGTGTGGTACGAGGGACGCGAAATCGAACTATCCCACAAGGAGTTTGATCTCCTGGCATGCCTCATGCACAACAGCGGCATCGCCCTGTCGCGTGATCTGTTGCTGGAACGAGTCTGGGGTGATGATTTTCTTGGCTCGAACCGCACCATCGATGTGCATGTGCGCTGGCTGCGTGAAAAACTGGAGCCTGACCCGGCGAATCCGGTCCTTATCCGGACCGTGCGCGGCATCGGGTATCGTTTCCAGGATCCGTCGGCCGAGCCGGTTGAGCGAGCGAACGTAACAGGAACATCCTGAGACCGCCGCCGGATGTTACCTTCGCGATCGCTCTTTCAGCGCGCGTTCAACCTCGCGGTGCGCCTCACGACGCGCCAGATCTTCGCGTTTGTCATACAGCTTTTTCCCGCGTGCCAGTCCCACCTCGACCTTGGCCCGTCGCCCCTGTAGATAGAGCCGCAGCGGTACCAGCGTATACCCCTGGCGATCGACCTGGCCGGCAATACGGGAAATCTCGCGCCGATGGAGCAGCAGTTTGCGTGGGCGCGTCGGCTCGTGGTTGTAGTAGATGCCGGATTGCTCGTATGGCGCGATGTGTACATCGTACAGCCAGGCTTCACCATTGACGATACGTACGTAGCCACCGCGCAGGTTTACCTGGCCAGCGCGGATCGACTTGATCTCACTGCCGGTCAGCACGATCCCTGCTTCGTAGCTATCTTCGATGAAGTAGTCGTGGCGCGCCTTCCGGTTATCGGCGACGACTCGCTGATTGTTGTTCCCGCGTGCCATGGCGGGCCTTTCTGCTTCATTGATTCGCGTTCCGCGCCCTGGGGGGTGTTCGCGCAACGATTGTTCCGCAGAGTATACCACCCCGCCCGACTGTTTGCCGGCGCGCCAGGTACCGTTTCCCGGACGTTCGCATGTTGCTGGCTCTCCTGTCGTGGTGGTACCCGTCTGCCATTGATCGGAGGCGCCGTGTCGGATAGGCATTCAGCGTGCAACAAGCGCCGTATTGATCGAGTCGCGCAGGCGCTGCGCGGCACGGCGCGCCGCCGCGGCAAAATGGGGCCCATCATCGGCGTAGAGAACGGCACGCGATGCATTGACAATTGTCAGTGGCTCGCCAGTTGCCGCGGCGGCGCGCACGGTCAGGGCCGGATCGCCGCCCTGCGCCCCTACCCCTGGAATCAGCAGGAGCATGCTCGGGCAGGCGCGCCGCACGGCGATTAACGCGTCCGGTTGTGTGGCGCCTACGACCAGCCCGACATTGCCATGGACGTTCCAGACGTCACGCGCATAGTCGGCGACGGCCATGTATAGGGGACGCCCATCGGCCAGCGGTATATCCTGTAGATCGGCGCTGCCAGGATTTGATGTCTTGCAGAGAATAAAGCAGCCACGGTCGGCATAACGCAGAAATGGATCCAGTGCATCCCCGCCAAGATACGGATTGAGCGTGACGGCATCGGCGCCGAGGTGGTCAAACACGGCACGCGCATACGCTTCGGCGGTCGAACCAATGTCACCCCGTTTTGCATCGAGGATCACGGGTGGCCCGGGGCGCAACTTGATGAGTCGATCGAGTGCATTCATACCAGCGGCGCCCAGTGCTTCAAAGAATGCGATATTCGGTTTGAACGCGCATACGAGATCCGCGGTCGCTTCGATGATGGCGGCACAAAATGCGAAGACGCCGTCAGCATCTGCACGCATGTGGGGCGGCAGACGGCCAGGTTCAGGATCGAGCCCGACACACAGCCAGCTCTGATTCTGCCGGGCAACAGCGAGCACTGCTTCGCGAAACGTCATCGTTCCCTCTCATTACCACAACCGGCACACATCCACACACATGGTCACATTCGATAGCCAGTGGCCGCATCGTAAACTCCAACCGTGAACAGCTACCGTCAGGTGCAACCACGCGCAAGATTATAATGTCTGCGGCATACCATGATGCGCGTGATCGTATGCGAACGCCAGATTCATGTCAAGCCGATCACGGATAGCGGTAAATCGCGCCACTATTCCACAGCCACGTGTGGAAAACATGCGTTCTCAGGCGCTGGCACGCGGTGGCCCATGTGGATAAGTGGAAAACCTGTTTATAACATCAGTGGACAAAGGGGTTGACTTTAACGACTTACTAATGTTATAGTAGCGTGAGAAATAAAAGGGACGCCACGTTAGCGTCCTGGCCAGACAACGCACCCCGGGGCTTGGAGTCTTCTGCTCTTAGCCCCCTCTTGTTGCCATCAAGGCCACGTGGCGATCGTTAATCAAGCGTCGGTCGGAGGCGCCGTGTCGGCTCCGGCGACCAGTAGTGCATCAATAAGAAGGCAGACACATGGCCACCGAGATCGTGGAGCGAACACAACAGGAATGGGCGCGGACGCTCGAGCATTTACTTGATGTCGCGCGAACCCACGGGTTCCTGACGTATAGCGAAATACTCGACGCGTTGCCACAACCGGAGCATCATGTTGCTGATGTGGACCAGTTGTACGCGCTGTTGCAGGCCGAGGGCATTCGCGTCGTTGAGAGCCCGGCGGAGGCGGCTGAGAATGGGCAGAACGCCGAAGATGATCTTCTGGCCGAATTGCCGGATCTGGCCGATGTGGCGCTCGATGATCCAGTGCGCATGTACTTGCAGGAGATCGGGCAGGTGCCGTTGCTCTCGGCTGAACAGGAAGTGATACTGGCCAAAGCAATGGAGGCCGGGCACCGGGCACGTTGTGCCCTCGAGCGCGAGGAGTATGGCTCCTGGCACGAACGTATGCTGTATGAGCAACAGGTGGCAAGTGGCAGTGAAGCTCGCCAGCACCTGATCCAGGCCAATCTGCGGCTGGTCGTCTCGATCGCCAAGAAGTACACATCGTATGGCCTCACGATGATGGATCTGGTGCAGGAGGGGAACATTGGCCTCATGCGTGCCGTTGAGAAGTTCGACTATACGAAAGGTCATAAATTCTCAACCTACGCAACCTGGTGGATCCGCCAGGCGATTACCCGGGCGATTGCCGACCAGAGCC
Organism: Chloroflexota bacterium; assembly: GCA_013388755.1. Classification (GTDB taxonomy): domain Bacteria; phylum Chloroflexota; class Chloroflexia; order Chloroflexales; family Roseiflexaceae; genus JACAEQ01. Next base: position 25,200 of record JACAEQ010000015.1, read on the forward strand.
GGACGATTCGCCTGCCGGTTCATATGGGTGAGGCTATCAGCCAGGTGAAGCGTACATCCCACAAACTGCAACAGACGATGCAGCGTGAACCGACGCCAGAAGAGATTGCCGACGCAATGGGGATCAGTTCGACCAAGGTGCGGCGTACACTTGAGGCATCAATGCATCCCCTCTCACTGGAAATGCCGGTAGGTCAGGAAGGTGAAGGGCGCATGGGTGACTTCATCGAGGATGATCGAGTCTCGACGCCGGCTGAAGCTGCTGCTGCCTCCATGTTGCGCGAACAACTGGAAGAAGTATTGCAGAAGCTCCCCGAACGTGAGCGCAAGATTATCCAGTTGCGCTATGGCCTGAAGGATGGCCGTTATCGCACACTTGAGGAAGTAGGGGTGGAGTTCGGCATCACGCGTGAGCGGATTCGCCAGATTGAGGCGGTCGCGTTACGTAAGTTGCGCCATCCCCATCTGGGTAAGAAGTTGCGCGGCTACCTCGACTGAACCCTGCCTGCTCTGCCCCCCTCGCCCGATGACGTGCGAGGGGTTTGTTTGTGTAGCCCCGCTATCGCCTCCTTTATACTCATGTCATCGGGCCTGACCCGGCGGCAACCGCCCGGAATGACAACGATCATCCCGCCCCGCAATGCCCGGCAAACGCACGACTCCTGGTATACTACTTTCGTCAGGTAGCACGGCGCTGTCACCGGCATCCCATGCACCCTGAGTCGTGCATGCGGAGCAAGGGTTGCAGACCTCGTGGCCGGCAGTGGATAGAGTGGCATACTGCCGGCGAGTACCCGGCGCTCAGTGCCTGGATGATGAGTGGATCCCTGCGCATAAGGAGTTGCAGATGGCAGAAAAACTGAGTGAGGCCGAGATCGTGGAGCGTCTCGGTGAACTGACCGGATGGACGCGCGATGGCGATGAGATTCGCAAGACGTTTCAGCTCCCATCGTTCCCATCGGCAATTGCATTTGTGGTCAATGTCGGCTTCCTGGCCGAAGCCGCAGGCCATCATCCCGATATTGATATTCGCTGGCGCAAGGTGACGTTGAGCCTCACGACCCATGATGCTGGCGGGCTGTCGCAGAAAGATTTCGATCTCGCCGAGCAGCTTGACGAGATTATCTGAGTTGCATGCGGTGAGCGATCGAGACGCAATCGATCATGTGGGCACTTTGCCGATTGGGCGCGGCTGGACGTATCGTCTGCGCCAGCTCATCGCCGCACTCACCGCGCGCGTGCGCCCCGATGAACGGGCGCTGCTTGCTCGCATCCTGAATGATGAGCAGGTGCGGTTGTTCGAGGCTATGCCGCGTTTCGACCAGCGGCATAGTCTCGATGTGTATTATGCGCTGGCACGCGCCGGGTATGATCATCCTCAACTCCTGCAGGCTGCGCTATTACACGACTGTGGCAAGGTCGATTCGGCAGGGCGCACCATTCCGCTTCTCTACTATGGCCTGATTGTGATCCTCCAGCACAGTGCGCCACGCCTCTACATATATGCTGCGCGTCACGGTCACGGGCCGTTGCGCCCTTTTGCCGTCCACGCTGGCCATGAGCAGCGAAGCGCCACGTATGCGGCAGCAGCCGGTAGTGATCCGGTTGTGGTACAGATACTCCGTGATTATGCGACGAAACGCTCGACTCCGCTGACCAGCGCGTTGCGCGCCGCAGATGATATGCATTGATTCGACCTGGCGACGCCGCTTATCCGAGACGCCGGGCATCGGGCGATATGCACCCTCCACACGCGGAATTGCCTGCCCGCCGGCAGCGGGAGCCATGCCATGATTGGCGATCAGCCTGATTACACCATCACACTACCGGTGTTCGAAGGGCCGCTCGATCTCTTGCTGCGTCTGATCGAACGCGAGGAACTGGATATCACTACGGTTGCGCTGGCACATGTCGCCGAACAGTATCTTGCGCATGTTCGTGCCATGCATGCGCCCGATCCAGCATCACTCTCATCCTTTCTGACGGTTGCAGCCCGGCTGTTGCTGTTGAAGTCGCGCGCGTTGCTGCCGCGCCCACCGTCCGCTGCTGATGATCCAGGTGACGATGGCACCGACCTGGTGCGCCAGCTTCACGAGTATCAGCGCTTCAAGCAACTGGCTGCCATCCTGCGCCGCATGGAAGGGCGGGTTACCTATGCGCGCCTTGCGCCGCCGGCCACGCCACGTATGGCTGCACTGGATCATACGCTTGCTGACATGATCGCCGCAGTGCAACGCCGTATGCAGTTACGGTTGCCGCTCGATCCGCCTGTTGCGGCGCTGCCCGCGCCAAAAATCGTGACTGTCGGCGAGATGGCGGATCGTATTCGATCCCGGCTCCTCGAACGCCCCTGGATCGCGTTTGAAGAAGTGCTCTCACTGGCGGCACAGCGCATCGAGATCATTGTTGCGTTGTGGGCGGTTCTTGAACTGCTCAAGCGGCGCGCCATCCTGGCGGAGCAGGCCGAATTGTTCGGCGCGATCGTCATCCGGCGCGGCCCGCATCTGCATGATGTCGATCTCCACGCACTGGCGCTCGATACGGAAGCGGAGACCGGCCGGCAGGAATACTATCATCCGCACATGTCGCAGCAAGACAAACCTGGCGCATACTGATGGGCACGGCTCTGCAGTAAATAATGGTACAATAATCGTATGGATCATTCCCCGGCCCGCATCCAGTCGCATCTTTCCGCCATGGACGTGGCGCGTCTCCTGCCGCTCGGCGATCTGCTGGCGCTCGGCGCGCAACACGGCGCGGATATTTCGCCCGAAACGCTGCTGCAGGATGTTGCTGACGCGTTGCGGCGCGTATTCGGGTTACCGCGCGTCTATGTGCGCCTGCGTGATGTGGATACCGACGTGCTCCAGGCGTGCGCATTCGCCGGGATCAGTGAGGCGACAGTGGCACGATTACGCGCTGCGCCGGTGGCACCGGGGCGCTACCAGGCGCTCCTCCAACCACGCTATCGCCTCAGCGAGTCCTACCTTGTGCCTGGCGATGAGACCGCGGGCCCTGAAATAACAGTACAGTGCGATGAGTTGCGCACGCTGATCATTCCACTCCGCGGGCGCAGCGATCGCTTGCTGGGCGCAATCTATGTGGCGCCGCCGGCCGACCCTGCAGCGCTCGACCCGGCGCAGGTGCGCGTGCTCGAGGCGGTGGCGCGTCAGGCCGGTCAGGCGCTCGAACATGCACGCATGGCAGCGCGTATGCAACGGCTGCTGACCAAAGAACAGTTGCTCGTCGAGCTTGGACGCGATGTCAGTACAACCCTCGAACTGGAGCAGATTCTGCAGCGCACCATTGAGCACCTGCGCCACGCTTTTCCACACTGCGCCATTGTCTTGCTGAATGATGCCGACGAACTCGAAGTGACGGCTGCGTCCTGCGCCATTGATGAAACAATGCGCCAGAAACGGCTGAAAGTTGGTGAAGGGATCTGCGGTTGGGTCGTGCAGACAGGTCAGCCGTTTCTGAGTAACGATACGTTACACGAAACGCGAGTGCGCCCTGCGATCGTTGATGGTACCGGTGATGTGCCAGCTTCCTATGTCGCCGTCCCGTTGCGAACGGGGGGCAAAGTGATCGGTGTGCTGAGCGCCCATGCCGATCGGCTCAATGTCTTCACCTATGAAGATGTTGATTTACTGGAAGCGGTTGCCGCGCAGATCGGGGGCCCGATTGCAGGTGCACGGCTGTACCAGGAAGCGCAACGACTCGCCGAACAGGTGCGGCGCCGGAACAAACAGCTTGAGGTCATCAATGCGCTGGCACGCATGGCCGTCTCTACGATCGATATCGAACGCATGCTGCGTACAGTCGCGCTCCAGATTCAGCAGGGATTCGGCTATGGTCACGTCGAGGTGTTCCTGGTGGCTGAGGAGGCACGCGAGTTCGTGCTGGCGGCACAGGCGGGCGTGCTGGCACAAGATCATGCCGTCTATCATCAGGCGCTGGATTCCGGCGTGCTCGGGCGCGCCTTCCATACCGCAACAACGATCCGGGTCGATGATGTGCTGCTGGCGCCGGATTATGTGGCAACACGCGAATCTTCCATCCGGTCGGAACTGTGCGTGCCGATCGTCGCCAGTGGGCGCGTGCTGGGCCTGCTGAACCTGGAATCACGCCGGGTGGCTGCATTTGGCGACGAAGATGTGGCAACGCTGGAGACGGTCGCCGATGTGCTGGCCAGCGCGATCGAGAATGCGCGGCTCTACCAGCGTGCCCAGGAAGCGGCTATTCTTGAGGAGCGCAGCCGCCTGGCACGCGACCTGCACGACTCGGTGTCACAACAACTGTTTAGTATGACGCTGACGGCCCGGGCGGTGCGTTCCCAGCTCGGCAAGAACCCCGCGCGTACCGTGGAACAGCTTGAGCGCCTGCAAGAGACCGCGGCAACCGCGCTGGCCGAAATGCGCGCGCTGATTTTTCAGTTGCGCCCCCCCGGCCTGAGCGAACAGGGGCTGATTGCAACCATCCAGCAGCACGTGGCGTTGTTGAAACGGCGCGAGGGGCTGTCCGTCGCATTGAGCGTGACCGGCGAGGAGCGCTTTGGTCGTGGCATTGAACAGGCGATCTACCGCATTGCTCAGGAGGCGTTGAATAATGTGGTTAAACACGCCGGTGCCAGCCAGGTATCGGTGTGCCTTGACCTCTCACCGCAGGAAGTGCGGCTGCGTATCACCGACGACGGGCGCGGCTTCGATCCGACGACGGTGAGTCATGGTCGCCATCTGGGGCTTATTAGCATGCGCGAGCGCGCACACGAGATTGGCGGGCGATTCGAACTGCATACCCGGCCAGGGATGGGCGCCGAAATTGTCGTGGTGGTGCCGCGACATGCCGATGAGCACGAAGAACGCTCCGTCCAGCGCTGACACCCACCGTGCGACCCGGTTCGCACTCCCGGGAACAGGGTAACCATTGGTGAACGAAAGGAGCGATCCCATGGAGCGAGTGAGTGTCCTTCTGATTGATGATCATCGCGTCGTCCGCCAGGGGTTGCGCGATTTTCTGGAGTCGCAGGACGACATCGAGATTGTCGGTGAGGCGGCAAGTGGCGAAGAAGGGGTGAAACTGGCGCAGGAACGTCTCCCCGACGTCGTGCTGATGGACATGGTGCTGCCGGGGATCGACGGTGTCGAAGCAACCCGGCGCATCAAGGCCGTCTGCCCATCGACACGCATCATCGTGCTGACATCGTTCGCCGATGACGACAAGGTCTTTCCTGCCATCAAAGCAGGCGCGATCTCCTATTTGCTGAAGGATGTCCAGCCCGAAGAACTGGCGCGCGCCATTCGCGCTGCGCAGCGCAATGAAGCTGTCTTGCATCCCGAGGTGGCGGCCAAGTTGATGCAGGAGTTCAGCACCCCGCGGACCACCGATGATTCGGTGGAGCAACTCACCGAGCGCGAACTTGATGTGCTGCGCCAGATCGCGCATGGCAAGAGCAATAAAGAAATCGCCGACACCCTCATTATCAGCGAGAAGACGGTCAAGACCCACGTATCGAATATTCTCTCGAAACTCCATCTCGCCGATCGCACGCAGGCGGCGATCTACGCATTGCGCCAGCGCCTGGTGCCGATGGACTGAGGTGAAACACCAGCGATTGGTACGACAGGCGCGCCTCGCAGGCAGCGGGTGCGCACGCCATGCCCGCTGAGTGCGGCTCGTTCAGGTTGACGCCGGCCCCTTGCCCAGATCAACGAAGCGATACCCGATGCCGCGCTCGGTGAGAATATAGCGCGGGTTGGCCGGATCTTCCTCGATCTTCTGGCGCAAATAGGTCACATACAGGCGCAGATAGTGGGTTTCATCACGATATTCCGGCCCCCAGACCTTGCTCAACAGTTGCTCGTGGGTCATCACATACCCGGCGTTCTGCACCAGATGGTACAGCAGACGATACTCCGTCGGGCGCAGGTTCACCCGTTCGCCATTGACGAGTACCTCGCGCCGCGCGAAATCAATCTCAAGCCGGTCGTCAACCCTGACCAGCGTCTGTGGCGCCGGTGGAGGCGTATAGTGGCGGCGCAACACGGCGCGAATGCGGCTGACCAGTTCACGATGGCTGAATGGCTTGCCGATATAGTCGTCGGCACCCAGTTCTAACCCTTTGATGCGGTCGTCCTCATCGTCTTTCGCCGTGAGGACCAGCACCGGCACCGACGACGACTGGCGCAGTCGCCGCAGTGTCTCGAAGCCATCCATGACCGGCATCATAATATCGAGCAGCACCACGTCGGGCATCTCGTCGCGCGCTTTTTCGAGCGCCTCGCGCCCGTTCGCCGCGCTGATAACCCGGCACCCCTCAAGTTCCAGGTTCATACGCATGAAGTTGACCATGCGCGGCTCATCATCAACCACCAGGATCAACTTGTCTTTGAGTTCTGCCATGCGGTATTCCATCTCTCAGGGCCTGGCCCCATGATCTTCCAGTAAGGGAACCTCGGTCTGTGCCGGTGCCGTGGCGGCAATCTCAGGCTCGGTCGCCGGTGCCGCATGCACGACCGGCATTGCCGCAGGACGACCAGGTGCTTCGACAGGCATCTGCTGATCGCCAAGCACCGGCGTTGCAAGCGGCAGCGTAAACGAAAAACGCGATCCGCGCCCTGGCCGGCTGTCGACCCAGATACGCCCCCCCTGGGCCTCGACGATTGCGCGTGACAAAAACAACCCCAGGCCAGCGCCTTGCGTCTCGCGACGCAACCGATTGTCAACCCGGTAGAAGCGGCGAAACAGTTTCTTTTGCTCCTCAGGTGGAATGCCGATCCCCTGATCGCTGACGGCAATAATCGCATGATCGCCGCTCAGGCGCGCTGTAATCCGGACGATCCCACCATCAGGGCTATACTTAATCGCGTTACTGACCAGATTCTCCAGCACCGTGCGCGTACGTTCATAATCGGCATGGACCGGCGGGAAGTCTTCCGGGATCCGCAATTCAAAGGTAAACTTCTCACCGGCCTGGGGCGCAAAGCGCTCGACAACCCGGCGGGCAAGCGGCAGCACCGGCCAGTCGCTCAATTCGAGGCGCACACCATCGGCCTGCAGGCGCGATACTTCCAGCAGGCCGTTGATCTGCTGCGCCAGGCGATCGGCCTCTTCGACAATAACGGCAAGCCCGTCGCGAAGCGTGGCCGCGTCCCAGTCGGCATCGTTGCGCGCCAGCGTTTCGGCATACCCTTTAATAATGCTGACCGGCGTCCGTAATTCGTGCGAGATGACGGAGATGAACGTATTCTGCATCTCAGCATCGATCCGTTGTTCAGTGATGTCGCGCACATTGGCGATCGCACTGACAAACGCCCCCGTCGGGCCGCGTTGCGCCGCATAGCGGCTCTGCACATAGAGGCGCCGCCCGTCGCGTGTATCGATCCAGCCCTCGACGATCGGGTTAGGTTCCGGGGGCCGGCGCTGCAACGGGCAATCGACCAGACAGATATTCGCGCCCTGCGGCGTATGAATGGCCAGTACCTCGGCGCACGGCCGCCCGATCGCCTCTTCACGCGGCCAGCCGGTCAGTTGTTCCATGGCGCGATTAAAGGTTGTAATGCGCCAGCGTGCATCAAGGATCATGACGCCGTCGGCGCTATTCTCGATCAGGGCATCGAGATGTTGTTTTTCGCGCAGCACGCTCTGGAAGAGACGGGCATTCGAAACTGCGATGGCCGCCTGATCAGCGAATGCCATGAGCAGTTCGCGCTCTTCGGCGGTAAACTCAACATTCAGGGCGGCGCGGAACACATAGATCACGCCAATGGTTGTATTGCGAAACGTGAGTGGGAGCGCGCTCATATGACGGAGCGGCCGGCCAATGTCGGCGCCGACGTCGCGCAGGCGCTGGGCCAGCGCCGGCTGATCGTCCAGCGGGGTTGCCAGCAAGTCGGCAAAGGCCGGCCAGTTCTCACGCTCCAGCCCGGAAGCTGCATACACGCGAGTGACCCCATCGTCGTTGCGTAGCGCGATCAGGCCTGAATTACCGGCCAGCAGATCTACGGCAACTTCGATCACCAGGTTGAGCACACTGGGCAGATCGAGCTGGGCTGTAATTGCGCGGCTGATGCGCAGCAGCGACTCGCGCTGCCGCAATCGCTGATCGTATCGTTCTAACATCGTTCTAATGCTCCGTAGACGGCATTCTAACACACGCCGCCTATACTGCTCAACAGACACCAGGGTGTGCAGCGGTGCACACCAGAAACAGAAGCGGAGGAGGAAACAACCATGGCAAACCTGACTCGTTGGGATCCGTTCCAGGACATGATGACCCTGCGCGAGGCGATGAACCAGCTCTTTGAAGAGAGCTTTGTTCGGCCGGACCTGACGCGGGGTGGCTTTGTGCCGGCGCTCGATCTGAGCGAGACGGAGGACGCCTTCATGGTTGAGGCTGCCGTTCCCGGGCTGAAGCCAGAGGATCTGGAAGTTACGGTGGAGAACAATCTGCTGACGATCAAGGGTGAAATCAAGCACGAGGCCGAGGAGACCAGGCGCAATTACCATCGCGTCGAGCGCCGCTATGGCGCCTTCCAGCGCCAGGTGACCTTGCCGCGCACGGTCAAGGCCGATGCCATCAAGGCCTCGCTGAATAACGGTGTGTTGCGGTTGGAAATCCCCAAGGCTGAGGAGGTCAAGCCGCGCCGCATCCTGATCAATCCGTCGAACAACTAAGGCGCGACGGCGACAAGGCCAGGAATGGTGCGGCAGAGGCAATCACTCGCAACAACAGGCCATTCTGGAACGTGAGGAATGCGGTGGTGTACGTTTGGATGACGTCGAAACGTACATCACCGCATTCGCTTGCTGTCTGACGGCGCGCATCCCCGGACACCCCCTGGCACAACACCACCCGAACCATTTCCCCTGTCATCATTGATCACCGCCAGGCGCGGTTGTGTCGGCAACGTTTTCCCTTTACACCAGGATTGCACGACACACTGCAACCTGTTAATACTTACATGCCGTCACCCGGATGGCCGTCGCTCATGTCAGCCAGCACAGCGCGCCCGGCGCTATCTGATCGGCTCAACATCTCAATGTCAGGCGACAAAGTGGCACGATTACTATTTACAAGTAGCACTGGACAGGGCAAGATCGGTGTGCTATTATCACAGCGCACGGCCCTTGCAACCGCGAGCCCGGCTGCCGGAAGCGATCACTCGAGGCGTGAGCGTAGAGGTGCGCATCTATGCGACTTGATCTGAGCAGTAAGAGAGCCAGAAAACTCATCCGCGAGCACGAATTGAGTGAGGAAGAGATTTTACAGATCGTTGCATCAGCGCGCATTAACCTGGCGACATTTGACCCGGAATATCGTACGAATGTCACCCAGATTGCGGACGATCTCCGCAAGAGCCGGCCAACGATCTATGGCTGGGCTGATCGAGCGCTCGCCGCGACGATCCACTCTCTGCGCAACATCCGCACCGGGCGACCGCCGAAAGAGCGTGAGCGCAGCAGCAACCTCGAATCCTGAGCCGCCGCAATAACGATGCTGCAATCACGTCGCTACTGCTTCGATCACGTCCGCGTATGAAACGGTGTAGTATAATAGCGGGCAGATGACGGCAGTGAAGCCGCAGTGCATCACAGGCGAGATCGGCGCGGCGGGAGGGTTGCTGTACGGCCTGTGTGCTATAATACGGCAAGGCGAGCCGGCTGCGTATCACACACGCATCGTGCCCGTCATCCTCGGCGCCAGCCGCTACACGCAAGGTGGAGTACCGCATGGATCCACAGCTGACGAGTCAGATCGTCCCGATCGAAGAGGTCAAGGTCATTGAGGAATGCCTTGTGCGCCTGGCCGAGGATACCGGCGGCAACTATGTGTTGCTGCTCGACAAGAGTGGCCAGGTCATCACGGCGCAAGGCGATGCCGCACGCCAGGATATTACGGCCCTGGGCGCGTTAATCGCCGGCACATTCGCCTCCTCGCGCGAAGTTGCCAAGCTTCTGCGCGAAAAAGACTTTCGCCAGCTCTTCACGCAGGGCGTTCGTGAGAACATCTTCATTGCACTGATCGAGGACCAGTGGATTCTGTGCATCATCTTCAACAAAGGGACGCACATCGGCCTGGTCAAGGTATTGACGAAGAAGGCCACGGATGATCTGAGTGTGGTCCTCGAGCGCGTACGCGAACAACAAAAGGCGCGCGACGATGTACTCGGCTCGTCGTTCCGCACCTCCATGGAGGATACGATCGACCTCCTGTTCCGCGACTAGCCGGTCACTGCCGCGCGTCCCCGCCGCCTGGCATGGCCGCCAGCATGCAGACGAGAGGATCTATGGCCCTGATCAACGTTGCCGCGCGAGAGATTCATTGCAAGATTGTGTATTACGGCCCTGGCATGAGCGGGAAAACAAGTAACCTGCAGTATATCCATAACCAGGTGCCGAAAGAAGCGAAAGGCGAACTGCTCTCGATTGCAACCGAGACGGAACGTACGCTGTTTTTTGACTTCTTGCCGCTCGATCTTGGTAAGGTGCGTGGCTTCCAGACCCGCTTTCATCTCTATACGGTGCCCGGCCAGGTACTCTACGAGCGTACCCGCGTTGCCGTGCTCAACGGCGCCGATGGGGTGGTATTCGTGGCCGACTCGCAACGGCATAAGCTCGAAGAAAATATTCGTAGCCTGCGTGAACTGGCAGTCAATATCACAAAACAAAATAAGAAGTTCCAGGAGTTCCCGGTCGTCCTGCAGTATAATAAACGTGACGTTCCAGGGGCACTCCCTACCGCAACTCTCGATAAGTATCTCAATACGCTCGGTTGGCAACGCTATGAGGCGACTGCCACCAATGGCAGCGGTGTCTTCGATACGCTCAAGGCGATTAGTAAGCTGGTCATCAGCAAACTGTAGCGGGGTGCCGGTCGCAGATCCTGTATGCTGCAACCGGCGACCTGGATGGGTGCCATGGCACTTGCGGGCGATCTGAGCGAGTTTTCGCTCACCGACATCATCCAGCTGGTCGAGCTGAGTAATAAATCCGGTGCGGTCCATCTCCAGGGTCAGCGTGGTTCGCAAGAGATCGATGGCTGGCTCTATTTTCGCGATGGCCGGATCATTGGTGCACGGCTCGGCATGTTGCCCCCTCTTGAAGCGGCATATACGTTCTTCACGCTTGCTGCTGGCCCGTTCCGTTTCCACGAGGATGTGCTGCTCGAAACACCAACCATTACCCAGAGCAACAATATGATCATCATGGAAGGCATTATGCGCCAGGAAGCCATGGCGCATATCCAGGATCAGATGCCTTCTCTGACGATGATCCCGCGCCTGGTGCCGAACCCGGCATCAACCGGCAATGAAATCAGCCTTGAGGCGGACGAATGGCGCGTGCTGACAATGGTGAACGGTAAGAATACGGTTGGCTTTATCGCGCAGCGCAGTGGCCTCGGTGAGGTGCGCACCTGTGAGATTATTGCGCGCCTGCTGACGAGCGGCCTGGTGGAAAAACGCGAAGTCAGCCTCACTGAAGCGTTGTTCCCTGAACTTGAACGAATTGTGCTGGCATCGCTCGGCCCGACGGCCCGTGCACTGCTGGCTGAGGCGTATGTACGCGCCGGTATCCACGACCAGGACTCCGCAACGCCTGAACAGGTTGCCACGGCGCTCGATACGTTTGAGGCGTCAGCAACCCGAGCGTTCGGCGTGAATCGCCTCCGCGAGCCGATGAGCGAGATGCGCGCCATTGCCGAGCAGGTGTTCAGCAGCCTCTGATCATCCTCATACCCTTGACCCGGTTGCATGCGATCAATCATCCGCTGTGGTACAATATCGCGTCACGATCTACCATCGTCCGAATGACAGGGCGTATGCGGTGACGCGAACTCCGCTTTAGCCTGCGGCAGCGCGGAAGTGCGGCTGGTGAGTCGCTCCGGCTGGTTGCTCTGCCAGAGGTAACGAAGCCAGGCTGTACGCTGCAAAGGATAGCGATCGCGTCACGTGTGTGAATGAGCAGTTGCGCGTGCGCATCGCCTACAACTGCCGTTCAAGCAACAGGAGGCTATGTGCGCGCGCTCCTTAGTGTCTCTGATAAGCGTGGCATCGAGGCGTTCGCCGCTGGCCTGGCCGAACTCGGCTATGAGATTATTTCGACCGGCAATACGGCGCGCGCGCTGACGACTGCCGGCGTTCCGGTCCGGCCGGTCAGCGATATCACCGGGTTCCCCGAAATCCTCGACGGGCGGGTCAAGACGCTGCACCCGGCAGTACACGGCGGTATCCTGGCGCGCCGCGACTCGCCGGCCCATATGGCGGCGCTGGTGGACCACGGCATCGCCCCGATCGATCTTGTCGCTGTCAATCTCTACCCGTTTGCCGCTACGATTGCACGTCCCGAGGTTACACTCGCCGAAGCGATCGAACAGATCGATGTCGGCGGGCCGGCCATGGTGCGCGCTGCCGCAAAGAATCATGAGTCGGTGCTGGTTGTCGTGAACCCTGATGACTACGATGCGGTGCTGGCAGCCCTGCGCATGCGAACTGTATCACCTGAATTGCGCCGGCAACTCGCGGGGCGCGCCTTTGCCCATACTGCCGCGTATGATGCAGCTATCGCCGCTTATCTGGCACATGACCCGTTCCCGGCGACATTGCCGCTGGCGTTTCATAAGGCGCAAGATCTGCGCTATGGCGAGAATCCGCATCAGCGTGCCGCGCTCTATGGCGACTTCCATACCTTCTTTGAGCAATTGCACGGCCGCGAATTGTCGTATATCAATATTCTCGATATCGCCGCTGTTCAGGAGCTTGTTGAGGAGTTCGATCCGCAGGCAGGGGCGGCGCTTGCTATCGTCAAACATACAAACCCGTGCGGCGTGGGCTTCGGCACAACGCCGCTCGAAGCCTGGGAAAAGGCATTCGCGACCGATCGCGAGGCGCCGTTCGGCGGCATTATCGCTGTGAACCAGCCCCTCGATCTGCCACTGGCGCAGGCGATCGACGAGATTTTCTCCGAGATCGTCATTGCGCCGGCATTTGCCGCTGACGCACTGGCGCTGCTGCGCACCAAGAAAAACCGTCGCCTCATGCGCGCACTGCGCCCGGTCAGCCGTGAGCGTGGTCTCGCTTACCATAGCGTGCCTGGCGGCATTCTGGCGCAGGAACCGGATCGGGCACCGCTTGCCGAGGAATCGTTCCAGGTCGTGACACGGCGCGCACCAACGGATGATGAAGTGCATGCATTGCGGTTTGCCTGGCGCGTCGTCAAGTATGTCAAGTCGAATGCGATTGTATTCGCCGGCGCTGATCGCACGCTTGGCATCGGCGCCGGCCAGATGAGCCGCGTTGATAGTGCGCGCGTCGCGGTGTGGAAGGCACAGCACGCCAGCCTCTTGCTGGCGGGGTCGGCAGTGGCCAGTGATGCGATGTTCCCGTTCCCTGACGGCGTCGAGACCGTCGCGGCAGCGGGGGCAACGGCGGTCATCCAGCCCGGCGGCTCGGTGCGTGATAGCGATGTCATCGCTGCCGCCGATCGGCTGGGTATCGCCATGGTCTTTACCGGCCAGCGTCATTTCCGTCACTAACAGGACGTACGCGGTGGCGCGAATGCCGCCCCTTTTAGCCTGCGGCAGCGTGGTATGCACCATCATAAGAGAGACATACCGCTCTGCCGAAGGCTAGAAGAGCTGTTACGCGGGTCGTCTGCAAGACGACCGCGTAACTCGTATCACTAACAGGACGTACGCGGTGGCGTACCAGCAGGGTGGCCTGGCGGGCGTGCCGCCCTCCAGGGTCCATCATCCGGTGGCGGGAAGGCGGTCGCAACGCGGAAAAGGACGCCGCACCGCCGGCGGGCGGGCACGCCGGCCCGCCACTGCACCGCCGGCGGCGCGACTGCGTCACTCGTAGCAATGAGAGAAGTTTCGCAGTCCATCACCAGCAGGGTGATCCTGGCCTTCGGCAAAGCGTGCTCGGCCGATTTTACGGTGTTCGGCGATGCTGTTATGATACCGGTCCAGTGTCGCCGTTCTCTGCTGTGACCAATATGTTTATACCTCGTTACGACGCCTATATCTTTGATCTCGACGGAACCGTCTATCTTGGCGATGCGCTGTTGCCCGGCGCGGCAGAGACGATCGAACGGCTACGCGCGTCCGGCGCTCGTATTGTGTACCTATCGAATAATCCGACGCGTACACGCGCCCAGTATGCCGCGAAGCTCACCTCGCTGGGAGTGCCGACGGGGTTCGAAGATATCGTCAACTCGTCGTTTGTGATGGTGCGCTGGTTGCTGAAAGAATCGCCAGGCAGCCGCCTGTTTGTGGTCGGTGAGCAACCGCTCTGCGACGAACTTGCCGCCGCCGGGTTCGAGCTTGCCGACAGCGCCGAAGGCGTCCGGTTCGTCGTCGCCTCTTTTGACCGGACATTCGTCTATCGCAAGTTGCAGATTGCATTTGACGCGATACGTGCCGGCGCGCGTCTTGTCGGCGTTCACGGCAATCCAGTCCTTCTGATCGGCGGGCACGTCGTCCTGGGCGAAGATGGCTTCCACCGGGCAGGCCGGAACGCACGCATCGCAGTCGATGCATTCGTCGGGGTTGATGTAGAGCATCTTCTCGTCGCCGTAGAAGCAGTTGACGGGACAGACCTCTACGCAGTCGGTGAATCGGCAGCCATCGCAGTTGCCGGTGACGACGTAGGCCATGTGGTCCTCCTCAGAGT
>JACAEQ010000057.1 GCA_013388755.1 Chloroflexota bacterium
CCGCTGGGGGCGGGAGCCCGACTCCTCCCCCCAGCGGGGGGAGGTTGGGTGGGGGACTGTGCGGTGCATAGCGCCGTATTTGCAAGGTATTGGCCTTAGTACCTATCCGAAAAACCATCTGCCTCTTGTCATTGCGAGGAGCGTCAGCGACAGCGTGCAGCGAGCGCAGCGTGGCTGACGCAATCGAGCGGCCCGAGAGGAGATCGCTTCGCTTGGCTCGCAATGACATCCAGTCCGTTATTCGGATAGGCACCTGGCGGTGAGAGATCGCATTTGCGGCATCAGGGTAGAGAGTGGCCTCGTCGCTTTTCAAACGCTCATTTGACTCGAGTGGAGCTCTGACGCGGCCAACCCGCCCTTTGGCGGGCCATTGCAGTATCAGGTTGTTGTAGAGTGGGCGGGAGTGTGACGGTGTGCTGATTGTGTTCGGGGATGCAGCCGTTACCAGGAGGCCAATATGTCGATCACGCGCTTACTCTCGCTTGGTGTGGTTTGCCTTCTGTTGCTCAGTTGCGCGGCGCCAGTTGCGGCGCCCTATTCCGGATCGGGCGGCAGCCTTATGCCAACACAAACGAGTGGCCCGCTCGTGATCACGTTTGGCGCGCCGGAGTTTCAACGGAGTATCTACGAGCCGTTGATCGCCCGGTTCAATCAAGAAGAGCCAGCAATCCGCGTCCAGTTCGTCGCCATCGATCAGGTCTACACACAGCAGCGCGGCGATCTGGAGTCTACCCTACGCCAGATTGTCTCGCTCACCGACAGCGCCATCGTCTATACAGTACCGCACGAAGCGTTCCAAAACGGCCTTCTTCTCGATCTCGCGCCATTGATCGATGCTGATTCGACATTCAATTCGGCTGACTTTTTCCCAGGCGCGCTTGAGCGGACGCGGGTGGATGGCAGGCAGTATGGTGTGCCTGTTGATATCACATTACCTTTACTGTCATACAATCGCGATCTATGGCGCACTGCCGGCCTGGCGCCGCCGCAACCGGATTGGGCGTGGTCGGACCTGCTAGCGGCTGCGGAGGCACTCGCGCAGACCGACGGTGGAGGTGACGTATATGGGCTTGCGGATTGGGGCGCCTACCTCTTGCTTATTGCACTTGCACAGGAACAAGATCCAGCGTTTGTGTGGGGCGAAGCGGGGCAAGCGCAACTCGATGCGCCAATGGTTGTAGATGCGCTTGCTCGGCTTGTGGCACTGAAGCAGTCGCGAGCGCTCTACTACATACCGTCAACCAGCACGCCTGAACAGATCAACGTAGCGATTCGTGACGGCCGGGTTGGCATGTGGCCTGGTTTTGCGCTGACTAATGTTCCTGGCACAGATCACACATCACTGCCATTCGAGATTGGCACAGCCGTGGTGCCGCCGATTGAGGCAGGCGAGGTGCGTTTTGGGCGTGAGCTCATAATAAGCAGCGGCGCCAGCCATCCTGAGGAAGTCTGGCGTTGGATCGCGTTTCTCAGTCGTCAGGTCATTCCTGATGTCGGATCGCCGACCTCGCCGCCGACCACTTTTCCCGCGCGGCGTTCGATAGTCGATCAGAGCGGCATCTTGTCAGCGCTTGAGCCTGAAACGCGGGTGGCAATTGATACGGCGCTTACGCGACAGCCAGGAAAACCCATACCCAACGATCCATTGCGTGACCAGGCGCTCAATCAGGCAATTGATGCGGTACTCAATGGCGGCCAATCGCCAGCGGCAGCTTTGGCCGAGGCCCAACAGTTCTATGCACGGGAGTATGTTGCTATAACATCCACTCCATCACCCGAATTTCCGAATGCGATCGTCGTCGCATCCCCGATCCCTACACTGGCGGCTCGCCAGGATGTTCCACGGATCACCTTTACGGCACTATGGGCCAGTAGTATCTTCCAGCCACTGGTCGATGCCTTTAACCGCGAGCATCCCGAGATCTATGTTGAGCTCAGGGCAGACAACGTGCGTACCGGATCGTTTCGTCTTGCGGACGTTGCTCAAGAGAGTGATATCGTGCTATGGACCGGGCCGGCTATCGGTGTTGATCAGGAAGCTATACTTGACCTGCGGCCATTCGCCGATGCGGATCCGCTCTATGCGCCCAATGATTTTCCACTTGCAGTGCGGACGCGCTTCAGTGACGATCAGGCGCTGTATGGCGTGCCATATCAACTTAGCCTGTGGGTGGTAGCGTACAACCCTGATCTGTTCGCTGCGGCCGGTGTTGCCACGCCACAGTCCGACTGGACACTGAATGATTTCGTACTTGCAGCCGCGGCGCTCAGCGATGGCGACGGACTGGATCGGCGCTACGGATTTTATACGGCGGATACGGCGCTGCTTGATCTTTTCCTTGATGATGAAGACGTGGATCTTGTTCTTGGGAGCGGCGACACGATCCAGCCGAACTATACCGATCCGAAGGTCATAGCGGCGGTGCGCCGGTTCATCGACTTCGTTCGTCTGAGTACACCCAAAAGTAGCCTGAGTGGTTACCAGCGTTCGGTTTGGGGAACCATGGACAACTTGATTGCGGAGGGGCGGGTCGCAATGTGGTTCGTTTTCTTCGGCCCATTGCTGGATGCAACGCAGAAAGATATCCCCGTAGCTATGGCTCCGCTGCCGCGCAGCGCCTCGGGTTACCGGAGGATGCCATTCGCGGCAAGCGCGCTGTTTGTCTCTTCGAAAACCCCATATCCGCGCGAAGCATGGACCTTCGTTTCATGGATGAGCCGCAACCCCCTGGTCTCTTCGGGGTATGTCCCCGCACGTACATCGCTTGCGCGTTCGCCTTCGTTCCAGGCGGCGATGCCGCCAGGTCTGGCGGAGGTCTACGCTGCGTACGCCGATGCGTTTGAACAACCGGAGGATCTAGCGCGATTCCGTGTTACGGAAGCTAGCACGTTGGCGTTTGATTCATTCTGGTTTTATCGCGCTGTCGATCGCATCCTTCAAGAGCCTGGTCGTGACATCGCGCGCGAACTCTATGAGGCGCAGCAGCTTACCGAGGAATATCTGATCTGTGTGCGCAGCGGTGAGGTTTCGGCACAGTGTGCCCATGATGTGGATCCATCCTATGAAGGTTTTCAGGAATAACCGATCGGGAGCAGCGCCATCATGATCTTCCGCATCTTGACGTCCTTCGGCATGATCCGCCATTGGCGTCGCGACGACAGCGCGGCGCTGACCCACTCTGCGAACAACAAAGCTGTCTGGTGCATGATGTGCAATGGCTTTCCGCATCCCTTTGGCCAGGCTGCCGCCGAGGCGTTTCTCATGGCAGTCAGCCGGCAGTCGCCGGTTACATTGCGGAATGTGTTGTGAGCATGCAGCTTTCCAGGTCATCAAGCAGCGTTCCACGTAAGGTCCCCTGTTGGGCGCATAGGCCTGCCAGCCAGGCAAGGATCGTATCGGCAACCGTCAGGTCATCGATCGCCGCAAGCGCCAGGCGGCGCAGAACATCCTGTACACTGGCATACCGGGCCGCCAGGTATTCCAGCCGCAATCCACGCATCATAGCGCTGAGTGCCGCAGCGTGCCGCAACTCATCGTCAATGTCCACCATCGGATGATCGCCCGCAGTGTCGAGCCATTCCTGCACCGCGTCGACCAGCGCCAGGCGCTCGGCGCCTGGTGCATCATCCAGCATCGCCTGCGCCGACTCGTGCGCTTGCGCGATCGCCATTGCAGCACCAGCAGCATTGCCAAGCGCCATGAACGTGCAGGCAACCGAAAGACATGCCGGCGCGCGATAACCGCCATACATCTCCTGATATGGCAGTTGCAGCGCCTCGTGCAGGAGGTTTACCGCATCAGCACGGCGATTCTGGCTGTGCAACGCGATAGCTGCGGCAACGCGCAGCCGAATCTCGTGTGCCCACGGGTCGTTGCGTGGCAGACCCATGGGTGCATCCAGCCATGACGGTCCGCGGTTCACAACCGACGGTAGGATGATCGAGCGCAGTTCCTGTAGCAGCTCGGTATTGGCAACTATACCGCCCTTCTTCATTGCATCACGCTGAGCGAGCGTCACCGCCGCGAGGTGGCCGGAAAACGCCGGCTCAATCTGGTCGATTGATGTTTCAAGGATGTTCCTTAGCGCCAGGTCAACCTGTTCATCCTGGTCGCCGGTCAGCGCCGCAAGATCGCCGATGATGACCTTATCGACGCCATGAACTGCACCGCCCGCCGTTACCTCACCCACTGTCTGAGTGATGGTAATGCGCGGTTCACGCTGCTGAAGATTGAGCAGAGCTGCCGCGAATGGCGGGTAGCGCCGTGCTAATGCGGTGGAGAGCGCTTCGACAAATCGCAGCGGATTGAGGGTGGTATCGTTGCTCGCCCTGCAGAAATGGGCGAATGCCAGCGCCCGCGATCCCAGCCCTGGCCAGGAGGTCGCGGCAATCACTCCCTCGCTGAACTATACCAACCGCGTGGTGATCGCCGTTTTGCCGCTGCCAGGCCCCCCCCTGGAGCAGAAACCAGCGTTCGCCGGATGGCACGGCCAGCCAGCGCATCAATGCATCGAAGACCCACGCGCGACCGACAAAGTCATCCATCACTCTATGCCGTTTTACGGATCTTGAACTGGATCTCCAGCTCCATGAACCGTTGCAAGCGATCCCGGTCGAGCTCCTGCCAGGGCGGCGGCGAATCCCAGATTGGCGGTCGCAGGATCTCGCGCAGGATCTCCGGCGACATCTGAATGAACGGACTCGACATACCGCACCTCCTCACCATGAGTCTAACGCAAACACCTCCTTGCGTCCAATCAAGGAGGTGCAGCCTGCTGGTGCGATAGATTGCAGAAACGTCCGGCTGCTGCCTCGCTCGCGCCGAACTGCCTTCAGTATGGGCATTTCTCCAGCAAGCGGCGAAATGCCTCAGCAACCACCGGTTACGGTCCGTTTACGTGCGCTGAGAAACCATCGTTATCGGCCGCATCCGTGGGTGAAGACAGCGTCACACCGCGCATGCTGCGTCGTAACGCTCCATGCTTGCGTCAAGGCATATACTAAAGAGGGACTCTCCGGTGTCTATGCCGAGTTCCTGCGCCGCGAAATCGCGCCGCCCGGGCAAGAGGAACGCTGGATCCAGACCTACCGCCCGATCCTTGGGCTGCTCGCCGTGGCTCAGGGCGCAGGTCTGACACGCGCGCAGCTCGCGTGGCTAACCGGGCGCGCCGATGATGTTGATCTGGCGTTGCTCAAAAGCAACCAGTATTTGCAGGGGAATGCGCCGGACGGCCCGTTCCGGTTGTTCCATCGTTCCTTTGCTGAGTTCCTGCTTGATGATCCGACTAACCAGAACTATCACATTGACGCGGCAAGAATGCACCGCACCATTGTCGAGGCATATCTGCGCCTTGGCCAGGCCCGATGGGAGGCATGCGATTACTACGGCGCAGTGCATCTGATTGATCACCTCGCCGTCGCTGACTTGCCGACGGTTGAGCGTGCAGCGGCGCTGGATGACATCCTCACACCCGAATATATCGCCGCAGTGCGTCGTGAAACCGGCTGGCTCGATCCATTCATCGCAGATCTGGCGACAGCGGCACGGTTCGATCCGCAACGAGCAGCGACCCTCTGCCTGCGAATCATTCTGGTCGAAGAGGCGAACAGCCTGGTACGGCAGCGCGCGCTACGACTGCTCACGAGTCTGCGCGCCCGGATCGGAATGATGGGCGCGGGCGATCAGGCGGAGCGAATCGATCACATCCTTGACGCGCTTTCCAGGCATGATGTGCCGGCGCTTCAGGCACTGGCGCGCGGCGAACCAGACCGGACAGTGGTCTGTATGGCGGCGCTGGCGTTGGGCGAGACGCGTGACCCGGCCGCACTCCCGGATCTCCTGCAGCTGTTGCGCAAAGGCCGGCGCGAAGTCAGCTGGGCGGCGGCCGATGCGCTGATTGTACTGAACGATCCCCGGGCGATACCGGAATTGCTGGACTGGTACCGCGTATCGCGCTATCCGGCCGACCGCGAGCGCGTGCTATACATTCTGGGCTGGATGCGCGCTGAGGAAGCGTACGCGCTGGTAGACAGCTTTCGGGATCAATTGGCTGTCTCGTCCTCGCAGTGGAACGAGGTCTGGTTCCGCTGGCCCAGGCAAACGAATGGCTGGATGCAATGATTGCTCAGAGCTATTATGAGCCATGGACCGACCTGAGCCTTCTCATCAATCGTGGACCAGCGTAAACATGGCCGCGCTAGGATGCCGATCTTGAGCTATTATTGCAACTGGAACGCAGTCACACGCCGCTGCACCACGGCGAGGACGCCAGTGTGAGATCGTGCACAAGGAGCTTGTATGTCACATGCCGCCACTACTGTGCCGCGCGCGATCCCGAGCGTCGCGCGTCGGCTTTCCACCCTTGACCGCTACCTGACGCTCTGGATTTTCCTGGCAATGGCGCTTGGCGTCGGTCTGGGCTATTTCTTCCCCGGCGTCGAGCAATTCATCAATCGCTTTCAGGTCGGCACAACCAATGTTCCGATTGCGATTGGCCTGGTGTTGATGATGTATCCGCCCTTCGCCAAAGTGAAATATGAGGAACTGGGCGAGGTCTTTCGCAACAAAAAGGTGCTTGGCTTATCGCTGATCCAGAACTGGGTGATTGGCCCGATCCTGATGTTCGCGCTGGCGATCCTCTTTCTGCGCGACTACCCGGAGTACATGGTCGGTCTCATTCTGATCGGCCTGGCGCGCTGTATCGCCATGGTCATTGTCTGGAACGAACTGGCGAAGGGTGATACCGAATATGCCGCGGGGATTGTGGCGTTCAACAGTCTGTTCCAGGTCTTGTTCTATAGCGTCTACGCCTGGGTGTTCATCACCGTGCTGCCGCCGCTGTTTGGCTTGCAGGGTAGTATTGTCCAGATTGGCATCGGTCAGATCGCCGAGAGCGTGTTTATCTACCTGGGCATCCCGATGATTGCCGGCTTCCTGACCCGCTTCTTCCTGCTGCGCGCGAAGGGGCGGGAGTGGTATGAACATATCTTCGTGCCGCGAGTCGGGCCGCTGACGCTGATTGCGCTACTCTTCACGATCGTGTTGATGTTCAGCCTGAAGGGTGAATTGATCGTCCAGATCCCGCTTGATGTGGTGCGCATCGCTCTTCCGCTGCTGCTCTATTTTGTGGTGATGTTTCTGGCCAGCTTCTGGCTCGGTCATCGTATCGGTGCAGATTACCGCAAAACGACCACACTCTCGTTCACGGCGGCGAGCAATAACTTTGAACTGGCGATTGCCGTTGCGGTCGCTGTCTTCGGTATTGGTTCCGGCGCGGCCTTCGCGGCGGTGATCGGCCCGCTGGTTGAGGTGCCGGTGATGATCGGCCTGGTGAATGTGGCCTTCTGGTTTCAGCGGCGTTATTTCGCCTATGAAGCCCAACCGGCCGATGCCTTGCTGCAGACGACCGCTGAGGCCGGTTGTGAGCCGCCGGTGCGCGATCCGGGGCGACGGTGATATGCTACAATCCCTTGAACTTGCCACGGTCCGGAAAGCTGCTGGCTGCCGGTTACTGGGATTGTGAATGCGTTATCGTGCGAAGCCCCCGGCTCAGATGTTGCTGATCTCCAGGCGCGTCCCGGTAGCGCTGGTGCTCGCCATCCTGCTGCTCGTCGCCTGTACCGCGCCGCCACCCGTGGCGCTGCCGTCGCCACCTGACGAACGACCCGTTGTACGCGACTCCGAGGTACGTATGAACCAGCTCATTCCGAAGCCTGCCGCCGTGACACCGCGTGCCGGTGTCTTTACCTTTCAGCCGGTCACAACCATTCATGTCGAGCCGCATGGCGAAGAGATGTTGTGGCTCGGGCAGTACCTGGCGGAGCGACTTGGCCCGGCTACCGGCTACCAGTTCGTGGTTCAGCCCGGAGGTGCCATGTCAGCGGGCAATGTCTGGTTGACGACGTCCGGCGCGGATCCGGCTCTGGGGGAGGAGGGATACGAACTGATCGTCACGCCGGATGGCGTCATGCTCAGGGCCCACCGGCCAGCAGGCGTCTTCCGCGGTATTCAGACGCTACGCCAGTTGCTACCGCCAGCAATTGAGTTGCAACAGGCTCAGCCAGGCGCGTGGGAACTGCCCGCCGTCGAGATCCGCGATGTCCCGCGTTTTGCCTGGCGTGGCGCGATGCTTGACGTTGCGCGACATTTCTTCGGCGTCGCGGACGTCAAACGTTTCATTGATCTGCTGGCGCTCTACAAAATGAATGTGCTCCACCTGCATCTGAGCGACGATCAGGGCTGGCGGATTGAGATCCAATCCTGGCCGAACCTGGCGTTGTATGGCGGCAGTACCCAGGTGGGCGGTGGGGCGGGTGGCTACTACACCCAGGCCGAGTATGCAGACATTGTTGCTTATGCGGCCCGACGCTACATCATCGTGGTGCCGGAGATTGACATGCCCGGCCATACCAACGCCGCACTGGCCTCGTATGCCGAATTGAACTGCGACGGCGTCGCACGGACCCTCTACTCCGGCGTTGAGGTTGGCTTCAGCGCGCTGTGTGTCGAAAGCGACACGGTGTATCAATTCGTGGACGACGTTGTGCGCGAACTGGCGGCGCTGACACCCGGCCCGTACATGCATATTGGCGGCGATGAAGTGCAGACGCTCGATGCTGCCGCGTATGCCGGCTTTATCGAACGCGCCCAGGCGATCGTCCAGGCGCATGGCAAGCGCATGATTGGCTGGGAGGAGGTTGCGCATGCGACGCTGTCGCCTACATCGGTCGTCCAATCCTGGAGAAGCACCGTCGCTGCAGAAGCGGTCCGGCAGGGTGCGAAGGTGATTATGTCCCCGGCATCGCGAACGTACCTCGATATGAAGTATGACCCCAACACGCCGCTCGGCCTGTCATGGGCTGGCCTGGTCGAGGTGCAGGATGCCTATGCGTGGGACCCGGCGACACTGCTTGAGGGTGTGGGTGAGCAGGATATCCTTGGTGTGGAAGCGCCGCTGTGGACGGAGACGATTGCGACGCGCGAACAGATGGATTCCATGGTCTTCCCCCGCCTGCTGGGTATTGCCGAGATCGGCTGGTCGCCGGCACATGGCCGCAGCTGGGAGGAATATCGGTTACGACTTGCTGCGCATGGGCCGCGGCTGGCCGCGCTGGGGGTCGCGTTCTATCGCTCGCCGCAGGTGCCGTGGTAACAGGTGTGGCGTACGACCAGGGAGTAGTTGCTTGTGCAGGATCACGGTACCCTGAGGAGTCGTGCAGCGGTGGAGCGAAGGGTACATGCCGTCACTCCTGATCGGTGCGATACAGCTAAACTCAATACCTTTCAAATAAGGCGTTACGCATCGCACGGCCCCCCACCCCGGCCTTCCCCCGCTGGGAGGAGGAGTCGGACGCCCTCCCCCGGTGCGGGAGGGCGGGGGTGGGGGTGACGGGCGTAGTTGAAACGTATCGCTGCCCGGCAAAAGCAATATTCGCAAGGTAAAGGCACCTTAACGTCAGGTTGTCCACTGAAGTATGTAGAGTCCGGCGGGATATGTTAGGTTGAACCCACACAGATTGCACGTGTGCTAGAATAGCGTTGCCACGCCTGCGCCGATGATGGGCGGGCCATGTTTCTCCGTGACGGTAGGGCACCCGAGGTTCTTCGATCTGGTTGACCAGCAGTCGCAACGCGTTGCAAGGAGGCATCCATGGCACTTGGCGGTTATGCAAACCGGATCGCGCACGTCGATCTAACTGCGGGCACGATCGACTATCAGCCGATCCCCGAAGACTGGGCGCGCAAGTACGTTGGTGCGCGCGGCCTGGGAGTACGGTACATGCTCGAGAATGGGCCGCAGGTCGATCCGCTCTCGCCTGACAACCTGCTCTGCTTTATGAATGGCCCCCTTACCGGTACCGACGCGAACATGAGCGGGCGCATGGCAATCGTGACCAAGTCGCCGCTGACGGGCACGATTACCGATAGCCATCACGGCGGCTGGTCGGCGGCGAGGCTCCGCTGGGCCGGTTTTGATGGGTTGCTGTTCAAAGGCAAGGCGAGCAAGCCGGTCTATGCCTATGTGCAGGATGGGACGGTGGAGCTCCGTGATGCCTCCGAGGTGTGGGGTAAGGGCGTCCACGACACGATCCGCTTTTTCAAGGAGCGTTATGGTGAGAAGGATCTCACCGTCATCGCCATCGGGCCCGGCGGTGAGAACCTGGTGCGCTTTGCCTGCTGGGTCAACGAGAATGATCGCGCCAGTGGCCGTGGGGGCACCGGCTGCGTAGGTGGGAGCAAGAACCTGAAGGCCATCGTGGTCAAAGCGCCCAAGCGCATTCCGAAGGCCGAGAATACTGCGGCCTGGAAGGCGGCCCACAAGCGGGCGCTGGCAACGATCATGGATGAGCAGAATATCACCAGCCCGCGCAAGGGTGGCCTGTCGGTCTACGGTACCAACGTGTTGATGAATATCACCAATACGATGGGTGCCCTGCCGAGCAAGAACAGCCAGGTCACCTCGTTTGGCCCTGCGGGTGAGAAGATCAGCGGTGAGTATGTCAAGGAGCATATCCTGGTCGAAGATCCCACGTGCCACGCCTGTCCGGTGGCGTGCAAGAAGGAGGTCGAGATCAAGGAAGGCCCGTGGAAGGGCCTGCGCATGGAGAGCGTCGAGTATGAGCCGGCATGGTCGCTCGGCGCCAACTGCGGTAACGACGATATCAATACTGTCGCCAAACTGATCGATCTCTGTAACGATTACGGTCTGGATGCCATTGAGACCGGCCACCCGCTCTCGGTGTACATGGAGGCCACTGAGAAGGGTTATACCAATGGCGCGGGCGGTCTGCCGTGGGGCGATATTTTCGCGATGGTGGAAACGGTGCGCAAAATCGCCTTCCGCGAGGGAATCGGCGAGGTGCTGGCGAATGGTGCCGATGCCACGGCGAAGCACTTCGGCCATCCTGAACTGGCGATGACCGTGAAAGGTCAGGGTATTCCGGCCTACGATCCGCGCGGCCTGAAAGGGATGGGTATTGCCTACGCGACGAGCAACCGCGGTGCCTGCCACCTGCGCGCGTATACCCCCGCCGCTGAGCTTGGCGTGATGCCCTTCGGTTCGCTCAAAGTTGACCCGCTGGCATGGAAGGGCAAGGGTGAACTGGTGAAGGTCTTCCAGGATGTTCACGCCTTCTCCGATAGCCTTGACCTCTGCAAGTTCAGCGCGTTCGCCGAGGGTGCCGATGAGTACGCCGCCCAGTATGCCGCCATCGTCGGCGTGGAGTGCACCGCTGAGGATGTGCTCAAGATCGGTGAGCGTATCTATAATCTCGAGCGCTACTACAACAATCTGGCCGGCTTCCGCGAGGGTAGCGATTACCTGCCCGAGCGCTTCACGAAAGAGGCCTCGACCATGCCCGGCTCGCTGGGGCATGTCTGCGAGCTGGATCTGATGCTCGAGGAGTATTACGCCGCCCGCGGCTGGGTCAATGGCGTTGTGCCGGAGGCCAAGCTGAAGGAACTCGAAATCATCTGAACGGATTGGAGCGCAACACAGGGATCGGGCGGCGATGGCTTCTCGATCCCTGTATTGCTTATGGCTGTTGTGACCCGCGATATCCGCGGCATTCCTCTGTGGTTGCTGCGTGACTACCTGGTCGATCTGGACGGTACGCTCGCGGCCGATAACCTGGTCGTCGGGCCTGGCTGGCGCGTTCAGCTGACCAGGCTGGCGGATGTTCAGATCGGTTCGCTGCGCGTTGGCGAAGTGCGCCTTGAGATGAGCGGCGCACCCGAGGTGATCGCCGCGCTCGAACGTGCATTGTGGCCGAAACTCTTGCGCGGGGGTGGCTAATGCGATGGGCCAGGCAGGGGAATACCATGAGCACCACATCGAGCAGCTGGGTGGAAGTGGACGATGAAGGCCGGCTGGTGATCCCGCCGGAACTGGTGTCGCGCCTCGGGTTGCACCCCGGCGCACAGGTGCGCCTGGAGGCCGGTGTCAATGATGTGCGCCTGCACCGGCCCGTGACCCATCTGAACAAGGTGTACATCGAGCCGACGAACCGCTGCAATCTTGCCTGCCGTACCTGCATGCGCAATAGCTGGGACGTGCGCATGGGCCAGATGAGCGAGGCGATCTTCGGTCGCATTCTCGACGGACTGCGCGCCGTGACGCCGACGCCGTCCGTCTTCTTCAGTGGCATCGGTGAACCGCTGGCACATCCGCGCACCATTGATATGGTCGCCCGGGTCAGGGAGCTTGGCGCGATGACCGAGTTGATCACTAATGGCACCCTGCTCGACGAACGGCGTGCTCGTGGCTTGATCGAGGCCGGCCTCGATGTGCTGTGGGTCTCGATCGATGGCGCAACCCCTGAGAGTTATGCCGATGTGCGCCTCGGCGCGGCGTTGCCGGAGGTTCTGGAGAACATGGCGCGCTTCCGGCGGTTGCGCCCGGCCGGGCACCACGCCAGGCCCGAAATGGGTATCAACTTCGTGGCAATGAAGCGCAATATCGCCGACCTGCCTGAGGTGATCGCGATCGGGCGTCGCCTTGGCGTCACGCGCTTCATGGTCAGCAATGTGCTCCCCTACACGCGCGAATTGTGCGATGAAGTGCTCTACGACCGGACATTACGCGACATTACGTACCTGCCGTCGGCATGGCTGCCGCGGCTGAGTTTCCCCAAGATGGATCTGAATGACGACACCCGGCCGTCCTTCCTGCGCGCATTGCGTAGTGGCGCCAGCGTCACGTTTGCCGGCAATAACCTCGGCGGAGCCAATGATGTCTGTACCTTTATCGAGAATGGGTCAATGACGGTCGGCTGGGATGGCAACGTCAGCCCCTGTCCGCCGCTGCTCTATACCCATGTGAGCTATCTCCACCGTCGCCGGCGAGTCTCACACCGTCATATCATCGGCAACCTGGCCGAGCGCGATCTGCTCGATCTGTGGAACGATCCCGACTATGTCGCCTACCGCAGCCGAGTGCAGCATTTCGCCTTCGCGCCCTGTACCGCCTGCGGCGGCTGCGACCTGTCGGAGTCGAACGAGGCCGACTGTCTCGGTAACGAATTTCCGGTCTGTGGTGGCTGTCTCTGGGCGCAGGCCGTCATCCAGTGCCCGTAGCCACATCTGCGCCCACCGCAGACCGGCTGCGGCAGTGTTGTCATGGTTTGCATGTCTCGCGGAGACGCGAGCGTTTTGCCGCAGGCAGGCCGTGCCGGCTAGCTGGTACGCATTGCCAGCGTGTGTCGCAGCTATCGCGCCACCAGACATCCCTCTTTGCCTGCACCGCAGGGCAGGGGCAGACGGATGGAGTATGTCCTCTCCATCTCCAGATTGCCTTTGAGACGTGGCATCGCCCCATGGTGCGCCTGGCGCAGCGTGCAATCGATCCTCATCCACCGGCTACTGCCGGGAAGACATCGATCGTGTCGGAAGCCGTAATGACCGATTGCATCCCATCAGCAAGGAACGGGGCATCGCGCCCGTTCACAAACACATGCACGTGGCGGTAGAGTTCTCCGTCAGCGTCGAGCAGTTGCTGTCGCAGCGGTGGCCAGCGCTCAACCAGAGCATCCACCAGTTCGCGCACGGTCACGCCGGGAGGGAGATCGAGTTCCACCGTGCGACCACCAACAATCGGGCGCAGCGTAGCGTAGAAATTGATCTTCATGATCGTCGGAAAGATGAATGGACAAAAGGCTGATGGTATAATTCTACCATACCCCCACCCATAAGGAGTTGCTATGCCCGAGTTGTTTCAGGTCGTGACGACGGCTGAAGCCAATGCCCGGCTGGCAGGTCACATGTCGACGCCAGGGCGTGTCGAGATGGTACCGATCGATGCGGCTCTGGATCGGGTGCTGGCCGAGGATCTGTATTCACCCTGCAACCTGCCTGCCTTCCCGCGCTCAACCATGGACGGATTCGCGGTACGTGCCGCTGATACGCACGGCGCCAGCGAAGGATTGCCCGCGTACCTCACCCTGTGCGGCGAAACCCCGATGGGTCGCCCGCCGGACCTGACTGTCGGGCCGGGCCAGGCGATTCGCATTCATACCGGCGGAATGCTTCCAGCCGGCAGCGATGCGGTTGTGATGGTTGAGCATACGCAGGCGCTCGATGCCACGATGCTCGAAGTCGTGCGCCCGGTTGCCGCCGGTGAAAACGTTATTCCAGTGGGCGAAGACGTGCGTGCCGGTGACTTGCTGTTTGCGCGCGGCCACCGGCTGCGCCCGCAAGATCTGGGTGGTCTGGCGGGCGTTGGCGTGATCGCTGTGCCAGTGATGGCGCGCCCGCGTGTCGCCATCCTCGCCTCGGGAGATGAGGTCGTGCCCGCCGATGCAACACCTGGCCCGGCACAGGTGCGCGATATCAACAGCCACACGATCGCCGCCCTGGTGCGGCGGCATGGCGGTGAACCGTCCATGTGCGGCATCGCGCGCGACGATGCGGCAGAACTTGAGCGCATGGCCCGTGCTGCGCTCGAGCGTGCAGATGCGCTGATCATTTCTGCGGGAAGCTCGGTGAGCACCCGTGATATGACCGCCACGGTGATCGCGTCGCTCGGTGCGCCCGGCATCCTGGTCCACGGTGTGGCGATTCACCCCGGGAAGCCAACTATCCTGGCTGTGGCCGATGGTCGCCCGGTGTTCGGCTTGCCCGGTAACCCCGTCTCGACGATGATCGCCTTCGAGTTGTTCGTCGTCCCGGCACTGCGCCGCCTCCTGGGCGTCGTTTCGGGCGACGTGTTCGTCGTTCAGGCGCGCCTGTCGCGTAATATCGCCTCGCGCCCGGGCCGCGAGGACTATGTGCCGATACGGCTGGAGCAGCGCGAGGATGGGTTGTGGGCCGATCCGGTGTTTGGCAAATCGAACCTGATCTATACGATGGCTCACGCCGACGGGCTGGTGCAGGTGCCCCTCGATCTCGCCGGCCTCTACGCAGGTGAACTCGTTACGGTATGGCGATTCGTGTGACATGCTGGCGCAGCAAGGACGCCACGTCACCCGGTTATCTGGCAACCGCTCACATGGGGGGTGCAACGCCACCTGCAGCGAGGGTGTCCCGCCCTCGTTGCGGGATATGAGGGCAAACGGGCCTCGCTCCCAGGAGACGTGTGACCACTGACGCTGGTTCCATGGGTGCCGGTTGAAGGAACACCGGTGTTTACAGGGGAACAACCGCATGCCGCGCAACTATTACCTTGAAGATCGTGCCCTCGACGACGCGATCAGCCGCTTCGAGGCGGCGCTTGCCAGCGCCGGAGGGTTAGCCATGCCGGGCGTTGAGACGGTGCCGCTCACCGAGGCGCGCGGCCGCGTGATTGCCGCGCCAGTCTGGGCGGCTCGTTCTGTGCCGCACTATCATGCTGCAGCCATGGATGGCATTGCCGTGCGCGCCGCCGAGACCGCCGGAGCAACCGAGTCGACGCCGCGCCGCCTGGCCCTGGGTCACCAGGCTGTGTGGGTCGATACCGGTGATGCCATGCCCGCCGATATGGATGCGGTTGTGATGGCCGAGCATGTGCAAACAATCGATGAGGCAACGGTCGAGATCGATGCTGCGGTGGCACCGTGGCAACACGTCCGCCCGCTGGGCGAGGATATTGTCGCAACCGAACTGGTCGTTGCCGAAGGAGAGCGCCTGCGACCGGTCGATCTCGGAGCGATTGCCGCGGCCGGCCACGCACGTGTGCAGGTGTATCGCCTGCCGCGCGTGGCAATCATTCCTACCGGCACCGAACTGGTCACCGTCGAGGAAGCGCGAGCACGACAGGAGCGCGGTGAGCCGGTGCGCGCTGGAGAGATCGTCGAGTTCAACTCGCTCATCCTCGCCGGCCTGGTTGAAGAATGGGGCGGCCAGGCGCTGCGTCTGCCGCCGGCGCCCGACCGGCGCGACATGCTGCGATCGGCGATCGAGACGGCTCTTGGACAGGCCGACATTGTGGTCGTCAATGCCGGATCATCTGCAGGTTCCGAGGATTACACCGCAGCAGTGCTGGGCGAACTGGGCACGGTTGTGGTCCACGGTGTGGCGATTCGTCCCGGTCACCCGGTCATTCTGGGAGTAGCAGCGGGTAAGCCGGTGCTGGGCCTGCCTGGCTACCCTGTCTCGGCGGCACTGACCGCTGATCTGTTCCTGCGCCCGCTCGTCTACCGGCTTCAGGGGCAGCAACCCCCGGCACGCCCCAGGGTGCAGGCGCTGATCAGTCGCAAACTCCTTTCCCCGCTGGGAGAAGACGAATTCGTGCGGGTGACCCTGGGGCGCGTGGATGGGCGCCTGATTGCGACGCCCCTCAGTCGGGGCGCGGGTGTCGTCACGTCTCTCGTGCGCGCCGACGGTATCGCCCGCATTCCGCGCTTCTCCGAAGGTGTGCATGCCGGGGAGGAGGTAACGGTCGAGTTGTTGCGCGATCAGGATGCGATCGAGCGCACCCTGGTGGCCATCGGCAGTCACGACCTGGCACTCGACCTGCTGGGCGGCCACCTGCGCCGCCATGCACCCGGCATGCGCCTGAGTTCGGCAAATGTTGGTAGCCTGCGTGGCCTGCTGGCGCTCAAGCGCCACGACGCGCATCTGGCCGGCATTCACCTGCTCGACGAAGAAACTGGTGAGTACAATCGCCCGTTCGTCCAGCGTCTGCTGCCTGATGAAGCGATCGTGCTCGTGCACCTGGCCTTCCGTGAGCAGGGGTTTCTTGTCGCGCCGGGTAACCCGCTGGCTCTCACTGGCCTGCACGATCTGGTGCGGCCCGGCGTACGCCTCGTCAACCGGCAACGCGGCTCCGGCACGCGCGTGCTGCTCGATTATCACCTGCAGCTACTGGGCGTCGATCCGCTCCAGATTGCCGGCTATGAACGCGAAGAGTTCACCCACATGGCAGTGGCGGCGGCCGTGCTCAGCGGCGCAGCCCATGTCGGGCTCGGTATACGTGCCGCCGCGCGCGCCCTCGGGCTGGATTTCGTGCCGCTCTTCAGTGAACGCTATGATCTGGCCGTTCCCAGGCGGCACTGGGAGAGTGACCTGCTCGCGCCGGTGCGCCGCACCCTGGCCGATCCCACATATCGGGCCGCCGTCGAGGCTCTCGGCGGCTACGATACCCACCAGATGGGCACGGAACTGTAGTGGTTACGCGCACGATGGTGTGCCGTTGCCCTCACCTCATCTCCTCAGGCGGCCGGCTTCTTGTGGGTCCGTGCCGCACGCCTCACTCATACAGGTCACACGATGACACGGGTCATCCCGAAGGTGACACTCGCCTGTATGGCGTGACCATGCGATCTGCTTCTGACCGGCACTGATGAACATTCAGTATGAACACCGGTAGACACTCCGCCGTGGCCCGCAAGGGCCGGCTTCGTTCGGTACAGGCCGCCTGCGCGGCCTGCTGGTGACCCCGTCGGCGGGCTTCGTACCGCATAGCCCCCAGCCTCCCCCCGCTGGGGGGAGGAGTCGGACTCCCTCCCCCGGCGGGGGAGGGTTGGGGTGGGGGTGACGGGCGTAGTTGCAACGTATCGGGTTTCATTGGTAACCTTCATCAGCCCGCCGGCGCATGACATGCGAGCTGACCGTCAGGGCGACCGCGTGGCTCGTCATGTAGTGATTTGATCGTCAGGTGTTAATGCCGCTTGATCCGTCGCTTAACCGCAGGATAACGGCCATCGGTTAGGGTACCGCTGCGCCTCACGTGAGCCGTATAGATTCCGATTATCCAGGGAGAAATGCATGCGTTCATTACTGGTCTTGCTGGCAGCCGCGATTGCCCTGTCCGCATGTGCAACCACGGCCCCGAGCGGCGGTGCCTCCGGCGGAGGCTCCACATCCGGTGAAGGTACAGGCTCGAACCAGAGTTCATCGTCGGGCGGAAATGCCGCGACCACGCCAATCGTCATGGCATGGCTGCCGAACGAGTCGGGCGCTGATCTGAAGGATGCCCGTGATGCGTTTGGCGCGATCATCAGTGAAGCGCTTGGCCGGCCCGTTGAACATCGCACCACGACCGACTACATCATCGCTGTCGAGACCGTCGCAAATAACAACGCGCACCTGGCGTGGTTCGGCGCCGAAGCATACGTGCAGGCGCGTGACAAGAACCCGGCGGTTGTGCCGCTGGTCATTCCAAGCGGCGCCGATGGCACCGTCGCCACCGCGGTCTACTACAGCTGGCTGGCAGTCAAGCGCGGCGAGGAAGGCAACTACCAGGATGGCGGTGTCTTCAAGATTGACAACATCCAGGGTAAGCGGTTTTCGTTTGTGTCGAATAGCTCGACCTCCGGTTTCCGCGTGCCATCAGCAACGATTGTCAAGTACTTCAGCACCATGGATCAGTGGAAAGATCTCAAGGCTGATGATCTGCTCGAAGGCGGCGCCAACAACTTTTTCGCCGATGTACAGTTTGGTGGCTCACATCAGGGATCAGCGGTGAACCTGATTTCCGGCAAAGTGGATGTCGCAGCGTTCTGCGATGCCTGTGTGGAGAACTACGTCACGCTGGTCGAAAGCACGGCCAATACGCCTGGCGCAGTCTATCGCGTGAACAATGATGCTGCTGAGCCGTTCGATAAGTTCCCCGGCGCCGAGTTTGTGGTAATCGCCTCGGTGCCCGTGATCAATGCTCCGTTTGTTGCCAACAGCAACATGCTGACGCCAGAAGAGATCAAGCGTCTGCAGGATGTGTTGACTTCCGATGCGGTGGCCAACAACCCGAAAATCTTCGCCCCGAAAGAGGCGACAGATGCCGGCTACAAGCCATTCTTCCGCAAGACCAACGCTGAGCGCTTCCTGGTTGTCGAGGACTCGTTCTTCGACCCGATCCGCGCGATGCGCTAATGACGACTGCAGGCCGACCGGCTCCATCATGGCGGAGCCGGTCATTCGCATGACTGGCAGTAGGTATCACACTACAGAGGTTCCGGCATGGCTCTGTTGCAGGTCGAGGCGCTGACCAAACGCTACGGCGGTGAGACACTGGCGCTGGATAATATTACGTTCGATGTTGAGCCAGGCGAGTTTGTGGGTATTATCGGACCATCCGGAGCAGGTAAATCAACGTTGTTGCGCTGTGTAAACCGGCTGGTGGACATCAGCAGCGGCGATGTTCGCTTCGATGGCGTCAGTGTGCCGACGCTACGCGGCGCAGCGCTCCGGCGGCAGCGCACCCGGATAGGCATGATCTTTCAGCACTACAACCTGGTCAACCGGCTGAGCGTTATCGAAAATGTGTTGCACGGGCGGCTCGGGTACAAGGGAACGATTCAGGGGATCCTTGGTCTCTACACCGAGGAAGAAAAACGCGATGCGGCCCGGATCATCGAAAGCCTGGGGCTGAGTGAGCAGATGTACAAGCGGTGTGATCAGTTGAGCGGCGGGCAAAAACAGCGTGTCGGTATCGCCCGCGCGCTGGTACAGCAACCGAAAATGTTGCTCTGTGATGAACCGATTGCATCACTCGACCCGAATGCCGCCAAGATCATTATGGATACATTGAGTGACATCAACCGCACAACAGGTATCACGATCCTGGTGAATCTGCACCAGGTTGATGTCGCCTTACGCTACGCCCGGCGGATCATCGGTATCAATCGCGGCAGACTGGTCTATGATGGCGAGCCAGAGCGCCTGAGCAATGAACAGATCTATCAGATCTACGGCTCTGAAGCCGGGGATTTGATCCTCGATCTCCGGGAGCGCTATGCAGCCTGACATTTTTCAACTCCGGCAGCGCCAGTCGGCGCTCTTTTTTGTGTTGCTCAGCGGATTAACCTATGGCGCGATTCTCCTTACCAATTATGATGTGGTACAGGGATTGACGGCCATACCGCGCGCGTTCGTCTGGGCCACTGCCAATTTTATCCCGGATGATGAGGCCTGGCAGCGTTTGCCGCGCATTCTCGACAAGCTGCGAGAGACGGTGTTGATGGCGATTTCGTCGGCGACGGTTGCTTCGGCGCTTGGCCTGGCAGTGGCACTGCTCGGCGCCACGACGACCCGGCCGCACCCCTGGTTCAGCCCGCCGGCGCGCGCCATCGCCAGCGTGTTTCGCAATATTGACGTTTCCGCCTGGGCATTGATCCTGCTCTTTTCATTCGGCCAGAGCGCCATCACCGGCTATTTCGCACTGTTTTTTGTGACGTTCGGCTTCATTGTGCGCGTGATGATCGAGACGATTGATGAGATCGGGACCGAGTCGGTCGAGGCCTTGCGTGCCACCGGCGCCGGGTACCTGGCGATTATTACCCAGAGTGTCATTCCGGCATGCCTGCCGCAGCTGATCAGCTGGGTGCTCTATATGATCGAAACGAATATCCGCAGCGCAACCCTGGTCGGGATACTGACCGGTACCGGTATTGGATTCTCCTTCGATCTCTACTACAAGAGCCTGAATTACAGTTCGGCCAGCCTGGTCGTACTGGTGATCGTGGTGGCGGTTCTGTTAATAGAAGCGCTCTCGAACGCGATCCGAAGGGCAGTACTGTGATGACGCTACCTGAACCGGCGCGCCGCATTCGCGTGCGCCCGCTGACACGCGCCAATCTGAGCATTCAGGCAACGCTGATCGGGTTGACGCTGCTGACCGTGTACAGCTTCACAACCTTTGACTCGCGCAACATCGAACTGGAGCAGGCGGTACGTGATATGTTCGACAATTTCCGCCTGCTGTTGCTCGAGCCGCGCCTGAAGAATGTCAGCGTGCTCGAAATGCTCCACCAGCTCTTCGTTACCGCCGGGCTGGGGCTGCTGACCACGATCTTTGGCGCGATCATCGCCTTCTTCCTCGGCCTGCTGGCGGCGCAGAACCTGGCGCCGCGCTGGCTCACCGACGTGATCAGGGGCGGGACAGCCTTTATCCGCGCCGTGCCGACCGTACTCTGGGTGCTTTTCTTCGCTGTCTCGGTTGGTCTGGGGAGCGTTGCGGCGATTATCGGGATGACCTTTCACTCGGCGGGCTATTTGATTAAAGCCTACTCCGAGTCGTTCGAGGAGATCGAGCCTGGTGTCCTGGAGGCGTTGCGCGCCAGTGGCGCCAACTGGTGGCAAACGATCTTCCAGGCGGTCGTGCCGGCATCAGCTTCGGCGCTGCTCTCGTGGACGTTTGTGCGTTTCGAGATTAACTTCTCAACCGCAATTGCCATGGGCGCGACGGCCGGCGCGGGCGGTATCGGCTTCGATATGTTTATGGCAAGCGGCTTCTATCTTGATCTGCGTGAACTGGGCGCGTTCACCTATGCGATCCTGGCATTTGCCATCGCGCTCGAGTGGGGCGCAACACGGCTGAAGGCCAATCTGGGACCGCAACGGCACTAGAGCGCCGGTAGAGTGTTCTATTTTTCAGGTGTTTCGGGCCGCTGGCCCATAGGGTTTCGGTTTCTGATGCGGCGCGGCGGGCAGAGCCGCCACACCGCACCACAAAAGAAGAGCAACTGTTCACGATCGGTGGTGCGGGAGATGCCCCCGCTATGAACCATCGGCGGCGGGTCGGGACGCAGCGTGCCGCGTCCGCGACGTCAGCGCCATGATCCATCGAACCGCCGACGCAACAGAGACATGGTTACCCCAGGTGTGAGCACATACAAAGAAGACACATACCGCTCTCAGCGCCCCGGCGGGAAGACTGCCACCTCATCGCCGGCGTGGATGACCGCGGCGCATCCGCCGGCGTAGGCCAGTTCACGCCCATTCAGCAACACGCGCCAGCCATAGCGCGGCACATACGCTGGCGTCACCTCAATCCAGAGCCTGTCACTCGACTCATCCGCCTCCCAGACGCGCTCGAGCGCCTCGGCGCGCAGCTGGGGATAGCCGCTAAACAGCTTACGCAGCACCTCGCCGGCGCTGCCGCCATCGGCAATCCGCACCTGAATCTCCGGCGTTCCGGCGAGCGCGCGCAGGCGGCCATACAGCGCACAGCGTACCGCAACATCGCCGGCGTCCAGTTCGCGGGCAACCTGGTAGCCGAACAGTAACTGATGTTGTTGCACCGCCAGGTATTTGCTCCATGCTGCCATCGCCGCAGCGATCGTGCTGGCCGGCAGTCCGGCTTCCTGCATAAAGCGCGAAAAACTCGCCAGCACCAGGCCAAACGACCCGATGACATACTCGGATGGTGTGTGGATGTGACGCGGACCATGGCCGGCGTGTGCTCCTCCGGCGCGGAACAGGTAGAGCGCAAACTCATCGCTGGTATCCAGCCCGAGGGTACGGGCGAGCCAGATGGTGAAGAAGCGCCGCCGTTCCTCAAGGTGCGCGTCGTCCACCCCCTGTTCCCAGCCCAGGATCGCCGCCGTTTCCGGAACATGCTGCAGGTAATTGTAGGTCTCTACCACCAGCTCCGTCCCCCGGCGGAACAACGGTTCCACCGAGCGCGATGCTGCGGCCCGCTCCTCGTGCCCCCAGCCAACGAAACGCAACATGCGCCGCCAGACCTCATGCGGCTCAGGTGCCAGATTGTGCAGTTCCAGCGTTGTCATCGAATACCTCGATGGCTCACTCATCGTATGCGCGGGCATACAGCTCGATGATCTCTTGCTTTGATGGTTTGCGTGGATTGTTGGCCGGGCTACCGCTGTCAATCGCCGCGTCGGCCATTACCGGCGCCAGGTCCATCAACCGCGCGCGATCCACGCCCAGTTGCTGCAGCGACGGGATCCGGATATCGCGTACCAGCCGCCGGATGGCGGTCACCGAACGGTCAGCCGCCTCCATCAGCGACAGGCCATCAACCGGCTCGCCCATTGCCGCCGCAACGTCGGCATAACGCTGCGGATCGCCGACCAGACTGAACTCCGTCACCACTGCGAGCAATGCCGCATTGGAGACACCGTGAGCGATGTGAAAGTAGGCGCCGATCGGGCGCGACATGCCGTGCACCAGCGCGACCGACGAATTGCTGAAGGCGATGCCCGCCTGCATGGCGCCCAGCATCATCTTCTCGCGCGCCTCAATGTTGTTGCCGTTGGACCATGCCTGGCGAATATTCTGTGAGATCAACTCGATCGCCGAGAGGCAGAAGATATCGGTCATGGGCTGGCGTTTGACCGACACATACGCCTCGATCGCGTGCACCAGCGCATCCACGCCAGTCGCCGCCGTGACGCCCTGCGGCGATGAGACGGTCAACAGCGGGTCAACGATCGCGATGGTCGGCATCAGGTAGGGGCTGCCGATCAACATCTTCACGTCGGTCTTCTGGTCAGTAATGACCGTATAGACCGTCGCCTCGCTACCGGTGCCGGCAGTGGTAGGAATCGCCACCAGCGGCACGCCCGGCTGCGCGATCTTGCCGATCCCCTTGTACTCCTCGATGGAGCCCGGGTTTGTCGCCAGCACGGCAACCGCCTTGGCGGTATCGATCGGGCTGCCACCGCCGACGGCGACAACGAAGTCGCATCCCGCATCTCTGTAAATCTGTAGACCTTCCTGGACATATTCCACGACCGGCTCAGTGTTCACGCCGGCGAATACCGCGCTGCCGATGCCACTGTCGGCCAGGAGTTGCCTGACCTGATCAACCAGGCCAAGGCTCTGCATAATCTTGTCCGAGACGATCAGGGCATGCTTCCAGCCCCGTTTCTGGCATTGCGCTCCAACCTGCTCGACGGCTCCCGAGCCAAGCACCACATGTGCAGGCATGATGAACTCTCGTGGCGGCATCATACGCGACCTCCTTGCAACATCGGCGGCTGTCAGCAGATGACCCGTTACAGTCTCACTGGCGCCGATTCCGGCGGCTCCTGTGGAATGGCCCGTAGTGTAATATACGTTACGCAGGGCGTCAAAACGAAGCTGAGGTGGACGTGTTGCTGGCAGTGGCCAGCAACTGCCGGGCCATCTCGACCGCCCTGGCGATACCAGTGCGCGCGCGGGCCGAGAATGGCGCACCAGGGGTAAATTGCTCCGCCGGTATCGTGATCAGCCAGGATCGTGGCGCACGCCCGTAGACCTCTTGTGTGAGCAGCAGCAGGCGTTCGGGGGTGGCGAAATGGCCGGGTGGACCGCCAGTAGCGGCAGGGCTCAGGTGTGCCAATGACACGGCTGCATCACTGCTGGCGGAGGCATCGAGGAACACAACCATACCGGCATCCGCCAGTAATGGCGCAAGCTCTGGTGTCAACTGGTGTACCGACAGAACGGACACGCCTGTCAGGTGACATTCTGCCAGCGCATCGGCCGCTGCCCGTCCCGCGCCGTCGTCGCCACGCAGATCATTGCCATAACCGATAACGAGCCGGTGAGACGGTTCGCAACGGGTATAGGGGGGGGCGTCCGGTGCGTGGAATGGCGCTGCGGCACGAGTGGCGCACTCCGTGGTGTCTGATTGCATCATTTGTCTCACCGTTGCACCGTATCGAGCACCGTGCCATCGGCGGCGACCAGGATCAATGCCAGTGGCATCGTCCCGGCAGCGTGGGTCGAGCAACTCAGACAGGGATCATAGGCGCGGATGCCGGCTTCGACCCGGTTGAGTGCGCCTTCGCTGATCCGGTCGCCGTGGACGTAGCGCTGCGCGATCTGGGCCACGGTGCGGTTCATGGCCAGGTTGTTGTGCCCGGTGGCGATGATCAAGTTGACTCTGCGTATGAGGCCATTGGGGTCAACGGCATAGTCGTGGAACAATGTGCCGCGAGGCGCCTCGCTCACGCCAACGCCTTCGAGCTGGTTGACACCCGCCTCGGCGCGCAGTCTGCCGGAATCCAGATCCGGGTCATCGAGCAGCAACGAAATCCGTTCCAGTGCCGCGAGAATCTCGACCAGCCGGGCATAGTGATAATAAAAAGACGACGTTGCAATACCGCCGGCGCGCTGGCGCATCTCACCAAGTTCGGCGTCGGCCAGGAGCGTGCCGATACGGGTACAGATATTCAGCCGCGCCAGTGGCCCGACGCGATACATACCGGCAGGGTAGCCACGCGGGCGGTAATATGGCATCTTCAGATACGACCACGGTTCAACGGCTTCGGCAATCATCTCGCGATAGTGTGCCGGATCAACCTGGTCAGCGATGATCGCGCCGCCGGAGTCGACCAGCCGCAGGCGCCCGCCGTAGTGTTCCCATTCGCCGTTCGGCCCGACCAGGCCAAGGAACAGTGAGGGGAAGTCGCCAAAGGATGCCACTTCATCGGCGTGGGTATCGAGCAATGTTTTGAAGCGCCGCAGCGCGTCGAGCACGGTTGTGCGCGCTTCCGGTAGGCGTGCGGCAATCGCGGCGCGCTGCGCGGCGGCTGGCGCGGCACGCACACCGCCAGGGACGGCCCATGCCGGGTGGATCTTACTGCCACCGAGTGTCTCAATAATCTCCTGGCCAAACTGGCGTAATCGGATGCCCGCGCGCGCCAGGTGGGCATCGGCGGCCATCAGACCAAACACGTTGCGCGTGGCGGGATCGCTATCGAAACCCAGCAGCAAATCAGGCGCGCTGAGGTGGAAGAAACTCAATGCATGCGACTGAACAATCTGGCCCAGGTTCATCAGGCGGCGCAGTTTCTCCGCTGCCGGCGGGATCATCACCGACAGGATGGCATCGCCCGCTTTGGCCGAGGCCAGCAGATGGCTGACCGGGCAGATACCGCAGATCCGCGCGGTGATTCCTGGCATTTCCCACAATGGCCGGCCTTCACAGAAGCGCTCAAACCCACGAAACTCGGTGACGTGAAAGCGTGCCTCCTGCACGGTACCCGCGTCATCAAGATGGATCGTGATTCTGGCGTGCCCTTCGATGCGTGTGACCGGGTCTATCAGAATGCGCCGGGTCATGCTTGACCTCGCTGTCGTCGTTTGCTCTGCGGCACGCGCCTGCAACTGTGCGCCAGGCGCAATCGCCGGGTTGTGTACCGCGAATGGTGCAGGGGGTACCAGCACCTCAGCCGAACTTGATCATCTCGCGCCCGGCCAGCAGCACCTCACCGCCGGCAAGGATCTGTTCCAGGGCGGCACGAATGCGCGGTGCAGGCGGCGGGCAGCCTGGCAGGTAGAGATCGACCGGTACGACGGCATGGACAGGGAGCACCCTGCCAAGCAATGCTGGAACGATACCGGGCGCATCCGGGATCTGGCCAGACATATCCGCCCGTTCGACATACAGCGTCTGCAGAATCGGGCCCGGCGCGCCAAGCGGATTGCGCAGCGCTGTCACATTGCCGGTGACCGCGCAATCGCCGAAGGCAATCAGCGTGCGGGTGCGCTCCCGCACCTGGCGAATCAGGTGCAGGTTATCCGCATTCGCCACCGCGCCCTCGACCAGTGCAACGTCGACATGCTCAGGATATGCCTTGATGTCGGCGAGCGGGCTATACACGAGTTCGACGTGCCGGGCCAGTTCGAACAGCCACTCATCAAGATCGAGGAATGACATGTGGCAACCCGAACACCCACCAAGCCAGATCGTTGCAAGTCGTAGCTTCTTCACGGTCGTTCCATCCAGAACTATTACCAGCGCTGGTCGCGTGCCGCGACAATGAACGCAATCTTTGTGGGATCGCGCTCCATTTCACTGACGGTGGCGCCACGCCGGAAAATGGCGCCGGTCGGGCAAGCGAGCAAGCACTTGCCACACGACGTACAGCTGGTTGACTCCCCCCATGGCTGGCGCATGTCGGTGATGACCCGCGCGTCGGCCCCACGACCGGCGATATCCCATGTATGGACCCCTTCGACCTCATCGCAGACGCGGACGCAGCGTGTGCAGAGAACACAGCGATTGTGATCGATGCCGAACCGCCCGTGTGAGATATCCACCTCACAGACTGGAAATGCATAATCAAAGCGCACATGATCCATGCCAATCGCAATGGCCAGATTCTGTAGTTCGCAATGGCCGTTGGCGACACACACCGCGCAGATATGGTTACGCTCGGCGAAGAGCAGTTCAATAATGATGCGGCGGTAGTTGCGCAGGCGCTCCGTGTCGGTGTGAACGACCATGCCTTCGACGACCTGGGTGACACACGCAGGACGCAGGGTGCGACTGCCTTCGATCTCGACCAGGCACATGCGGCACGCACCGACACTGGTCACACCATCAAGGTGACATAATGTAGGAATGTAGATACCGTTCTCGCGCGCTGCTTCGAGAATCGTTTCACCCTCGCGCCCGCTGACGAGCTGATCATTGATAGTAAACGTTCGCGCTGCCATCGTCTTTCTTTCGCCGTACGAGAAACATTGAACAACGAGCGTCCCTATGCCGTATCGGGTCAGGGTTCCGTCGTTGCGCGATCTGCGTTATGGTTCAGCAACGCCTCATATTCTGCGCGGAAATACTTCAGGGTGCTCAGCACCGGGTTTGGTGCCGACTGGCCGAGACCGCACAGGCTCGTCTCCTTCACCATGAGGCAGAGCTGTTCCAGTTGTTCGAGATCCGCAGGCGTGGCCTGGCCGGCGCGAATGACATCGAGCATATGCAGCATCTGCGCCGTCCCTGCCCGGCACGGGATGCATTTGCCGCATGACTCGTCCTTGCAAAACTCCATATAGAAGTGAGCCACGTCAACCATATGGGTCGCGTCATCCATTACCACCATGCCGCCCGAGCCCATAATCGAGCCGACACGCTGCACCGACTCATAGTCGACCGGCGTATCGAGCAGCGTAGCGGGAATGCATCCACCGGACGGGCCACCCGTCTGCACCGCCTTGACATGCCCGTCTGGCACGCCGCCGCCCATCTCCTCGACGATCTGGCGCAATGTCGCACCCATGGGCACTTCGATCAGGCCGGTATGGCGAATTTTGCCGGTCAGGGCGAAGACTTTGGTACCTTTGCTGGTTTCGGTGCCGATCGAAGCGAACCACTCGGCGCCATGACGAATGATCGGCGCAATATTTGCATATGTCTCGACATTGTTAATGAGCGTCGGCTGGCCCCACAGGCCACTCTCGGCGGGGTATGGCGGGCGTGGGCGCGGCTGGCCGCGGCGACCCTCGATGGATGCCATCAGCGCCGTCTCTTCGCCGCAGACGAATGCTCCCGCGCCGACGCGAATATCAACGCGGAAGGTGAAGCCAGCGTCAAAGATCTGCGCGCCGAGCACACCCAGGCGCCGCGCCTGAGCGATTGCCTTTTGCAGGCGCTGGATTGCGAGCGGATACTCGGCTCGCACATAGACATACCCCTGGTCCGCACCGACGGCATAGGCGGCGATAGCCATGCCTTCGAGCACTTTGTGCGGGTCGCTCTCGATGATACTGCGATCCATAAAGGCGCCGGGATCGCCTTCATCAGCATTACAGACGACAAATTTGCGGTTGCCGTGGCTCTTGGCCACCGTGGCCCACTTGAGACCTGTCGGGTAACCTGCCCCACCGCGGCCACGCAGCCCGCTGCGTGTGATCACATCAATGACGTCGGCAGGGGTCATTTCGTGGAGCACATGATACAGTGCCTGGTAGCCGCCGGCAGCGATGTATGACTCGATGCGCTCCGGGTCAATGATGCCGCTATGTTCCAGTACAATGCGCTTCTGGCCGGTAAAGAATGGGTGTTGCGGATCGCCGAGAGGCGCCGTGGCTTCGCCGCCGTCGAGCGCAGCAACGATTGATGGTGCGTCAGCGGCACGCACATGCTCGTAGAGCACACCATCCGGATCGACCATAACCAGCGGGCCGTTCCCGCACAATCCCATGCACCCGACGCCGATAACCTCGATATCCTGGCGTTCGACCTCGGTGGCTGCCTCTTCGAGCCGCTGTTTAAGCGACAGCGCGCCAGCCGACTGGCAACCCAGCGCAGTACAACATCGTATGCGGATCGACCGACGCGATGCGCGCTCATGCTCAGCAATCTCGATCAATTCACTCAGATCCATAGGTTCACCTGTGCGGGTCAGCCAGCTGCCCCACGATCGCTTCGCCCCTATTCGACCATCTGCGCCAGTCGCTCGATCCAGATCAGCACCTGCTCGGGGGTCTGATGGCCAGTCACGGTACCGTCCACGACTACCGTCGGCGCAATGCCGCATGCTCCCAGGCAACGTGCCGTTTCGAGCGAGATGTGTCCATCAGGCGTGGTAGTACCCGCCTTGATGCCCAGATGCCGTTCAGCAGCAGCGAGGATCGCTGCCGAGCCGCGCACATAGCACGCCGTGCCAAGGCATACGACGCATGAGTGCTGACCTTTCGGCGCCATCGAGAAGAAGTGATAG
Source organism: Chloroflexota bacterium (assembly GCA_013388755.1). Taxonomy (GTDB): domain Bacteria; phylum Chloroflexota; class Chloroflexia; order Chloroflexales; family Roseiflexaceae; genus JACAEQ01. The sequence goes on from JACAEQ010000057.1 coordinate 29,092, forward strand.
AACGTTGCGACGCCATAGACGCGGCTCGGGGGCAGGTGCAGACTGTGGGCGATGTAGAGCAGCAGATCGGTTGAGAGGTAGCCAAACAATTCCTGGGCGCGGTGCAGCACCTCGATCAGTGCATCAGGGCGATACTGGTGCTTCTTCATCGCCGCTTCGAGCAGTCTGAAGCGGTTATCGCCGCTGGGGTGCGGTGCACTTTCCGGCGTGGGGCGCTGGGAACGCGTGACAGCCATGGTAGTATCCCCATTGATACGTCTACTGGTTGGAGCCATTGATATTGCCGTGCAACCATACCATGTACCGGTGTCGTTGTGCGAAAAGGTTTCATTATCGGCAGGTAAAAGGTGGCAACCGCCGCCGATCCGTGATTTCGGAGGCCTCCCCCAGGCCCCCGTTCTGGGCGACTGGCAGGATCGTGCCCGTCGGGCGTGAACAGTATCGCAACCACGGGTCATTCTGTCTCTCACGCTCTTCTCCAGAAACAACCCTGCAATGGCGCAATGGGCATGTTATACTGACAGGGCAGGTTGAACACATCCGTGATCCGCTGGCGCCACCGCGCCGCCGAAGGCCCGGTCATGCTCCGTTTTTCCTTTGTTACGCCTCTTGCGCTTACGCTCCTTGTGCTCCTGCCAGCGTTGTGGGCCTTTACACTGCTCACGCCGCGGCGTCTGGCTGCATGGCGGTTCTGGTCGAGCCTGGTGCTGCGTAGCATTGTGCTGGCGGCGCTTGTCCTGGCGCTGGCCGGCGCCCAGGTTGTGCGCCCGGTACGCGAACTGACCACGGTGTTTCTGATCGATGTGTCGGACTCGATGGCACCGGCACAGCGCGAACGCGCGCTGCGTTTCGTGAACGACGCGCTTGAAGGTATGCCGGCGGGTAACCAGGCGGCAGTGGTGGCCTTCGGTGAGAATGCGCTGGTCGAGCGCGCTCCGGGGCCGATTGGCGCGTTGCCCCGCCTGACCTCGACACCGATCACGACGCGCACCAGCTTGCAGGAGGCGGTGCAGCTTGGCCTGGCGTTGTTCCCTGCCGAGACTCAGAAACGTATGGTGCTGATCACCGATGGCGGCGAAAACGCCGGCCGGGTTGCCGACGCGGCGCGCCTGGCGGCCATACGCGGTGTGCCGATCGACGTGGTGGGCATCCCCGGTGAGCGCGGGCCCGACGTGATTGTCGCCGGCTTGAGTGGGCCGGCAGTCGTGCGCGAGGGCCAGGAGATCGCGCTGCAGGCGGTGATCAATTCCAATATCGCCGCCAGCGGTCGCCTGCAGGCATTCGTGGATGGCCAGCTTGCCGGCGAACAGGAACTGGTGCTTGCCAGCGGTGAAAGCGTTGTCGATATTCGTGTGCCATCGGGCGACACCGGATTTCGCCGCCTTGAGGTGCGGCTTGAGGCGGATGGTGATGGTGAGCCGCAGAATAACCGGGCCGCAACATTTACCGAAGTGCAGGGCCCGCCACGGCTGCTGCTGATTGCGTCGGATGCGGATCGTGCGGCTAATCTACGGGACGCGTTGCTCGCGGCGGAGGTGCGGGTTGACGTGCGCGTGCCCGAACAGGCGCCGGCAACGCTCGACCAGCTTGGTGCCTATGCCGGTGTCATTATTGCCGATACGCCGGCGCGCGCGCTGCCGCGTGCCCTGCTCGACATCCTGCCGGTCTATGTGCGCGAACTTGGCCGTGGCCTGGCGATGGTTGGCGGGGTTGACTCATTCGGTGCCGGCGGGTATCGTCGCACGCCGCTCGAGCCGGCACTTCCGGTGTTGCTCGACCCGCTCGATACGCGCCAGCAGCCCGATCTTGCGCTGGTGATGGTGATTGATCGCAGTGGCAGCATGAATGAGCCGGTTTCCGGCGGTCGCCGTACCAGGCTTGATCTTGCCAAAGAGGCCGTCTACCAGGCGAGCCTCGGCTTGAGCCCGGGTGACCAGGTTGGCCTGGTTGCCTTCGATGACTCTGCCAGCTGGGTGATTCGCCTGCAGCAACTCCCGTCGGTGATCGAGATCGAGCGGGCACTGGGCACGTTCGACTCGGGCGGCGGTACGAATATTCGGACCGGTATTGCTGAGGCGGCACAGGCGCTGGCCATTGCCGATGCGAAACTCAAACATGTCATTCTACTGACCGACGGCATCGCCGAGAGCAATTACAGCGATCTGATCACTCAGATGCGCGCCGGTGGCATAACCATCTCAACGGTTGCGATCGGCGCCGACGCCAACCCGAACCTGGTAACGGTTGCCGAAGCCGGCGGCGGGCGCTGGTACCGCGTCACGAGCATCGAAGAGGTGCCGCGGATCTTCTTGCAGGAGACGGTGATTGCTGCCGGGCGCGATATTGTTGAAGAGCGGATCGTACCGCAGCCCGGTCTTCCCTCACCCATCATTCGTGGCCTCGGTGGTCTGCCGCCGCTCTATGGATACAATGGCACAGAAGTGCGTGAGACGGCCCGCAACCTGTTGTTGACTCCCGATGGCAAGCCATTGCTGGCGCAATGGCAGTATGGCCTGGGGCGTGTGGTGGCATGGACCAGCGATACGCAGGGGAGATGGGCGCGCGACTGGATCGTGTGGGAGCAGTTTGTGCGCTTTGCCGGCGGTCTGGCGGATCTACTGTTGCCGCCGCGCGAAAGCGGGACGCTCAATCTCCGCGCAACAACCGTCGGGCCGCGGGCATTTCTCGAATTGACCGCGCAGGATGACCAGGGCCGGCCGCTGAACGATCTGGTGGTGGCCGGGCGCGCCGTCGACCCGCAGAACCAGGGAGCGCCGGTGCAGTTCCAGCAGATCGGCCCGGGGCGTTACCGCGCCATAGTGGATACGCCGGCGCCGGGGGTTTACCTGGCGCAACTGGCCGCGGCGGATGCCACGGGGCGACAGCTCGGCGTGGCAACCACCGGTATTGTCGTCAGCTATTCGCTCGAATATGGCGAGCGGCGTGAAAACCTGCCGCTGCTGGCAGAGGTTGCGAGTATCAGTGGGGGCCGGGTTGATCCGCCGGCTGACACCGTTTTTATCTCGCCCAACCAGAATGTCGGTTCGGTACGTGAGATCGGATTTCCGCTGCTATGGCTCGCGCTGGTGCTATGGCCGCTCGATATCGCAGTTCGCCGCGTGATGCTGCGTGCGTCCGATATCGCGCCGTGGCTGGAACGGTTCCGGCAGCGGCGCGCCGTGCCGGCGGCGCAGGCAACGGAAGCGGCGGCGGCCATGGCACGGCTCGGGACCGCCAAGCGTCGTGCCACGGTGCGAGTGATGCCAGCCACGATTGAGATGCCAGCGCCAGGTCAGGAGCGGCCGGCGGCGCCCGAGCCGGCTGCTCGCGCCCGGCCGGAAGCGACGGATCAGCGCACAAAACCGGCCGATGATCGCCCTGTCGCGGCTGATGAACAGTATGCGCGGTTGCTGGCCGCCAAACAGCGTGCGCGCCGCAAGGACGGGACGTAATCCCGGGTGGCATTCGATCGTCCAGGATGACCGCACCCTGCGGAGCGGTGCGGCGGCGTAGCGAAGGGAGTATGCCGTCGCTCGCGCCCCGCGCAATGACACGGGACGTCGAGCCATTCGGATAGGCGCTAAGGTCGGATGTCATTGCGAGCGAAGCGACGCAATCGAGCGGCGCAAATAAGGCTCTACGCACCGCCCAGCCCCCCGCCCAACCTCCCCCCCGCTGGGGGGAGGAGTCGGACTCCCTCCCCCAGCGGGGGAGGGCCGGGGTGGGGGTGACGGGCGTAATTGAAACCAAGAGCCTGTCCGAAAAACGGATCGTCGGATGTCATTGCGAGCGAAGCGACGCAATCGAGCGGCGCGAGCGGAGATCGCGTCAGCCACGCCGCACGCTGTCGCTCGCACTCCGCGCAATGACACGGGACGTCGAGCCATCCGGATAGGCGCCAGGGTCGGGCGGTTACCGTTTGAGCAGCGGGAATTCGGCAATGCGCAGGGTTGTGCAGCCATAAGGAACGAGGCGCAATACTTCGCGTGGTTCGCTCGAATGAAGCGGGCTCGAAGGTGGTGGTGCCGCGGCGCCATGCTCCTCGCCCCAGGATGGTACGCGCCGGCCATACACGTGTGCCACCAGCGGTGGATCGTCAGGTGAGAATGGCGTTGCTCCGACAGGATGCCGTGTGAACTGAATGGAACGCTCAGGATGTGCGACATCCAGTTCGAGCGCATAGTTCCAGGGCGTTGTCGGCAGCACTTCCCAGTCACCCAGGCGTTCGGCGATTGTGGGCGGGCAGGATGGCCGTAATCGTTCGCCGGCGGCGATACGTATGTCGGCGCCTGGAACGATCCGGCGCCATTCCGCACCAATCGGCAGGGCAAAGAGCAGCGGTCCGCGCTCGATCACGGCGCCGCCATGCGCGCGGCGGATCACGGTCGCGTGCATCGGCAATCGTAGCTCCAGCCTGGTTGTCCCCTCCCAGTAGCGCTCAATACGGTGAAATGCGTGCGGCGCAAGCCGTTCCGTCGATCCGTCAATCGTCAGCATTGCGTCCGTGCTCCATTCCGGTGTGCGCAGCAGCAACGGAAACTGCACCGGCGCCTCGCTCCACACGGTCACATGGATGACCTCCTCAAAGGGGTAACTGGTTTCCACCGTGACCCGAACGGCCGTCTGCCTGACAACGGTCGCCAGTTCACAGGGCGCATACGCAATCGCTGCCAGGCCGTCCTCTGGCGTACGCATCCAGAGATGTGTCACAAACTTCGGCCAGCCCTGGTGCATATTGGCGGTGCAGCAGCCATAGTTCGGTTCAAGGCCGAAGGTATTGGCGTCGGCGCGATTATTGGTGTACACAGTGTCTTCAAGCACGGCGCAGCGAATCTGGTTGACCTGCTGCACATACTGGTGCGACCACATATCCGGTGCGAAGGTTGCCGGTAGCGCGTTGAATGTGATACGCTCGAGCCGATCTGCCAGGCGTGGGTCGCCAAGGGCGGCAATCAGCGTTTCAAGCGAATACTGATACTCAACCACGGCGCAGAGCTCGGTGCCCTGGGAAGGGTTGAGCCCGGCCAGGTGTTCATCTCCGCTGAACAGACCATTGGCCTGGCCGTGGTATCCGTCGAGGGTGGCGATCATCCGCCAGACGGTATCGCGGTCCGCCTGGTCGCCCGACTGGCGGCTCCAGATGCCGAAGGCCTTGATCGCCATTGCATTGTTGACCACGTGCGACGCCATATCAAGGCGAAATGTACAGCCGGGCGGCGGTTCAGCAGGGTAGATCTCATCGGTCTGCAGCTTTGAGAGGTATGGAAAGGCGGCAAAGTGAGCGCGCCAATCGAACCCCTGGCGCCGGACCTTTGCGGCCAGATCAAGCAGCCAGGCATCGCCGGTGCGCTCATAGAGCCAGTGCAGTGTAACAACCAGATCGGCCCAGCGGTAGCGGCCCCAGTCAAACAGGGGATGCGTCTCGAGCAATGTATCGAGGCGACGCAGGAAGCGCAACATCGCTGGTACGATGCGTTGATCGCCGGTCGCTTCCTGGAATTGCGCCAGCGCTTTCAGCAGCACAAACACCGGCCAGGGGTCGAGCGGTTTTCGGCGCGCATCACTGGTGTCGTGGACCGGGCCAGGCCAGCCGTCATCATGCTGTCGCTCAAGAATCACATCGATCCAGCGGCGCACCCTGGCGATCAGGACCGCATCATCAAGCGTGAACGCCAGCGGAACCATGCCGTCGAGCCAGTATGGCCCGCGCTCCCATCCCTCGGCGCTGCCGCCAATCCAGGCACTGTCGGCGACATCGGGCCAGAACTGGTCGAGATGCCCGCTGAGACCATCCGCCTGGATGCGTAGTTGCCGTGCGAGCCAGCCGCGTGGGCGGATCGTGCCGACCGGCAACGGCTGCAGAGCAGCAGGAGCGAGTCGGAGCAGCGAGGGATGGCCACTCATTCGATCATTACCCTCTTCTCAGCAGAAACTCATCCGATGTTGCAACTTTTCTCACAATTTGGGCGTTATACTCATGGCAAGAGAAACGACGGCAGCGGCGGCCGTCGCAGCGAACGCGTCAGCGTTCAGCCGGACACCTCAGCCGCCCTCTTGTTCCTCTCTTTTCCTCACCGGCTGTCGCAAGGCAGCCGGTTTCCTCTGTTTCTGACACCTGTTCACCCTTCTTCTGGCAGTGCAGGGCTTGCCTCCCGGCAGGGCGACGGTACTGGCGCGTGCAGCAGCCATTGACGTTCACTGTTCCGGCCCGCTGCGTACAATCACGCGCACGGGCGTTTCGCCGGCGAGCCAGAGGAGCAGGGTGCTGACAATGGCGATGATCAGCCCGCCAAGAAATGCCGACCAGAAACCGTCAACGCGAAACTGTACCCCCAGGCCGCCTGCGATATAGGCTGTCAGCATGAGCAAGAGTGCATTGATGACCAGCGTAAAGAGCCCGAGGGAGAGAATGACCAGCGGGCAGGTCAGGACCGTCAGGATGGGACGCAGTGCCACGTTGACCAGGCCGAACACGAGTGCAACCAGGCCAAGCTCCCACCCTGGCCCGACGAACTCTATTCCCGGCACGAGCGTGATCGCCACGAAGATCGCCAGGGTACTGACGAGCCAGCGTAACACCAGGCTACGTGCCATTTGCCAGCGATCGGGAGGTTGAGGGGCTTGCTCGATCATGCGTGTCGTATCTACATTAGAGCCTGTCCGATGAACGGATGGTGTGGATGTCATTGCGAGCGAAGCGACGCAATCTCCGTATCAAACGCCGAGATGGCTTCAGCCACGTGTCGCTCGCTGCAGACTATTGCTCGCGCTCCGCGCAATGACAGGAGGCGTATTGTTTTTCGGATAGGCTCTTACTCGCTTCCTGATGAGCCGGCTGCGCATCGCCCGGGCGATCATTACAGAGCGATACGGTCATGACGGAAGGGGCGGTAGCCCCTGGCGGCGCAGCCGCCGTATGCGGCACTGCTCTGACAGCACGTATAATACCACGCCACGATCGTATTGTTGGCGACATTGCAGGGAGGTGTGACGGAACGTGCTGCCGAACGGCGCTTCCGGCAAGCATTCGGCACGGCGCCAACCGGCGCGCTGACCACCAGTGCGCGCCATCAGGCCTGCCGGACAATTCGTCACACGCGGAAGAGGTATCAAGCGCATGCGAGCAGAAACGGTTGCTGCTGATGACGGCCTGACGCTGGCCGGCGAAGAGCTGCGCCTGTTGCCGGAGCGGGCGCTCTTCTGGACGCGCACCGCCACACTGATCATCGCCGATCCACACCTGGGCAAAGCGGCTGCATTTCGCACCGCGTCAATCGCCGTACCGGAGGGGACGGCTGATGATGACCTGGAACGCCTCAGCCGGGCGATCACACGGTGCGCTGCGCGACGGCTGGTGATCCTGGGTGATTTGCTGCATGCCCGCAACGGTTGCACGGCAGCGACACTTGCCGCCGTGACCGGATGGCGCCAGCGTCACCCCGATCTGGAACTGGTTCTGGTACGCGGCAACCACGATGCTCATGCCGGCGACCCGCCCGATGCGTGGCGCATCACCTGCGTCAATGATCCATGGCACGCGCTGCCCTTTGTCATGCGGCATGTGCCCGGCACCAGTGCAGAAGGATACGTACTCGCAGGGCACCTGCATCCGGCAGTGCGCCTGTCCGGCGCAGGGCGACAGCGTGTCACGCTCCCCTGTTTCTGGTTTGGCCCGCGTGCCGGGGTGTTACCAGCGTTCGGCGGTTTCACCGGTACAGCGATCATCACTCCTGCGCCGGGCGACCAGGTATTTGTGATCACCGGTGATGAGGTGATCACCGTTCCAGTAACCCGCCCAACGTCGGGCGCGTGACGCGAAACGGCGCCAGTTCGGCAGGAGTCGTCCGGTTGAGCGCGGCTTCCGCCAGCAACTGGCCGAAACGCATGCCAAACGGCATGCCATGGCCGCAAAATCCACCCGCAACCCACACTCCCGGCAGCCCTGGAGCGGCATCGGCTACCGGTACATAATCGTTGGTAAACGCCATCAACCCGGCCCAGCGTCGCGTCACGTTGAGGCCGGTCAGGTGTGGGAAGAGGCGCGGCAACACCTGTTCGATCGCCGCCAGCACATCTGGCGTCGGCACCGTCTCGGTCACACCGACATCGCGCCCCGGCGCTACGGCGCGACAGCCACCGATGACGATTGAGCCGTCGAGCGTCTGGTGCCAGTATTCCCCGGTGGGTGTAACCGCTGCACCGATACCGAGTGGAAAAATCTGCGGGATCGGCGCGTATGAGAGCGCCTGGCCACGCACCGGCGTGATGACGCCGGCCAGTTCCGGAACCAGATCACGCGTCCAGGCATTGACGGTAACAACGGCCGCGCCGGCGTTTACATTCCCCTGGCTGGTGATGAGGCGCACCGTGCCGCTGTGTGGTTCCAGGCGCTGCACCCGCGCGATGGCGATGCGTGCGCCATGGCGCTGCGCCGCCGCCATTAACCCGTATACCAGGCGGGCGGAGTGGAGCAGCGCATCTTCCGCGCCATAGAGCGCGCCAGTAATCTCAGGACCGGGCGGCGTCCGGATCAACTCCGCTGTTTGCCGGCGATCCAGCATCTCGGTGGCAAAGCCATCGGCGTTCATCTCGGCGACATGGCGCTGCAGCGCGGCGTACTGCTCCTCGCCGATTGCCAGGCTCAGGTGCCCCGGCTCCCGGTAATCGCACTCGATGCGCTCCTCGTGGAGCACCTGGCGTAACAGAGCGCGGCTGTCGAACGTGACCTGCATGATCGCGCGTGCATTGTCGCGCCCGAGACGGGTGATGGCATCGGCGTACCCCTCGGCGGTGCCAACCACGTGGAAGCCACCGTTCCGACCCGTTGCACCATATGCCGGCGCCATCTGTTCAATCAGCAACGGCGCCGCGCCGGCGCGCGCCAGGAAATAGGCCGCCGCCGCGCCGAAGAAGCCGCCGCCGATAACGGCGACGTTTGCAGCCGGCGGTAGATCGTCGGGACGGATCGGCGATGCCGCCGTTGCCTGCCAGTATGACTGCGAGTCGTTGACGTTGCTCATGGACGCTCCGCTTACCTTATCCCAACGCCGCCACCGCCCGTTGCACACTCTCCTCGGGCTTGACTTTTACTGCCGCCTCGATGATTACGCCATGCTCGTCGATCACAAAGTGGCTTCGCTCGATACCCATGTACTTCTTGCCCATCATTGATTTCTGTACCCACACGCCATAGGCCGTAGCGATGGCGTGATCCTCGTCAACCAGCAGTGTGAAGGGCAGATTGTACTTCGTCTTGAACTTCACATGGGATTTGACGCTGTCAGGGCTGACACCCAGCACAACTGCGTTCTTCTCCTCGATCTGGGGGTAGGCATCGCGGAAGCCACACGACTGTGTGGTGCACCCTGGTGTATCGTCCTTCGGATAGAAGTACAGGACCACCCGTTTACCGCGAAAATCAGAAAGCTTCACCGTTGCGCCGGTCTCGGTCGTCGCGGTAAACTCCGGCGCGATGTCGCCGGCCTTGAGTTTGTGATCAGTCATGGGAACAACTCCAGTGATTCGTATAGATGCACACACCGTTCAACGCAGAACGAAGCACGTTGGATGGCCCGGTCTGCACAGACGACCCATGCACGATCGCACCGGGTCAGTACCAGGTCACGTCATAGGCGGTGGTCGACAAGCGATAGGGTCGTGGCTGCCGCAAACCTCATATCGTTTGCCCATGGCCTGTGCTGAAAGCGCACGAGAGCAACGTGCAACAACCTTGCGCCCTGACGGGGCACGCGGAGAACAGGCACAGCGGCCCATCCGCGGATCACGGTTTCTGCTGACCGCTGCGGGTTGCTCGTTGCAGAATATCGCGCAATGTTTCATACAGCGGGCTTGCGCGCAACTGAATATCGGTTGCCTCATTGCGGTACACACGGTCTGCTAGTTCACGGCCCTGTCGCGCCAGGTTGGCCCGGCCCTGCACACTGTCGCGAAAGGCGGTGTGTTTGAGCAGCAAGGATGCTTCATTTTGCGGGCGCAGCCGGCCGGTGTACAGCGCGTGCGGCGCGCGCACCGGGAGGTTCAGCGCGTCGCAGCGCTCAAGCAACGCCTGGTTGCGTTCATTGCGATATGTCAGATCCGGCAACGTGCGTCCATGGTAGAGATCGCGATAGTAGCTGGGCGGGTAGCGCCCGATCCGCGCCAGCATCTCGTTAATCCGGCTACGATGACGCTCATCCGGGATCAGCAGGTGATCCCAGACGACGAAATCAGCGCCAGCGTCGGCCACGGCATGCAACGTCGTATTGATCAGCAGGTCGGTGTCGTTCACATATGGTAGCAGCGGAACGATTGCCACGCCGACGGGAATACCGGCGCGCTTCAGCGCAGCGATCGCATCCAGACGCAGCGCCGGCGCCGGCGCCCGGTCCTCGAGTTTCTCGGCCAGGTGCGGGTCGGTCGTCAGCAAGGTGAACATGACCATGGCCAGGCTGGCGCTATGCAAGCGCTCCAGCGTCGCAAGATCCTCCAGTACGACCGGGCTCTTGGTGAGAATCAATACTGGCTGGCCGCGTTCAGCGAAGGCACGCAATACCTGGCGCGTCAGACGATAGCTCTGCTCGGCCGGTTGATACGGGTCGGTGAAGGCCGTGATGCCTACCAGATCGCCGCGATCAAGGCCGCCAAGCTCATCTGTGACACGTTCCGGCAGATCGACAGGTACGCGCACCACTTCGTTCAGCGGGCGTAACCGTACCGCCCATCCATCACAGTACGGGCAACCAAACTCACAGCCGTCGTAGATCGCCATGGTGTACGACGACAGGAAGTATTCGTTGATGGAGGGCCGCCGTGGGCCGATAGCCGGTCCGGCAAGCTGGTCTTCGACATAGTATGCCATAGAAAATGTGCGGTGCTGATCTGTTCTTCCTATGGTGCAGCGAGCGCTGCGATCAACTCGTTGTGAATGTGACCGTTTGATGCAATCAGCCGGTCGTTCCAGGGATCCCAGGCGTTACCGTGCCAGTCGGAAAGACGACCGCCCGCCTCCTGGATCAGCAATGCCCCGGCTGCACTGTCCCACGGCTTGAGGCGTAGCTCCCAGTGCGCATCAAGTCTTCCCGCAGCAACGTATGCCAGGTCGAGCGCTGCAGCACCGGCGCGCCGGACGCCCTGGGTGCGCGCCTGCACGCGATCGAACTGTGCCGCGTTGTTCTCGGTTGACGCTGCGTAGTCGTAGGGAAAACCGGTTGAGACCAGTGATGCGGCCAGGCTTGGCGTGGCCGAGACATGCAGCCGACGGTTGTTGCACCATGCTCCGGAATCGCGTTCGGCGACAAACAGTTCATCGCGCAATGGATCAAAAACGATGCCGAGTCGTAATGCCCCCTGCTCAAGCAGCGCGATAGATACTGCGAAGAACGGGAAGGCATGTGCATAGTTGTTGGTTCCATCAAGCGGATCAATAACCCAGAGGAATGGCGAATCCTGTTCGATGCCACTGCCTTCCTCTGCAACAATCGCGTGATCTGGAAACGCGCGGCTGATGGCGGTAACGATCAGACTCTCGCTCGCGCGGTCCATCTCGGTGACAACTTCGTACGCGCTCTTCAGTTCGAGTGTGTGGCGCCGTTCGAATCCATCGAGCAGCAACGCGCCAGCGCGGCGGGCGATCTCAGTAGCAACGCGTAGCATGAATCTCCTGAAGGGTGCGGTCCTGCCGGCTGATGCGCCCGGATGTGATGCAAACGGAACTCGGGCGACCCGCCGGGCGTCTTTTCATGTACAATGGGGTTCGCGGCGACCCGCCGCCATTGTACCAGGGAGTAACCGATGCGCAAGCTCATAGTGATCGTTGTCATGCTCGCGGCGCTCCTGACCGCCTGTGGTCGGGCGCCGACCGTTGAGCGCGTGACGCCGACGGCAGCCGAAGCGCCAACCGTGATTGTGGTTGAAATGCCTACAGCAACACCTGCCAGCGCCTATCCGGGGCCAGGCGCCTATCCAGAGCCCGGCTCCGGCCAGGCGACGCCAGAAGCGACCAGCGCGATCAACGAGGCCACGATGCGTGCCATGGGTGAACTGGCGCGCCAGAAGCTGGCGGAAGAACTGGCGATCAGCGCCGACCAGATCATTATCGTTGGGGCGGACCCGGTGTACTGGAGCGATGCCAGCCTGGGTTGCCCTCAACCCGACACCATGTACCCGCAGGTCATAACGCCGGGGTACCGCGTGTCACTGGCTCATGATGGCAAGGTCTATACCTATCATACCGATACGACGCAAATGGTCGTGCGCTGCGATCAGCGCTAACGCTTCGCCATACATTCGGCTGACGGGAGCCGGCGCATGGGCCAGCAACGCGATCATCTATTGCTCGTATGCGCCTCATATCAGGTAGCATGCGATCGTACCGGATGACCGCACCCTGAGCAGCCGTGCAGCGGCGTTGCGCAGGGGTGCATGCCGTCGCTCCTGAGCGGTGTCTGTCTGCATGCAACCGGATATCAGGCCTCGCCAAACAGGCGCAGCCACTCCTCCACCTCGGCCGGGTTGGGCGGCCGGTCGGGCTTTTCAGGATTCGCATCCACGGGCTGGCGAGCCGGGCCTGCCGGCGCCAGCAGCGTTCGGGCGAACTCGCGTGAGTCGAGCACCTGAACACCGCGTTCGGCTGCTGCGCGCGCTACCTGCCGGTCGGCGGTGACGACTGTCCACTCGCGTGGCCGTTGAAGCGCCGCAATACGCCGGATAAGATAGGCATCGGCATCCTGCGGCGAGTGTGCAAAGTGGCATGTCACTCCATAGCCGTTGAGGTGCTGCGGATGGCCGTACACGCCGCGATCGAAGACAACGACGATCTGACGGCCACGGCGCGCTGTCGCATAGCGCCGTAGCAGCATCACCAGCTGCGCCTCGTCGTCGTTGTCGGCCAGGTCAAGGCCAGGCAACTGTGCAATCAGGTTGTGACCGTCAACCAGGAGCGGCATTCGTACGCCTCATTCTGGCCTCGCTGCATCACGGCACCCTTCATCGTTACGTACAGCGCGCAACCACCGGATCTTCGGGAGCGTCCTACCCATAGCAGGGTGTGGTACGCCGGCCATGGTGTTCACCACCTTGATCCTGGAGGGTGCGATGTCAAACCACGACATTGAGCAGCAGGTTGCGGAACATGCACCGGCACTATCCGCTGAACAGCCGCCATCGTCGCGCCTGCCCGACGAACCCTTCTACCGCCCGCCTGCGGCAACGCAGCGCGACGGTGCGCTCACCGTTGGCGTTGTGCTGCTGCTTGTGGGACTGGCCTGGATGCTCCTGACCATCGCGCGTGTTGTGCCACTGGCGTCGGTCGGCGAATCAACCCTGGCTGACCGGATGATCGCTGGCAACCTGATCGAAATTGATGCAGGCAGTGCCGATGTATCTATTGTACGCTGGGATCAGCCGGAGTTTCGTGTCACGGCATACCAGCGCGGCTGGTCCACAGGCGATGCGGCCATCTCGATCCGCTCAGACGGCGACACGATACGCGTCAGTCATCGCGCAAACTGTTTTCTCTTTTGCGGCAGCCTGCGGTATCAGATCGCAGCTCCTGCTGCGGGATCGGCACATATTACGTCACTCAGCGGCGACATCCGCGCTGTGTCGATCGACGGTGGCCTCACTGCGCGCACGACGAGTGGTGATGTACGCCTCAAAGACACTGGCGGTCTGCTCTCGGTCGAAACCGTCAGCGGCGACGTGAGCATGCGCTCCGGGCGCGTTGCAGAGGCGCACGTCGCAACCACCAGTGGTGCCATCGAACTGCATGGCGTGTACGGTATGCTGGTGGCAAAGAGTACGTCCGGCGACATTGTCGTGCAGCAGGCGGCGGGTGGGCCGATAACACTTGCGACCGTGAGCGGAACAATTGACTACGATGGTGACCTGCGCGGGAGTCTGAGCGCTTCCACCATTTCGGGCGATATCAGGCTGCAACTGCCGGAGTATCCTGGTTTGCGCGTGCATGCCAGCACGGTGAGCGGCACGATTGAGACGCCGGCAGGGCGCGATGGCGCAATACGGAATGAGTGGCGCGCCACGATCGGCGACGGCGCGAACGATCTGAGCGTCACCACAACCAGCGGCGACATTACTATCGAGTTACGTTAAACAGAACCCTGAATTTCTTCCAGGAAGGTTGAGCAGGGCAATTGATGTGTGGTGACCAACCTTCCCGGAAGACAGACGTGAAGGTACTGAACGCCACGGCTCATGGTATCTCGATCTGAACGTCGGCTGCATCGCGCCAGGGCTGTTCAGCGCCCACCCAGTCGCGGGCACGGGCGCGGAAAGCATAGCCGCCAGGTTCGGGCGGCACGAAGAGCGCTTCGCGTTCAGGCGTCTTCACCTGCCAGTCGGTCCACTCGCCGTCCGGCAGGCGTCGCATCTGGATATCGAAGGATGCGATGCCGCTGACATCGTCGTGACCGGACCAGCGCACAAGGAGGCCACCCTCCGCCTGTGGAGCGACCTCGATTACCCGGGCATCGGGCGGCGCCATGTCGCTGCGTGCCACCCACTTGATCGCGTCAAAGCGAACCACGCGACCATCGTCGCCTGTCAGGTCGGAGAGAGTAACCGAACCGCCATTCCCCATATGAAACACGCCGAGCGACACCCACCCGCCGATGGCACTGGCCTGATTGACGATCACCTCGGATGTTGCACCGCTATGGGACACCACGTAACGTGCCCGTTCAGTCGGCGTCGGGCCACACGATGGCACGAACGCCAGGATTTCGTAGAACTGTTCTCCCGGCAGTGCTGGTGTCCAGACGGCCTGATTGGTGCTCTGTTTCGCATCCGGCGTACCATACGTCCACACATGGCGCGAGTCCATACCGCAGGCGGCATCGTACCAGCGTTCGCCATCCACGACTGTGTATCCCTTGGCGCCATCATCAACGACAATCGCCCCCGGCTCGACTGCCGTGCGATCGCTTGCGGCAGCCAGCGTTGCCTGCTCACCGGTCGTACCGGGATCGGCGCCCAGCCAGAGGAAGCTCACCTCGACCCAGTCACTATCGGTCATGCCCAGGTCATCCCAGAACGCGCCATCCGCGATGTCAATACCGTTAGGATGGCGAATGCGCCGGCCAAATTCATCACGTCCGTTATTGTAGCCATCCAGGCGCGCCGCCTGTGCCATTGGCACGCCTACGCCCAGATCGCCGTAACGCCGGCTGGGCGACCAGTAGTCGTCATGCGTGTTCCACGGGCCTACGTCCCACACCGGCAGGATCACGCTGCGATCGCGATAGGTGATGCGCACCTGAAACTCATAACCGTTGCGGCTTGACAGCACGCTCCAGGAGGGTAAAGCAACGAACCGGTCACGCGGCTGGATGCGGTGGCCGTTGGCAGTCCGGTGGCCGACCAGCCCCTGGCGCGTGGCAAAGACTCGATACGTAGGAGCGACCGGTGAGGTGGCAACCAGACCTGGTTCAGAGGAAGGTGGAGAAACTTCTTCGGCATGAGCGACGCTTGCCGATGACCACAGGGCGATCACGACCGCGAGCAACAGGCGTTTGAAATCTGGCATACAATCTCTGCCGCACGGCGTACAGCAGTGCACCTCTGGCTGACGGCGCCCCACGGCATGTTTGGGAAATATCGGGCGAAATTGTAGTAAAAAACGCGAGATTGTCAAGCTACCGTTATCAACGTGTTGACGTGCGCACCATGTGGCGCGATAATGAGTGTGAGCCTCATCAAGGATGCGCCGATGCACGAGCCACGCGCCGCCGCGATCGCTGCGCTTGCCGAGCGCATAGTGACGCTGAAATTACTACCACGCACCGGCTGGTTACAGCGCGGTGTCGTCGCTGCCGAAAGCGTGGCGGAACATAGTTTCGGAGTGGCGGCGCTGGCGCTGATCTTTGCCGCGACGGACCCCACACTCGATCGTTCCCGCTTGCTGGCAATCGCCATCATTCATGACATGGCAGAAGCGTTACTGGGCGACCTGCCGCTTACGGCACGGCGTCTGATTGGCGAGGGTGCCAAGCGCGACGCCGAGTGCCGCGCGATGGCCGAGCTCTTCGCAGCGCTGCCGGAGCGTGAGCGACTGGTCGAACTCTGGCAGGACTACGCCAGCGGCGCAACCCGCGAGGCGCGCCTGGTCAAGGCGCTGGATCGCGCCGAAACGCTGGCACAGGCGCTGGCATACGAACGAGCAGGGAACGACGATCTTGGCGAATTCTGGCACGGAGCGACCGACGGGCTCGAAGAGTTTCCTGATGTGGCCGCATTCATTGCCTCCATGCAGGCACAACGGCGGCTGCGGGCCGATGGTTGACGGTTCTCCTTCTTGAGCGGAAAGGACGCTTCTATGCCAGCACGAAAATGGTGGCAGTCCAGCGTGTTCTATCAGATCTACCCGCGCAGCTTTGCTGACGGCAATGGTGATGGGATCGGCGACTTTGGCGGCATGATTGACAGGCTTGACTACCTGCGAGATCTGGGGATCGGCGCGATCTGGCTCTCACCGCATTTCCCCTCGCCGAATGTTGACTGTGGCTACGATATCTCCGACTATACCGGTGTGGCGCCCGAGTATGGCACGCTCGACGACTTCCGCCGCTTTCTCGATGGCGCACACGCACGCGGAATGCGAGTCGTACTCGATCTGGTGCTCAACCATACGTCCGATGAGCATCCCTGGTTCAGAGAATCGCGGTCGAGCCGCGACAATCCCAGGCACGACTGGTACGTCTGGCACGATCCGGCACCTGGCGGCGGTCCGCCGAACAACTGGTATTCGGCGTTCGGCGGCCCGGCCTGGACATATGACAAAACCCGCGGCCAGTACTACTACCACTTTTTCTTCAAGGAGCAACCTGATCTCAACTGGCGCAACCCGGACGTCAAAACGGCGATGTGGCAGGCGGTGCGCTTCTGGCTCGACATGGGGGTTGATGGCTTTCGTCTCGATGCAATCGACACGATCTTTGAGGACCCGGACCTCACGCCGCAGCAATCAAAGCTGTCGCAGGTAGAGATGTTGCGCGTCTGGCGCGAAAATCGCCCGCCTGAAGCAACAAAAGAGATCTGGGAGCAATTTGCGCTCATGTTCCGCCAGCAGCTTCAGCAACCCGGGCTGCACGACTTGATGAAGGAACTGCGCGCATTGCTGGATGAGTATCCCGGTGACCGCGTCCTGATAGGCGAAGGCGACGACATTGCCTATTACGGCAGCGGTGATGATGAGCTGCACCTGGTGTTCAACTTCCCACTCATGCGCACCAACCGGCTGACGCCGGCCTGGATACGCGCAAACCAGGCCGAACGGCTCACCGCCCTGCCGCCGGGTGCATGGCCCTGCAACACTCTTGGTAATCACGACGTTGGCCGCATATGGACGGCGTTTGGCGATGGCGTCAATGATGCAGCGCTGGCGCGGTTGCACCTGGCGTTACTCCTGACGCTGAAGGGCACGCCAGTACTCTACAATGGCGAGGAGATCGGGATGACCGATCTGCTGTTGGAGCGTTTCGAGCAACTGCGCGATAACCAGGCGGTCAACCTGTACCATGTGGCATGTGACGATGGCGTTGCACCTGATGAGGCGCTGGCAATGGCGGCCAGGATCAGCCGCGATCGCAACCGGACGCCGCTGCACTGGTCGAATGCAGCGAACGCCGGGTTCTGTCCCGCTGGCGTGATACCCTGGTTACCGGTGAACCCGAATTATGCTCAGGGGGTCAATGTTGCCGCGCAGGAAGGCGACCCGGATTCACTCCTGAACTACTATCGTCGCCTGATTGCCGTGCGCCAGGCAACCGCAGCGCTGCTGGCCGGCGATTTCACGCCGTTACCGCCCGAGGATGATCGCTACCTGGCGTTCATCCGCGCAGCGCCGGAACAGCGTTGCCTGGTAGCGCTGAACTTCTCGAATACGCCGGTCTCAGTGACGTGTGAAACCGGTGCTGGCCAGCTGCGCACCATCTTCTCGAGCCACACACGGCCGGCCAGGGAAGAATCACCGGTGCACCTGGCGCTGGCGCCCTTCGAGGCGTATATTGGAGAACTGGCCTGACCCCGATACCTTGCAAATAAGGCGCGATACACCACCAACTCCCCCCGCTGGGGGAGAAGCCGGTCTCCCGCCCCCGGCGGGGGCGGGCTGGGGTGGGGGCGAAGAGCGTATCTGAAAGGTATTGGGCCTAACCCTGCGACAACGCGGCAAGCGCCTGGGACGCCTCGCGCTCCAGGCGCTCAATGTCGTGATGGATGCTCTGCTCGTCGGCGGTGAGCTGGTTCAGGCGATCCTCGAGTTCTCCCAGCAATGCCACATAGCGCTCACGCAACACCTGCTCGTTCCCTTCACGCCCCAGTGGCCCGAGATTGCCCTGGGTTTGCTGCTGGCGAGCGTAGATTTTCTGTCGCTCCTGTTCAATCCGCTGTAGCTCCTTCTGCCGCTGCGCAGCCTGATCATAGAGTGCCAGCACATGGTCGAGTGCACGGTATGTCGCTTCGTCAAGATACTTGCCGCGCAAGAATGAACTGAGCCGCCGTTTGTCGAGCGTGCGCACCTGCTCACTACGCATTGTCTTCCGTCGCTGGCTGACATTAAACGTCGTCTCGACTCCCGGCGGGCAGTGCACGGCCCAGCGCGCTGCACCCTGCGCCTGTTCAGCGGGCGCTGGCGTGTCAACCAGGTCATAGCTGGCGAGCAGGTCCTGTTCGATCACAATGTCGGTCGCGTCTGGCAGCGAACTTACGAGGCGGTACAACGTGCGCTGCACGTCCCATTCTTCAATCAGGAGATATTCATCGCGGATGCCAAGCCCGGCCATCTCGCGGTCGGCGCGACGTTCTTCACGAACCGTGACGCCGAGCTCGACGGCGTAGGCGACGATGATTTCTGCGCCGGCGCGGGTGAATGGCAACACTGCCTCGCCGGCATAATCGCCATGTTCAAGCACCGTCACCGGGCCACGCTCGAGCGTCAGGCCGGTTTCATTGCGCATGCGCAGGCTGGCAACCGGGTGCCGCGGCAATTTGCGCCCGTTGTAGAGCAATTCCCTGCGGCCATCAAGCCGGCGGCTGACGATCGGCGCCATGGCCGACTGGCCGCGCGCGACGCTGACTGGATGCGCCACGCGGTACTGGAACAACGCACCACGTTCCTCACCAGTACTGGCAGCCTGTGTGGAACGTTCCATGGCGGCCATCGCGACCTGCGGGCGTTCCGCGCGGGCCACCCCATCCACATCAGCCATTTCTTCCCGTATGCGCATGGCCTTTGGTGCCGCCATACCGGCAGGCGCTGGCGCGGCGGCGAACGCCGCAAACTCGACGGGAGTGGCCACGGTGCGTTCTTCATCTTCCACAAATGGCCGATCCGGTGTGTGTGGCTCATAGAGCCGGTAACGGAACGATACCGGCATGCCTGCCACGAGCGTCAACTCAACATGCTCCAGATCTTCGTCAAGCTGGTTATCAAACATGCCCCAGCCCTGAATAAGCACCGTCACCTGCGCTCCCAGACCACTGCCGCCGCCATTGGACGATCCCGGCGCACCGGTTGTTGGCTCCGCCAGCAAGCGATAGCTGACACGCCAGGCAGGCGCCGGCGCAATATAGCTGACAAGTAGATCGTGCTCGCCTTCTGAGAGGCGAAGCGTAGCGATACGCCGGTCCTCTTCGCTCTGCGATGCGCGCAGGAAATATCCCAGATCCCCGGCGGCACGATCGTCAAGGATATCCAGGCGCATGATCTTGCCGATCGGTGCGGCGCGCACTTCGCGTTGCTCGGTCATATACAGCGATACCATCGGCGCGCGCAGTGGCTGTGCGTCATCAAGATCAACACCGATGACCAGTCCTTCCATCACCTCGCCGCTCGTCTCAGCCGGCGTACGACGATCCGGCTGCACCGCCAGACGTACCCGCCTGCCACGCAGGTCTCGCAGCAGGTCCAGCAGGCTGCGATTGTCGGACAGATGGATCGAACCACGCGCAATCTGCGCTGCGCGGTCTTCCGGCGTTTCAAAATCGACCCCCAGCACCTGGCCCGTGCCAAGATCGAGCACGACCAGGCTCTTGAGCACATCATCCATCGCCTCTCGCGGAAAGGTCAACCGCAGTTCGGCACCATTGACCGCGCCACGCCGCTCGAAGTACCCGACACCATGCTTGTACACCATCATGCGACGGATAGGGAGTTCGGGCATAGGAATCCTCGTTATGATGCGATAAGCGGATTATAGTAGGTATAAACCAGCCGCGAGAACGCGGCAATCGTTGACATCATGATCCGGTCGGGCACAGGCGCATCGTCGCTCGCCAGCGGTCGGTAGACGTAGATTGCGAGTACATAGTCGCCGCCGGGTGAGCGGACGATACCGGCATCCGCCTGCATGTCGGGGATCCAGCCGCTCTTGTGTTCAACCCGCACACCCTCTGGCACGCCGGCCACCATCCGCTTCCGATCACCATTCGTCTCGAGCCGATCGAGCATCTCGATACATCGTTCAGACGTCAATGTGTCGCCAAATGTTTCCAGCAGCACTCCCTGGCCGCGGGCACAGCGATCGATTTCGATATAGAGTTGCGCCATCTCGCCCGGTGTGGTGCGAAGGTAGCGGCCGGCGTCGGTATACGGCGGAACACCGCCGCGTGTGGGACCGGCTTTGATCTTCAGTTTCATCAGCTTGATATAATCTTGCGCCTCAAACGGGACGTACTGGAACGTTTCCTTCAAGCCAAGCTCGGCAAGCATGGCGCTCATCTGTTCGGCGCCGATGATCGCATCCTCGGTGCCGGTACCACCGACCGATGCGGCAAGAAGTGCATTTGCGGCCAGATTATCGCTTTCAATAATCATCTTGCGCAGCGCCAGTTCCTGCTTCTCGCTAAACTCCGGCACATTGATGTAGGCATTGAGCATGATCGCCAGTTTGATGGTACTGGCGGCAGCGAATGCCGTCCCTGAATGGACGTCGGCGACAACCTCATCGCTTTCCAGATCGTAGACATACACCCCGATGACGCCACGCCACGAG
The DNA here is from genome assembly GCA_013388755.1 of Chloroflexota bacterium. Classification (GTDB taxonomy): domain Bacteria; phylum Chloroflexota; class Chloroflexia; order Chloroflexales; family Roseiflexaceae; genus JACAEQ01. The sequence continues at coordinate 50,100 of JACAEQ010000057.1, forward strand.
TCGACCATTTCTTCGAGCTGCTCCTGGAGTTGCGCGGGTTCCGGCCGGCCAGCAGGACCGCGCAGCGGCGTCAACGCCAGCGTGACGCTCCGTGGTGCGCCAACGGACCGCAAACGGTTGTCAATCTGGCGCATCGCGTCGTCAAGGTCAAGGCCAAGGCCGCCCTCGATGGCAAAGCTGCGCGAGAGCGTTTCCGTGCTGGTAATGATGGAGAATCGCGGCGCCTGGGCAACCCTGGCATCAAATGTGGCAAGCACGGCGCGGAGTTTCTCCTGATCATACGTAACCTGGAGCGGTAATCGTTCGCCTATCCCCGCGGTGCGCGCGGCATCGAGCATACTGTCCAGCTCAATGCGGAACCCGATTTCCTCCGGGCGGAGCAACAGTTCCTGCTTGCCGGCGCGTACATCGAGCGGTCGCAGGAGGGGCGAGAATTGCTGTTCCAGGATGCTTCGCGCCTCTGTCACCGTCAGGCCACCTACCTCGACTCCCGCCACATACACCCCTTCAGCAAGCCGGGGTTCAGGCGTGGCCGTTGGTAACGGCGTCACGGTGGGCGCTGGCGTTGGAACGGGCGTTGCGGTATTGACGGCCGGCGCGCGGGTGGGAGCGACCATCTGCACGCCGCCTGTAGAAGCCGGTGCACATGCCGCGAGCGACAACACAAAGAATAGAGAGACGCGCGCGATCCGAGCGTGTGATATTCGAAAACGATTCATCATCCTTCGACCTTGATGGAACACGGCATAGTATATGAACACGTGTCGCGTATTGCGGGCGATGCCACCCGTCGCGGGCCTCAGTATACGCCAGGTGAAGGGGTTCAACAAATCCAGGGGTGGGATTCATATTTGTGCGGCGCATGCCATCATCCGTGCAAGGTGGTTCCCACCGGCAGCGGTGGTATACTATCGCCGCCATGATCACAATGCTTCCCGAGCGTATCGCCGCGCTTTCAGCTGCCACCCATGCGCTATGCGACCGACTCTTCTTCGTCCAGCGCGTTGAAGGCGACACCGTGATCCCTGAGCCAATGGCGCCATGGGTCGCCCGGAACTTTGGCGGGGTTGAGCGTGTTCGCCGGCAGACCATTGTACGAGTGGTCAACCGTTTCACGCTTGAAGGCGCGTTGTTCAACCCGTTACGAGCGTTACGCCCGGCTGGCGTGGCGGTGACGGACGCTGACCTGGATTCCTGGATCGCCGGTGAGCTTGAGGCGGTCGATCTTTTTGCCAGGCCGCTCCATGATACGACTGCTGATCTGTTCGGTCGCATACAGGGTCGCTTCTGCGTCAGCGCATCAAACGTTGCCAAGTACGATCGCTGGCACGGGCTGGTTATTTTTGATGAGCCGCACCCGCTCCGCTTCGATCGCGAGCGGCTCGCCGATTATCTCGACGTTGCGCTGCGCTGGATCGCTGCCGCGCATAGCCAGGACGCACACGCGATCTACCCGATGATTACATGGAACTGCCTGCCGAGGAGCGGCGCGACCATTGCCCACGGCCATCTGCAAATGTCGCTGGCGCGCGATATGCACTATTCGCGGATCGAAACCTGGCGCCGTGCTGCATTGCACTATGGTGGCGCGGAGCGCTACTTCAGCGATCTTGCGACGGTTCATGATGAACTCGACCTTTCGTTGCCCGGCGCACATGATGCTCAGATCTTCGTACACCTGACGCCGCTTCGTAATCGTGAAACCGTCGTACTGTCGCCGGTCGTGCCGGGTGATGCCCGGCTTGCTGAACGGCTGGCAGCACTGCTCTACCCGATCCTGCGCGCGCTGATAGACGATCAGGGTGTGCGTTCATTCAATATGGGGATTGCCCTGCCGCCGATCGCGGCGCCGGTGGAGCACTGGCGGGGCATGCCGGTGATGACGCGAATCGCCGACCGCGGGCCGGCGCTGAGTGTGCGTAATGACTGGGGCGCCATGGAGCTGTATGCAACCGGATGCATTACGACCGACCCTTTTCAGATCGCGGCATCGTTGCGCCAGCAGATGGCTGGATATCAATGATACGAGTTCCCCTGGCAGTGGGGGCTCCAGGAAGGTGATTGGGCGGCGTGGTAAGCGGAAGAGCAACGGCGATTCTTTCACGTCCGCGATCGATGGAGCGATGCAACGCGTGCATCGCTCCGTGCCAGACGACACATATTGTTCAGAACCGGCATCAGTCCGGTCGCGTTCCGAGGGTGATATCGAGCGAGAGAGGTTTCCCATCGCGCAACACATCGAGCGTGATCGTATCGCCTGGCTGGTACTCCAGCAACAGGCTGCGCAGTGACTGGCTCTGCCCAAGCTTCGTGCCGCCAACCCCCGTGATAATGTCGCCGGCGCGCAGGCCCGCCTGTGCCGCGGGGCCGCCGGATTCCACGGCCGCAATCAGAGCGCCGGCAGAAACGGGTAGATTATTGTCAAGCGCCAGCATGGCATCGATCGTGCCGAACCGTACGCCGAGGTATGGATAGACGACCTTACCGTTCGCAATCAACTGGTCGCTCACGCGTTTCGCCGTCGTGCTAGGCACGGCGAAGCCGAGCCCCTCGGCAGGCGCACTGCCGAGACCACTGCCGCGCACAACGAGTGTATTGATGCCAACCACTTCGCCACGCAGATTGATCAACGGCCCACCGCTGTTGCCACTGTTAATCGCGGCGTCAGTTTGAATCAGGCCCTCAGGCGCGTCGCCGCCGATCGAGCGGTTCAGCGCGCTCACCACGCCAACCGTTACGGTGTTGCGGAAATCGCCAAGCGGGCTACCAATCGCAATCACCGTCTCACCTGGCTGGAGCGCATCGGAGTCGCCAAGCGTCGCAACACCCGGTACCTCGCCGCCAACTTTGAGAACGGCCAGATCCATCAGCGGATCGGCGCCAACAAGCGTTGCATCGCGCCGGGAACCGTCGAAGAGTATCACCGAAAGCGACTGCTGACCCTCGATGACGTGGTTATTGGTAAGAATATATCCATCGGGAGAAATGATCACGCCAGAACCGCTGCTCCGCCGTGGCTGACCATTCTGCTGTCCTGGAACCTGAAATGGCAACCCGGACGACTGCGATCCGCTCGCAAGTGTATTCACAACCGTCACGACTGCGGGCGAAACGTGCTGTACCGCTACGACAACCGGCATGTCGCTTGTCTGCCGGGTGGTTCCGGTGATCGGCTCTGGCGTGGGCGTCGGTGCCGGGAGTGGCGCCGGTGCCGATACTGGTACGGCTGCGGGCGCCGATGGCTGCGCCGCCACGCGTTCGAGTTGCTGCTGTGCGATGTACCACGCGACCCCGCCGCCGGCAAGTGCTCCGCCGACCACACCAACCAGCAGCGTCACGATCATACCGAATATCAAGGCGTATTTTGTGCCGCGCTCCATGGGCGACCTCCAGTCTATGATGAACGGTCATCACGACCATCCGCACATCCGTCCATTGAACGATATGGTCGCTGACCCCCTTCTTGCCACTTCTTATTGTGACTCCCGCAACTAAAGCCGGCGTGAGATCGTAATGAGAGATCGCTTAATCTTTTACGAGATGCGCGGTGGTACGAACTCTGCTTCGTTATCGTGTCCTCATTTGGCGCGTTTGCACCCGTGAGGTATAATGGCACAGACACGATGTTCGTCCGGCTATCTCCGCCGCGCTCGATGGTTGGCTAATGGAAGAAATCCTGATCATCGACGACAGCAAGCAGATCTGCGCCATGCTTGCTGAATATGTATTGCCGGAGCTTGGTTACGCCTCTGCAATCGCCAATACGGGTCGTCAGGGTCTTGCACGTCTGCGACAGCGTCTCCCCGACCTGATACTGCTTGATCTTCAACTCCCCGACATTAGCGGCCTCGATCTGCTGCGCCTGATCGCCCAGGAAGGGTATGATGTCCCGGTCATTCTCATGACGGCGCATGGCTCAGAGGCGATTGCTGTGGAAGCCTTTCGCCTTGGTGCACGCAATTACCTTATCAAGCCATTCAGTGAGACCGAGGCCCAGGCGGTCATTGATCAGGCGCTTCGTGAGCGGCGTCTCAGCCGAGAGAAGGAGCAACTGACCCGCAATCTGCGGCAACGCGTGCAGGAATTGACCGTGCTGTATTCGATCGGCAAATCGGTCAGTTCATTGCTGGATCTTGAAGAATTGCTGGTGCGGATCGTCGAGGCGGGCGTCTACATTACGCGCGCCGAAGAAGGCTTCTTGTTGTTACGTGACCAGAACGCCAACGAACTCTACCTCCGTGCTGCGAAGAATGTCGGCGAACAACGCGCTCAGAAGATGCGCATGCCAATTGATGACAGCCTGGCGGGGCAGGTCATCCGCACCGGCAAACCGGTCCGGCTCGACAAGATGGGCGCAGGCGCACAGCTCAAAGTGATCACAGGTTTCCTGGTGCGCGCCATCCTTCAGGTGCCACTGATGGTCGGCAACCAGGTGATCGGGGTTCTGGCGGTTGACAATCAGCAATCCGAACGAACGTTCAGCGAAAATGATCAGTACCTGCTCTCGGCACTGGCCGACTATGCCGCAATCGCAATTGAAAACGCGCGTCTCTATCAGCAGGTGAAACAGAGCGAAGAACGGTATCGCGATCTGTTTGCTAACGCCAATGACCTGATCTTTACGCTCGATCGCCAGCTCAAGATTCAGAGTATTAACAAAGTCGGCCCGGTAGTCACCGGCTATGCCGAGGCCGACTTGCTCGGGCGTCCGTTGCGCGATCTGAGTTTCGATGATGCATGGCCGCAGGTTGAGCGGGTTTTTGGCGATCTGTTGAACGGGCGCACACTCCAGCCGTTCGAACTGCAACTCAAACGCCGGGACGAAGAAGTTGCAGTGGTTGAAGTGAGTGCGCGTCTGGTGCGCGACGGCGCCCGCACCGATGCGATCCACTGTATCGCCCGCGATCTGACGGAACGCCGGCGCCTTGAAGAACAACTGATTAAAGCCGAAAAACTCTCGGCGATCGGCCAGCTCGTTGCCGGAGTTGCCCACGAAGTGAACAACCCGCTGACCAGTATCAGCGGCTATACCCAGCTGATACTGCGCGACACCAGCCTGCCGGCGGATGTGCGTAGCGATCTGCAGAATATCAATACACAGGCCGAACGCGCCGCTCGCATCGTGCAAAACCTGCTCGTGTTCGCTCGTGAGCACAAGCCGCAACGCCTGCTGGTGGATGTCAATGAAGTGGTGCGTAGCACGCTGACGTTGCGCGCGTACCAGCTGCGGGTTGACAATATTACCGTCGTTACCGATTTCGACCCGGCGCTGCCACACACGATTGCCGACCCACACCAGCTTCAACAGGTGTTCCTGAACCTCATCAACAATGCCCATCAGGCAATGACGGAACGCGGCGGGAACGGCACGCTGACCCTGCGCACCTCGGCTGTGCGACGGGCGACAGATGGTGGCGACGATGAGCCGCGTGTTCTTGTCACCGTCAGTGATACCGGTGTCGGTATTCCACCACGCAATCTGAACCGGATCTTCGACCCGTTCTATACAACCAAGCCTGTTGGCCAGGGAACCGGCCTGGGCCTGTCAATCTGCTTCGGTATCATTCAAGAGCATGGCGGGCGCATCTGGGCTGAGAGCGAACTGGATGTCGGCACAACATTGTATGTCGAGCTTGCACCGGCCAGTGAGCATACCGCTGAAATGGAACCGGTCGATGCCGTCGCTACGGCCGTTGAGCCGGAGCCAGCCGGCGGTGCCGCCATTCTGGTGGTCGATGATGAAGAGGCGGTTGGCACGCTCCTGGCGCGCCTGTTGAGCGATCTCGGGCATCGCCCAACCATTGTGCAAAGCGGCGATGATGCGCTGGCAGCCATTGCTGATCAGCCGTTTGACCTCATCCTGACCGATGTGAAGATGCCCGGCATGACCGGCTTTGAACTCTATCAGCAGATCAAACGGCGCGATGCCGATCTGGCCGGCAGGATCGTGTTTGTTACCGGCGACACGATCACTGCCTCAACGCAGGCTCGTATCGCCCAGACCGGTAATCCGTATCTTGCCAAGCCATTTGCCGTTGATCGCCTGGAAGCACTGGTCAATACCTGCCTGGCACGTCACACAGATGCACGCCCGTCTCCCTGAGGGACGCCTCGTCATCGCGGCCGCCGGCGACGCATCGTGTGATGAAGAATCAGGCACGGTCCCGAACCGTAATATCGAAAGGGGCTGGCCTCGTGGAGATGCAGCTGCCGTACATTGCTGCCGAGATCGCCATAGATAATCGCCAGGGTGCCGCGCAAATCGCCGAACGTGCCGCCGATCTGATCATGCGCCGTGCCATCGACAGCGAAGCGCTATCGCCCCGCGAGTTTCGGCAGGATCTGCTGGTGTTTGGCTGGTCACTGATCTGTGCCCAGCCGGCCATGGCGCCGCTGGTCAACCTGGTGAATAGCGTGCTCTGGTCGCTGGAAGAACGCACCACGCCTGGCGATCTGATCCACGCCGTCACCGAGACAACGGACGTATTCAAGCGCCAGATCCACCAGCATGCGTTGCATGTGGCCGAGGGTGCGCTCGCACTCATCGCCGATGGAACGACCATCGTGACCCTGTCGCACAGTACAACGGTACAACACGCCCTGCGCCATGCACAACGCGCCGGGCGTCGCTTCACCGTGGTGTGCGGCGAGTCGCGCCCGATCTGCGAAGGCCGCCAGACGGCCGAGATCCTCGCTGGCTGCGGCATTCCAACGCGGCTGGTGATTGACGCCGAATTGCCGTCGCATGTCGCCAGGGCGCAACTGGTGCTGGTTGGCGCCGATATGCTCAGCACACAGGGCCTGGTCAACAAAGTCGGCACCTATGGTATGGCGCTGGTTGCACGCGCGTTCGGGGTTCCATTCTATACCCTCTGTGGCAGTGAGAAGTTTCTCCTGCCCGGTTTTCGCCCCCTCGAACAACCCGAACGCTCACGTGATGAGATCTGGGCCGGCGCGCCTTCTGGTGTTCGTATTCAGAACCGCTATTTTGATGTGACACCGCTGGAACTGTTGTCGGGAATCGTGACCGAACAGGGAACCCTGCCGGTGGCGGCGATTGAGGCCTGGCTGGCATCCACCCGCTTGCATCCCGCCCTTGCCGGTATGGCCAATCACAATACGGGCCGTGCGCCGTAAGCGCCTATCCGAAAACGATACGTCGCCTGTTATGGCGTGAAGCGTCAGCGACAGCGTGCAGCGAGCGACGCCTGGCTGATGAAGATTGACAATTAAACCCGGTAGACCGAACGCACACGCCGTGGGGCTGAAGCCCGCGGCTCTGTGCAGGCAAAGCCGGCCTGCGCCGGCTCCCGAAGGCCGTACAGACAGCCTTCGCGCCTGCAAGCCGAGCCCTTCAGGGCCACGGTGGAGCGTCTACCGGTTTTACTACCGAATGTTCATAAGCCATCGCGGCGTTTGCTACAGAAATGGCTTCGCTGCGCTCGCAATGCCATCCAACCATCCGTTTTTTGGATAGGCACTCACGTAACTGGCTACGGTTGGAGGTCCCTGAGAGGCCTCCGTAAAGACGCTCCACAGGGGTGTCTGGCTATCAGCGGCGGGACCGCTTCCACAAGGGTGAGGTCATGTCACCCTGCCGATGGAAAAAGATTACTTCCCGTGCGAACCGGTACGTTGTTCCAGATCTTGACATTAGCATAAATGTTCTAGTATAATGTCCTCACCGCAAACACAACCAGAGAATGATGGCAGCCAGGGCGCGAAACCGATCCAGACGGCTGGCGGCGTCGCGACCGCGCGGCTGACATCACCGCTTGAGCTGGTGAGGAGGGTGGCAACCATGGCTGTAACAGGCAGGGCGATTCACACTGCGCGCCGGGCATGGGCCGATCATCCCGATATGCGGCGGAGCCTGCACGCGTTAACGTATGGCATCACGCTGGTGCTTGGCGCACTGGCGGCGTATACGCTGATCGGCCTGCTTGTCGGGCGGATCGCGATCCTGGCTGACGATATCCGGTATGGTTACCCACGAACGTCGCAGGTGGAGGCCTTTGTTGGTCATAATGAGCAGGCCGGCCAGGCGACCCATCTGATAGCGATCAATCTTAACCGGCAGGTTATTGTGCTCGAACTCCCGGGCGGCGACCCGGCGCAGGTGCGTTCGATCAGTGGGCCGTACCTGTTTGGCGCCGACGAACATTTGACGCCGGTCACGCTCAGTACAGGCGATGTCGATGGCGACGGTGCGCCGGATCTGTTGCTCGACATTCGGCGCGAACGAATCGTCTATCTCAATCGTGATGGCAGCTTCCGGTTACCGACGCCCGAAGAACAGGCGCAGCTTACCCGGACGATCGATCAATGAGCGACTCGCCGCCAGAAGAGCCTCGGGAGAATCGCCCTGCACGCCGTGACAGGCACTTTGTGCAGGATGCCGATCTGCACCTGCCCGAGCGTCGTCCGTGCCCGCTCGATCGCGTGAGCGACCCGTTCGCCGTGCGGCCCGCAGTGACTGCACAGCGCCGTGTCGTGGTTGGCGATCGCACACCGCCCGCGCCCCGCATCCTTGTGGTGCCGGCTGAAGAGCCGCTTGATGATGCACCGAAAGGCGTTGCTGCCATTGATCGCGATCTGCTGCTCGATGAGCTTGTGGGGGCAACGCCGCTGTATCGTCCTGCACCTACGCGTCGGCCCGCCCGCACCGACGGCTTTCCCTGGCTGTTGCTCTCGATCTGCGTCGCCAGCCTGACGATCCTGCTGCTGTTCTGGCGCGAGTCGGACTCGCCTCGCTTCTGCTTTGCACCGGGATGTATGGCGCGAGCCGGCGTAGCGCCGGCCGAGGTGGTGACCGCACCCGGCCCCCTGCCGACTGCACCCGGCCAGCATTCGGTGCTTGGCCCGCCAACAATGTCGGCGCAGCAGATCGATCGTGTGCTGGCGCAGTGGGGTTCGCCCGCAACCGGTACGGGTGCAAGCTGGGTCGCGCTTGGTGCGCGGTATGGCATCGATCCGGTCTACGCCCTGGCATTCTTTGTTCACGAATCAGGCGCCGGGACGGCGCCGGGCTGGGCGGGTCTCAAATCTGGCGGCGGTACCACGCATAATGTCGGTAACATCATCTGCGCCGGCTATCCCACATGCTATGGGCGCTTTCGCGACTACGGTAGCTGGGAAGAAGGGATCGAGGACTGGTACAGGTTGATCGCTGTTGAATATGTCGGCGGTCGCGGTGTACACACGGTTGAAGAGATCATACCAATCTACGCGCCTTCCGTTGAGAATAACGTTCCTGCATACGTCGAGACCGTCAACCGTCTGGTTGCTGAATGGCGCGCCTCCGGAGCACGGTAGCGCCGTGAGGCAATCGCCGATGTCATCCCTCTCCGATCGCGGGCTATCGCAAGATGATCTATAATCCCCGCAACCTGGCTGGCAAGAATGGTGGTATACCGTTCCCTTCTGAACATCCTGCATGCCTGCCGTCTGGCAGGCTCACAGCTCCTGATAACAGATGATTGGCGATGGTGGCTGGCCATTTCTCAACCGCGAACGCGCCTGGCTGTTGATCCTTGCACTGCTGGGTCTCGGCTACCTGCTGATGCAAACGCAGCAGCCGCCGGTTCGCCCGAGCCTGTGGCGCGGCACCACTGGCGTTTCGCAACAGGCGATTTCTGGTGCGGCGGTGCTGCAATCAGCGAGCCTGGCTGCCGAGCGCCCGTCCGGTAATCCGTTGCGCAGCGGGCGGACGGTTGTGACGCAAGGCTATGGCGTAGGTAGCCATGCGCCGGCAGCCGTCTGGGGCGGTATTGACCTGGCCCTTGATGGCGACGGCGACGGCACGGCCGATCCTCAGGGAACGATGCGCGCGCCAATCTATGCCACCCACGATGGCATCGCGCGTGTTCGCCCCGACACCTGGCCAGGCGGCAACTATCTGGCAATTGAGAATGAACGCTACAAGACGGCATACGCCCATCTCGATGCATATGCCGTCGTTGACGGCCAGCCCGTCGTGCGCGGCCAGTTAATCGGCTACGTCGGTTCCACCGGCCAGTCAAGCGGCCCTCACCTGCACTATGAAGTCTGGGAGAATGGGGTAAATCGTAATCCACTCGATTATGATGCATTACACGTGGGCGATCGCTAGGACGCCGAAGCGCCGGTGGTGCATTGTCGCGTGCCACGTTCAGCGGGGTCAGGCCGGTCTGAAAGCGCTGGCGAACGTCCGCCGCTGTGTATCCGGTACAGCTTGCAGACGGTTCACACGGAGCTGGCTGCCCCGTTATGGTATTGCTGGAATGCTATCGCTGGCCCGGTCATAGCACGATAGGAAGCTTGATCCATTCAGGAAGCCGTACTCGTGGCCTGAGAAATAGTATAATTTGCGTAAATTGAGTCCCACGGCCAATCGGGACACACGTACTATAGACCGTCTCGGGGAGCGGGGAGTATGATCACGCTGAGGTTGCCGGATAGGAGCCCATGGTATGACAACACTTCTGGCCCCTGCTGATGCGATCGCCGAGTCTGAGAAGCTCATTGCCGTTCTTGAACGCCACCGCAAGAATGATCCACAGCTCGAGGCGATACTCAGCGCGCATCGTACCACACATCATGAGATGAAAGTGAGCCACAGCAGCAGCGAGCATGCGATCGCAGCCTGGCGATCGGCGCTGGCACAACGCTGGGCGTGTGAAGTTGCCGGGCGGCGCCTGTACAAGCAGACCATGCGCCAGTTGATTCAGCATTACGGCGATGCCGAAGCGCCGCCCATCCGGCTGATTTCGCGTGGTGGTGCAGAGGTTGATAGCTCGCCGGTGGAGTTGCTGGAGGATATGCGCCGGCTCCATACGGTGATTGCGTTTGAGGCGGCAACCCTGCCGTTCGCCGAACAGCGCCTGGCCGAGATTGTCAGGGCATGCGATGAACTGGAAGCTGCAATCGCCGAAGTGATCGAGTGTGAACGGCGCCGGCGTGCCGCTGTGCTCGATCTGCGAATCGCACGCGAAGTGTACCGCCGCATGCGAGGCGAAACCTACCGAACGCTCGTCAGCCAGTATGGCGAGGATTTCGGTCCTGACTTCCTTGATTCGCTTCCTGTTGACACGACCGAATAGCACACGTACCACAAGACTGGAAGTCGCCGCAGCCCCCATCCAGTATATGGGGGCTGTTCCATGCCACTCTTGAACCCGGCATTGCTTTCGACGATGAACTGGCCACAGCGCTGGCTGCTGCGCTGCACTCCTGTGCCGCATGGCATGGCGCGCCAGGGGTCATCGTCGGCTTCAGCGATCCTCCGGTGTTCGCTCCACTGCTCGTACGCGCGCTGAACAGATAATCGCGCAGAAGCTGCGCGTCATCCGGCGAAGGATCGCATGACCCCGCAATCTAACAAAACTCCTACACAGGGCGGTTTGATCGTACCATCCAGATCGACTACAATATGCGTACTCGGACATACAACCAGTGTCATTTACCAGGAGGTCCCGCGGTTATGCCTACCTATGTATATGCCTGTGACGCTTGCGGTGCGCAATTCGAACAGTTCCAGTCGTTCAAGGATGAGCCGCTGCGCCTCTGTCGCTGTGGTAAGGAAGGTTTCGTGCGCCGTGTGTTCCAGCCGGTGGGCATCGTCTTTAAGGGCTCCGGCTGGTACATTACTGATAGCCGCAAGAGTGAGAGCGCAAGCGTCGGCGGCGACAGCTCGTCGAAAGCTGAAACAAAGAACGAGACGAGCGCCAGTGAATCCAGAGCTGAACCATCTGCGCCTGTTGCTGAATAGCCCCGGGCGCAACCATCTTCTCCAGCGAACCTCCCGGCATCGCAGGTCGGTCAGGTCTGTTGCGCACATCTGTACCTGTCGTTAGGGGCGTCATTGTATCTGGATGACGCCCCATCCGTGTTGCGCCGTCATGACCGGATTCTTGCCTTTCGGGAGGTTCTGTATGCCCCACACGAATCTGTTTCGTATTGTGCGCGACGATGTGCGCGCCATTTTTCGCAACGACCCGGCAGCCCGCAATCTGGCCGAGGTGCTGCTCTATCCAGGATTGCACGCCACTTTGCTGCACCGCCTGGCGCATGCGCTCTGGAAACGCCAGATCCCCTTCGTTCCACGCCTGATTTCCCAGATCAGCCGTTTTCTTACCGGGATCGAAATCCATCCCGGCGCCGTCATCGGCCGCGGTTTCTTCATCGATCACGGCATGGGTGTGGTCATTGGTGAAACGACCGAAATTGGCGACTGGGTGACACTCTATCAGGGGGTGACCCTTGGCGGAACCGGCAAACAGCGTGGTAAACGCCATCCGACGGTGCGTGACGGCGCGATTATTGGCGTAGGCGCCATTGTTCTCGGTGCGATTACCATTGGCGAAGGAGCACGGGTTGGCGGTGGGGCCGTTGTTGTGAAGGATGTCCCCCCCCACGCAACGGCGGTCGGGGTTCCGGCGCGCATTGTTGCGCAGCGTGACCCGCATACCGGAGAAACCCGCCGTGTTGAGTATCTGCCCGACCCGGAGGGTGAGATGTTGCGTGGCCTGCGCGACAAGGTGCTGGAGCTGGAAGAGCGTCTGACCGAGGTTGAAGTCGCGACTGACCACCATCACCTCGAACATCATCTGGCGTATGATGCGTTACCCGCCCAGCTCTGGGCAGCGCTTGGCGATGCGAACGGCAATTATGGCGAGGATGGCTATACCGCTGGCGATGGGATATAAACGCACATGAGCATCACAATCTACAATACCCTCACCCGGACGCTTGAGCCGCTAGAGACGCTCGAGCCCGGTGTGGTGAAAATGTACGTCTGTGGCGTCACAGTCTATGATCGCGCGCATATCGGCCACGCGATGTCGGCAATCGTCTTCGACGTGGTGCGGCGTTACCTGGAGTATCGTGGTTATAGCGTGCGCCACGTGGTGAATTTTACCGACGTGGACGACAAAATCATCAATCGCGCCAATGAGCTTGGACGTGATCCGAAGGAACTGGCTGAGACGTACGTCGCCGAGTTTCTGGAAGACCTCGATGCACTCAACGTGAAACGTGCCGTCAGTTATCCGCGCGCGACCGAAACAATGCGTGAGATTCAGCAATTCATCTCCGATCTGATCGAACGCGATCATGCCTATGTGGTTGATGGCGATGTCTACTTCCGTGTCGCCACGGCCGCCGATTATGGCAAGCTTTCGCGGCGCAGCCTCGATGATATGATTGCTGGTAATCGTATCGGCGTGGATGAGCGCAAGGAACACCCGGCCGACTTTGCGTTGTGGAAGGCTGCCAAACCCGGTGAGCCTTCCTGGGAGAGCCCATGGGGGCCGGGGCGCCCCGGCTGGCACATTGAGTGCTCGGCGATGAACCTGGCGTATCTTGGTGAGCAGATCGATATTCACGGTGGCGGCACCGATCTGATCTTTCCCCATCATGAGAATGAAATTGCCCAGACCGAGAGCCTGACCGGTAAACCATTTGCGCGCTACTGGATGCATAATGGCATGCTGCAAATCCAGACGAAGCTCGCCGATGGCACGTATAAACTGGAAAAGATGTCCAAGTCGCTGGGTAATGTCGTGACCATTCGCGAGTTTCTGGTGACATATCCGCCTGATGTCCTGCGCCTGACGGTTCTTTCCAGTTCGTACCGTAGCCCGCTCGCGTTTGGCGCAGAGATTGCGGCCGATCAGGAGCGGAAGCTGGCGCGGTTGCGTTCGGCGCTGGAGCCGCCCACTGGCGACACGGAGGCCGGCCCGGCGGTCGAACCGCTGACAGCGACGATTGAGAGCGTTCGTGAACGTTTCGTCGCGGCAATGGACGATGATTTCAATACTGCCGGGGCACTGGCGGCGCTGTTCGATCTTGTGCGCGCTATCAATACTGCTCGTGACGCCGGTGCTGGTGGGGCGCCGTTCCACGCAGCGCAGGCAACGCTGCGTGAATTGACCGGCGTGCTGGGATTGACGCTTGCTATGCCGTCGTCTACGGCGCAGCAGGCCGCCCCGTTTATTGAACTGCTGGTGGATGTGCGTGCCGAATTGCGTAAGGCCAGGCAGTTCGCCCTGGCTGATATGCTGCGCAACCGCCTGGCGGAGCTGGGTGTGACGCTTGAGGATACGCCACAGGGAACCAGGTGGAAGGTAACCGGCTGATCGTTCAGGAGTGTTTGTGAGCTGGCTTGAATTGTCCGTTGCCTGTGATCCGGAGGCGGTTGAGCCGGTGAGTGAGTTGCTGGCGCGGTATGGGTACAATGGCGGCGTCGCTGTCGAGCAGCCGATAGTGCCGGGCGCCGACGGGCCGGAGTACTCGTATGATCCGTCGCGCCCGGTGATGGTTCGTACGTATCTGGCGCTCGACTCAACCGCCGAAGATGCCCGCGCGCATATCGAGCAGGGCCTCTGGCTGCTGGGCATGATTCGCCCTGTCGGCGCGCTCCAGGTGCGGCAGATTGCCGAGGAAGACTGGGCCAACGCCTGGAAACAGTATTATGCCGTCCAGCGCATCGGCGCGCGCACGGTCGTTGTTCCCTCCTGGCTCGAGTATGCGCCGCAGCCCGATGATATCGTGTTGCGCCTCGATCCGGGGATGGCCTTCGGCACCGGGCTGCACCCGACAACACAGCTGTGTATCATCGAGCTCGAACAGTATGTGACGCCTGGCGCTGCCGTCCTTGATCTGGGGTGTGGCTCGGGTATTCTGGCGATTGCAGCGGCACGCATGGGAGCCGGATCGGTGCTGGCGCTTGATACTGACCCGATCGCGGTCGAAGCGACCCGCGCCAACGCCGCGCGTAATGATGTCGCTGCGATCATAACCGTGGCTGAGGGTAGCCTGGGGCGTGGTGCCACCTTCGGGCACTGGCTCAACCCGGCGCCGGTAACCGCACGCGAGGAAGCGTCTGCCCATGCTCCGCAGCCCGCGCTGCTTCCCATTGCTCCATCGCCCGATTCGCCGTTACAATTCGACCTGATCGTCGCCAATATCATCGCCAGGGTGCTGGCCACCGTTGCGCCCGACTTCGTCGCAGCGTTACGGCCAGGCGGCGTTCTTATCAGTTCGGGCATTATTGCCGATCGTGAGCCGGAAGTCGTTGCTGCGTATGCCGCCGCCGGCCTCGACCCGATTGCTCGCCGGCAGGAGGGCGACTGGATTGCCATTGTGCATCGCAAGGCAAAGTGATGCCTCGACGCGCACGTGACACGATTCATAGCAATACCTATCGCTTCTTCGTCGATCCGGCCAGCTTCGACGGTCCACGGGCGCAGGTTTCAGATCCGGAACTGGTGCACCAGATGAGCGTCGTCTTGCGCCTTGGGCGCGGTGACCGTGTGGTGTTGCTTGATGGCCTGGGATGGCAATATGTCGTCACCCTGGAGCAGGTCGGGCGGCGCGAGCCGATCAGCGGCGTGGTAGAACTGCGTGAGCCGGCGGGTGGTGAGCCGCGGCTCGTGTTGACGATCTATCTGCCGCTGATCCGAGCGGAACGTTTTGAATGGGCGCTGCAGAAAGGCGTCGAACTGGGGGCGGCGGCCTTTGTGCCGACGATCTGCGCGCGGAGCACCGAGGCTGCCCCTGATGGCCGCAAACTGGCGCGCTGGCGCCGGATCGTACGCGAGGCTGCCGAGCAGGCGCGTCGTGGCAGGTTGCCATCGCTTGCGCCCGTCATCCCGTTTGCTGAGGCATGTCGCCAGGCTCAGATGTCCGATCTTGCGCTGCTTCTCTGGGAAGGCAGCAATGCACCTCCACTCGCCGGCGTCTTGCGCGATCGACGCCCGTTGACCCTGGCGCTCCTCAGCGGCCCGGAAGGGGGATTGACTGGCGATGAACGCCGGAACGCCGAAGGGCATGGTATCATGCCAGTATCGCTCGGTCCACGCACCCTGCGTGCGGAAACGGCGCCAATCGCGGCGACTGCGGTGGTGATGTACGAGTTTGATGGACCGGGTGATACGTAACGACATGCCTATCCGACTAACGGATGGTCTGGATGTCATTACGAGCGAAGCGAAGCAATCGAGCGACGCGAGAAGAGATTGCTTCAGCCACGCTGCTCCGCCGCTTGTTCGCCACACCTCAGGAGTTATGTATGGCCGCCTATCTTCCCGCCATCCGGCGCTTCGTCGTCACCCTCGTTCTCCTGCTCACAGGGTTCGCCGGCGGCTGGGTGGGCGCAACGGTGTTTGCCGACGGTTTTTCAATCACTACGATCGTCCCGGCGATTGGCCCCGGGCTGGTTGCCAACCAGGCGACGCCACAGTCTCTACGGCAGCAGTTTGCCGTCTTCTGGGAAGTCTGGAACCTGGTGGATTCTGAGTTTTACCAGCGCGACAAAATAGACCACACCCGTATGATCCGTGGCGCGATCACCGGCATGCTGGCGACCCTTGGCGACCAGTACACCGTCTATCAGGAGCCGGAACTTGCGGCGCAGACGACCGAGCACATGCAGGGCCGGATGGGTGGGATTGGCACCTACCTGCGGATTACCGACGGGCGCGCATTTCTCTACAAGCCTATCAAGGGCGCGCCGGCCGATGCTGCCGGTCTCAAGCAGGATGATGAGATTGTTGCGATTGATGGCGAACAGGTTGCGCCGATGATCGCCGGGCTCGATGTCAACGAAGCGGCTGTACGTGTTGCCGCGAAGATCCGTGGCCCAGCCGGCACGCGGGTGCAGTTGACGATCCGGCGTCCGCCGGATGAACAGGTCTTTGACATCACTCTCACCCGCGCCGACATTGTCGTGCCCAGTGTCGAGGCGCAGGTGCTTGGCGACGGCATCACCTACATCCGCATCACCGAGTTCAAGGCCAATACGACCCCGGAGTTTGACCAGGCGCTGCGCGAATTGCTGCCACAAACGTCAAAGGGCATTGTGCTCGATCTCCGCAATAACCCCGGCGGCTTCCTCGACCAGGCGCGCACCGTGCTGGGACGGTTGTATAACGGTGTCGCGCTGTATGAAGAAAATAGCAGAGGCGAACTGCGCGACATCGGCACGATCGGTGGCGACATACGCGCCTATGATGTGCCACTGGTTGTGCTGGTGAACCATGGTTCGGCCAGCGCCAGCGAGATTGTCGCCGGCGCGCTGCGCGACGCCCGGCCAGATGTTGCACTGATCGGGGAAACAACCTTTGGTAAGGGGTCGGTGCAGAATATCTACACGCTCAGCGACGGTAGCAGCGCGCGTATCACGTTTGCTCACTGGCTCACGCCATCGCGGGCCGAAATTGACAGGGTTGGCATCACGCCACACTATGTCATTCCCTACGCCGAAGATGCCGATGCCCAGGTGCCGTGCGTCGGTGAACGGCAGCCGCCTGCCGGCGCGACAACCTGTGCCGATAACCAGCTCTTCTATGCTATTCGCTTGCTTAAAACGGGGGAGCTGCCGCCAACGATGCCGGCGGCGGCGCGTTGAGGCGAGCCCGGGCATTGTTACGGCCGCCGCAGATAGACGACATAGTTGCCGGCGTCTCTGCGCGCGGTCCGCTGCTCAAGATAGGCGCGCACGTCGGCAGACGCCAGAACGCCGTCGTCTGCCGGCAGCACAACGTACGCAATCGGATGCTGCTCGAAGTAGCGCGCGAAATGATCTGCGTCGTACATGATGTTCCGCTGGAATGCCTCGTCGAACTCGAACCATGTCGCCGGTTGCCGCGCGTAGAGTATGGCCGGCCAGTATGCCTCGGTGAGCACATATCCGCGAGGCAACTCGCGCAACACGTGCCATACCGGCGCATAGCTGCGCAATCGTGCCCCTTCGATCGCATAATAGCCGATCGTCACCAGATTGATCAGCGTGAACAGTACCACCAGGTAGAACCCGATGCGCCGGCGCCACGCTGTTGCCAGGCGTGCCAGGCCTGCCGCAACCATCAGTGCCAGCGGCGGTAGCGCCGGAATGATGATACGCGGGCTGTTGCCGGCGCCCGGAGTCGCTGCATACACAAGCACGACCACAAGCCCCAGGCCGAACCATGCCAGCAGCATTGCGCGCGCAAGCGGCGGAAAAGCAGCCGAACGCAGGCCGGCTGTCGCCGTAACGCCGATGATGGCCAGCGTCAGCGTTGCGCCATACCACGGAACGTAAAACAGCAGTTCGAGCATCTGCGGCGCAACCAGGCCAAACTGGGCCAGCGACATCCCACTGGCGGGCGCGCCCATCCCACGGTCGAGATAGTGGTACCAGACCCATGGGGCAGCGATGATTGCAGGGCCGGCCAGTGCGGCGATATGATGCAGCACCGGGCGTGGTTGTTCAGCCGGCTCCCCGGCCGGCACAGGGGCACGCAACGAGCGACGGCGGTCCAGAGCGACATAGCCGGCAGCAACGGTGATGGCGCCGAAGTAGAGTAACAACAGGTCGAGCTTCATCAGCGCCGTAATCCCACCCAGCAGCACGGTTATGCCCGTGCGCCCGCGACAATGTGCCAGCAGTGCGGCGGTCAGCGCCAGCGCAGATAGAGCCTCGGTATAGGAAACGGTGGCATAGTCGCGGAACAGCGGGAAACAGGCAAGGAACGCAGCACCAATCAATGCCTCGCGGCGCGCCAGCCACAGGCGCCCCATCTGATAGGTCAGCAGGACAACACCGGCGCCTGCCAGTGGTACAACCAGTTGCAGGGCAGTGTATGATCCGGTCGTTGCCCAGACCAGGCCAAAAAGCGCAGGCGCCATCGGTCCCCACCAGCGGTGCAACCCGGCCTGGGGAAACCGGTGCAATGCCAGTGGGGCCAGCGATGGCGGATCTGGAGGGAACCCCTTGATGCGCTCGTAGGTGTCAGGTGCGCCCAGCAGGAACGCAGGATTCTCGGTCGTCAATATCCCCCAGTGTAGATTGCGCGGCGCATCGCCATACTGTATGCCAGTAAGCGCCTGGACGAGTGCATACTGCCCGGCCAGCAAAAGGAGCAGGAAGGTGTGGGAACGGAACACGGCGACAACCTGCGCGCGCCATGCGCGGGCGGCAACGATCACTGATGGTGCATTGAATGGTTTCATGATCGGCCTGTTGGAGCGGGACCAGGCCGATCATAGCGGTCGCCGGGCGTTGTGTCCATAGCGCAATGCGGCTGTATCCAGGCGGTACCGGCTGGCGTCCTGGCAGTAACATGGTACACTTGAAGTGTCACGGATGATGCAGCGCTGCACTGGCAGGGTAGCCGCAGGTCTTCCAGTTTTTTACCGTTGCGCTGGCGGAGCCCTTCGTGCGTCATCTGTTCGTCTCCATATACCGGAGTGACGCGGTCACACGCGCAATCGGCCAGCCGGGCGCATGCCAGGGCCCGTCCGCCGGCGGGACGGCGTTCTTTTCCGCGTTGTGACCGCCGTCCCGCCGCCGGATGATTGACTCTGAAGGGCGTGCCGCCCGCCAGGCCACCCTGCTGGTACGCCACCGCGTCCGTCGTGTCAATATATACGAGTTACGCGCGATACATATGTAAGGTCTTGTGATGAACAACGGACAGAAGAACCTTCCAATCATTATTGTCGGCGGTGGCCTGGGCGGTCTTTCTGCAGCCATTCATCTTGCAGCGCGTGGCCAGCGCGTTCTGGTGGTCGAAAAAAACGAGCGTGTCGGCGGAAAACTCAACCTCGTTGAAGCTGGCGGTTTTACCTTTGATACCGGTCCGTCGCTGTTGACGATGCCCTGGGTGTTGCGTTCGGTGTTTGCCGTCGCCGGTCGCCGGATGGAAGATGTGCTCACGATCACGCAACTCGAACCGATCTGCCGGTTCCGCTGGCCCGACGGCACACAGTTTGATGCATGCCAGAACCTGCCGCAACTCGCCGAGCAGATCGCGCGACTTGAGCCCGCCGATGTCGCCGGTTTCCTGCGATTCATCGCCTACGCCGAGCGTATCTACCGCGCCGCGGAAGGGCCATTTCTGCTGCGCCCGTTTGATGGACTGCGCGACCTCGTGACACCCGAACTTGTCAGCGGTACGCTGCGGATTGATCCGTTCCGCACCGTGGATCAGGCGGTCAGCGGCTTTTTCCGCAGCCCGTACCTGCGCCAGGTGTTCGACCGCTACGCGACGTACAATGGATCGTCACCGTTCTGCGCACCGGCAACCTTCAACCTGATTCCATACGTCGAGTTTGTGCAGGGCGCATGGCACGTTTCTGGCGGCATGTACCAGATTGCCCGCGCTCTTGCCGCGCTGGCGCGCGACCTGGGCGCGGAGATTCGCACTGGCGCGCCGGTCGAACGTATCGACATCCATTCCGGCGCTGCGACCGGCGTCGTGCTGGCCGGTGGTGAGCGCATCGCCGCAACGCACGTCATCGTTAATGCCGACCCGCGCTACGCCTATGCGAACCTCGTGCCCGGTGGAGAAAAAATGGCGGCGCGCCTGGCGCGGATCGAGTCGTCATACAGCGGGTTCGTTTTACTGCTGGGGGTGGATCGTATCTATCCGGAGTTGCTGCATCACAATATCTATTTCTCAAGTGACTACCGTGCCGAGTTTCAAGCGATCGTCAACGTGCAGGTTCCTGCTCCTGACCCGACGATCTATGTATGCGCCGCGTCAGTGACCGACGCGCACCTGGCGCCGCCCGGTCATATGAACCTGTTTGTGCTGATTAACGCGCCGGTGCTCAATGCGCGCGTCAACTGGGTGCGTGAGGCGCCCGGCTATCGCGATCTGGTGATGCGCAAACTCGAACGCATGGGACTGGCCGACCTGAGCCGGCACATTGTCTTTGAACAGATCTGGACGCCCGCAACGATCAACCAGCGTTATCATGCGCCAGGAGGCGCAATTTACGGTCTGGCCTCGAACAACCCGTGGACGGCATTCCTGCGCCCGCCACTACGCGCGCGCGAATTGCGCCATCTCTATTTCGTCGGCGGCGGCACCCATCCGGGCGGCGGCATTCCCCTCGTGCTACTGTCCGGGCGCGCCGTCGCTGAACGGGTCCTGGCCGATGTCCCCTGATGAAATGTATAATCATCGTAAAAGCACGATGTAAAGGCGCTTGACTCGCGCAACATGGATGCTATCATACAGCCAACGCCCCGGGTAACGAGAAGCAGAACTGCACGTAGACAACCGGATCGATGACCCGCAAGCTACAAGCGGCGTATCCCAGTGGTGTCATAGCGACGGGAGCGACCGTACGTCGAGGGAAATGGTGCACTTCCAATACCAGGGATCTCGACAGGCAAGCGCCGGACGGCTGAAGTAGCGCCGGATGCTGTGTGAGTAGCCAAGGGTTCCAGCGGTAAAGCCCGCAACATCGCATGAAGTACGCGGCAGCGATGTGCGTTGCGACCCCGATAGAGGTGCTGGCCGTCTGCAAAGCACTGTCGTGGTGGCCGAACGGTAGATCCGGCAGTTGAGATTCAGGCGTTTCCACGTACCCGGGGCTACTTGCGTCTACCATCAGGGCGCGATGCGCCAACCGCCGTCTACAACCAGCGTCTGGCCGGTAATGTACGATGCGAGTGGCGACGCAAGAAACACAGCTGCGGCGGCCACCTCCTCCGGGCGCCCGGCGCGGCGCAACGCAATCACGCGCTCCCCCCACGCGCGCGCCTCGGCGGGAATTGCTGCAAGCTGTCGCGTCTCGATCAGCCCGGGTGCAACCGCATTGACGGTAATGTTCCACGGCGCTGCCTCGCGCGCCAGGGCTCGCGTTAACCCCAGCACTCCCCCCATCGCCGCGGAGAAATCGGCCTGCTGCGGCCCTCCGGCTAACCCATGCAACGCCGCCACAGTGACGATCCGCCCGTAGCGCCGGCGCATCATCGGGCGCAGCGCGGCGCGACAGACATGAAACGCGCCGTCGAGGTGCAGCGCGATCATTGATCGCCATTGCGCTGTGCTCAATGTCTCGGACGCCGCATATCCGAGTGCGCCAGTGCATGAGATAACGACATCCAGCCTGCCGTATGCAGCCATCACCATATCGAACAATGCATTCACCGATGCCTGATCACGCACATCAACCTGATGCACGCGCACCTGGTCGCGATCTGCATTGCATGTTGCAGCAACAGCCTGTGCCACGTCGGCACGCTGGTAGAAACCGGCGATTACCCGCGCGCCACGCGCCGCGAGCATTCGCACGGTGGCCGCGCCAATCGCGCCTGACCCGCCGATAACAACTGCGACCTGGTCGGTGAAGTTCATAGGGCGTGATGATAACCGGTGCGCCGTAAGCGCCACGCGTCGTGTGCCTCCATCAGCGCTGCTTCGCTCAGGGCGACCATACGTTCCTGGCTATAACGGGCGACAGCCATCTGTCGTGCCAGCAGCCCCATTGCGCGCCGGAGCCGATCGTGACGCAGCAGGTGTTCAATTGAGTCCGCCCATGCATCCGGACTGGCTGGCGGCAACAGTATCCCGGTACGTCCGGCATCAATGATCGCCTCACCGCCGGACCTGGTTGCCAGTACCGGTAATCCACTCGCCAGCGCCTCGATCAGTGCCAGCGATAACCCTTCGGCGCAGCGTGTGGGCATCAGATAGAGATCGCCGGCGGCAAGGATTGATGCCAGTTCCGCGTGTGGCACGTGCCCGACGAATCGCACGGCTTCGCCAAGCGGGCGCGCCAGTGTTTCCAGGCGCGCGCTGTCGCGGCCTCCGCCGGCGATCAGCAGCCGCAGTTCCGGCCAGTGATTGTGCAGGCGGGTGACCGCGGCAATTGCCGTGTCGAACCCCTTCTCACGCTCCAGCCGCCCGCTTGCGATCAGGAGCGGCGCATCTGCTGCGATACCCAGGCGCCGGCGTGTCCTGGCGCGGGCCTCGGCATCAGGCT
Source organism: Chloroflexota bacterium (assembly GCA_013388755.1). GTDB lineage: Bacteria > Chloroflexota > Chloroflexia > Chloroflexales > Roseiflexaceae > JACAEQ01. Next base: position 72,840 of record JACAEQ010000057.1, read on the forward strand.
GAAAGCGTGTGGTATCAATGCCATTCGGGATCACACTGATCCGGTTGGCAGGCATACCGATCTCGCGCGCTGCATCGTGTGCCACCTGCGGTGCGACCGCGATCCAGCGGTCAACGCTGTCAACGACCCGTCGCCAGCGCGCCAGCATCCCCGGTGCGCGGCTGGCAAAACGCATCAGGCGATAGATCCCGCGCGGTGTGGCACTATCGTTCAGGCGCGTGCGTAACTCACCCGCCAGCGTGCCGTGGAGAATGACCATGCACGGAAGATGCAATTCGCAGGCGACGCGCTCGACATAACCGAGAGCGCCGGCACTATGACTGAGGAGTACATCGAATGGTGCCTGCTGATGCTGTTGCACCAGTTCGCGATAGCAGGCTTCCCACCAGCGGCGCTGGTACCAGCGGTGCGACCCTGGAGCAACATAGCGCACTGGAACGCCGCATTCTTCACCGGCGCTGCGCCCATCGGGAAGCGGCGCAGTGAGGATCAGCAGCGCGTGACCGCGCGCCGCCAGGCCCGTCGTAAGTGCCTGCGCCTGGGTTTCCATCCCGCCACGGATCCCGTGGGCCAGGGTCAGGCGTTGTGCAATCGCGATTCTCATATCTGTCGATGGTAAAAGCGCCGTCAGGCGCGCGGCCCGTCAGGGCGACCGTGGAACGTGTGTCATCAAGGGGAGTATAGGCGAGATCTCACTGTGCGTCCAGCATGTGCTCGATTCGCGCCACGACCATGTCAATGGCAATCGTATTGATTCCACGAGGGATGATAATATCGGCATAGCGCTTCGAGGGCTCGACAAATTCCAGATGCATGGGGCGCACGGTACGCAGGTATTGCTCGATAACCGATTCGACCGTCCGGCCACGTTCGCGTATGTCACGCTGCAGCCGGCGCAAAATGCGCAGGTCGCTCTCAGCATCAACGAACAACTTGATATCCATGCGCCGCCGCAACTCGGCATCAACGAAGAGCAGGATGCCTTCCAGCAGGATCACTGGTCGCGGCGACACCGGCACGACTCCCGGCAACCGGACGTAGGAGGCGAAATCGTATATCGGTGCGCCGATGGTCTCACCGCGAATCAACATGTCAATGTGTTCCAGAAACAGGGCGTTATCAAACGCGTCGGGGTGATCGAAATTCACCCGGGCACGTTCTTCCAGCGGCAGGTGTGAGAGATCGCGGTAATATGAGTCGTGCGGCAGAAAGGCGATTCGTTCGCGCCCCACCCGATCGAGTATCGCATTTGAAACGGTTGTTTTCCCTGAGCCGCTGCCGCCTGCGACACCGATAACCAGAGGGCGATTCGTGTTGACCGGCATATTCTGTGTTGACTCCAATGGGTTGCAGATACGCTTGCGCAAGGACGCTGCCCTGAGCATAGCTGTACTGCTTCATCGTGGTGACGCACCTTCGCCCACGGAACGGTCATTGCGCGGAGCGTCAGCGACCGCCTGCAGCGAGCGCAGCGTGGCTGACGCAGTCTCGGTGTTTGAGAAGGAGATTGCTTCGCTTCGCTCGCAATGACCTGGAGGACACAGGGTGCGCTAACCTCGCGAGCAGTTCACATAGCCGATGGCGCATGGCCGGTGTGTGGCGTTGTGCTGCGCAGCTACATGGTAGTCCAGGTACAATACCTTGCAAATACGTCCGGATATGGCTCGGGCGTGCCGCCAGGATGCAATCCATCAGGCTTGCACACGCCAGACTCTAGCGGCTTTGCGGCTTCGCCTGCCGTACCGCATCACCTTGAACGGGAGTACCACGGGCCTGGAGAAGGATACCCCTTCGCCCTTCTCCTCAACCATATGCTACAATGCGGCGCAACCGAAGGGAGGGCGTATGCTGACCGTCGAACAGATTCAGGCGTATCTGGAGCGACTGATTGCCGAGCATCACCTTGCCGGCGATCGATTGGCGCTCAAGCGCGATCAGGAGGTTGCCGGTTTCTTGATGGCTGCCGCGCGTGATTCCGGCGAGAAACAACTCGCGTTGCGTTTTCAGGTGCTTGCCGCTCGCGCCGCCGACATGCGCGAACAGATCGAAAACGGCGCATCGTAGCCCGTTGAACGCCGGCGTTCAATGGCGAACGTAAGGGATTGATCCATGCCCATTACCCTGGCCGACATTCGCGCGGCGCATGCCGCGTTGCGCGGCGTGATCGTTGATACGCCGCTGCTGCCTGACGAGCGTCTGTCTGAGGAACTCGGCGCGCATGTATGGCTCAAAGCAGAATGCACCCAGCGAAGCGGATCGTTCAAGATTCGCGGCGCGTATACCATGATCAGTCGCCTGCCCGCAGACGAGCGCATGCGTGGCGTGGTCGCACCCTCGGCTGGCAACCATGCCCAGGGGGTCGCGCTGGCGGCGCGCCTGCTGGCGATCCCGGCAACGATTGTCATGCCTGAGCGCGCCGCTCTGACCAAAGTCGTGGCGACACGCCGTCTTGGTGCAGAGGTCATTCTCCACGGGGCGACATTCGATGATGCACAGGCACATGCACGCCGGCTGGAGCGCGAGCGTGGCCTGGTATATGTGCCGGCGTTCGATCATGAGCATGTGATTGCTGGTCAGGGAACGCTCGGGATGGAGATAGCCGAAGCGATCCCGGATCTGACCCTGGTGGTTGTGCCAATTGGTGGCGGCGGGCTGATCAGCGGCATCGCACTGGCGGTCAAGGCGCTCCGTCCGACGGCGCGTGTGATTGGCGTGCAGGCCGCCGGGTGCGCTCCAGTGCGCCCATCGCTTGCAGCCGGCGCGCCGGTCGCGGCCGCGCAGGCGCATACCATTGCCGATGGCATTGCCGTCAAGCGGCCGGGCGATCTGACATTGCCACTGATTCGCGAACTGGTTGATGAGATCGTGACGGTTGATGATGATGCAATTGCGCGAGCGATTGCACATGTGGTGCAGCATGATCGCCTGGTGGTTGAAGGAGCGGGAGCCGCCGGCCTGGCCGCGCTGATCAGCGGCCAGATTGCGCTACGCGCCGGCGAAACGGTGTGTGTGCCGTTGTGTGGTGGCAATATCGACAGTAACCTGCTGACGCGGGTGCTGGAACAGGTGGCGGTGCGCCAGGGGCGCTATCTGTTGCTCAAATCAAGCGTTGAAGATCGCCCGGGCAATCTGGCGCCGCTGATCACCCGGGTGGCGGAGGCCGGCGCCAATGTCATTGATATCTTCCATCGCCGCGCCGTCTGGCTTGCGCCGCTCGATCGGGTGGGGATCGAGCTCGTTCTCGAAGTACGTGATGAACAGCACGGGCAGTATGTCATGCGCCATCTCGCCGAGGCCGGCTACCACGTCGAACGTGAAGGTGTCGGTAGCTGGCCTGAGTAATACCAGGTAGCAGTCGATCGCTCGTGATGACCGCACCCTGAGGAGTCGTGCAGCGGCGTAGCGAAGGATGTACGCCGGCACTCCTGATCGGCGCCTGTCTGTATGCAACCGGGTAGGACGCGGTGGCGCGGATTCCACGTTTCAACGCCTGCGGCAGCGTAGGATTGATCGAGGTGGAGCAGTGCGGCGGCTTCGCCCACCGTACCATATCACAGAAGAAGACGAGGCCCGCTTTGCCAACGCTTGCCCGGCTGGTGAGCCCGCCGAACCAGAGCCTGTCGAAGGGGGAAGAGCGCCGTTGCGCGAGTCGTCGGCCAGGTGATTGCGAAGCTCGTGTACGTGACGCACGGGGGTGAGGAGCGTGATACTTTCCGGCAAGAAAGATGCGGTTCTGCACCAGGTGCAGCTGGTGGATATCCATGGCACGCGGTTCTATGATCTAACCTTTTCGCTTACCGATGCGCCAGAACAGATCCAGCGCGCGCGGATTGGCATCGAGGATGCCTACCCTGACCCGGCAGCAGGCGACATGATCAGCGTCAGCTATCTGATGAATGTTGTGATCGGGATCGTGCGCCGGTAATGGCTGCGTAACGTCTGATTGCTACACTAGGCCCAGTGCGAAGACTTGGGGAGAGTCGCCGCGCCTGCTGGTGCGGCGAGGAGGTCAGGAGCATGGGTCAGCGGCGTACCGAATCGTTCTTGCTGCGCCTTGTCGTGCAGGGCGACTCGATAGATCCAGACGCGTGGCATGGTCGCGTTCAGCATATTGGCAGCGGCGACGAGCGAATGTTCCGCACGCTCCACGAGGTTGTGGCGTTTATTCGTGGCCGGTGTGAGCAGCAGCGCCCGCGCGACATATCGCTTGATGAACTCCCACCACCATTTCCATAAGCGGTCGTGACGCCACAGAGGGCCGGAAGAGTCTCAGGCGAGGGAAGGTGATGCTTTTCCTCGCCTTTGTTACGTGATCAGTGCATATCGCGCAACGACGCGTAGAGTGCCGTTGTGTCTGGCAATGGCGCAACACCCAGTTCCTGCTGCAACACCTCGGTACAGCGCGCATAGAGTCGCAGCGCCGTACTACGTTCGCCAAGTGCTGCGTGGGCACGCATGAGCAGGCGATAGGCGTCCTCCTGAGTTTGATCGATCTCTACCACGCGCCAGGCGAGCCCGATCGCCTCGTGAATTGCGCCCTCGTCGAGGAGGAGAGCGCCCAGGCGGAGCGCAGCTTCGATAAACATCATCGCCAGCCGTTCACGTTCGACCACGGTCCAGTCTTCATACATGTTGTCAGGCAGATATGGACCGCCGTACAGCGCAATCGCGCGGCGATATGCGGCAATGATCGCCGCGCGCTGGCCGCGTTGTTCGGCGCGCTGCGCCTCAGCAATGGCTGCCGTGAACTCAACCGTGTCGAGCTGGTGATCGCTGGCGGTGTTGAAGCTGTAGGTTTCGCCCTGCTGGATGAGATAGGCAGGTGGTGCGCCGTCAGGCCGGTCAGGTTCGAGCGCTTTGCTCAGGCGGTTGACCGTGACGCGCAGATTGTTGGCCGCCGCTTCGGGTTCCATCTCTGGCCAGAGCGTATCAAGCACGAGTTCACGCGCGACCGCACGGCCGCGCTCGGTGAGCAGGAGTTGAAAGAGCTGGCGCGCCTTACTGCTGCGCCATTCACGATCCCGCACTTCATGGTCGCCGCGCCAGACAGCGAAAGCCCCGAGGGTACGGATTCGCAACGTATACGGTGGGCGATAGACAAGCCGCTCCAGTGCATCTTCAGCCGCCTGGCGCACTGCAGGGCTTCGATCTTTGAGCAGCGTGCGCAATGCCGGGTAAGCAGATGCGGCGCCGAGATCACCAAGCAGGCGGACGGCATAGGTGCGTACCGGCGGCGACGGATCGCTGAGCAGATCCTGGAGCGGGGCAACCGCCTCACCGGCGAGATGCCTCGGCAGGATGCGCCCGATGGCGGCGGGGGCAATTTCGGCGCGCAATGCAGCAAGGGCCGTGTCTTTCAGGGCAGCGGCGGGCAGCATTGGTAGGAAGACACACTCATCTTCAGCGGCGATGCCCCACCCTTCGCGCAGCCATATATTGCGCAGATCCGTTTCGCCGCAGTCGCCGGCAAGATAGGCTCCATAGAGATATGCTGATGCCAGGAACGCACGGTAGCCGCGCCGTTGCATCTGGCCCGTTGCCTCGATCAACAGATCGAGGGCACGCCGGTGCTCTCCACCTTCGCCCAGCACCAGGGCCAGCAACAGGCGCAGGCGCAAGTCGGGCGCTGCGCCTTCAGCATCATCAAGGCGCCGTAGTACCGTGCCGACGGCCGCAGTCGCGCGCGCCGCCTGGCCGCGCCCAAGCTGGCCATATAACTCGATCGCCTGCAATGACGCCAGCTGGGCCAGCGCACCAAGATCGTGAAAGGCGGCGCGCGCCTGGGCGACGTAGATGGCGGCCTCGTCAAAGCGACCCTGAAGAGAAAGAAGCAGAGCAAGTTGCGACGCGCTGCCGGCCGCAGTGCCGTCACGATAATAATCGCCCAGATAGCGATGAGCGTCCAGTGCAAGCGCGATTGCTTCTGTGTGCTGCCCAAGTTCATAGAGCGCCATTGCGCGCTGGCGCAGCAGATTCTGGCGCAGACGGTCGTTGCTATCAACCTGGTTCAGTTGCAGCGCCTGATCAACAATCATCAGTGAATCCGCCGGGCGGCCAAGCTGATTGTGAATGGAGGTTACGATCATGGCCAGTAACCAGTGCCAGGCGGGATTGAGTGGATGGGTGGCGGCGTGATGGGCAACGCGCAACGCCGCCACCAGGCGGCCCTTCGTCGCCAGCATCGCGGTCGCGCAGGTCAGGGCCGCGCCGCGCGACCAGGCATCGCGTGCCAGGTTGGCGGCACGGACGGCGCGCACACACACTGCGGTGAACTCGGTCGGGCGCGCCTGCCAGAAGAGCAATGCCGCCAGATCGGAATATGCGCGCAATTCGCGCGCGAAGGCGCCGGAGCGATGAAACAGGTCAATCGCGCGTTCGATGGCCTGCGCAGCCTGCGCCGGGTTGGCGACAATCTGGCTATAGCCCCACATATAGATCAAATCAGGGTTGGTCTCGCGGTGCGCGATCGGGATCTGTTCGATCCAGCGCCGTACCGTGTCGCGGCGTGGAGAATTCAGCAGCGGCCATGCACGTTCGCGCAGGGCGCGCTCAAGATCGGCGGCGCTGCCGGCAAGGGCATAGTGCTCCAGGGCTTCTTCAAGCTCGCCGCGCAGTTCGAACTCACGGCCAAAGCGGCGGTGGAGAGCCGCGAGCGTCTCATCGTCGACCACCTCATGAATATCGCGCAGCAACAGTTCGCGCCACAGGGGATGGAAGCGCAACCGATCGCCCTGGACATCGAGGGGCGTCAATGGCAGCCCAAGGGCACGAGTGCGGCGTAGCAGGTAGGGAGTGTCATCGCGCAACAGGACTGCCTCGATCAGCGCAGCGTCAAAATGGGGTGGAAGAGCGGCGAGGCGCAGAAACTCGATGACTTCGGCCGGCAGATCGGCCAGCACTTCCGCCGCCAGATAGGCCAGTAACTGTTCCTGGCTGCCACCCAGCGCCTCGACGAAGGCACCACGCTGTTCGGCCGGTTGATCAGCCAGGGCGCGGGCAGCAAGTTGCAGACTGAGCGCCCACCCTTCGGTGCGCGCCAGCAACGTTGCCAGTTCAGCTTCGGAAAGCGTGACGCCCTGGATCGACAGAATCTGGCGCGCCTGATCCGGCGTGAGATGCAGATCGGGCTGGCGTACTTCAACAATGCGGCGTTCAGCGCGCAGCCGGGCCAGCGGCGCAAAGCCAGGTTCACGCCGTGAGGCAATGACGACATGCAAGGTGGGGGGCGCTGCACGCAACAGGTAGCCAAGAATCTGCCCGATCACCGCCGAATCAACCACATGGTGCGCATCGTCCAGGAACAAAAACGCCGCCGAGAGCACACGGCGTTGCAGATCACTGCATAACGCGCCAGCAACCAGCGGCCAATCGCGTTCGAGCGCCGCTGCGCTGGAGAGCACGCGCGCGGCGTCGCGCCCAAGACCAGGAAACGATGCCTGAAATGCACGAATGAGATACGCCAGAAACAGCGCCGGGTCCCGCTCGCCGGCATCGAGCGTCAGCCATGCCACGGGCGCACCGGTGCGGCTCAACTCCTGCTCCCATTGCGCAATCAGCGTCGTCTTACCGTAGCCTGCCGGCGCGATGACCAGCGTCAACGGCTGAACGCGCACCTCTGCGAGTTGCGCCTGCAGATCGGGCCGGAGCAAGACACCTTCACGGAGTGGCGGAGGAACGAGTTTTAGCGGCAGCAACGCCTGAGCGGCACGGCTACGGCTCTCAGGATCTGTAGTTTTGTCGAGCACGGCCATAGCGCTGTCTGTTTGAAGGCGTAGGTGGTAGCCAGTGTGCTGAATCTTACGCGACTCTGTGGCATGTGTCAACGTTCGTTTGACAGGCATTCGTGGCTGGCGTATAATACCAACCCACCGCAGGTAGCGGTTTTGATGTGTCGGCGGGTCGGTACCGAAGTGGCCAACCGGGGCAGACTGTAAATCTGCTGGCTTACGCCTTCGCTGGTTCGAATCCAGCCCGGCCCACCAGCCAATTGAGAATGCGGAATTGAGAGCGGGAAGTCCGTGAGCGGAAGCATACCCATCTCGATTCAGCATTCTCAATTCTTGTGTTGATATGCCCATGTAGCTCAGCAGGTAGAGCACGTCTTTGGTAAAGACGAGGTCACGGGTTCGAGTCCCGTCATGGGCTCCATTATCTATCGTGGCAGCGCCACACCTGACAGCATGAGGAGCAGCGAAGAGCAATGGCGAAGCAGAAGTTCGAGCGAACCAAGCCGCACGTGAACGTCGGTACGATCGGCCACGTGGACCACGGCAAGACGACGCTGACGGCAGCGATTACCAAG
>JACAEQ010000036.1 GCA_013388755.1 Chloroflexota bacterium
ACACCCCAACTCCCCCGCTGGGGGAGAAGCCGGTCTCCCGCCTCCAGCGGGGGCGGGCTGGGGTGGGGGCGAAGAGCTTATTTGAAAGGTACTGGTCGTAGGGCAACTGCCGGTCGCCTCTGGCAGAGCGGCACCTGCCTTCCGGATGGGGTGCGATGCGGCGGCCAGCCCGCCGCACCACCTCAATTATGCAGACCAGCGCGCGTCGCGTAGATCACCCGACCAGCAGTGCCAGCGGCTGCTCCAGCAATTGCCTGACCGCCCCCAGGAAGCGCGCAACTTCGGCGCCATCGGTCACGCGGTGGTCGGCAGAGAGCGTCATGGTCATCGTGTGCCTGGCGACGACCTCGTCGGTCTCATCTTTGAATGCCGGTACGCGGCGCACCGCACCGACCGCCAGGCTGGCAGCCTGCGGCGGTGTGATGATGGACGTGAACTCAGTGATGCCGTACATCCCCAGATTACTGACGGTAAACGTGCCGCCTTGCAGCAGGTCGGGCGTGATTTTGCCCTCACGCGCCAGCGCGACGACACGCTTCGTTTCACGCGCGATCGCGCCAAGCGACCGATCCTGGCAGTTGGTGATGACCGGGGCCATCAGGCCGCCGTCAAGGGCAACCGCGATCGAGATATGCACCGCTGGATGCAGGATGATGCCCTCATCGCCATATGAGGCATTCAGATGAGGGAAACTCATCAGTGCCGCGGCGCTGGCCTTCAGCACCATGTCATTCAGCGAAAACTGCTCCTCTCTGGCGCGTCCTTCGTTCGCCTGGGCGCGGATCGCCAGCGCCGCGCCCATATCAACATCAAGCGACACGAAAATATGCGGCGCTTGCTGCCAGCTTTGCGACATGCGCCGCGTGATCGTTTTGCGCATGTTCGTTAGCGGCACGACGCTGTGCGATACGGGCGCGGCTGCTGGCGGCGGCGTGGGGACAACTGCCGGCGCACCTGCCGCCGCGACCGGTGCGGCAGGTGGCGGGCTCACGGGCATGGGTGGCGGGCTTACGGGCGCGGGCGGCGGGCTTACGGGCGCGGGTATCACAGGTGGCGGCGCCGCGCCACGCGCCGCGAGATACGCTTCCACATCTTCTTTCACAATGCGGCCGGCCGGGCCAGTGCCGTGCACCTGGCGCAGGTCGACCTGGTTATCCCGCGCCAGGCGGCGCGCCAGCGGCGACGCCTTGACATCAGTGTCGCCTGCCGTCGCAGGGGCCACCTCAGGCAGCGCTTGAACGGGCGCGACCGGCGTGGTCGCCGGCGCGATCATGGCCGGCGTCGCACTCTGAGGTGCCGACACAGCCGCACCATCATCGCCGGCGAGACGAGCAATCACGGCATTCACCGGCGCCGTCTGGCCCTCACGCACGACGATCTCGGTCAGGGTTCCTGCCGCGAATGCCTCTATTTCAATGGTAACCTTATCCGTCTCGATTTCGGCGATCGGTTCGCCGCGCCGGACCTCGTCGCCAGGCTGCTTCAGCCAGCGCACGATGGTGCCCTCCTGCATATCGAACCCCATTTTGGGCATGGTAATGTCGGGCATGACTCACTCCACTACGCCAGCGCATGCCGAATCGCCTGTACGATCCGGTCAACGGTAATGACTGTCTGCAGTTCCAGGTTTTTCGAGTATGGCATAGGCACCTCTTTGAAATTGACCCGCGTAATCGGAGCGTCAAGGTAATCAAAGCCATACTCATACAGCCGGGCCGCGATCTCGGCACTGGTACCGAACGACTGCCAGTCCTCGGTCACAACCACGGCGCGGTTGGTCTTCATGAAACTCTCAATCGCAAGGCTCATGTCAAGCGGTCGCAGGGTACGTAGATCAATGATTTCGACCTCAATACCTTCTCTGGCAAGAATATCGGCAGCTTGCTGCGAGAGATGCACCATACGCGAATAGGTAACGACCGTGATATGACGCCCCTCGCGTGCCAGTCGCGCCTTGCCGATCGGGACGGTATAGCTCTCGTCAGGAGCCTCGCCCTTCACGGTGTACATGAGCGTGTGTTCGATGAAGACAACCGGATCGGGGTCTTCAACCGCCGCTTTCAGCAATCCTTTCATGTCGTACGGTGTCGCCGGGGCGACAACTTTCAGGCCGGGCATATGGGCGAAGTAAGCATCGAATGACTGCGAATGAGTCGCTGAGAGCTGCGTCCAGCCGTTGGTGGTACGGAGCACCATCGGCACGGTCATCTGGCCGCCGAACATGCTGTAGATCTTGGCGGCATGATTAAACAGCATATCAAACGCCAGGAGCGAGAAATTGACCGACATGATCTCGGCAATCGGGCGCATACCGGCCATTGCGGCGCCAATGGCGAGGCCAACGATGCCAGCTTCGGCGATTGGCGCATCACGGATCCGTTCAGGGCCGTACTGTTCAAGGAAGCCGGCCGTGACGCCATACGTGCTTCCGTAGTGCCCGATATCTTCGCCGATAATAAAGACGCGCTCATCCTGCATAACATCGTGCAGCGCCTGGCGGAGCGCTTCGCGAACGGTGATTACTGGCATGGTTGCGTTACTTTCTACTCCCCGTGGATCGGCGGATCGACCGCGATCGGCGCCGCGTAGACGCCGGCCTGCATGATCCATTCATATCCCGGCTCCGGGCTATCTTCGGCAAAGCGTACCGACGCCTCCACCTGATCATCGATGGCATCGTTGATCGCGCGCAACTGTTGCGCGCTCGCGATACCTTCGTTGATGAGCCAGGTGCGAAACCGCTCGATCGGGTCGGCGCTGCGATGACGCTCCACATCCTCGCGGGTACGATATTTCTGCGTATCCTGCGCCGAATGGCCGCGGAAGCGGTACGTCATTGCTTCAAGCAATACTGGCCCTCTGCCTGAACGCGCATGCTCGACGGCGCGCAGCGACACCTCGCGCATCGTCAGCAGATCGTTACCGTCAACACGTTCAGCGGTCATGTCGAAGGCGCATGCCTTCCGATAGATCTCAGTGACCGCCGAGTGGACCTCGAGTGGCGTCCCCATGGCATAGAGATTGTTCTCGCACACAAACACGACGGGCAGCTTCCAGAGCTGGGCAAAATTGAGCGCTTCGTAGAACTCGCCGCCGTTGGTCGCGCCGTCACCAAAAAAGACCATGACGACCGAGTCTTTCTTCTGCATCTTCATGGCCAGCGCCACGCCGACGGCCAGCAACAGGTGGCTGCCAACGATCGCATAGCCACCCCAGAAATTCTTACTGGCATCGGCGAAATGCATCGATCCGCCAAGACCTTTGGAACAGCCGGTGACTTTGCCGAACAGTTCGGCCATCAGCACGTTAATGTCGAGGCCACGCGCGATCGCATGACCGTGGTCGCGGTAGTGGGTAAAGATGTGATCCTCCGGTCGTAGTGCGGCAATTGCGCCGACGCCGGTAGCTTCTTCGCCAATATACAGGTGGAGGAACCCACCAATTCTTGCCCTGGTGTACATCTCCTGGCACTTCTCCTCGAAGCGCCGGATGAGCACCATCTGACGGTAGTAATCGACAAGCGTCACCGCATCGAGTCCGGCACCGTGCACCAGCGTTGGAGCCGTAGCAGCGACATCATTCGAGCGATTATCCTGTTGAGCCATAGCGTGGTTGTTCCCTTCGTGTCTGCGCCTGCTGCGCCAGCCATCCGTCCAGACAACCGGCGGCACGCAGGATGGTAAAACACCCGGCAAAAGGTCATTGTGCCTCTGCACACCGACATGGCAGCCAGGCACCCGCGAGTTGCGGCACAACGCACACAAACCGCGCCGCGCGACATGCACAGTGCAGGCAATTGCGAATGAGCGAACGCGCTTGTTGTGGGTGCCGTGCGTGCGGAGAAAGCGCACCGCGCCCGTAAGCGGCATATACCAGAGACAGGATGCGCCGGATGTGCCAGGTCACTACCCGGTACAGCGCCCGGTTCGTCCCCTCAAGACCACGACAGACACAGGAGCGTCCCGGCAGGCTGTTCCGAAGGGGCACAGGCCCTTCGCCGGTACTGCACGCGGCCTACCATGACCCCCGTCACGCACACACGTCCGTGACGCACCGGCTATCGCAGGCCATACAACAACTCATACGGCACCACTGCATCACTCGTATCCATGAATGGCAGTCAGTGGGCGTTCCAGAAACATTGCCTCGCCCTGAATGACGCGCACCAGTTCATCCAGCGTCAACCGCGACAGCGTGCGTGGTGGCGCTTTGGGCGTACCACAGAGCAGCATGCGTTTCCCCGGATGCAGGTACCAGTCCGCACCACGGTCCACGGTGCGTAGATCATCGTAGACAAGTGTCAGGTCAACATTGGATCGCGCCTGGGCAGCAATGCCCATCCAGCCGTGGCGATTGCGGTAGGCATAAAGCACGGCGCCATGGCGATAGGCCAGTTTGCTCGAACCGCCATCGTCGCTATCCATTGCAATGCCCAGGCCCCATGGCGTATCGAACTCGATGCGGCGCGCAAAGGCATCTTCGAGCCTGATCTGACGCACCTCGTGTTCGTACCACGCATCCAGATTGGGCAGCATCGCGTATGCTACGTGATGCGGTCGATTGGGGAACAGCAGATTGTAGCCGGCGATGAGCGCATTTACATTGAAGAAGCCGTGCGATGCAGCAGAAGCCGAGGCATGATCAATCTGGTTGACCTGTTCGACCAGGCGCTCGAGCGCCTCATCGTCGGGCGCAACGGTGCGGCGCACCAGCTCGGCGGCGCACAGGCCGCGATCCGCGCTGCCGTGATGGTCATACCGCCCGCCACCCGTATCAACATGAATCACATGTGGATCTTCATCGGGCGGGCGATGATGCAAGGTCTCGCCAGCCGGCACGAACTGGAGGATTGCGTCGCACGCACCACCAAAGCGCACCAGAATCCAGATTGCCGTCAGACAATCCAGATCAGGAGCGAGATGCCCCACGATGGTGGTCAACTGCTCCACAACGACACGACTCACTTTCCGCTACCGACAGACACTCGCCCGATCTGACCAGTGGCGTTGTGATGCTGCCGGTGTGTCGATCCAACTAAAGAGTATAGCAGAAAAGAGGTGATCCGACAACGACTTTGCGTGGCGTGGGTGGCGTCGTGGCGTAGAGGAATGCACGAGTTTGAACAGCGTTACGCTTGCGTTTTGCATATGAAGGCCGTATAATACCATAAAATCCCGCTTCGTTATTCACCTCTATACTCTCGATCCACCTGCTGCCGGGTACAAGGAAGGGGCATGGAACAGCAAGAACAGGCCGCAACGAACCGGCACAACGCACATGTCACCCGGCCGGTCGGCGATGCTGATGCAATCAACGGGCAGTCGGCCGATCAGCGTGACGACCGCGAATTGATGGAGCAGTTCCTCGCCAACCCCGAACACGACTACCGCAATCTCCAGTACGGCGATACCGTTGATGGCACCATCATGCGTGTCGATCGCGACGAGATCCTGGTGGACATCGGTGCCAAGGCTGAAGGGGTCGTGCCGGCAAAAGAGATGCAATCACTTTCGGCTGAAGATCGAGCGGCGCTCCGACCGGGCGATCCCTTACTGGTTTTTGTCGTTCAATCAGAGGATCGTGAAGGTCGGGCGATACTATCGATCGACCGGGCACGCCAGGAGAAGAGCTGGCGGCGCCTCCAGCAGTGCTATGAGTCGGGCGAGGTTATCGAGGCGAAGGTCATCAACTACAACAAAGGCGGGTTGCTCGTCAATCTTGATGGCGTGCGCGGGTTCGTGCCCTCATCGCAGGTCAGCGGCATCAGTCGCGGCCCCGATACGCAGAAACAATCCGACATGGCGCGCATGGTCGGCCAGAATCTGGCACTCAAGGTGATCGAGATCAATCGCAACCGCAACCGTCTGATCCTCTCCGAGCGCCAGGCGGTGATGGACGTGCGCGAAGGGCGCAAAGGTGAGTTGCTCTCGGCACTGAAAGAGGGCGATGTGCGCACCGGAATCGTGACATCGGTGTGCGATTTCGGCGCATTTGTTGATATTGGCGGCGCTGATGGCCTGGTGCATCTCTCGGAGCTCTCCTGGAGCCGGGTCAAACATCCCGGCGAGGTGTTAAAGCCGGGCGACAAGGTCCAGGTCTATGTGCTCAGTGTGGATAATGAACGCAAACGTATCGCGCTTTCGCTCAAACGGACCCAGAATGAGCCGTGGGCGACGGTTGGGGAGCGCTATCACGTGGGTCAGGTCGTCGAAGGCGTTATTACACAACTCGCCTCTTTTGGCGCATTTGCGCGCATTGAAGATGGCGTTGAAGGATTGATTCACGTCTCCGAGATGGGCGACGGGCGGGTGCAACATCCACGTGAGGTCGTCCAGGAAGGAGATGTTGTTCAGGCGCGGATTATTCGTATTGACCCGGCGCGCAAGCGCATGGGCCTGAGCATGCGCCAGCCTGCCGGCGACGACGAGGTCGCTGCCAATGAATGAGCAGGCCGGCCAACGAACCGGGAATGCGCGAACTGGCGGCACACGGCTGGATATGCGATGCAGTCCGCTGGTTCGTGGTTCTCGGTTTGTGGTTCCTGTTCCTGGTTCCTGTCAACGTTAGGGAGAATAGCTATGTCGGAGCGGGCGTTCGATAAGTTCACGAAGCGTGCCAAGCAGGTGTTACAGATTGCGTCTGAGGAAGCGCGCGCGTTTAACCATCCATACATCGGTACGGAGCACATTTTGCTTGGCCTGATCCGCGAGGGTGAAGGCGTTGCTGCGCGTGTGCTCGACGAACTTGGCGTGAAGCTGTCGCAGGCGCGCCACGCCGTCGAGTTTATCGTCGGCCCAGGTGAAGGCCCACCGCGCCAGGATCAGGATCTCACCGCGCGGGCGAAGAAAGTCATTGCCTACGCGGTTGAGGAGGCGAAACGACTCAACCACCACTATATCGGCACCGAGCATCTGTTGCTGGGGCTGGTGCGCAATGGCGAAGGCGTTGCAACCGGGGTGCTCGATATTCTTGGTGTGTCGCTTGAGCAGGTGCGCACCCAGGTGATGCGCGTGTTGCGCCAGGGTACCGGCGCCGGTATGGAACGCGCCGGCCAGGGCTCGGCAGCCGCCTCGGGGGCGTCACAGTCGCAACGGCAGAGCAAAACTCCCTATCTCGATGCGCTGGGTACCGACCTGACCGAAATGGCCGAGGCCGGGCGCCTCGATCCGGTGATCGGTCGCCAGCATGAAATTGAGCGTGTGATCCAGATTCTGAGCCGCCGCACCAAGAATAACCCGGCGCTGATTGGCGAACCGGGTGTGGGTAAAACGGCGATTGTCGAGGGCCTGGCGCAACGGATCGTCGCCGGCGAGGTGCCGGACAGTATCAAAGGTAAGCGCGTTGTGACCCTCGATATGGGTGCGCTGGTGGCCGGCACGAAGTACCGCGGCCAGTTTGAAGAGCGCCTGAAACGAGTGGTTGACGAGATTAAGGAAACACGCTGCATTCTGTTCATAGACGAGTTCCATACCATTATCGGCGCCGGCGGCGCGGAAGGAACGCTCGATGCCGCCAACATCCTGAAGCCGGCCCTGTCGCGTGGCGAACTGCAGACGATTGGCGCCACCACGCTCGACGAGTACCGCAAGTATATCGAGCGCGACGCGGCGCTCGAGCGGCGGTTCCAGCCGGTCATGGTTGATCAGCCCACTGAGGATGAGACGATCGAGATCCTGCGTGGGGTCAAGAGCCGCTACGAAGATTTCCACCAGCTCCAGATTTCCGACGAAGCGATCAAGGCTGCGGCACACCTTTCGGCACGCTATGTGCCTGACCGCTTCCTGCCCGATAAGGCGATCGACCTGATCGACGAGGCGGCTGCGCGCGTGCGCATGACCCGCTCGGCAACCCCGCCCTCGCTGCGCGATGCATTGCGCGGCCTTGAAGCGATACGCAAGGAACGTGAGGCTGCCCTCGAAGATCAGCAGTTCGATCTCGCCGCCGACCTGCGCGAACGCGAGGAACGTATGCTTGGCCGGATTCAGAAAATTGAGGCCGAGCTCGGCATTGGCAGCGATACGCAGTTGATCGAACGCCCATATGTCACCGAAGAGGATATTGCCGATGTCGTTGGCATGTGGACGGGCATTCCCGTGAAACGGCTGAAGGGCGATGAGACAACGCGCCTGCTGCAGATGGAAGAATACCTCCACAGCCGCATCGTTGGCCAGCACGAAGCGATCGTCACGATCTCGAAGGCGGTGCGCCGGGCGCGCGCCGGGCTGAAAGACCCCAAGCGCCCGATCGGATCGTTCATCTTCCTCGGCCCCACCGGCGTTGGTAAGACCGAACTGGCCAAGGCGCTGGCGGAGTTCATGTTTGGCTCCGAAGAGCACCTGATCAAGATTGATATGTCGGAGTTCCAGGAGCGCCATACAACATCACGCCTGGTTGGCTCGCCGCCAGGGTATGTCGGGTATGGCGAAGGCGGCCAGCTCACCGATGCGGTGCGGCGAAAGCCATATTCGGTCGTCCTCTTCGATGAGATCGAGAAGGCCCATCCGGATGCATTCAACCTGCTGCTCCAGGTACTTGAGGATGGTCATCTGACCGACGGTAAGGGGCGGCGGGTGGATTTCCGCAATACGATTATCATCATGACGTCGAATGTCGGTACCGAGCATATTCGCCGCGCGTCACGCATCGGTTTCTCCGGCTTTGGTGCCGGCAGCGAACTTGATAGTGATGACATTCGCAAGAAGGTGGATGATGCGCTGAAGCAACTGTTCCGTCCCGAGTTCCTCAACCGCATTGATGCAACGATTATCTTCCACGCGCTGACCAACGATGAGATTCGCCAGATCACGCGCTTGATGCTCAAGCGGGTGCAGGAGCAACTCAAAGAGCATAACCTGCTGCTCGACGTTACCGACGACGCCTGTGACTTGCTGGCCAGGCGCGGCTATGATCCGGCATTCGGCGCGCGACCGCTCCGCCGCATCATTACCAACCTGATCGAGGATCCATTGTCGGAAGGCGTGCTGGAAGGCCGCTTCAATAATGGCGACCGCGTGCTGGTCGACGTGGCGACGCTGGAGAATGGCGAGACCTATCTGCGGTTGCGCCCGGCACATGAGGTGGCGTCGCAGGAAGAGGCGGAGCCGGCGGAAGTCAGCGGCTGACAGGTCGTTGCGACGGTACAGGTTTCAGGAAAGGGCGAAGCGTGCCTGGGGCGCATGTTTCGCCCTTTCAGCTTGCCTGGCGCGTGGCAGGGTGGCTTGCGCGCCGCTCCGATCAGTGCCGTGCATACACGTGATATAATGGAACAGATGAGCGACTGCGGAACCGGAGTGGTTCCGGCAGCTTCTGCCGTTGTTTGATCGCGCCGGGCGAACGGAAGGGAAACCGGTGGCCAGGACACGTACAATCTTCGTTTGTCAGCAATGCGGCTCGCAGCAATCGCGCTGGATGGGCAAATGCCCCGATTGCGGCACATGGGACAGCCTGGCGGAGCAGATTGAACGCAAGGAATCCGGCGCACGAAGCCGCACCACCACAACGCCGCACAGCCAGAACCATCCGGTGAATCTGCGCGAGGTCGCACTTGGCGGCTTCACACGCCTGCCGGTGCTTGGGAACGAGTTTGCCGGTGTGCTTGGCGGCGGCCTGGTGCCAGGCAGCCTGGTGCTCATTGGCGGTGAACCGGGGATTGGCAAAAGCAGCCTGTTGTTACAGGCCGCAGCACACGTGGCGGAACATGTCGGACCGGCATTGTACGTTTCGGCAGAAGAGTCGGCCCAGCAGATCAAATTACGCGCAGCGCGCATGGGGCTCGACCCGGAGCAACTGCTCGTCTACTCAGAAACCGCCCTCGACACCATTCTTGAACAGATCGCGGCGATCAGGCCGCAACTGGTCGTGGTGGATTCGATTCAGACGGTCTACCTGGAAGAGATTGCATCGGCGGCCGGCAGCGTCAGCCAGGTACGCGAAGGGGCACTCCGGCTGTTACGGATTGCCAAAGAGAGTGGCATCCCGATGTTTCTGGTCGGTCATGTGACCAAGGATGGCGCCATTGCCGGGCCACGCGTCCTCGAGCACATTGTGGACGTCGTTCTGTATCTGGAGGGGGATCGTTTTCATCAGTACCGGCTGTTGCGCGGCGTTAAGAACCGCTTCGGCTCGACCGATGAGGTGGGCGTGTTCGAAATGACATCACGCGGCTTGCAGGAGGTTCCCAATCCCTCCCAGGCGTTTCTTGCCGAACGCGTCGCCGGTTCGCCGGGGTCGGCAGTCGCGGTGACTATGGAAGGAACGCGCCCGATCCTGGTTGAGGTGCAGGCACTCACGGCCAGTACCAGCAACGCGCAACCACGCCGGACCGCCAATGGCTTCGATATGAACCGGTTGCTGATGCTGGTTGCGGTGCTGACCAGGCGTGTCGGGCTGCCATTGTTCAATCAGGACGTGTATGTTAACATTGTGGGCGGCCTGCGGATTGATGAACCAGCTGCCGACCTGGCGGTCGCGGTCGCGATCGCGTCATCGTTCCGCAACCAGCGCGTTCGCCAGGATCTGGCGCTGGTCGGCGAGGTCGGGCTTTCGGGTGAATTGCGGAGTGCGGGGCAACTCGATCGGCGCCTGGGGGAGGCGGCCAGGCTCGGGTTTAGCCAGGCTCTGTGCCCGGAAATAACGCAGCCGCCGCGCGTTGATGGTCTCGATGTGGTGATGGCGCGCGCAGTTGGAGAAGCGGTCGAACGTGCGCTCGATGGTGCCCGGCGCCCGGCAAGCGATGCACGGCAGACGCAACCGGATGCTGTGCCTTAGTGGTCTGTCAACAACGTTTTCTCACAATGCCGTCACGCTGGGAGTGCGGGCGTCTCGCCCTCAATAACGGGCGCGGGCGAGACGCCTGCGCCCGGCGATTGGCAAGAACACGTCGTTGCCAGTGTACGTAGTGCCTCTCCGAATAACGGATTGGATGTCATTGCGCGCGAAGCGACGCAATCGAGCGGCGCGAGCGGAGATTGCGTCAGCTACGCGTCGCTCGCTGCAGGCTGTCGCTCGCGCTCCGCGCAATGACAGGCGGCGTAGCGTTGTTCGGATAGGCTAACGATCAGGCCAGCCTGCCGGATGTGGCATGCCTGGCCTCCTGTGATCGATGGCATTCAGTGGCACTCATGAAGATCAGCCTTAGTTTTGTCGCGCGCCTGGCAGGAATGCTTGGACTGGCATACCTTGGCTTCAGCGTGGGCACGGTGCTTTCTGGCGAGCAGCCGACCGAGGCCGAATTACTGGCAACCCGGTTGCTGACGCTGGCCGGCGCAGGGTTGGGATTACTGACAACGCATCGCTGGACGATCGAACCCGCGCGCGATCTGATTCGCCATATGCGCAGCGTCTCGATCGCGGAGTTGACGGCGCTGGTTTTTGGTGCGCTACTCGGCCTGGTGTTCGCCGTCCTGCTGGCGATACCGCTGGCGCAGTTGCCTCCCCCGCTCGGCCAGTTCGGCCCTGTGGTCGTGGCCGGGGCGCTGGCATACCTCGGAGCGGTGCTCTTCTCAAGCCGTAAGAAGGAGATTGCCGATCTCTTGCTTGCATCGCGTCGTGGGCCGCTGGTGCTGCCACAACAGTTTGGCGACATGATCCAGCCGCAGCGGCGCTACCTGATCGATACCTCGGCCATCGTTGACGGGCGAATTGCGGCAGTGATGCAGACTGGTTTCATTGACGGAACGCTCCTTGTGCCAAACTTCGTCCTGAGCGAGCTGCAGTCGCTGGCCGACTCGGCCGACGAATTGCGGCGCGCCAGGGGGCGTCGTGGGCTTGAAATACTCAACGCGATGCAGAAACAGACCACGAGCGCCGTTGAGGTGTTGAATGTCGAAGTGCCCGGCACGCAGGAGGTAGATGAGAAACTTGTGGTGCTGGGACGCCAGTACCATTGCCCGGTGATTACCAATGATCACAATCTTGGCCGTGTCGCCGAGTTGCAGGGGGTCAAGGTGTTGAGCCTGAACCAGCTTGCTGATGCGGTGCGCCCACCGGTGGTGCCGGGCCAGGATCTGCGTGTGATGATCCGCGACGTCGGGCGGGAGCGCGAACAGGGTATCTCGTTTCTGGACGACGGCACCATGGTGGTGGTCGAAGACGCCCGGCGTCTGGTGGGGCATGAAGTCGGCACGGTGGTTACCCGCGTGTACCAGACACAGACGGGGCGGATCGTGTTTGCCCAGCTGCGCCCGGAAACGGGGGTCCGGGGATGATGCCTGGTGTCGTGGTGCGCTCGTGGTCCAATCGCATCCTGGATAGCGCGGAGAAGCCAGACATGTCTGTTTACGTCTCAGGAGGCAATGCATGACCATTCCATCGGATACGTTCATAACCGATCCAGCCGGTGTGTTGCCAGTTCCTGGCCCGCGCGCCGAGGCGCTGGTCGCCCGCGATCATAAGGTCTATGCTCCGTGCATGGGACGCGTTTACCCCTTCGTGATGGAACGCGGCCAGGGGTGCGAGGTGTGGGACGTTGATGGTCACCGGTATCTCGACCTCAATGCCGGGATTGCCGTTGTCTCAACCGGGCACTCCCACCCGCGGATCGTGCGCGCCATACAGGATCAGGCAACGCGGTTCGTTCACATGGCTGCCACCGATTTCTACAATGAGCCGATGATCCGGCTCGGGGAACGACTCACGGCCACCATGCCGCGCCAGTACGCCTGGCAGGCGTTCCTGACCAACTCCGGTACCGAGTCGATCGAAGCGGCAATTAAACTGGCACGCTACGTGACCGGCCGCCAGGGAATCATCGCCTTCTTTGGCGCGTTCCACGGCCGTTCATACGGCGCCCTCTCGCTCACCGCGTCAAAGCCGGCGCAGCGCCGCGGCTATTACCCGCTGGTCCCCGGCTCGTTTCACGCCTTCTATGCCAACCCATACCGCCCGCCTTTTGGCGTCGATCCTGCGCGGGTGACCGAGGTCTGCCTCTCGTACATCGAGGACACATTGCTGCACACGGTTGCACCGCCACGCGATGTTGCGGCCATTGTTGTGGAACCCATCCAGGGTGAGGGTGGCTATGTGGTTCCCTCGCCCGGTTTTCTGTGCGGGTTGCGCCAGTTGTGCGACCAGTACGGCATCCTGTTGATCCTCGATGAGGTTCAGAGTGGTGTTGGCCGCACCGGTACGATGTGGGCCTTTGAGCAGGAATGCCCTGCGGATGAATCCGGTGCATGCGCCACCTGCAACCGCGCACAACCGATCGGATGCGTGCCCGATATTCTGGCCACGGCCAAGGGGCTCGGTGCCGGCATGCCAATCGGGGCGATTGTAGCGCGCAAGGATCTCACTGAGTTGTGGGAGCCCGGCTCGCACGGCAATACGTTTGGCGGCAATGCCCTGGCATGCGCCGCAGCCAATGAGGTGCTCGACCTGGTGCAAACAGAGCTGGCGGCCAATGCTGCCCGGGTTGGCACCCATCTGCTCCGTGGGTTGCGCGAGTTGCAGCAACGCTATGACGTCATCGGCGATGTGCGTGGGCGTGGACTGATGATCGGTGTGGAATTCGTCAAGGATCGTGCGACACGCGAGCCGGCGCGCGCGCTGGCCCACCAGGTGATGGAAGAAGCGTTCCATCGTGGCCTGCTGATCCTGACCTGCGGCACATCTACGATTCGCTTCTGTCCGCCGCTGGTGCTGACCGAAGCGCAGGCGGACGAGGGCCTTGCCAGGTTTGAGGCGGCGCTGCGCGCGAGCCTGTGAGGAGCGCGCTTCACGCTGTCGCTTGCGCTCCGCGCCATGACAACAGGCGTAGAGTCTTTCGGATAGGGCCTAACTGACGGTATACGCCGGCGGCGGTGTCTGTGGCCGCTGGCGTACCGCCAGCCAGCCGCCGAGCGCGCCGAGCGCCAGAGAGAACAGCAGATGGAACACGCCAGCGCAGAACCCGATAACCGGCCCCATCACCGTCACCAGGCCGCGAATATCGTCATCGGTCAACCCTGAGGCCGGTTGTTGCTCCTCAATCTGTCGCAGTACCTGCTCGAAGAGCGCCGGATCGCTCTGAACAATCATGAACGCAACGATCCAGAAAATAACCGACCCGACAAGAGCGCCGACACCGGCGACCGCTCCGGCAAGCGTACCGCTGCCGATCCCGGCAGCCTCGCCACCCCAGCGCACACCAACATAGCCTGCGATTGCACCCACTGCTATGCTTGCCACTGGCCCGCAGCAAAAGACCCCGACCGCCGGGACGAACGACAGGCCGGCAACGGCGACAAGACTGACCAGCGCGAATATGAGGCCGGATTTGAGACCGCCGGACATGCTCCCCCTCCTCACGCAGAGCACTGCACCATGATCGCCATTGTACCACGCTCCTCGTCAGGTTGACACGCGCACCCCGATCGCCTAAAATAGCGCGTCTGCCACAGCAGAAACCCCATACGCGGCAATCAACAGCATGCCCCTATCGCCCCGCGCATGTGGTTACATCAGAGTGCACGATACTGCAATGAACTTCCCCATGGTTCTGTCGCTGAACGATGCATGGAAACTGCGCCCCGTCGATTCGTTTCGCCAGGGATTGTATCCCCGTGATGACGATACCTGGCTCACGCAGGACCTGCCCGCTCACTGGCAGCAACATCCGCTCCTGGAACGTTACGCCGGCTGTATGGTCTATCGCCGCCGGTTCACGCTGCCCGACGAGCAGCGCACAGGGAACGCTTCGTCGCCGGCACGCTATTTTTTGCGCCTCAACGGCGTCTTCTACTGGGCACAACCGTACTTCAATGGTGTTGATCTGGGGCGCCACGAGGGATACTTTGAACCGTACGAACGTGATGTGACCGCCTGGATCGCACCGGAAAACGAAGTGCTCATCGAGGTAGAATGCCCTGATGAGTGCCACAAGACCGGCAAAAGGCTGATTACCGGTGTCTTCTCGCACTGGGATTGCATGGATCCGCTGGCCAATCCGGGTGGGATCTGGCTGCCAGTCGAGGTGATCGCTACCGGGTCGGTGCGGTTGCGCGACGTGTTGCTACAGACTGAGGCAGCCGGCGAGACGCTGGCAGAGTTGCGCTTTCGCGCGATACTCGATGCCGCCGCGGCCCAGGATGTGACGCTGCGCTGGACGTTCGCGCCCTTCAATTTCGCCGGCGCCGTGCAAACGGTTGAGCAGCACCGGGCGCTGGCGCCTGGCGAGCACGAGATCTCTGGCGTTCTCACCCTGCGCGATCCACAACTCTGGTGGCCCCACGACATGGGTGCCCCCTGCCTCTATACGGTCACACTCGACGTCGTATCTGGTGGCAATGTCTCGGATGCGCGTACCTTCCGCTTTGGTATTCGCACGTTCGAATTGCACGACTGGATCCCCTACCTCAACGGCACACGGTTCTTTATCAAAGGGAACAACTATCCGCCAACCGACGTGCGTATTGCAACGACGACCAGCGAACGTTGCCGTGAGGATCTGCGCCTGGCGCGCGAGTGCAACATGAATCTGCTGCGCGTTCACGGCCATGTGGCGCACCCGGCATTCTACGATGCCGCTGATGAGGCCGGCATCCTGCTCTGGCAAGACTTCCCGCTGCACTGGCTCTACCGCCGTGAGGTGCTCCCTGAGGCGCGCCGCCAGGCACGCGCCATGGTGCGCCTGCTTGGGAATCATCCGTCGGTCGCGCTCTGGTGTATGCATAATGAGCCTGTGTATGTCGTTGACACGCGTGACGAACGGCTGGTCACGAAACTGCGCACGTATGCGTCAATGTTTATCTATAGCTGGAACCGCGACGTGCTCGACAGCGCATTGAAGCGGGTGGTCCAGCGCGAAGATGGACGCCGCCCGGTCATACGATCATCGAATGAGTATGCGATTCCAGGCATCCGCGACGGAACCAGCACCCATTTCTATTATGGCTGGTACACAATCTATGGCCGGCTCGAGGAGTGGGAGCCACTGATTCGCCGCTTTCCGAAACTGGCGCGCTTCGTGACCGAGTTCGGTGCACAGAGTTTTCCCAATGTTGAGAGTTGTGTCAGGTTCATGGATGCCGACATTGCCCGTATCGACTGGCAGCGTCTGGTCGAACGCCATCAGTTCCAACCCGATATCATGGCGCACTGGTACGACTGGCGCGCGGCACGCTCACTTGATGAACTGGTGCACATGTCGCAGGCGTACCAGATCAGGCTCAATCGCCATTATGTCGATCGGCTACGCCTGCGGAAGTATCGTCTGACCGGTGGGATCGTGCCATTTATGTTTCACGATCCGAATCCGGCGATTACCTGGTCAATCCTCGACCACTGGCGCGTCCCGAAGCAGTCGTACCATGCGCTGCGCCTGGCTTTCAGCCCGCAGTATGTTTTCAGCGTGCCGGCCAGAGAGACGATGATGCCGGGTGAGTCGCTCGACCTGCCGATCTATGTGGTGAACGATGCTCATCGCGATATGCCGGTAACCGTCGCTGCGCGTCTCACCGGCTCCGACCAGCGAACCCTCGCGGCCGTCGAGCGTTCATTTCAGTTACCGTCCGACTGTATGGCCATGGAGATTGAGCGCTTGCGGCTGACGCCGTCGCTTCCCGGCGTGTATCGCCTGGAACTGACATTGCGGCTGGAGAAAGGCGATGAGCTCATCAATACCTACGACATTGTCGTTACCGGTAGCGCACGATAACCGGTCATGGTCAGGGGTCCGGAAGTGCAGAACATCGCCAGGATCGCGCGCATAACGCCCACGCTCGCAGCACGCACGTGGTCCGATCGTTCCGCCACGTCGCTATCGAAGAAATGCGAACAGTCACAGCACAGAGACTCTGCCGTCACATTGAAAAGGAAGATTCCATGCTCGACAAAGCTAACGCCATCGCTCCTGAGATCATTCGCCTGCGCCGCGAGATTCACACCTACCCGGAACTGGCGTTCCAGGAGGTGCGTACCGCGCGCCTGGTCGCCGAAACCTTGCGCGAGATCGGCGGCATCGACATTCGCACCGGCGTCGGTAAGACCGGCGTCGTCGGCCAGATCGGCACGGGCGATGGCCCGACGATCGGTATTCGTGCCGATATGGACGCGCTACCCATCGCTGAGGCCACCGGCCAGCCGTTTGCCTCGCAGACGCCGGGAAATATGCACGCCTGCGGTCATGACGCGCATACGGCCATCCTGCTCGGCGTCGCCCATCTGCTCAAACATGAGTTCGCCGCCGGCGGGCTGCGCGGCAATGTGCGCTTCCTGTTCCAACCGGCGGAAGAGGCACAGGACGATGAGGGATTGAGCGGCGCGCCACGCATGATTGACGACGGCGCACTCGATGGCGTCGATCATGTGATCGCCCTGCACGTCGACTCAACGTTACCGGTCGGGCAGATGACTCTGCGCGATGGTGCCAGTTCGGCGGCGGTCGATAGTTTCCGGGGCTGGATCACGGGCAGTGGCGGGCACGGCGCATACCCGCACCTGGGCACCGACCCGCTCTGGATGCTCCTGCCGGTCATGCAGGCGCTGCACGGCATTGTCACGCGCCGTGTCGACCCGATGAAACCAGCGGTCGTCAGCCTGGGGGTGGTCCGTGGCGGCACAGTGTCAAATGTCATCCCCGCCGAGGTTTACCTGGAGGGCACGCTGCGCAGTTTCGACCCGGATGTGCGCGAACAGCTTATGACGGAGGTTGAACGCTCCTTCGCCGTGGCTCGTGCATTCGGCGGCGATTACCGGCTGGAGATCGAGCGCGGCTATCCTGCCGGCCATAATGACACGACGGTCACGAACTGGATGGCCGGTGTGATCACCGACCTGGTCGGCGCCGAGGCGATCGATCGCACCCGTGCAGGCATGGGCGCGGAAGACTTCGCCTATATGACCCGGAAAGCGCCCGGCGCCATGTTTATGCTCGGCGCCGCGATTGACGATGGCATCAGCCGTGGGCACCATACGCCGATCTTCGACATTGACGAACGCGCATTCGCGCTGGGCGCGGCAGTGCTGGCCGAGACGGCCCGGCGCTACCTGGCGGGTGAACTGCAACGGTGATGATGATCATACCCGACTACGCCGCCTACATTTTTGACCTTGACGGAACCGTTTACCTCGGCGACGCGCTGCTGCCCGACGCAGACACAACGATTCGGCGGCTGCGCGCCGCCGGCGCGCGGGTGCTCTTCCTCTCGAACAACCCGACACGTACCCGCGCCCAGTATGCCGCCAGGTTAACGGCGCTCGGCATACCGACCGAACCGGATGAGGTGGTGAATTCGTCGTTTGTCCTGGTGCGCTGGCTGCTGGCCGAAGCCCCTGGCAGTCGCCTGTTCGTCGTCGGGGAGCAGCCATTGTGCGATGAATTGCTGGCCGCCGGATTTGAACTGGCTGACAACGCCGAAGACGTTGCATTCGTGATCGCTTCATTCGATCGCACGTTTGTCTATCGCAAACTGCAGATCGCGTTTGATGCGTTACGCGCCGGCGCGCGGTTCATCGCCACGAATCCCGACCGGTATTGCCCGACCCCCGGCGGCGGCGAGCCAGATGCTGCCGCGATCATTGCCGCGATTGAAGCCTGTAGCGCCCACCCGGTGGAAGTGATCGTCGGCAAGCCATCACCGATTATGGCGCGGACCGTGCTCGACCTCCTGCAACTACCACCCGCGCGTTGCCTGATGATTGGTGATCGGCTGGAGACAGATATCGCTATGGGGATCGAGGCCGGCATGGCAACCGCGCTGACATTGACCGGCGCGACCGACCGGCGCATGCTGGCAGCATCCAGCACCCGGCCGGACTTTGTCATTGAGTCGATCGCCGATCTTTGCCCCCGCCAGGAACCCTATCTGTCGCGGGCACGATGCCCTTGACGAGCGAGGAGTGTACAGCCAGGAGAACTGCGGTGAGCCACAGTGTCCACGAAGAACGCGCTCATGCCGAGATACCGCTGGTTGATTGTGGTATCATAACTATCAGCGACACGCGCACGCCAGAGACGGATGGCAGCGGGGCGGCAATCCGCCTGGCGCTCGAATCAGCAGGTCATCGCGTACTGCGCTATGCAGTCGTGAAGGACGAACCGGCGCAAATCGTCGCCACGGTGCGGGGATTCGCCACGGCGGGATGCCAGGTCATCATTACGAACGGCGGCACCGGGATTGCACGCCGCGATAGCACCTTCGAGGCGATCGACGGCCTGCTCGAGAAGCGATTACCCGGCTTTGGCGAAATCTTCCGCATGCTGTCGTATCACGACATCGGTGCGGCGGCAATGCTCTCGCGCGCCACTGCCGGCACGTTCGGGCAGTCACTGATCTTCTGCCTGCCGGGTTCAACCGGCGCGGTGCGCCTGGCAATGGAAAAGCTGATCGTGCCGCAACTCGCCCACCTGGTGTGGGAAACCGTTCGCCAACGCGACAGCGGCGAGCCGCAACCGTGATTCGCGGACGCGCTGCCTTTCTGCGCGCGGCGCGCCCTACCGGGGCGCAAGGTTGTTGCACTTTGCTATCACGACGATGCGCTGGATCTTTCTAAAACTGATTCGCTTTTACCAGCTCTTCATCTCGCCGGCACTCCCACCCAGTTGTATCTACGAGCCAAGCTGCTCGAAATACACCTACCAGGCGATCGAGAAATATGGCGCGCTGAAGGGAACATACCTCGGCATCCGCCGTATCCTGCGCTGCCATCCGTGGGCCAGGGGCGGTCATGATCCCGTACCCTGAGAGCCTGTTCGCACACGATACGCCTCGTGTCGTTGCGCGGAGCGTCAGTGACCGCCTGCAGCGGGCGACGCGTGGCTGAAGCACTCTCCGCTCGCGCCGCTCGATTGCGTCGCTGCGCGCAATACTATCCCATCCGTTATTCGGATAGGCACCATGCGCGTTCCGGGTCCGTTGCGCCTGCGTTCAGCAGCAGAGTTCGAATGCCTGCCTCAATGCTGCCACCGTATCGCCGCGTGGAACGAACTCCTGCCCGACGTAGCCGTCATAACCGGTTGACGCAATCGCCCGCATCACCGCCACGTAGTTAATCTCCTGGGTTTCATCAATCTCATGCCGGCCGGGGTTGCCTGCCGTATGGTAGTGGCAAAACCAGCGATGCTGCGACTCGATCGTGCGAATGAGATCGCCTTCCATGATCTGCGCATGGTAGATGTCGTAGAGCAAGCGCACGCGCGGTGAATCCACCTGACGGACAACCTCGACACCCCAGGAGGTATGGTCGAACTGGTAGCCGGGATGGTCCACCTTGCTATTGAGCAATTCCAGCGCCAGGTACACACCCGCATCCTCGGCGGCGCGCGCCACACGTCGTAAGCCCTCAACAGTCGCTTCTATCCCTTCTGCATCGGTACAGCCATCACGACTGCCGCTGAAACAGATCAGGTTCGGGATGCGCCATGTTTCCGCCAGGCGCAGGCTCGCCAGGATTTCACGCTCGATGCGATCATGCTGGTCACGTCGGTTCAAGCCCAGCTCGATCGATGCATGCCCGTTGGCTGAAGCAATGGCCAGGCCATGCGCATGGATGAGCGGCCAGTGTTCCTGCGGAGCAAGTTCCACGGCGGCATAGCCAATCTCGGCGACGGCGCGAACGAATCGCTCAGGTGTCATATCGTCGCGCACATAGCACCACCATGAAGCCGATTGTTTGAAAGTCGCCATATCTTCTCCCGCTCTGAGTCAAGACACCGGAAACACGCCATTCGTCGTTTACCACTCCCCCAGACGCTCACCCCCGGCCAGGCGCAACCCGCGCCGCCAGTCGGCTGCCATAACCGGGCGTTTACCGGCCAGCTGCACCATCACCAGCACCAGCAACCCCTCACCGGTCGCGACTGCCGGACCATCGGCGGCATCAAGCAACACACCGGGCAGTTCGGCACCGCGCCAGTCAGGAACCGTGCGCGCGGCGATAATCTTCAGTGGGGCACCGCGCCAGGATGTGACGGCTCCTGGCCAGGGATCGTAGGCACGCGTCATCCGCTCAATCTGCACCGCCGGCAGGCTCCAGTCGATTTCACCATCCGTGCGCGTCAGCAGCCTGGTGAACGTTGCGTGCGCATGATCCTGCGGCCGGGGCGCGATCGTTCCGGCGCCATAGGCGACCAGGACATCGACCAGCATGGAAGCACCAAGATCGAAGAGCTCGCGGGTGATTGCGCCGGCACGTGCATCGGGTGGAAGCGGCACGACACGTTGCGCCAGGATCGGGCCGGAATCCATCTTCGGCTCAAGCAGCATGATCGTGACCCCGGTGTGCGTGTCACCATTGAGGATTGCACCCGCTACCGGCGACGGGCCGCGATAGAGCGGCAACAATGACGGGTGGATATTGACGTAGCCGAGTGGGGGGATGGCGAGCACATCACGGCGCAAGATCTCGCCATATGCGGCCACGACACCCACATCGGGACGTAGAGCGGCCAGTTGCGCCACTGCGGCAGCATCGCGCAATGTTTCAGGAGTGAGTACCGGCAGGCCAAGGCGCAACGCTGCCTGTTTCACCGGCGTCGCTACCGGTTGCTTGCTCCGCCCTGCCGGGCGATCCGGCTGCGTCACAACCCCGACCAGGTGATAGCGAGCATCCGCTGCAAGACGTTCGAGCGGCGCTACGGCAAAGGCCGGACTGCCGAGAAAAACAACGCGCATGCGGAATACCCCTGCATGATAATCGGAACAACACGCCAGCCACGCAGGTCTCTGCGCCGCCCCGGCCAGCCCTTATTGCACAGCCCATGAACCGTGTAGTATAATACACCAGGATAGCAGCGACGCAGCCAGCATGCGATTGTGGGTGTCACGACCCATCCGGCGAAATGAACAGGTTCCGGGAGGCTCGCAACGCGGGCCATCCCGGCTCACTGGCTCTCATAGCGCGCAGGCAGGCTCATACGCCCATCAGGCGGAGCGTTGCGGGTGTTCGCGTGCCAGGTTCATACACGACCATTCGTCATACCCTGCGATTGTTGTCTTCAACAACGATCCGGCTGTGTCGTTCACGCTTTTGCTCGTGAGTCGCCAATGCTCGCAATCGTGTATGATGGACAGTTGCGCCAGGTTGACGACTATCCCCGACCAGCACTACGTGCCGGCGAGGCGCTCATTCGTCCCTCACTCGTCGGCATCTGTAATACTGATATTGAGATAACGCGTGGATACATGGGTCACCACGGCGTGCTCGGCCATGAATTCGTCGGCACAGTCGTGGCATGCGAGGATGCATGGTGGGTTGGCCAGCGAGTTGTCGGTGAGATTAACGCTGCATGCCGTTCCTGCGCCGTGTGCGCTCGTGGCGACGAAAGCCACTGCCCCAATCGGACGACGCTTGGCATTGACCGGCGTGACGGGGTGATGGCCGAGTTGTTCAGCCTGCCGGTCGCATGCCTGCATGCCGTCCCTGATCGCATGCCCGACGCGGTGGCGGTCTTCACCGAGCCGGTTGCGGCAGCATTCGAGATCCTGCAACAATTGCATATCTATCCAACCGACCGGGTTGCAGTCGTGGGTGATGGCAAGCTCGGCTTGCTGTGCGCGCAGGTGCTGCGCCTGCCAGGCTGTGATGTGACGGTCATCGGGCGGCACCCGGAGCGCTGGGAGTTTCTGGGCGATCTGGCGATCGCCACGGTGCATGGTCATGATCTGGATGAGGCACACCTTGCGCCGTTCGATGTGGTGGTTGAGTGTAGCGGCCACCCGAGTGGCCTGGCCACCGCTCGCCGGTTAGTACGGCCGCGCGGTTGCCTTGTGATGAAAAGTACGTTTGCTGCCGAGTCAGCACTCGATATGACCATGCTGGTGGTTGACGAAATCCGCCTGATCGGCTCGCGTTGCGGCCCATTCGCTGCGGCGCTGCGCGCGCTTGATGGCGGGCTGGTTGCCACGGCCCCACTGATAGCTGCGCGCTTTTCGCTGCGCGACGGCTTGCGAGCATTTGCCGCCGCGACCGGGCGGCTGAAAGTAGTGCTGGAGGTGTAGATAGATGGCATCAAAGCAAAGCGCCGTACGCAGCGATCAGTCCGCCAGGTATGCCGCGGCCTCGCTGGTGCTGGGGTTGATGTTCGTCTCGTTGATTGTCATCTATCTCAGCGTTCCCCAGAGTGATGTGGTAACCTTCCTCTCCGTCGTGATTATGGCGGTCAGCCTGATCATTGCGTTGAACGGTAACTGGAACGAAATCGGCATGATGGCGGCATTCGCGGCGCTCATGTCGCTGATTGCCGCGTATTTCTTCGGGCGAGATACGCTCGGTAACGTCGGCAGCGTCGTCTTTCCGCTGGCATGGACCGGTGTGTTGCTCTATGTGTTTCGCTGGATTTCGAGCCGCACGGTTGTCGTGCCGGAAGATCACGCGATTATGGTGGCGCGCTTCTACAGTGGTACACTGTACCGCCTGACGCCGCCGCTGGCGCCGCCGCTCATTCCTCTGCTCGAACGACGCGTTGCGACCATTCCACTCTATGAACTCAGCCAGGACGTCACGATCGAAAAAATCAACACGGGAGGATCACATAGCATTGATGCGGTCGAAGTTCATCTGCGCTACCGGGTTGATAGCCCGGTGTTCGCGCTTGGCAATATTCCCAACCGTGGCCAGATTCAGAACGACGTCGCACGCCAGATGGGCCGCGAGCTGGAGCAGGCGCGGCTTGATGTCGCATTCTGGGAGAAACTGCTGGCGCGCCAGCTCCGTGAGGAGGTTGACGATATTGTGCGCGAGGTGATCTTCAGCGAAACAAAAAGCGCAGTTGTGGCGTACCAGGATCGCCTGCGCATTTCGCAGGAGGTCTTTCGCCGGCTGAATGAATTGACGCATCGCTGGGGCGTGGTGGTGACCCGCGTGGATATCGACTATTTCGAAGTGCCCGAGGATCGCTTTCGTTCGGCAAACCCGGAGGCGGCAATTGAACGCGAGACCAGAATGCGCGAGATTGAAGCTGAACGCGAAGCCCGGCGCATCCGCGTGACCAGCGAGGCCGAAGCCCATGCGGAGGCTGAACGTGTGCGCAGTATTGTACGCGCCCTGCGCGCCGAGGGGGTCGACGTCTCGCCGGAAATGATAAGCGCCATCTTGCTGCCTGACTGGTCGGTTGAAGCTGAAGCGCTGCTGCCACCCGCCGGGCCCAGACCGGCGACTGGAAAGCCAGACAATGGAAACAAACGGTGATATTGCAGGCGAACCGGTGGTGGTTGTCGGCGCGGCATGCCTTGATGTCAAGTGCCGCCTGCGCGGCGATGTGATCGCCGGGACATCAAATTCGGCTGACGTGCGGATCAGCGTTGGTGGCTGCGCGCGCAATATGGCCGAGAATCTTGCCCGCCTCGGCTACCCGACGATTCTGTTGACGGTTGCGTGCGATGATGATTTTGGCCAGACGATCGTCCAGCAGACGGCGCGTGCCGGAGTGAATACCGACCACGTGCTCAGGGTGTGCGACCACCACTCGCCAGCGTATATCGCCCTGTTCTCGCCGGAAGGCCAGTTGATCACCGGCGTGGATGATACCGAAGCCGTGGTTGCATTGACGCCCACTCTCATTACGGCGCATCGCGCATTGCTCGAACGCGCACCAATGGTAGTCATGGACGCGAATGTGCCCTTTGAGAGTGCCGAGACCCTGCTCGCAATTTGCAAAGCGGCAGGCGTACCGGTCGCACTTGACCCGGTGGCATATGCGCCGGCGGCACGTTATCGGCCACTGGTCGGGTCATTCTACCTGATCGTGCCTAACGCGATTGAGGCCGAAGCGCTGACAGGCCTGCCGGTCGCGAATATCGCGCAGGCGACGGTGGCCGCGCGCCACCTGGCAGCCCAGGGAGTTGACATTGCAATCGTGACAATGGCGGATCAAGGGCTGGTGTACGCCACGCCTTCTTCCAGCGGCCATGTGCCTGCCATTGATGTTGAAGTCGTTGACCCGACCGGCGCCGGCGATGCATTGACGGCAGCGGTCGTGTATGCGCTGTTGAACGATATCCCGATCGACGAGGCGGTGCGCCTCGGGGTGAGTGCGGCAACGCTGACACTCGACTCTGACGACACGGTACGGCAGGATCTGACCCTGGAAATCTTGTATGCACAACTGGTGATCTGAGTTCTCGAGTCTGATATGATGTGGGTCGTACGCGGTGCGACACAGGAATGTCGTGCATGTGCGGCCTGCCATCCGCAACGTGCTGCATGCCCAAACGCATCTTGATTGCAGATGATGAGCCGGCGGTGCGCCAGCTGCTTGAGCTGGTGCTACGATCGCAGGGATATGACGTGCTGACGACACAGAATGGTGATCAACTCGTGCGTACGGCGCAGGAGTGGGTGCCCGACCTTGTGATCGTCGACCTGATGATGCCACAGATGGATGGCTATGAGGCGATCCGCCAGTTGCGCAATGATACGCGCACCGCTCACCTGCCGATGCTCATCCTGACTGCACGCGCCAGCGCGGAGGACGTCGTCACCGGATTCGATACCGGTGCCGATGATTATGTCACCAAGCCGTTCAATATTCCGGAATTACTGGCCCGCATTCGAGCACACCTGCGTCGCGCTGCACAGACGCCGGTGCATAATCCGCTCACCGGCCTGGCCGGTAATATCCTGCTCACCGAAGAACTGAAACATCGCCTCAAGAGCGAGGCGCCGTTCGCGCTCCTGTACGTCGATCTCGATAATTTCAAGGCCTTCAACGATACGTATGGCCCGGCTCGCGGCGATCGCCTGATCAAACTGGTCGCCGAGGTCCTTGGTGAAGTCCTGCAAAAGGTTGGTTCCGGGAGTGACTTTATCGGCCATATCGGCGGCGACGACTTCGCCATTCTGACCGTGCCCGATCGCCTGACGGATCTCTGCCAGGCAATCATCAGACTCTTCGATGAACGTGTGCGCAGCCTGTATGACGCTGATGACCTCGCGCGCGGCTACCTGCGCGGTATTGACCGCCAGGGCGTACCGCGCAGCTTTCCAATCACATCCATCTCGATCGGGGTCGTCACCAACCGCCGTCGCCGCTTCACGGATCACGAGGAGGTGAGCCGGGTAGCGGCTGAGATGAAGCAGTATGCCAAGCAGCAACCTGGCAGTACCTACGCGGTAGATATCCGGACATCGAGTGATCAGCCGATCGAACACGACCGCCGCGGCGCGCCACCGCCACCGGCGCTGATCATCTCCGATGACGAGGATCTGCGCAAGGCGCTTGCGCCCATCATTATCGCCGCCAATCTGCGTGTGCTCGATGCACCGACTGTGCTTGATGCCGAACGATTGCTGGCGTACCATCCGCAGACTGCGCTCGTCATTGCAGATGCGCGGCTCGGGACGCGCCTGCGCGACCTCTGCCGGAAACTGACCGAACATCAGCCAGAATTGCCCATCGTGATGCTGGTGGAGCCGGATGACCCGTACGTCGCTGCGCCTGGCGCGCTGTACCGCGTTCTCTTCCTGCCGCTCGATAGTAATATGCTCAATAGTGTGATTGCCGACGTACTTGAACGCATGTAGGAGTGGCTCCGGAACATGCAGGCGCTGCTCGCCAGTTTGATGATCCTTGCCGGCATCGGCGCCCTGCTGACACTGCCGCCGGTACGTGCACTGCTGGCCCCACCTGCTCATGCAATCTGGTCGGCACTGTTGCGCCGCGCCAGGCGCGTGCGTAGCGCCACGGTGATCAGCAGTTCCGGCGAGGAGATCGAAGTTCCTGACGCTGTGCAGACTGAGCCGCTCTGGCTCGGCCAGGCGCGCTTTACGCTGTCCAGTCCGCGTTCGCGCATCATCGCTGTCGGTCTGCTGGTAGGAGCACTGATACTCTGGGCGCTGCCACGCCTGTTGCCGGATACGCGCGCCGATGAGTTCACCGTTCTGATTGCGCCGTTCCGTGAGCCGAATGGTGACATCGGTGCCACCGGTCGCGCCGCAGCCGCTGAACTGGCTGATGTGCTGGCGACGACTCACGGCCAGCATATTGCAGTACAACAGATTGACTCACCTCCCGACAGTGCAGCAGACGCGTCTGCCCTTCTCCAGGCGACCCGCGCCGATGTCTTGCTCTGGGGTGACATTACGCCCGGCGGGATGCTCGATGGCGAAACGTTGCTGCCGCAGCTTGCCTATGCGCCAAGTGGCGCCTATGCGCCGAACAGCCTGGATGGCTATACTGGTCGCTTTGCACTGCCGGTTCATTATCCCCTCGCAGCGCAACCGCTTAACGGGCGCGTGGTGCTGCCGCGCCTGATCCGCGCTCTGGCCGACTATAGCAGTGGGCGCTATGGTGCCGCCAGTACCGTGCTGGATGACCTTGAACGGCAATATCCTGCGTTGCGTCCCGGCCTGTTACGTACCCTCCGCGCCACGATCTGGTGGGCGCGCGGCAACTATGAGCAGTCGGCAGGCGAGTTTCGCCGGGCGATTGCAGCAATGCCCGACGCTACCCCGGCTGAACTGGCCCGGCTTTATACCAGCCTCGGTGCCGTGCAGTATGATATGGGTGACCCGGTGGCGCGCGAGTCATTCAACCAGGCAATTGCGCTGCTGCAAGGGCAGGATCTCGGGGAGTTGCGCTATAACCTGGCGCTTGAAGAGTTGCGCGCTGGATCGCCAGGCGCTGCCGCAACATCGCTGGAACAGGCACGCCGCTTGCTGCCACCCGCCACTACGCCATTACTGGCACTGGCCGAGGCGTATCGGCTCGATGGGCGGCTTGAACCGGCAGCGACTACCCTGGCCGCTGCGACGCGCCAGTCCGGGGCAGATGATGTGGATGCACCCTTCGACCTGCGGTTCATTGTCAACGCGCGCCTGCGCGCCGGCGTGCAGGCCGAACGGGCATTACTGAAACTTGCGCAAATCGTGAATGCGCGCGGGTCGCTGATCTGGGAACTTGATGTCTCTCCGCCATTGCCCGAACCCGAACTCACGGCACTGCTGAATGATGTCTCGCTTGCCCTGCGTGAAACGATCAGCTTGAGTCAGGAATGGAACGAGCGCGCCGCCGCGGCCGATGCGGAACAGCGCCTGGTAGACGGAAGCATTGCGACGCACCAGGCGCGGCGCGCCGAACTGGCAGCGCGCCGCAACCGGTTCTGGCTGGCAGTCGTCGAGGTGGAACTGGCGCGATTGCGTCGTACGCGCCCACCAGAAGGCCTGGCTGCAATCTGGTTTGGCCTGACGCGCGCATGGTCGCCGGCAACCGACTCGTTGCGCCAGATCGAGACGCTCGAGCAGGTTCAGCCAGGCAATGCCGATCTGATGTTGATGCGTGGGCGCGCCCTGCTGGTCAATGACAATGAGCGCGAGGCGCGCGTTGCGTTCGAAACTGCTGAACGGCTGGCACCCGATCGTCCTGAGCCGCTATATCACCAGGCGATGCTATTGCTGCAGCAGGATCGGGCACAGGCGCTCCAGTTGCTTGCCGCGGCTCAAGCGCGTCATACCGATTACTTCCCGGCGCGGATACGCCTCGCCGAGCTTGCCGAAGAAGACGGGCGCTGGCAGGAGGCCATTGAGCAGCGGCGCTGGCTGGCTGAGCACCGCCCCGGCGCAGGCGAGTCGCTCGCGCTGGCACGGGTGCTGCGTCTCAGCGGACCAACCGGGTACTCCGAGGCGGAACAGGCTCTCCTGCCTCTTGTGGCGAGGAACAATGCCGCAGCAATCATTGAACTCAGCCGGGTCTATTACGATGCTGAGAATATCGCTGCGGCGCGCAGCACGCTGGAACGTGGCCAGCAGAACACGGCGCGCGGCGCGGCCCCCTTCGCCGATATTTCGTACGAATTGGGGCAGTTGCTGATTGCGAGCGGTGATGCGGCAGCGGCCGAGCGCCAGTTCGAGATGGCGGTCAATGCCAGCCCGCGGCATGTACCGTCGCATATTGCGCTGGCGCAACTTGCAACCGACGAGCGCGCCGCTGCGCGCCACTACGCGGCGGCCCTGGACGCCGGCGCAAACGACCCGGCGATCCTGACGCACATGGGTGCGATGCTGCTCGATCTGCGCGAATATGCGACGGCAGCCAGCGCCTATGAGCGCGCTATCAGTGCCGCGCCTGATGATGCCGATGCGCGCTATGGCGCTGCCCTGGCCTATCTTGGTCTCGACCGCCTCGATGCCGCCGAGGAGGCGGCGCGCGCCGCGCTGCAGCGGCGCGCCGTCTATCCCGAGGCGCTGGTGCTGCTTGGCGATATTGCGTTGCGGCGTGCCCGGATCCAGGAAGCCGAACAGCAGTATCGCGCGGCATTGCAGCAGAACTCTGCCATGGCTGCTGCCTATATCGGCCTGGGGCGCGTCGCTGCCACGTCGGATGACTGGTCGATCGCGGCAGGGCACTTCTTGAATGCTGTACAGCGCGAGCCGCGGTCTCCTGAGGCACATCTGTGGCTGGGCGAAGCGCGCGTTCGCACCGGCGATCTGGCAGGCGCCGTCGCCGTCTACCAGACCGCGCTCATGCTCCGCGACACATTTCCCGAAGCGCACTTTGGTCTGGCGCAGGCACAGTTTGGTCTGGCACAGGTAGATGCGGCGCTGGCGGAAGTTACACGCGCGCTGGAGCAACGACCGCGTTATGCCGAAGCGCTTCTGCTGCTGGGGAAGATTGAAGAACAGCAGGGTCATGACGCGCGCGCGCTCGAGGCGTATGGGCGAGCCATCGGTGTCAACCCACGCCTGGCTGAACCGTACTATCGCCGCGCGCTGGTGCTGGTGCGCGCCGACCGGTTGAATGACGCGCGCACGGACCTGGAGACTGCCACGCGCCTGGAACCAGCATTTGCTGAAGCGCACTACTGGCTTGGCCGCGTCCATTTTGCGCAGCGCAACTTCCAGGCGGCCGCCAACCGGTTCCGTGAAGCGGTCGCGCGTCGTGGTGGCACCTACCCGGAAGCCCGTTTCTACCAGGGAATGGCAGAAGAACAACTTGGCGAGCTTAATGGAGCCATTCGATCATTCGAGACCGTCGCCGGCCAGAATGATGATCCGCTCTGGGCCGGTGAAGCGCGCGCCGCCCTGGCGCGCCTGAGCGATCGATAAGCAGGGGAACAGGCAATGACAGCAACAACAGCAACGAAGCTGCTGGAACAGGCGGAACATCTCTCCTCCGTCTGGGCCAGATACAGCGACATCTTTGTTGAGCACGGCGAGGGTGCGTACCTGTACGATGTCGAAGGCCGGCGCTACCTTGACTTTACATGCGGTATCGGCGTGACCAATACAGGTCATTGCCATCCGCGCGTCGTTCAGGCGATCCGTGAACAGGCCGGACTTCTGCTGCACGGCCAGGCCAATATAGTCTATCATCGGCCCATGCTCGAACTGGTGGCCGAACTCCGCGCGATCGCGCCACCGGAACTCGACGGGTTCTTCTTCAGCAATAGCGGCGCCGAGGCGGTTGAGGGCGCAATCAAACTGGCGCGCCAGGTGACCGGTCGCAGCGACATCATTGCCTTCAGCGGCGGCTTCCATGGCCGTACCAGCGGCGCACTGGCACTGACCAGCAGCAAGGGTAAGTACCGCGAAGGCGTCGCGCCCCTCCCGGCCGGGATCCATTTCGCGCCCTACGCTGCCTGCTTCCGCTGCGCCGTGGCGCGCGCTGCCGGCGCCAATAGCGCAGCCATTTCCTATGCCGCCCCACACACATCCGCCTGCTGCGGAGAACCACTGCACCAGGTCGAACACCTTCTCCATACGCAGACGACGCCGGAGAACGTCGCGGCTATCCTGGTCGAACCGGTCCTCGGCGAAGGTGGGTACGTCGTACCGCCTGCCTCATTTTTGCAGGGGCTGCGACAGATCTGTGATACCTATGGTATCCTGCTGATCGCCGATGAAGTGCAGAGTGGCTTCGGGCGTACCGGGCGCTTCTTTGCCATCGAACACTTCGGCATCACACCCGATATCATGATCATCGCCAAAGGGATCGCGTCCGGTCTGCCACTCTCCGGGATCATCGCCCGGCGTGCGCTGATGAACCGCTGGAAGCCCGGCGCGCACGGCGGTACCTATGGCGGGAACGCCGTGGCGTGCGCCGCCGCGGTCGCAACCATTCAGGCGATGCGTGAGGAGCGCCTGGTCGAAAATGCAGCACATCAGGGTACAGTGCTGAAGCAGGAATTGTCACATGTTATGGGCCGGCATCCTGTGGTAGGAGATGTACGCGGACTGGGGTTGATGGTGGGTGTCGAACTCATCACGGCAACCGGCGCGCCAGACGCCGCGCTCACAAAACGCACGCTCGCCGCCTGCCGCGATCGCGGCCTGTTACTGCTTAACTGCGGCCCGTACGACAATGTTGTTCGCTTTATTCCGCCGCTGATCGTCAACGAGGACCAGATCCGCGACGCTGTGCGCATCTTCGCGGAGGCGCTGGCGTCTTAGCAGGGGCGTGAACCGGGCACTGACCACGTTTCACACCGCAAGATACGCACCATGCCACATCGTGCACCCTATCGCGTCGCACTTCAGGCGTTTCAGTCTGACCGTCTTCGCCGCGATTACGCCGACCTTGCGGCTGAGCCGCAATATCGGCAAGTCGGCGAGTTCTTCTTTAATGAATTGTACGGCCCGCGCGACTTCAGCGCACGCGATTCGCAGGCGCACCGGTTGCACCTTCTCGTCCAGAGTTTTCCCGGCGTCGTAATTCGCGATGTCGAACAGGTGCTCGATCTGCTGGAACTGACAAACCGCCTCGATGATGAAGTTGTCGAAAAGTTGCTGGAGATCGGCGCGCCACTCGATTTTGATATGGCCACCTACGAACGCGCCTATCGCCTGGCGGACAACTATGCCGATCGCGTGCGCCAGATCGAACTGGTGCGTCTCTCACTGTATAACGTCGCCCGCCTGACGCGCAACCCGCTCCTTGGTATCGCGCTCGACCGTACTCGCGGCCTGGCCGAGATGACCGGCATGAGCGACATTCATCGCTTCCTGCGCGTCGGATACAAAGCGACCCTGCCGGTGCGTGATATGCCGCGCTTTGTTGAGACGATCAGCGTTCGCGAGATGAATCGCCTCGACCGAATCTATGCCGATCAGTTGCGGAAGAAGGCCAGCTAACTCGTCCTTCAGCTCAACCCTTGAGCATACGAAGATCTGCCTCGACCATCATTTCAACCAGTTGCTCAAACGAGACCCGCGGCTCCCAGCCGAGCACCGTATGGGCGTGCGACGGATCGCCGACGAGCAGGTCCACCTCGGCCGGGCGGAAGAAGCGCTCATCAACAACCACATGGTCCTCATAGTTCAGCCCCACACAGGCAAACGCCAGTTCGCAGAAACGCCGCACCGAATGGGTCTGCCCGGTGGCGACAACATAATCGCCAGGATGATCCTGCTGCAGCATCAGCCACATGGCGCGTACATAGTCACCGGCGAATCCCCAGTCGCGCTGCGCCTCGAGGTTACCCAGTCGTAGCTCTGTATCCATGCCAAGCGCGATCCGCGCCGCGCCGTGCGAAATCTTGCGCGTGACAAACTCCATGCCACGGCGTGGCGATTCGTGGTTGAACAGGATCCCGCTGCTGGCATGCATGCTATAACTTTCACGATAATTCACCGTGATCCAGTGCCCATACACTTTGGCAACGCCATATGGCGAGCGCGGGTAGAATGGTGTGCTTTCGCGCTGCGGCACTTCGACCACCTTGCCGAACATTTCCGATGAACTGGCCTGGTAGAAGCGAATATCGGGATCGACAATCCGAATGGCATCAAGTAGCCGGGTCACACCCAGCGCGGTGACCTCGCCCGTGAATACCGGCTGGGAAAACGACGTCTGCACAAAGCTCTGAGCTGCGAGGTTATACACTTCGGTTGGACGATGCTCGCGCAACATGTGAATAAGCGAGATCTCGTCAAGCAGATCGCCGGTGACGAGTGTCATACGATCCTGGATGTGGCGGATACGCTCGAAGTTGACGGTGCTGGAACGCCGGATCATGCCGACAACGTCATATCCCTGTTCAAGCAACAATTCTGCCAGGTATGATCCATCCTGGCCAGTCACACCGGTGATCAGCGCACGCTTGCGTGCCATATGATAACCCCTTTCCTGCAGACGAACACGTCCATTGCAAGCGAGTATAGCAGGCGATGAATCCTGAAACAGCAGCAGGCCGGCGGCATGATAATGACGCTGGCGATCACGTATGCAGCGACGTTACAACCGCCAGGGACGGAAAAGAACAGTAGCGAGGATTCACTGTGGTCGAAGGGTTGCGCTACCCAGATCGCAGGATTACGGCAGGGGTCGCCGGTACACTCCATTCACTGGTTGGGCTGGTATGCAGATTCCTGGCAACACGACAACTCTTGTCGCGGATGGCGACGGCCCCGGTGCGAATCCTCCGTGGTTGCCTCGACTGGAACCATGACGCAACGAACGCAAGTGGTTCACACCGTTCGCATATGGAGCGAGGTCGAGTCGCCGGAAGGGACGCGGTTGCACACGGCATTGCAGGCTCCGGTGCGCGAGCAGAATCGCTATCAGGCGCAACCGGAACGTGTATTCACGGTACGTCACCTCCCCAACGACCCGACCTGCATGATCGTTCAGCGCGCGCCATGAGACATGCACGGTCGCGCCTGGTTCATGCGCGTGCTCGTGCTGCGGCGACAGCCTTTTCCGCGGCTTCGGCAAGCGTCGCTGCCGGGATCAACGCCGATTCGGCCAGGATGCGGCGCCCTTCGGCTTCGTTCGTGCCAACCAGCCGCGCAATCATCGGCACATCGGTATTGACCTCTTCGAGTGCCGCGACGATTCCTTTCGCCACTTCATCCACACGAGTGATGCCACCAAAGATATTGAACATCACCGCCTTGACATTCGGGTCGGAAAGGATGATCTGTAACGCGGTCTTGACCTTCTCTTTGCCGGCGCCGCCGCCGATATCGAGAAAGTTGGCCGGCTCGCCGCCATACAGCTTCACCACGTCCATCGTCGCCATCGCCAGTCCAGCCCCGTTCACCATACAGCCGATGTCGCCATCGAGCTTGATATAGGTAATACCGGCTTCACGGGCGCGCTGCTCGGCCTCCGGTTCATCCGACGCATCACGCATGGCTTCGAGATCGGCATGCCGGAACAGACCACTGTCATCGAGCACAATCTTTGAGTCGAGCGCCTGTAACGAACCATCGGCACGCACCACCAGCGGATTGATCTCTGCCAGCGACGCATCCGTATCCATGTAGGCGCGATAGAGCGCCGTCGCAATCTGGGCGAATTGCCGCGCCTGCCTGGCATCGGTCAGGCCAATGCCATATGCCAGATCGCGCGCCTGAAAATCGAGCAGCCCCAGCGTAGGATGCGCCGCGATTTTCACAATCGCGCCCGGATTGGTCTTTGCCACTTCTTCAATCTCGACGCCGCCCTCGGCTGAAGCCATCACCACAATACGCTTTGCCGCCCGGTCCATGATGACACCCAGATAGATTTCGCGCTCATAGGTGATCGCCTCGGCAACCAGCACTTTCTCGACAGTCAGGCCCTTGATATTCATACCAAGAATCTGCGCGGCAACCTGTTCCGCCTGCTCAGGAGTATCGGCCAGTTTGACGCCTCCCGCCTTGCCGCGCCCACCGACGAACACCTGCGCCTTGACGACCACGCGCGCACCGATCTGTTCGGCGATTGCGCGCGCTTCGGCCGGCGTGGTTGCTACGCCGCCGCCAGTGACCGGCACACCATAGCGGGCCAGAATGTCGCGCGCCTGGTACTCGTGAAGCTTCATGCCTTTCCCCTCCTGCCTGCTGCTGCGATGTGCCGATGGTATCATCTCTGCCGCACGGCGTCAAACATCAAGGACGACCCAGGCGCGCCGGTCACGCTTTGCCAGCGGCGGTGGATCCGTGAGCAGAGCGATCTCGCCCAGCCAGAGCAGCACCGCGTAGCGGCAGTCGCACACCTGCGCGCTGAACCCATCGTCCAGGCAGAGCCCGTCGGCATACCGGGCAATCAGGTCGGTCATAGCGTGCGGTGTCAGATCGGCGAACTCGGCGACGCGCTCGACACGCGCGGATGCGACGATCGGGCCGCCGGCACGTTTCAGAAGCAATTGATCGGCTACGGCAACCCTGCCATACGGCGCTGCGCGAATGCGCAGAAAACGCGACTCGATCGTCTTTTCGCCCGAGAGCACGCGGCTCAGATATGGCTCACGC
Organism: Chloroflexota bacterium; assembly: GCA_013388755.1. Lineage (GTDB taxonomy): Bacteria > Chloroflexota > Chloroflexia > Chloroflexales > Roseiflexaceae > JACAEQ01. The sequence goes on from JACAEQ010000036.1 coordinate 35,086, forward strand.
AGAATAGCGAGGTGAAGCGTCATGCAACTTTCACCATGCCGGGTTCGTCGTAAGGGCAGAAAGGAGCGCGACGGCCACGGTGCCCTGCAATCGTCAAACCGGGCCGCGCGAAACGACAATAATGGAACAGCGTCAACTTCGTCGCAATCGCAGCGATCGCATTCTCGGCGGGGTCGCTTCAGGTCTGGCGCGTATGCTGAACGTCGATCCGGTTTTCGTACGGCTGGGCTTTCTGTTTCTTGCCTTGATCAACGGTTTCGGCGCGCTCATCTACATCGCGATGTGGCTCCTGGTTCCCGCCGACGACAGCCACGAAACCGACCCCCGGGCGCAGATGCGCGAGAACGTCGCCGATATGCAGCAGGTCGCCGAGGAATATGTCGCGCGGGTGCGCAGCATGTTTACCGCGCCGAACAACTAGAACCAATACCTTTCACATCAGGCGTTCTGCACCGCACAGCCCCCCACCCAGCCTCTCCCCGCCGGGGGGAGGAGTCGGACTCCCTCCCCCGGCGGGGGAGGGCCGGGGTGGGGGTGACGGGCGTATGTGAAAGGTAGTGCAACTAGAACAACGATAGAGTATTCAGAAACGAGAGTCCCTATGGGCCGGCGGCCCGAACCACCTCAAAATTACAACACTCGACCGGCGCTCCAGCACCAGCAGCATGCCGCCATTACACGGTTTCGACGGCAACAGCAATCGCTTCGCCGCCGCCAAGGCACAACGCTGCAATGCCGCGCCCGCCACCGCGCAGGCGCAGCGCATGGATGAGCGTCACCAGAATGCGCGCGCCACTGGCGCCGATCGGGTGCCCCAGCGCAATCGCCCCACCGTGCACATTCAGCCGGTCGCTATCCAGCCCCAGCGCGCGAATATTCTGGACAACCTGAGCCGCGAATGCTTCGTTGATTTCGAACAGGTCATAATCATCAATCGTCGTTGCGGTATGGGCGAGCAGCCGCTGGATCGCGTAGACCGGCGCGGTAAACACCTCACGCGGCGGAACTGCCGCCTGCGCAGCGCCAATCAGCCGCGCCAGCGGGCGCGTGCCAAGTTCTGCGGCGCGCCCCGCACTCGTCACCACCAGCGCCGCTGCGCCATCGGTCAGCCCGGGGGCATTGCCGGCCGTCACGGTACCTTCGGATGAAAAGACTGGCGCAAGTTTGCTGAGCGCTGCCACACTGGTGCCGCGACGCGGCGGTTCATCGGCAACCGGCCCGCCAGCGCCACGCCCGATGGACGGATCGAACGGAGCGATCTCCTCAGCAAATGCGCCATTGTCCTGCGCAGCAACCGCGCGCGCCTGCGACTCGGCGGCATAGGAATCCTGCTGTTCGCGCGTAATGCCATACGTGCGCGCCGTCCAGTCGGCGGCGCTCCCCATATGCTGATGTTCGAAGGCACACCATAACCCGTCGTGAATCAGCGCATCGGTCAGTTCGCCATGGCCGAGACGATACCCGCTACGCGCTTCAGGCAAGAGGTACGGCGCGCGGCTCATACTCTCCATACCACCGGCAACGATCAACGAAGCATCGCCAGCGCGGATGAGTGCCGCCGCCAGCGTCACTGCTTTCAGGCCGCTGCCACACACCTTGTTGATGGTCAGCGCCCCGACGGATGCCGGCAGGCCGCCACCGATGGCCGCCTGGCGCGCCGGCGCCTGGCCAAGCCCGGCGCCGACCACGTTCCCCATGATACATTCATCCACCAGCGCCGGGATAATACCCGCGCGCGTAACCGCGGCACGCACCGCATGCGCGCCCAGCTCTGTTGCCGCCATATTGCGCAGCATGCCCTGGAACTTACCGATCGGCGTACGCGCGGCGCCAATAATGACGATATCATCTGCTCCTTGCATCGAGCACCCCCAGGATCAGTTATGGGCGGCAACTGGCATTGTATGGTGCGCTCTCGAAATAGGTGCGCCATTCACTCTCAGAGAGTGTACGCCCGGCCATACGGCAGGCAACCGTGAGCAGTTCCCCACTGCCGGCCGGCAGCGAATCCGGGGCAGGCAACGGATCGTCGAGATTCCAGACGCGCGCGATGCCATCAGCGCCGACGCTCATGACCGTTCGTGTTGCAGGTGGGACCACCACACCCGTGACCGGCCCATCATGGCCGCGTAACAGAAACGGTCTGGCGCCCGGATCGGCGGTTGTCAGATCCCACAGGCCAACACTGCCATCAGCGCTCGCAGTGACAAGGCGATCGCCACCACCACTCAGGGCCAGGCCAGTGATGCGATCGGCATGGCCGCGCAGTACCACACGCGCCTGATTGTCATCGCGACCCTCAAGATCCCAGACACACGTCGTGCCGTCGGCGCTGCCGGCGATCACCAGAGGCGCGGTATTCGAGGTCATCAGCAACTGCGTCACCGGCGCGGTAAGACCGAGGAGCACATACGGCTGATTGAAACTGACGCCGCTGAGGCTCCAGAGCCGCACCTGGCCACCTGCGCTGCCATAGGCGATCCAGCGTCCATTGCCACTGAACGCAATCGACGTCAGCGGGCCACGCGTCCGTTCCTGGGTGTAGGAGCCTGTACCGGACGACAGGGTATACAGACGCGCCTGGCTGTCGTCATTTCCGGTCGCCAGCAACTGGCCGTCGGGGCTGAAGGCCAGTGAACGAACGGCACTTTGCCCGCCAAGTCCGCTCAGGCGCTGTGGTGCCGCTGACGGACTGGCAAGATCATAGACCAGCGTCGCCCCCTGCGCGTCGGCGATCGCCAGCAAACGCCCGTCGGCGCTAAGCGCAATCGCGGTATTGGCGTCACCCGGGCCACTGAGTTCGCGCGCGACAGACACAGCGCTGGAAACGTTCCACAGCCGGACGCTCGCCGCATCACCGCCCGCGGTCACGAGCCGGGTTCCATCGCTGGAGAGCGCGAGCAGCGTCACCGGGCCAGGCGCCATGGCCGTGCGCGGCGGGGCCGCCAGGTCGGCCAGGTTCCACACCTGAAGCGCACCATCCGCGCCGACGATCGCCGTCACCGTGCCATCACGGCTGGTTGCGACGGCAGAAGCCGGCCTGGCGATATCCAGCCCGATCCCACCGATGCGTGTCAGCGCATTCCGCAACACTGCATCCGCGACATCAACCGGCGGCTCACCCTTCGCAAGCGTGACCTGCACCGCCTCAACCGCCAGGAGCAGGCCGCGCACCGGGCGCTCACTACTCTCCGCCTGCGCCAGCGCAGCAAGCTGGCCGGCACGCGCCTGGCGCGCCTGTTGTTCGAGCGCCGGCACCAGCGCCTCGGCGGTACGGCGCGCCTGTGCCTCCTGCACCGCCGCGAGCGCAACCTCCGTACCGCGCTGCAGGGCCAGCCCTTCAGCGGCCTGCGCAGTAGCGGCGGCGGCGCGCGCATCGGCAGCGGCAACCTGTGCCGTGGCGGCGGCCTGGTCCGAGATGACAACCTGCGTTGCAAGGTCGAACGTCCTGGCCTGGATCTGCGACTGTTGCCCGAGGAGGACGACGCCGGAAACGATCGCTCCGGCAAGCGCAAATACCAGAGAGGCAACTACAAGGCGCAGGCGGCGGGCAGAACGCGCCTCAGCCTCGGCACGCCGCCCCTGCTCGACGGCCAGCTTCTCACTCTGTTCGGCCTGGAGGCGTCGCGCTTCGGCCAGCGCCTGGGCCTGCTCCAGCTCATGGCGGGTCCGTTCCTCCTTCTCGTGCCGTGCCTGATCAATCGCCTGACGGCTCGCCACGACCAGGTCAATCAACGCCTCATCGAAGCCGAGATAGGCGGCCTCAGCACTGTTCAGCCAGCGTTCCGCCTCGATCAATTGCACTTCGTCGAGCAGTCCTGCCGCTCCGCCCCCCAGGCGCACCCATTCTGCCGCTTTGGCTTCCAGGCGGCGGCGCGACGCAATCGCGGCCCGCTCATCTTCCAGCCAGCCAACCAGGGTCGGCCAGTTACGCACGAGCGCCTCGTGCGCAACTTCCACCTGCGCGGCTTCCGGCGTATCGCCCGGCGTCAGGCGCACCAGCCGCGACGCAATCAGGCGATCGAGCACACGATCGACGCGATCACGCGCTTCACCGGCCCGATAGAGCTGATCACGGCGGATGCGATTGCTGGTAATCTCCAGGCCTTCACCGGGGCGAACCATACGCATCAGAATACGGCGCGCCGTTACCTGCTCCTCCGGGATCAGGCCATTGTAGAAAGCGTCGGCGCTACGCGCCAGTGCCTGGCGCCCGCCGCCAATCTGCTGATACGCCTGCCATGTCACCCGATTGCGATCGCGCGCGTCCCACAACTTGAGCAGGGTGAACTGCAACAACGGCAACGCTGCCGGTTCACCAAGCATGTCGTGCAGCAGCGCCTCAACGACCCCTTGCTCGAACTTCAGCCCGACCAGCTCTGCCGGCCGTTCGATCGCCTCGCGCATTTCGCTGGCATTGAGCGGCAGCAACTGGACGCGCGCCTGTTCAACCCAGCTTTGCAGGGCAGGTTCGAGCGCAATAAAACTCTCGAAGTCACTGCGCAGCGTCATAATGACCAGGTGATCGGGTGAACGATGCTCCGCCAGCGTCACCAGCGCCGCAACAAACGCCCGGCGCTCCACCTCATCGTCGGTGAGGGTAAAGAGCTCCTCGAGCTGATCGACAAACAGCACCGCCGGCGTCTCCCCGGCCAGCGCCGCGATCACCTGTTGCGGATCGCGTAGTTGATCGGCCAGTTTCTCATCCTGCGCCAGGTCATCGGGATGCCCCATCATGCGGCGCAACGCACGCGCGAGGTGAACCAGCGGCTGATCGCCGGGGACCATCGGCGGCACATAGCGCCACGCGCGGCTACCCGGGATGGCGTCGTTCTTCAACGCCGGAATGAGGCCGGCGCGCACCACCGACGACTTCCCGGCGCCTGATGGGCCGACCAGCACCAGCATATGGCGCTCGTTCAGCTTGCCGACAAGATACTCAACCAGGCGCCGGCGGCCAAAGAAGCGCTCGGCATCTTCTTCGCGAAAGGCATCAAGGCCGACATAGGGGCAGCTTGCATCATCAAGGATCGGCGCGATTTCCGGATCGAACTCTTGGAGTGTTGCGTCCGGCGGATCGTAGCCGTTGCGCATGAGGATCGTGGCCCAGTAGTCAAGCAAACTCTGCGCCGCCGAGCGCTCGTCCTCATCATCAAGCAGAACGCCTGTGGCGCTGCCGCGGGCAATGATCCTGGCCGCCTGGCTCAACAGTGCCGGCGTCAGCCCCCCATCGCGCTGGCGCCGCAGCATCTCGGTATGCGCCAGGCGCAGCGCCGCAAACGACGGATAGAGCGAGCCATCATGTTCAGGCGGCTGTTCCGGCGATGTGGCACGTGTCATGAGGTCAGCACCTTGAGCACGGATGCCAGCGGATCGCCGACCTTCCGCAACTCATCACACATACGCTTCAGGTCGATATCCACGCGAAAGAACCGTTCGCCTGCCTGGCGGCGGAAGCGGCGGAAGAACTGGCGCGCCCGCGCCTGATCACCGGAGTCAAGCGCAGCGGTCACCTTTTCCGCATCATTTTTCAATGCCGCGCCCCAGGCCTCGGAACTCTCCAGGTAGAGTGGCGCCACGCGCTCGTTGATATCCGGCCATGAAAGCTCCAGTTCGGTTATATCCTGGTCGATAAACTGCTCGATACGCCGCAGGTCAAGATCAATAATCTGCCAGCGATCATGTTCGTTCACCAGTTCCGTCAGGCCTGTACTGAGGGTCGCGAGCGCAGCAACACCCAGTTCGAACTGATTGATCCTGGCCGCATCGTAGCCAGCGCCGCCGAGCCACGAGCGAACGGCAGCCATTCCCTGCACGAGCGCGGTCAGGCGCAGGGCACGCGCCGCGGCATTGAGCCGCGCATTGATCACGGTCGGCTGCGACGTCAGCACCCGGTTAAGCAACCGACTGGCCTGCTTCAGACGTTTGACGTCCAGGGCTTCAATGGCAGCCGCCAGTTCTGCCTCCGCATTACTCACATCCGCAACCCATGCCAGTTCGCTTGCCGCGAGCTTACCGCGCTCGATCACGCGCCGGAGATCCTCCACGATCCCTTGCAGCGTTACATCATAGTTCGCCATCGCGTCCCACGTCAGGTCATCGTCGGGCAGGCGGCGCATGTCGGTGATGATCGGATTATAGCAATGGAACTGGAGTGAGTGGAGTTGATCGTGCACATCTTTGTAATCCGCAAGAATATCGATCTGCGCCGCAGCGGCCTGAAAATCGGCGCGAAAGGCGATCACCGCCTCTCGCACATCACTGCCGGCCTCGATCAGATCGCCCAGCATCTGCATGCCCGCGCCGATCGACTGTGTTGCACCAGGGGCAACAACCGGCGCCGCACGCGCTACCGGCGGCTCGAACAGGCGACCATCCTCGGCACGTGTATAGATCACCGGCACGCCCCAGTCGGCGCGACCAAGGCCGGCGACATTCATCACGGCGCGCCGCCCCTCGGTCACGCAGAAATCAATCGGGAACGCATCGGCCAGTGCGCGGTAGAATGCGCCGGCGAACGCGCGCGTTGCTTCTTCGGGTACCTGAAACTGCATGGCAACAACTGCCGGGATCTGGGCGCGCACCAGTGCCGGTGCAATACTCCGCGCCGGATCGAGCGCCAGTTGCCCGGTCGAACAGGCATCCAGCACCACCAGGCGCACATTGGCCCGATCGAGCATGATGCCGAGTTGCAGTGAACTGATCGGTTCAGGATCGCCGATCTCGTCCTCGAACAACAATCGCCCGGTGGCGCCGTCGGCGGCAAAGCCGCCATGGCCGACGAAATGCCAGATGTGGTACCCTTCGCGCAGGCGCTCCTGCAGCACTGCAGCTGTCAGGTGCGGCTCGACGGTCACCTGGACCCGGGTGCCAAGGCGTTCGAGCGCCGCGTGGACGGCGGCCAGTTCACGTTCGACCTCAGCAGGCGGGGGAGTCTGCGCTGCCGTGAGCAACACTCGCAACGGCAATGGCGCCGCCAGGACCGGCACGCGATCCGGTTGCGGCAAGTGGCGCACGATCGGGGCATCAAGTAGCGCAAGCGGGCCGCGATCCGGATCATAGAGGAACTCCCAGGGCAGCGCGCCGGCAGCGGCGGCTGACGACGGGATGTTGAGCCGCAGGCGCAACCCTTCGTCAGTGCCAAGCGCGCCGCGGCTGCGCACATAGACATCGCGCACCGCGCCGGTGAAGAGCGCATCGAACAGGGCGCGACCGAGCAGCACCAGGGCTGCTTCATCAACGTCGAGCATGCGCAATCGGGCCAGTAACGCCTGTATTTGCGGATCATCATCAGGCAGGCGTAGTTCACCATCTCCTTCCTCGCCACGCGGGCCGCGCGCTTTGAGGAGAAAACGGCCATGATCGCCAGCGGTCACGGTAATTTCAAAATCAGCGTATGATTTCATGGATTGGTGTAGTATAGCATAGTGCTGCGTTGCCGACGAGTATGGAGTATGGTACACTCCCGCGCGCCGATATCAACGAAGCGCGGCATGTCGCGCAATGGACGCATGCGTCAGCACCTGACAGCAACAGCAAGTGATGAGACGGCAATGCAACCTGCCGCAACCCGATCGTTCGCGGTGCGCATGATTGCGGCTGCAGCGTTTGGTGCGCTACTGGCGGCATTGCTGGGCCAGATCCCTGTAACGCACCAGGTTGACATCGGTGGGAGCGATGCCGCCTATGTGCGCGGGTTCTACGACCCGGAACGCAGTGACGCTCCAGGAGCGCCGGCCTATCTCAACGGATCGGATGGCAGCGCCCGCTGGTCGCGTGCCGAGTCCTACCTCCTGTTTCCTCAGGCCGGCCTGCCCGCCGAGGTGACGATCCGTGTGCGTGGCTGGCGCGCTGGCGCTTCGCCTCCCGCCGTCACGCTCCTGGTAGAGGGCGGCGAAACACGCACCATTGCGACGACCGGCGAATGGCAGGACCTCCAGGTTCCGGTCAGCGGCGGTCTTCTGAAACCAGAAGATGTGCTTATCATCCTCCGCACCGAGGTTGCCCCAGCCGGCAACGGCGATCCGCGGCGGGTGGGCGTTCTGATTGACCGGGCAACGTATCGTACTGCCGCGCCGCCGCTGATGCCATACCCGGCGCAACTGGCATGGGGGGCGCTGGCCGGCGCATTGCTCTGCCTGGCGCTTACCGCGTATCGCACAACGACTGCACAGGCGCCGGATGCGCCCCGACAACGCGAACATGCGCTCCTTATCCCTCCGCCGCTGTTCGCCTGCCTTGCCGGCGCAGGACTCGTCGGCATGCTCTATCTGCTTCTGTACCGGTTCCAGCCGCCCTATCCCTACCCATTGCGCGGCTTTCTCCCTGCCGTATGTGTCACGCTCGGCGTAGCCGCCGCAGTGCGCCATGGCCCCCGGCTCGCAACGCGCCTGCCGGTGCTGCCGGATGTACTCGCACCGGGTGGCATTGTTGTGTGGACGGGTATGGTTCTGCTGGCGGCCCGCGAGCATGTCACGCTCTCCGTGCCCGGCGTCGAGAAGGATTTCCGCGTCTTCGCGACACGCGCGGTCGATCCGGCGCTCATCTTCCGTGCTGACGGATTTTACAACCTGGGCTATCCACTGCTCCTCTGGTGCGTTGCACCGCTGACCGGCGGTAACCTCTTTCTTGCCGCAACCCTTATCGCCGCCATGTCCGGCGCGCTTCTGCTTGGTGCAACCTGGGTGCTGGTACGTCAGGTGCTCGGGCGCTGGCCGGCAACCGTGGCTCTGATCGCGCTTGGTTTCAGCCCATTCGTGGTGCAATATGCGTTATACGTCGGCAGCGACATGCCCTTCGCCGCCCTGTGCATCCTGGCCCTGACGCTGCTACTTGTAAGCGACAGTCGCCGGCCCTGGCCGTACCTGCTCGCCGGCCTGGCCGCTGGCGCCGCGTTCCTTGTGCGCCATCCGGGCATCCTGTTGCTTCCGTCTGGCGTGCTCGCGCTGCTGGCGCAACACGCAACGGCCGGCCGGGCGCGTTCATCTCTCAACGCGCTCGTTTTCTGCAGCGCATTCTTCATTGCCATTCTTCCACAACTCTTCGTCAATCTACGCGACACCGGCAACCCGATCTACAGCCAGCAGGCCAAGAACGTCTGGCTGGCGGTCTATGGTGATGGCGATTGGGGGCGCTGGAACGAGGTGAGTAATGATGTGTCCCTGGCTCGCCTGATCGCGGACGACCCGCCACGCTTCGTTGCGGCCTGGTGGACCAACCTGCGCGGGTTCATCGGCGCCGGAGCAGAGGATACCAGCGAGTCCGGGCGGGCGATGCAATTGCGGCTGCTCGCCTTCCCGGCAAACTGGCTTGCCGTGCTGGGGATCGCCGGCTGGCTCGCGCTCATCCTGGTGCGCGGCGTGCGTGCGTCGCTGCCACCTCTCGCTCGCGCGCCCCTGATCATCCTGCTTACCTGGGTTGCACTCTATGCCGGCGCGCTCAGTGTCGGCCTGCCGTTACAACGATTCTTCCTGCCGCTTGCGCCGGTCTACGCGATTGCGGCCGCCTGGGCGCTCACCACAGCCGTGCGTCTGCTGGCCGCAGGGCATGCCCGACAACCGGCACGCCTTCAGATCCTTGCCGTGCTGGCGCTCCTGTTCCTGATGTGGGACGGGGTCACCATCGGCGCGCGCTATGTGCTCGATCGGCAGCCTGCCGCTGAAGTCGCCGCGGTGCGCCTGGTGCAACAGGCGCTGCCACCGGGCGAACGGTTCGGTGCATCGCTCGCGCCGGGCGACCCGGTCGGCAAGTATTCCGCCATCGCTCACCGCGTCGCATCTGCGGGGGAACCAGCGCGCTACCTGCTCCATAGTACAGACGCCGGCTCACCGCCTGCAGGAGCAGTCATCGCGACATCCGGCACATACGTACTGCTGCAGGTCGGGCCATGAAACGCGCAGAGAGTCTGCCGCGGCAGAGCGATCTGCACGCGCAAACTGCAACGCGCCTGCCAGAGGATGACATCGGTACGCGCGCCCATCACCGCTTCGCCATACTGGCCGCCGTCAACTGGCCACTGGTGCTGCTCGTGCTGGCGACCGTTGCACTACGGATCTGGTTCATCAGCGTCAGCCCACTCGACCCGCGCTATTCGAATGCTGATGATGGCGACTATTATCGCCGGGCATTACGCCTGGCCGTTACCGGCGCCTACATTGACGACGCCTGGTTGATCCGGCCACCGCTGCACGTCTGGTTCTTTGCTGCGTGGCTGCGCCTGGCGCTGGTGCTCGGCATACCGCAGGCCGGCCTGTTGTTTGTTCAACTGGCACAGGTAGCGCTGGCGGCGCTGACCACCCTGGCCGGATACGATCTGGCGCGCCGGCTGTTCCATACCCGACGCGCCGGCCTGCTCTTTGCCGGCTTCCTGGCGCTCTGGCATCCACTGGTTGAGCAAACCAGCGTGCTCTTCAGCGAGCACCTCTATCTGTTTCTCTTCTTGCTGCACCTCTGGCTCCTGCTGCGCTATGACCAGCATGCACAACTCCGCGATCTGGCGCTGGCCGGCGTGGCGCTCGGCGCCGCGGCGCTGACCCGCTCGCCGGCATTGTATGCTGTGGTCTTTGTCGCCGGCTGGCTGGTCGTGCGAGCATTCAGCAACCACGCATCACCGATGCCGGCACGCGCAGCCACGGAATGCAGCCACACACAGGATGCTCGCCGTCCCACGACGGCCGGCCTGCTCAGAGCCACCGTGATCGTCGTGGCCTCGTGCCTGGCGGTGGTGGGACCCTGGACGGCGCGCAACTATGCGACCTACGGGCATCTGATCCCGGTTGACACCCTCGGGCAGATTAACCTGTGGCTCGACCTGGACGCGGTGGAACGGCGCAACGCAAACATTGAGACACTGCGCCGCATGCCACAGGCAGAACGCCACATGTACGCGCTGGCGCGCGCGCGCGAGATCTTCACCGCCGACCCCTGGCGTCCGTTCCGGCCAATGTGGGCCACGTTTCGCCATATCTGTAAGGCGCAATTCATCGAGGATTACTTCGTCAAGCAAAGTTTCTTCACCCGCCCGCTACGTGAGACGGCGCCGCTCGGCCTGCCGGGTGACATCATCTGGCTGGCGTTTACGGTTGCCGGTATCGCCGGGCTGGCAGGGCGCGTGCGCGAAGGATGGCATCACCGGCTGTTCTTTCTGGCCTGGATCGCGTACTCACTGGTGACCGTCCTCATTTTTCACGTTGAACCACGTTACCTTCTGCCGCTCTGGACGCTACTGGCGCTCTACGGCGCCGGTACGCTGGCACAGTTTCGACGCACCGCACACATCCATCCACAGCGATGGGTCACATCACGGCTCACAGCGCAAATAGTGCTGATCGCCCTCTTCTTCTGGCTTGTCTTCACCTACCGCGACTATCCGGCGATCATCACGAGCGGCGTGGCGCGCGAGCGCGCCATGGTCGCCGGCATTGCAGCCTACCGGGCCGGTGATTACGGTGCTGCGGAACGCTGGTATCGCGCGGCGCTCGCGGCACAACCCGGATTCGTAGATGCTCAGGTGCACCTGGCGCTGGCGCTGGCGGCACAGGAGCGCCAGACTGAGGCAATCGCGACGATCCAGCGCAACAGCTCGCGCCATGCCGAACTGGTCGCCGGCGCATTGCTGCGCGACACGGGCGACCAGGCAGGGGCCGCGCGCATTCTGACCGATATTGAGGCCATCGCCGGCGAAGACATTCAACGCTGGGCGATCGAATGGTTGCGCCCGCCTCCCGTGAATGCCATACGCCTTGGTGACGGGCTCGACATGGGGTATGTCATGGGCTTCTCGCCGCCGGAGGATGGCGCGCAGGGCAGTTTCCGCTGGCTCGAAGGGCGCGGTGCCATCACACTTCCGCTTGCAACGCCGCTACGCTCCGGTGCAACCATCACACTCTCGATGGCCGGCGGGCCGGCAATGGCAGTCACACCGTTGACCGTGCGAATCGGCGGCGGGCCGGCATGGACCATCCCGGTGGCGCGGGGACAATGGCGGAGTTATTTCATCATCGTACCACCGCAACTCGCCGGTGCACAGCGCGTAACGATCGAGCTCAGCGCACCAACCTTCGTGCCCGCGTTACTCGACCCCGCCAGTGATGATGCCCGCGCCCTGAGCCTGATGATCGCCAGCGTTCGGGTACGGTAGGCGCGCAGCACATGGAGAACGCAGAACATGGTACAATCCTGCCGGAGCAGATCGCGCATGGGGCAGCGGGGAATTGTACCGCGTTATGAAGGGTCATATGTCGCAACCCGTCATTCTGGCAACCGACCTCGAAGGCGTCCTCGTTCCGGAAATCTGGATCGCCGTGGCGGAACGCTCCGGCATCGAACAGTTGCGTCTGACAACACGCGACGTTCCTGATTATGATGAATTGATGCGCGGGCGTATGGCACTTCTGCGCGCACACGGCCTGACACTGGCAGATATCCAGCGCGTCATCGGGACGATTGACCCGTTGCCGGGAGCAGCTGAGGCGCTGGCGCGCCTGCGCGAAGTGACGCAGGTGATCATTCTATCGGATACATTTTACGAGTTTGCCATGCCACTCATGGCAAAGCTCGGCTGGCCGACGCTCTTCTGCCATACACTTGAGGTCGACGGCGACGGTATGATCGCCGGTTATCGCCTGCGCCTGCCGGACAGTAAAACCGCCGCCGTGCACGCACTGCGCGACATCCGGTTCCGCGTCCTGGCCGTCGGCGACTCCTACAACGATACCGGCATGCTGGCAGCAGCCGACGCAGGCGCGCTGTTCGAGCCGCCGCCGAATGTGATCGCCGATTTCCCGCAGTTCCCCGTGCTGCGCAGTTACGACGATCTGCTGGCATTTGTTGAACGCGAACGGCAATAAGAGCCTGTCCAAATAACGGGTTGGATGGCATTGCGCGCGAAGCGACGCAAGCGGAGATTGCTTCAGCCACGCATCGCTCGCTGCAGGTTGTCGCTCGCGCTCTGCGCAATGACATAAGGCGTCGCGTTGTTCGGATAGGCACGAAACAGCTTCCATGGCTATCGAAACATACGTCAGACCCGAAGTTGCACCAGACGCCGAGACGTCGCTACACTGGCCGTTTCGCGTCAGTGTCGTCATTCCAGCCTATAACGAAGGGCCGCGGGTCGCGGGCGTCATCCGGGAGGTGCGCGTCCGGCTCCCGGATGCCGAGATCATTGTTGTTGACGACGCGTCATCGGATGATACCGCCGCACAGGCGGCGGCAGCCGGCGCAATCGTCATCAGCCGGCCGCACAATATCGGCAACGGCGCCGGCGTGCGTACCGGTGTACGCGCCGCAACCGGCGACGTCGTCATCGTGATTGATGCCGACGGCCAGCATAACCCCGCCGACATTCCACGTCTGCTGGCCCACCTCGACCGGTATGACATGGTGATCGCCACCCGCCCGGATCGCGAAAGCCACGAGAATCTGTTGCGCTGGTTCGGCAATACGGTTCTCAATGCGCTTGGCAGCTATTTATCCGGCTTTGCGATGAAGGATCTGACGTCGGGGTTCCGCGCCATGCGCCGCGATGCCATCCTCGAATTTGCGCATCTACTGCCGAACCAGTTCGGCTGGCCGATGACCAGCGCAATGGCCTTCGCAAAAGCTGGCTACCATATCAAGTTCGAACCGGTAACCATGCAAAAGCGCCAGGGAGGCCGCAGCACCCAGAAGTTGTTCAAAAACGGCGTGCGCAACATCCTCATCATGCTGCGCATGGTCTCGATGTTCGCGCCGTTACGCGTCTATTTTCCAGTGGCGCTGGCCATGTTCGCCCTCAGCCTGGCATCGTTCGCCATCAGCTATTTCGTCACCGATCCAGGGCGCTTCCGCGTGCCCAACTCGGCGGTTGGCCTGTTCGTCGGTGCGATCGTCGTGTTCATGTTCGGCTTGCTGGCGGAACAGATCGCCGGCCTGCGTTTTCAGCGGCGCGACCAGTGAAACGCACCTCTCGCTGGCTGTTGCGCCTGATCGGCCCCATGCTGCTGATCTTCTTCCTGTGGCGCAGCGATCTGCGCGCGCTCGGCGCTGCGTTGATCGGGATCGACGTGTGGCCGGCGCTCCTGTCGCTTGCCCTGATGCCGGTCTTTGTGTGGGTCAAATCGTGGCGCTGGGGCCTGATTATCCGCGAGCAGGGGCACACGACGCCACCGCTGCCGTACATGGCCGCGCTCTACGCCATCGGTCTCTATGCCGGTGGCATTACGCCGGGGCAGTCGGGCGACTTCATTAAAGCATGGTACCTGCGCGAACGCGGCGTGCCCCTGGCGCCCGGCTTGCTCAGTATTGTGCTCGACCGCCTGTTTGATTTTATCATCTGGGCGGTGCTTGCCGTGCTCAGCCTGGCGGCCTTCATTGATGTGTTTCCGGCGGACATGCGCAGCGCCGTACAACTGGCGACGGTGGGCTTTGCGCTGGCGGTAATGGTCGCCGCGCCGGGATTGATGGCGCGCGTGCCGCGCGAGTGGGTCATGGCGCGTGTGATCCCGCTGCTGCGGGGAAGGCTCCGCGAGGCGCTTGAACGGCTGCGCGCACAACTTGCGCCACTCAGCCTCCGCCTCACACCCCTGTTGCTGCTCCTGCTCGGCACCATTGGATCGGCAACGTCCACCTTTGTGCGTATCTATCTTCTGTACCTGGCACTTCGGCTGGGCGACATTCCAGTGCTCGAGGTTCTGGCCGCTACGGGTCTGATCGCTATCCTCCAGGCGTTACCCATCAGTTTCGCCGGTGTCGGTGTCCGTGATGCTGTGCTGATCGCCATGCTGCAACGCCATGGCCACGCACCGGAGATCGCGCTCGGGCTCTCGGCGTTGTTTCTGCTGATCAATATCGAACATATTCTGGTCGGTTTCCTGGTTTCGTTGCGCTACCCGCTCGGTACAGCGCAGGCCGGCGCCTCAATCGATGCGGCGGAACATGAACCTGCTTCCGGGCACATGCAGGGGCAGTAGCGACTCATGCAGAGCGTGAAACAATCGTGCATCGCATTGTAATGTTGCTGGCGTTCACCATTCTGCCGGTTATGGGCCTCGTCGCCTGCGGCCCTGCGGCAACGATCAGTGAGCAACGCGCAGTGGACGGACTGACGATCGCACTCGAACGGCCGGCGCAACCGGTCGCATTGCGCGAGTATGCCTTCACGGCAACGATTACCGACGCGGCGGATCGTCCGGTGGACGCCGGATCAGTCTACTTCGACTTTACCATGCCGCAGATGGTGATGGGAGTCAACCAGCCGATCGCCGACCGGCTCGGGCCGGGGCGCTATCGTGTGCGCACACTCTATTCCATGGAGGGTGACTGGCGCGTTACGGTCGTTGCCACCATCGAAGGGCGCGAAGTGCGCGCGCAGTTTGATCACGCGGTGCTACCGCCATGAGTGTCAGATGACCATCCAGCCTGTTCGCCGGAGCGTTCCTGGCACCGGGTGCATTGCGGGGTAATCGCCGAGGGATTGCGCCAGTTGCAGGATGCGCGCCGGACGGCTGAGGTCGCTACATCGGCTCGCGCCCGGGGTCATTTCCGATGGGCCTGACCTGCCCACTCGAGGAGGAGAACACGATCATGCAGTATGGTCACATACCCGGTATCGCCAGACCGGTCTCGCGGCTGGTCCAGGGATCAGTCATGGTGACCACACACGATCTCGATGGTAGCTTCCGCCTGCTCGATGCTGTCTTTGCGCTGGGATGCAATACGTTCGATACGGCGCACGTCTACGGCCAGGGGGACAATGAGCGCGCCATGGGGCGCTGGGTGCATGCGCGCGGCAATCGCGAGCAGGTCGTGATCATCGGCAAAGGGGCACATCATAACGCCGACCGCAAGCGCGTCACGCCGTTCGACATCACCGCCGATCTGTTCGACTCGCTGGCACGTTTCAGATTTGACTATATCGATCTTTACCTGCTGCACCGTGATGACCCATCGGTACCGGTCGGGCCGATTGTTGAGACCCTGAACGAGCACCGCGCAGCCGGGCGCATCCGCGCGTTCGGCGGGTCGAACTGGAGCCACGAACGAATTGCGGAAGCCAATGCCTACGCTGCGGCCCACGGGCTGACGCCGTTCGTCGCCAGCAGCCCGAACTTCAGCCTGGCAGAGCAGTACCGTGAGCCGTGGGAAGGGTGCGTCAGTATCAGCGGCCCGCAACATGCGGCGGCGCGCGCCTGGTATGCGGCGCACCGCATGCCGCTCTTCACCTGGTCGAGCCTGGCCGGCGGCTTTTTCTCTGGCCGCCTACGGCGCGACAATCTCGATACATTCGAGGAATATCTCGATCGGCTGGCGGTACATTCGTATGCCGGCGAGGAGAACTTCCGCCGCCTCGACCGGGCGCAGCAACTCGGCGACGCAAAAGGGCTGAGCATCCCACAGATTGCGCTGGCGTACGTCATGAGCCAGCCGCTCGACATTTATGCCCTGGTCGGTTGTCGCACGCCAGAGGAGTTTGCCGCCAATGTCGTCGCCGCCGCCACGCGGTTGACGCCGGAGGAATGCGCCTGGCTCGACCTGCGCACCGATACGCTCCCATAACGACCGCACCTGGCGCGTGAGGCGCTCTGTCTAGAACCAATACCTTTCACATACGCCCGTCACCCCCACCCCGGCCCTCCCCCGCCGGGGGAGGGAGTCCGACTCTTCCCCCTGGCGGGGGGAGGTCGGGTGGAGGGATCTGTTCCACCAAAGGTGAACGTGTTCTTTGAGTCCGACTCCTCCCCCCAGCGGGGGGAGGTCGGGTGTGTCTAGAACTGTTCACACGTCTCCTGGGAGCACAGGTGTCCAGGTGCGTTTACGAAGATTCAGACGCCACCTGTCAGTGCGCGGAGCGTCAGCGACCGCCTGTCAGTGCGCGGAGCGTTAGCGACCGCTTGCAGCGAGCGAAGCGTGGCTGAAGCAATCTCGGCGGAGACGGGAGATTGCTTCGCTGCGCGCGCAATGACCTGAAAGATGGGAGCTTGCGTCGCTGCGCGCGCAATGACCTGAAAGATGGGAGCTTGCGTCGCTGCGCGCGCACTGACAGCCAGATGCCGCCCGTCAGTGCGTGGAGCGTTAGCGACCGCTTGCAGCGAGCGAAGCGTGGCTGACGCAATCTCCTCGCTGCGCGCGTGGTTTCGCCGGCAGAGCTGGCGAAAACCACCACCCAGGAAGCGACGTACCGCTCTGCCGAAGGCAAGAGGAACCATGACGCGAATCGCCCGTCACGACGATCGCGCAACGCGCCTCATTCAGGCAAGGCGCGCCGAAATGTACCGCACGATATCATTGAGCGTCGCCAGCTGGCCGTAATCTGCCTCGGGGATGGCCACCCCCAGCTCAGCATCGAGCGCAATCATGAAGTTGAGATAATCGAACGAGTCAATATCCAGCGCCTCGCGCACATTCACATCCGGCGACAGCGATTCAAGATCGGCCTCCGGCGCTATCTGCTTCAGGCAGGCGAAGATCACCTCTTTGATCTGCGCTGCGCTTAACGTCTGCACAGGTGTCATAGCTTGTCAGCCTCCTGCAGATGGCGGGTGAGCGCTTCGAGGAACTGGGCGCCCCGCCGCCCATCGGTCGCACGATGATCCGCCGCAAGCGTGGCCGTCAGCACCGGCCGGATGCCGAGCATACCCCCTTCGGCCCAGGGCTGTTCGGTAACCTTGCCGAAGCCGATCAGCGCCACCTGTGGCGGGTAAATCACGCCGTACACCTTCTCGACCCCCAGGTCGCCAAGGTTTGTCACCGTGACGGTGCCGTCGGTCAGATCCGAACTACGCAGGCGACCGCTGCGCACCCTGGTGATCAGGTCGCGCAACGCCTCCATGAGTTCATCCAGGCTCTTGAGATCGGCGTGATGAATGGCCGGCGTTACCAGGCCGCCCTGCCGCAATGCCACGGCAAAGCCGATATTGATCGCCTCCTGGGGCTGGTGACAATCATCGATCCAGTAGCCATTCAACTCCGGCACATCACCCAGCGCACGCGCTACCGCCTTGATCAGCAGCACCGCCGGCAACAGTCGATCGCGCACCGAACGTTTCTGGTTCTCGGCTTCGAGCCAGCGTAACGGCCGGCTCATGTCAATACGCGTCTCCAGGTAGTAGTGCGGAATGTCGCGATTCGATCGCGCCATGGCTGCGGCAATTGCCCGCCGCATGGCCGCCTGCGCGTCGCCTCCCGCCGGGCGTTCCGGTTCACGGGCCGGCGTAACCGGCGCCGACGGAGGTGGCGCCACGGCTGCCTTTCTGGCTGCCGCCGCTTCGACATCAGCGCGTTCGATCGCGCCGTGCGGGCCACTCCCCTGCACACTGCTCAGGTCAACCCCCAGTTCGGCGGCCAGCCGCCGCGCGACCGGCGACACCCGGACGCGCTCACGTTCCGCCGCGGGCGCGGGTGGCGCCGAGGGCGCAGGCGGCGCACCCGCTGCAGTCATCACCGGCACAGGCGCAGGCGGAGGAGGCGCCGGTGGCGCGCCATTGTGACGGAGCAGCGCCAGTACCGTACCGACTGGTACCTTCTGTGACGGTTGAACAATAAGCTGTTCGATCACGCCGTCTTCGAAAATCTCGACCTCAATGATCCCCTTGTCGGTCTCGACTTCGGCGACGACCATGCCACGCGTGACATGGTCACCGGGTTTGACCTTCCATGCAACCAGCGTTCCGGCAGCCATGTCGGCGCCCAGACTCGGCATACGAAACTCAGACATGGGCATGCACCATCCTCTGGACCGTCGCGACGATTGTCTCCGCCTGTGGCAACGCTGCCTGCTCAAGGTGCCGTGCATAGGGCATCGGCACTTCCACGCTGCAGATCCGCTCGACCGGGGCGTCCAGCTCATAGAAGGCGCGTTCCATGATGCGCGCGCTTACCTCCGCCGAGATCCCTACGCTCCGCCAGCCTTCGTCAACGATCACGGCACGGTGCGTCTTCGCGACCGATGCCAGGAACGTCTCGTCATCGAGTGGGCGCAGTGTGCGCAGGTCAACGACGTCGGCCTCGATCCCATCGCGTGCCAGGGTCTCCGCCGCCTCCAGCGCCTTGAAGAGGCAGGCGCCATAGGTAATGATTGACACATCGGCGCCGGAGCGACGTACACGCGCGCGGTCAATATCTACCGGCCCGGCGCTGGCGGGCAACTCGCCCGCCATGTTGTACAGGCTGGCATGCTCGAAGATCAGCACCGGATCAGGATCCTCAAGCGCCGTCCAGAGCATACCGCGGGCGTCTTCGAGCGTGGCCGGCGTAATCACCTTGATCCCGGGAATATGGGCGAACCAGCCTTCAAGGCTGTGCGAGTGCTGCGCCGCCACCTGCCGGCCAGCGCCGGTCGCCATGCGAATGACGAGTGGAACGTTGAACAGGCCACCTGACATATGCAGGATCGTCGCAGCATTGTTCAGGATCTGGTCACCCGCCAGCAGGCTGAAGTTGACGGTCATGACTTCGACGATCGGGCGCATGCCATTCATGGCGGCACCAATGCCGGCGCCGACAAATGCCGACTCCGACAGCGGCGTATCGCGCACGCGCTCCGGGCCGAACTCTTGCAGCAACCCCTTGCTGACCGCGAAGCAACCACCGTATCGGCCAACATCCTCACCCATCAGGAAGACGCGTTCGTCCTTGCGCATGGCTTCACGCATGGCTTCACGCACCGCCTCCCGGTATGTCATCGGCACCATCTGTCCATTTCCGCTCATGGCGACCTCCGCTCCGAGTAGACGAAGCGCTCAAGATCTTCAACCGGTTCCCAGGTGCCTGCTTCGGCAAAGGCAACCGCCGCCTCGATCTCGTCGGCAACCTTGCGCTCAAGCTCCGCCAGGTCCGTTTCGCTGAGCAGGCCCTCGTCCATTAGCAGATGAATGAACAGCCTGATCGGATCACGTTGCTTCCACTGTTCGACCTCGTCTTTCGTCCGGTACAGCTCGGTATCAAATGCCGAGTGGCCACGAAACCGGTAGGTGCGGCACTCGAGAAAATAAGGCCCTGCGCCGGAACGAACGGCGGCGACAGCCGTCCGGGCCGCCGCTTCGACCGCCAGCACGTCCTGACCATCCACCGCCGCAGCCGGCACATCATAGCTGGCAGCCTTGCGGGTCAGGTCCGTCACCGACTGGTGGCGCTCGAGGGCGGTACCCATGGCATACAGGTTGTTCTCGCACAGAAACAATACCGGCAGGCGCCAGAGCGCCGCCAGGTTCATCGACTCGTGGAACTCCCCCTCAGCAACCGCTCCATCGCCGAAGAAACAGCAGGTAATACGCTCCTGGCCGCGCATCTTGTCCGCCAGGGCAAACCCGATCGCCAGCGGCAGACAGCCGCCGACAATCGCATTCCCGCCATAAAAGCGTGTCGCGGCATCGAACAGGTGCATTGAACCACCGCGCCCACGGGCGCACCCCTCCTGCTTACCATACATTTCGGCCATGATTGCCCCGGCGGAGATGCCGCGTGCGAGCGCATGGCCGTGCTCGCGATAGGTTGCGACGATATTGTCGTCGGGTGTCAGCGCTTCCATCACACCGACTGCAACGGCTTCTTCGCCATCGTAGAGATGCAAGAAGCCGCGGATCTTCATTGCTCCGTACAGCTCGGCCGCTCTGGCTTCGAACCGCCGGATCCGCAGCATCTGATGCAGCAGGTGCAACGCGTGCTCACGCTCGACCGGCGTTGTTACGGTCGTGTTCATCGGTGCTGCATTCATCTGGTTTCCTCCAGCGTCGACAGGTCACCTTCAGGCAGGCCAAGCTCGCGCGCCTTGAGCAACCGCCGCATGATCTTGCCACTGCGCGTGTGCGGCAGATGCTCCTCAAACTCAATTTCCTTGGGTGCCACGGCGGATCCGAGCCTGGTGCGGCCAAAGCCGAGCAACTCCATCCGTAGCTTCTCACCCGGTTCAAACCCTGGTTTGAGCGTCACGAACGCCTTCACCAGTTCACCAATGATCGGGTCGGGCTTGCCGATGACACCAACCTCGGCAACCGCCGGGTGTTCCATCATCGCGCTCTCGACCTCAAACGGGCCAACCATGTGACCGGCGGTCTTGATAATATCGTCGGCGCGGCCAACGAACCAGAAATATCCGTCCTCGTCGCGCATCGCCAGGTCGCCGGTGATGTACCAGCCATCAACGAAGCATGAGCGATAGCGCTCCTCGTCGTGCAGGTAACCACGGAACATGGAGGGCCAGCCCGGCTTGAGCGCCAGATCGCCCTCGACATTCGGTGCCGTCACCACCTGAGCGCCGGTGCCATCGATCCGCCGGACGATCGCCGCCTCGATCCCGGGGAGTGGCCGGCCCATTGAACCAGGCCGGATATCCATTGCGGCATAGTTGGCAATCATGATCCCGCCCGTTTCGGTTTGCCACCAGTTGTCGTGTATTGGTAAACCGAGCGCCTCCTGGCCCCAGACGACGCCTTCAGGGTTCAGCGGTTCACCGACGCTATGCACAAGGCGCAGGCTGCTCAGATCGTACTGCTTGCGCGGTTCGATCTCCAGCCGCATCAGCCGCCGGATGGCCGTCGGCGCCGTGTACCAGACGGTCACCTTCTGCGACTCCAGGATGCGATACCAGCGATCGGCGTCGAAATCCGCCTCGTCAACAATGTTGGTTACGCCATGGGTCAGCGGTGCAATGATGCCATACGACGTACCGGTAACCCAGCCAGGATCGGCGGTGCACCAGAAGATATCGTCCGGATGCAGATCAAGCACATATTTCGCCGTGGCATAGTGCATCAGCACGGCGTTATGCACATGGATCGCGCCTTTGGGCATGCCGGTGGTGCCGCTGGTGAAGTGCAACAGCGCCATATCCTCCGGGTCAGTCGGTGGGATAATGAATACTTCGGAGGCGGCCTCCATCAATCGCGGCAGCGACAGCAGGCCATCGTCAGCGTCGTCCGGCGCGTCGGTCAGCAGGACGTAGCGCAACTGCGGTAGTCGCTCACGCAGGTGCGCGACCTTCTGCGTATAGAGGCGCTTTGTGGTCACCAGGATACCGGCGTCACCCCGCATCAAGCGCTGCGCGACTGGTTCAGGGCCGAAGGCGGAAAACAGCGGTGCAAACACGCTGCGGTTCTTCAGGGTACCCAGCGCGGCAATGTAGAGTTCCGGAATGCGCCCCGCGAGGGCAAACACCCGGTCACCGGCGCCCACCCCCAGCCACCGCAACACATTGGCAAACCGGTTGCTCAACGCCTTCAGATCGCCATACGTGAAATCGCGCACCAGGCCCTCTCTGCCGAGCCAGCGGATGGCCAGATGATCGCGCCGCGCACCATCTGCATGGCGATCGACCGCTTCGTAGGCGATATTCAGGCCCTTGCCGCCAGGAAGACCCGATAACTCACGGCGGATCGATTCCCACGAGAATGTGGCGCATGCCTCGGCATAGTCCAGGAGATGCGGCGGAACGACCTGGTCCTCGCGCGATTTTCTGATCGGTTCCCAGTTCATCGCTCCCCCTTTCATGCTCCGCAAGGCCAGGACACCATTGTCCTGGCCTGATCGTTGCATGCTTTCAAACTAGCATGAATTAGCCGGCTGTTGAGAAAACAGCCGGCTACGGAGGGTGATATCTTGATGACCGGGAGTATCCAGACTGGAATACGCCCTGCCAGTAGTCTAGCGTTCGAGGGGGCATGTCATACAGTGCGGGCCGCCATTGCCTTTGCGCAATTCGTTCCCCGGTACACCAACGGCCTTGCCGCCGCGCCGTTCGACTTCGTTCATCACGCGTTCGGCCCATTCATATCCTACAATCCGCCGCGGTGCCGTCATCACGAAGTTCGCCGCCGCCCAGCCGTCGCGTTCATCATCAATTTCGATGATGTCAACATCCTCATCATGCAGAAAATCCAGCACCATCTGTTCGCGGATTGCCCCGGTTTCCAGATCCTTGATAGTCGCCGGCGCGTAATCAAGCAGCGGCGGCGCAGCCAGCGCCAGATCCTGGTCGATCAGCACAAGGATTCCGTCAATATGAACGGTACCGGGGTAACACGGAATGGTAACCATGCGTTTCAGACCGGCCGCTCGCGCGCAGGCTTCCATTTTCTCCAGGCCGGCCTGATTCGTGCGATCGCAACGCCCGACAATGACCGTATCGCCTCGAAAATAGGTGACACCACCGCCTTCGAGCAGGCCATCGGGTTCGAGCCGGTCGAGGACAGGGATGCCGAGTTTTTCGCAGACGCGCCCGATAATTGCCGGATCACCCCTGCGCCCATCAATCGCCATACCGAGTAACACCGCGCCCGCCGGCGTCATCACGGCCAGATCGCGCGTGTAGGTCATATTTGCGCGGCGGCTGATATACGCCAGCGCCTCAGGATCATCCTTGAGCACGTCGTTCACCAGCACAACCTCGGTGCCCATCTGCTGGAACGCCGCCACGAGGGTGTCAAACTCCACAAGGAACCCATCAATATCCGGCACGGCCGCAAAGTTGAAGTAGCCCAGCGTCGCGTCATTGAGCATGGTCAACTCGGTTTCCGGGCGATGCATCAGCACTTTCTTGAGTGGGTAATGTTCGTAGGCGATCCGGCTGGTATCGATCATCAAACAATGCTCCTTCTGGATAGTGACACGCTACCCCGGCAACCGGAGGCCATTCAGGGTCACGAGCAACGCTGTCCCCAGGTGGGCCAGAACCGCCATCCACATTGTGTGGCGAACCGTCGTGCAGAATGGAGCTGCCGGAAAGCGCGCAAGGCACTACCAGCGCCTCACTGACGCTCAGTACACACGATCAGCCCGTGTGCCCAGCATGCCGCTTTTCCGGAAGCTCGCTGCTGACACGTGCAAGCCGGGCAATGTGTCACATCCACGATGCAGCATATCACAGGACCGACAGCGCAGCGCCGGCGACGCCGGCAACCACGACAACGATCCAGGGTGGCCATTTCCAGAGGACCAGCATGCCGAAGCAGCCCAGGGCAAGCGCAAAGTCGAGCGGCCTCACAATAGCGGTCGTCGCGATCGGTGCATACAATGCCGCGAGGAGAATACCGACAACCGCCGCATTCATACCGCGCAACGCCGCCTGAGCACCCGCCCTGGCACGCAGCCGGTCCCAGAAGGGCAACGCGCCAATGACCAGCAACCATGCCGGCAAAAAGATCGCCAGCAGCGCCAGCAATCCACCCTGCCAGCCATCTGGCGCCGGCGCCTGCGCCGCACCCAGGTAGGCAGCAAACGTGAAGAGTGGGCCGGGCACAGCCTGGGCCATACCGTAGCCGGCAATGAATTGCGCGTCGCTCACCCGCCCTGGCGGCACGACCTCCGCGTGCAGCAGCGGTAGCACCACATGACCGCCACCGAACACCAGCGCACCGGCCCGGTAGAAACTGTCGAAGAGCGCCAGCCCATCGCCGGGCATAGCCTGACGCATCAGCGGAAGCGCCACGAGCAAGCCGAAGAAGAGCACCCAGCACGTGACGGCGAAACCGCGACTGAACGGAACAGCGAATGCGCGGGCTGGCGGCAGCGGTGCATCCTGCAAAAACCGCCACCCGATGATACCACCCACCACGATAACGGCGACCTGGATGATGGCCCCCGGGAAAGCCAGCAGCACAATTGCGGCGACCAGCGCCACACTGGCGCGTTGCCGGTCTGGGCAGAGGGTTCGCACCATACCCCATACCGCCTGTGCCACCACGGCGACTGCCACAACCTTCAGACCGTGAAGCCAGTCGGCATCTCCATCGAGGAAACGAACGCCGTAGGCAGCCGCGATCATCAGCAATGCAGACGGCAGAGTAAACCCCAGCCATGCCACCAGGCCGCCGATCAGACCAGCGCGCAACGTCCCCAGCGCAATTCCAACCTGACTGCTGGCCGGCCCGGGAAGAAACTGGCACAGCGCCACCAGGTCGGCATACGCCTGTTCATCGAGCCAGCGACGCCGCGCGACAAACTCATCACGAAAATAGCCCAGGTGCGCGATCGGGCCGCCGAATGATGTGCATCCGAGGCGAGTAAACACGGCTGCGACCTCGATCAGTCGCTCCCGGCGCACAGGTGGCGTCACACACAGATCGTTCTATTCAGGAGTGGTCACCAGTTCCTCACCGGCCACCCAACCCTCGCGGCCATCAGCGGCGCGGATGCGCCACCAGTGATAGCCATCAGCAGCCACCGGGCCTTCGAGCAGCGTCAACTGCGTTCCTGGCGCCAGGCTATCATGAACCTCGGAGTTGAGACCGGGGGCGCCACGGCGGCGCAGGCCTTTCCCTCCAGCCTTCTGCACCCATGCCGTCGCACCGACCGCCATACCCGCCGTGCCACCCGCCATCTCGGCGATCACGGCACCCGCACTCTTCGTTTCAGCCTCCGCCTTTTCCTTCGCCAGCTGGGCGATCTGCGCCTCAAGCTCGCGCATGCGCGCCTGAGCGTCGCGCAGGGCATCCTGCGTTGCCGAGAGCGCCAGATGCTCGGCACCGGCCGCGCCTCTGGCGGTATCCACCTGCTGCTGCGCTTCGGAAAGCTGCATCGTCAGCTTGTCAATCTCGGCATTGCGCTGGTTCAGCTGCTTCTGCAACTCATAGATCCGGTCGCTGAGACCTTTGATCGTCTCGCCGATCTTCTGCTGCTCCGACTTCTCGTCGTCTTTCTTGTCCTTGTCCTTGCCAAACAGGTTACCGAGTCCCATGGAGGTACTCCTTTCTGTCTCCGAATCAGATACAGTGCAACCCTACACCGGGTTGGCCGCGCGCCAGACTTTCTCCGGGCGGAGTGGCATATCAATATGGCGTACACCAAGATGCCCGAGTGCATCAACCACGGCATTGACAATCGCCGGCGTTGATCCAATCGTCGCCGCCTCGCCGATCCCTTTCGCGCCCAGCGGGTTATGGGGTGTCGGCGTCACCGTCTGCTCGACCTGGAACGGCGGCAGGTCATCAGCGCGCGGCAGAGTGTAATCCATCAACGAACCACTGAGCAACTGGCCATTCTCGTCGTACACCACCTCTTCGAACAATGCCTGGGCAATACCCTGCGCCAGGCCACCATGCACCTGCCCGGCGACAATCACCGGGCTGATACGCGGCCCACAATCGTCAACACTGACATAGTCACGCACGGTCACGATACCCGTATCGGGATCGACGTCAACCACCGCCAGATGCGCACCGAATGGATAGATCAGCTCAGGCGGCTTGAAGAAGTCGGTTGACTCCAGACCAGGATCGATATCATCCGGCAGTTCATCTGTATACGCACGCTCGGCGATCTGCGCCAGCGTGAGGCTGCTGTCGGGCGCGCCTTTGACCTGGTACCGGCCCTCTTCGAACACCACGTCATCCAGCGCGGCTTCCAGCAGATGGGCAGCGATCCGGCGCGCTTTGTCGCGCACCTGGGCGATCGCGCGTACCAGCGCGCCGCCACCAACCGCCAGGCTGCGACTGCCCATGGTACCGTTCCCCATCGGCGTGATCGCAGTATCACCACTGCGCACCACCACCTGGTCGAAATCGGCGCCGAGCTGATCAGCAATGATCTGGGCAAAGGTAGTCGCGGTCCCCTGGCCGTGGGGTGAGATGCCGGTCATGATGGTGACCGTGCCCGACGGTTCGACACGCACGTGGGCGCTCTCATACGGGCCGAAACCACACATCTCGACATAGCAGGCGATACCAATGCCTACCAGCGGCACATGCTCGCCGGCGGCGCGCGCCGCGATCCGCCGCCGCTGTTCGGCCCGCCATTCAGCATACCGCCCGACGTCCAGCGCCTTTGTCAGCGGTTTATCGTAATCACCGCTGTCATACAGCGTCCCCACCGGCGTCCTGTACGGAAAGGCATCAGCGGGAATAAAGTTGCGCCGGCGTACCTCTGCCGGATCGAGTTGCAGCTCGAGCGCGATCACATCCATCACACGCTCGATGTAGTAGGCGGCTTCGGGACGGCCCGCACCACGGTACGCAGCCACAGGTGTCGTATTGGTATAGACGCACGTAATCTCATAATCAACCGCCGGGATCTGATACACTCCAACGGCCATCTGTCCGGTCAGATTCGGAATACCGGCCGACACCGGGTACGCACCGAGATCGGCGAGCACACGGGCACGGAGCGCCGTCACCACGCCATCAGCGGTCACAGCCGCTTCGTACTCAGCGATCTGCGCCCTGCCGTGCGTCGTTGCCTGCATATGCTCCAGACGCGTCTCCACCCAGCGCAACGGTATACCGTAACGGCGGGTAAGCGCGGCCAGCGCCGCCTCTTCTGGATAGACGCCGATCTTGACCCCGAAGCCACCACCAACATCCGGGGCAATCACCCGGATCTGGTTTTCCGCCATCCCCAGCATCTTTGCCAGATCGCGCCGGATCCAGTGCGCTGCCTGAGTGCTCGTCCACACCGTCAGACTACCGCTCACGGGGTCGAGCGCCGTCAGCACGGCGCGCCCCTCCATCGAAACACCCGCCAGGCGCTGGCTGCTCATGCGCAACCTGACCACACGATGGGCCGCTGCGAATGCGCCGTCAACATCACCGCGCTTGCGCCGCCATACATGATCAACGTTGCTCTCTGCCTCGTCGAACAGGCGGGGTGCATCAGGGCGAAGCGCCTGCTCCATACTGGCAACGGATGGTAGCGGTTCCCAGTCGACGACGACCTCGGCCGCGCCATCCACAGCGGCAGCCGGCGTCGCGGCGATAACAGCAGCAACTATCTCGCCCGTATGGCGTACCTTCCCCACCGAGATGGCATAGTGCGATACCATACCCGGCCCTGCGCCAGCCGCATCGGCGCCCTCACCTCCTTCAAACAACATCTGCGCATACGCGTCGCGCAAATCGTCGCCGGTGACAACCGCCGTCACGCCGGGAACGCGCAAGGCGGCTGTGGGGTCGATCGCGCCAATTCGGGCGTGTGGATACGGGCTGCGCACAAACGCAACATGGTGCATTCCGGGGAGCTTGATGTCACCAGCATATGCGCCGGCGCCGGTGATCAGACGTGGATCCTCTTTGCGGCGCACCTCGGCGCCAATGAGTGATGCATAGGCCATGCAAACCTCAACCACTACAACGACGGGAGCGACAGGAAGGCTGCTATAGTATAGGCGAAACTATGCCGTGCGACAAGCGCATCAGTCAGAGCAGGTGCGTCGCAGTGTCCTGCATGCATGCATCAGAAGCGAGCTTCCGGGCCACTCCGCTCGATAGGCGTCTGGGCCTGATTGCGCATGCCGACGGCGTGCTATAATGCCGGCACACGCTTCCTGTTCGAGAAATGTTCACGTGTAGCTGCACATAACAGGCCCATGACAGTACCCGACCTGAGTCAACTGACCGCCAGCGGCCTGGCGAAGGCTCTTGGCATTCTGGTTACCGAACTGGCACCACATCGCATCGTCGCCAGCATGCCGGTAACGCCGGATCATCATCAACCGCTCGGCTACCTGCACGGTGGCGCATCGGTCGTCCTTGCCGAAACGGTTGCCAGCATTGGCGCCTTCTTCAACTGTCCATCAGGCAAGACGACCTTCGGGCTCGAAATCAATGCCAATCACGTCCGGCCAAAGCGCGACGGCGTCGTCACGGCGATTGGCGTACCGCTGCACCTTGGCAAGTCAACCCAGATCTGGGACGTTCGGATCGTTGACGAACAGGAGCGCCTGGTCTGTGTGTCGCGTTGCACGATCGCAGTGGTCGATCTGGTCCAGCCGGCGGGTTGAACGGCAACGAAGCAACGCCATGCGTGCAGTCATTCAGCGTGTCAGCGAAGCGTCCGTCAGCGTCGAAGGTGCCGTCATCAGCCGTATTGGCCGGGGTATGCTGATCTTGCTCGGCATCGGTGCCGGCGATACGGATGCCGACGTCAGGCTGCTGGCGGAGAAGAGCGTGAATCTGCGCATCTTTGCCGATGATGAGGGGCGCTTCAATCGTTCGTTACTGGAGATCGGCGGTGAGGCGCTGGTCGTTTCGCAATTCACTCTGTACGCCGACACACGGCGTGGGCGACGTCCGGGGTTCTCCGGCGCCGCATTACCAGCGAGGGCAGCGCCGCTGGTGGCGGCATTCGTGGCCGAATTGCAGCGCCTGGGAGTCGCTACATCCGCCGGGCGCTTCGGCGCCATGATGCAGGTTGCCCTGGTCAACGACGGCCCGGTGACCATCCTGCTCGATAGCGCGACGTTTCGCGAGCCACGCAGCAGCCATTGATACGGGGTACCCTGTGAACACAGCACACGCAGATGAGTCGCTTGAACGCCTCGCGACTGCGATCGCCCGGCACGGTCTGACAACCCCGGCGCGCATCGCGCTTGACGCCCTTGCCCCACTCGATGTCATCGCTGGCCAGGTGGTGCTCTTTGCCCGGCCGTTCCTGCCACACGGGTACTGGGCCGCGTCCATGGATGCACTGTGTGACGCCGGCGGATGGGCAAGGTTACGCGATATCCTTAACCGGGACTGTTGACAAACGATTTGATTTGAATTACACTCAAAGCCGGCATGGCGCATGACTGTGTAAAGAATTGTGCGGAGGCGGCTTGTGGAGATCCCCCTGCAAACCCTGGCTCTGCTCCTGGTCGTCGTCATCGTTGTCATTCTCACGCTCCTCTACCATGCACGCGCGCTCGACACCCGGCGTACCTTCAACCGGCGCCCGCTTCCCGCTCTCGACGCCCTGCGTCGCGGGCTTGGCGTTGGCGCGGAGACGGGGCGCGCCATCCATCTCTCGCCTGGCGGCGGGACGATCGGGGCACGCGCGACGACCGCAGAGACGATCGCAGGATTGCTTGCAGCGGAACGCACCGCCGCTGAGGCTGCGTTGAGTGGCGCTCCGATTATCGCCAGCAGCGGCGATGCCGTGGCACACCTTGCGTTGCGCGGCACCTTGCGCCAGGCATATCAGCGCGCCGGGCTCGGGCAAGACTATGACTCCGCCAATGTACAACTGCTTGCGCAACAGGATCCGATGGCCTATGCTTCCGGCGTAACCACCCTGTATGGGCGCCAGCGGCTTGAAGCCAGCCAGCTTATCGGCAGCTTTGGCCACGAAGTGCTAGTGGCGGTTGAAGTTGGAGCGCAACAGGCGGTACCACAGGTCGCCGGAGCGACAACATCTACGGCTTTGCCACTCGTGTATCTGACAGCGGATGGAACACTCATCGGCGAAGAAATCTATGCTGCTGAAGCGTACCTGGCGCGCGCGCCCGAAGCGCACGCCCGCCTGCTGACCCAGGATGCCTTGCGCACCGTGGCAATCGCTGCCCTTGTGGTGCTGGCGATCTGGCGCATCGCACAACCGCTGATCGGCATATAACGGAAGTTGATCCCATGTCCTTTCTGCGCGACCCGAAACGCTTCATCGCTACTATCGTCGCGGGTGTCGCTGGCCTGCTGGTGTTGCTCGACTTCACCGATGTGTTGCCGATCGCCGGCACCCTGGCGCGAACCGTCCTCGACTGGGCCGCGCTCCTTGCAGCGCTGGCATTGATCGTCGGGTTGTTGAATGTCGCCGGTAGTCACGTGCAGCGCGTGATACAACGTCGTGCGGACTGGGGCTATAGCCTGATCTTGCTGGGAGCGATGCTGGCTGTGATTGTTGCCGGTACACTCTATCCGCTCCAGCGGGCCGACGGGAGCCTGACCGTACCCTCCAGCCTGATAGAACAACCGGTGCGGCTCGTGTTTAGTGCCGTGTATACCCCCCTGGCAAGTTCGTTCCTGGCGTTGCTGGCGTTTTTCAGCCTGAGCGCCGCACTCCGTGCCGTTCGCAGGCGAACGGCCGATGCGCTGGTCATCGTCGCTGTGGCGCTGGTTGTCCTGCTCGCCACGTCGCTGCCGCAGATCGAAACAGCGCCGCTGTTTGGCGACGGGCTGCGCTGGGTGTCTGATTATGTCGCGCTGGCCGGTGCACGCGGCCTGCTGATCGGCGCGGCAATCGGTGCGCTGGTCGCCGGTGTGCGGGTCTTGCTCGGCTTCGACCAGCCATTTCTTGATCGTTGAACGCGCCGGGCATACCTGGTAGCGTAGGTGGTCGGCATATCGGTGGCGCGCTTCTTTCAACGGCTCCTGGCCACGATCACTGCTGACTGGCGCGCTGATGCCCGAGGAGTAGTCGTTGAGTCAGTCGAAGCGTAACCCGAATCTGCCGCCCTGGCTTCAGGATGTGCCCTTGCCGCCGCAACCACCGGCAACCGGCGGTGCGCCGCTGTTTTCCGGCCTTCCCGAGTGGTTGCGCGACGAGGATGAGGCCGAGATCGCACCCGCTGCCGCTGCTGCTGATGTTCCGTCCTGGTTGCACCCGACACCTGAGCCACCCGATACTGGCCCGGCAGCGCCGCCACAACCGGTTCCACCAGGCGCGGTTCCTTCGGATGAGCCGGCACCGCCATCCTGGCTACAATCGCTACGTGCAACTATCACGCCAGATGTGGAACCTGAGGCTGCTGAAGCAACCAGCGGGCTGGTGCCGTTCTCACTCGATAACGTGACGGGTGCAGCGGCGCAACCAGAATCGCCGCTGACCGAAGGCGCGGAAACAGCATTTCCGTCGTGGCTGGCAGAGACAGGTGCAGGTGATCGTGCCGGCGACCAGCCACCTGTAACCGACGCTGCGCCTCCCGCCAGCGAAGGTTCGATGCAATCCTGGCTGGATACCGTCGCCGAATCTGAGCAACCTGCCGACCTCCCGTCATGGCTGCGCGAACTGCCCGCGACCGAACCGGCAGCGGCTCCCACGTCGCCTGTTCCGCAGGCAGGCGCTGAAGAACTGCCCGCCTGGCTGCGTGACGTTGCGCCAGCCGAGCGTCCCGCGCCGCCGGCCGAGGCGCCCACCAGCGATCTGCCAGAATGGTTACGCGTTCAGGAGGAAACGGCACCAGCCGGACCGCCCTCCGTCGCACGACTACCCACAGATGAACTTCCGGCGTGGCTCCGCGAAATCAGCAGTGATACCGGCACAGCCGATGCAGCCGCAACCGGCGCCGACCTTCCGGACTGGCTGCGTGATGCGTCAATAAGCCAGCCGGTACCGATTGAGCCGCCACCCGCGCCTGCTCAACCCGCACCGGCCCCGGCGGCCCCCGCGGCGCTTCCACCAGCCGAGGAACTTCCTGACTGGCTCCGAGACATCGCTCAACCAGCCGGCGCTGCCCCTGCGCCTGAGCCACCCGCCGCGCCGCCGGGCCTTCCAGGCGCCGATCTCCCTGACTGGCTCACCTCCGCCGTTGAAATGCCACCCATCGCATCGGCGCCCGATCGGCCACGCGACACGCTGCCTGCCGCCCCTGCCGCACCCGCCGATGACCTGCCTGAATGGCTGGCAAGCCTTGCCGCCATTCCCGACACAACTCCGGCAAGCTCGCACCCTGCCCCACCGCCTCCGGCAACCGACCTGCCAGACTGGCTGCAATCTACCATTGCTCCACCGGCCGGAGGCGCGGCAGAATCACTACCGCCCTGGCTGGAAGATGAGAGCGGCAGCCCGCTCCCCACGGCTGATAGCGCCAACCTGCCGGACTGGCTGCGTGGCGCTGAGATCCCGCTGGTCACGAGCGAAGGCCATGCCGCTCCGGCCCGGCCGGCGGAGCCCGCCACACCACAGGGAGCCGGCGATCTGCTGGGTGGCATGGATCTCCCGGCATGGCTGCGCGCCGAGCCCGAGCCAAAACCAGAGATGACGCCGACCGATGCACGCGCGCTCGACTGGCTGACCCGGCTTGGCGGGCCGGACGAGGAGGCGGTGGTTCTCTCGGCTGCGACTGCGCCGAAGCTGGCGTTACCCCCCCCTCCCTCGCGAACCACAGCACAGCGAGAAGCACTGGCGTTGCTGAATCGCCTCGCCGCTGAACCGATCCCTGCCGCCGTTCCGCAACCGCCGGCTACACGCGCCGGCGCACTCCAGCGCATCGGGTTCGAGCGTCTCCTCTCGATCCTCTTGCTTGTGCTCCTGGTGGTGGCGATCGCCATACCAGGAATCGCACCGGTGCTCGATGTACCACCTGCGCTCGACCGGGCAAATGCGCTGCAACAGCAGATCGCCTCCCTGGGCGAGAATGACGTGGTACTGATCGGCTATGAGTGGGATGCACGTCGCGTCGGTGAGTTGCGGCCCCTCGAGCGGGCCGTGATCGGCCAGTTGATCACCCGGCGCGTCAAACTGGTCCTTCTGAGTACCGACCCGCAAGGGACCCTGCTGCAATTCGACCTGCTTGATACCCTGCGCGCATCGGGGTACCGCCAGCAGGGCGAAGGCTTTCTATTGCTCGGGTACAAACCAGGTGGTGAAGTGGCGCTGCGCGCCCTGGCGCGCGATCTGCAAACCGCCCTGCGCAGCGACTATCGTGGCGATGATGCAACCCGCAGCGCCCTGGTCGGCGGTATCGACACCGGACGGCCACTCACGCAACTGAACGACTTTTCGCTTGTACTGGTGCTTGCCGACGATACTCCCGATGTCCAGGGGTGGATGGAACAGGTGTATCCCGTCACGCGCGCCTCCGAACAGCCGGTGCCATTCAGCTTCCTGCTGCCCGAAGAAGCCGCACCAATCGTCCAGCCGTACATGCGCCAGCCGGATGTCAACTACCTTGCGGGGCGCCGCGGCGCCCTGGCATACGCAGCGCTCGACCGCGACACAACGTTGCCGATCGGGGCGATCGCCTCAGAAGCCGCGCAGCAACGCCTGGCGTCACTACTGTTCGTGGCTGTGTTACTGATCGGGCTCGCGGGCAGCGGTATCACCGCCGTACGCAGGAGGCGCTCGTGATACCGGATATCGTCAATCTGATCGCAGTACTGCTGACGATCCTGGTGCTCAGCCGCGTGGCAGGTGATAATCCGCTGTTCCGCGTCGCACAGTATCTGTTCGTTGGCACGTCGCTCGGCCTGGCGTTTGTGGTCGCCTATCACCAGGTACTCCGTCCGGCGGCGCTGGCACTGGCGACCGGCTCCACAGCGGCGTTGTGGCTCTACGCGGTGCCGCTGGCGCTTGGTCTGTTACTGCTGCCACGCGTCATCGGCGGGCAAGGATTGTCATGGCTGGCAAACATCCCGCTGGCACTGATCTTCGGTGTTGGCGCCGCACTGGCGGTAGTCGGGGCGATCAGTGGTACACTCGTACCGCAAATCGGTGACACGGCGCGGCCCCTTTCGGGCGCGCCGGCCGAGATTGCCGGTGCACTCGTGCTGATCATCGGCACCATTATCACACTGGCCTCGTTCTACTATACGGCGCCCCCTGAAGGCCGTAGTGGGCGCCTGATCGCCACAGTTGCCGCCATCGGGCACTGGTTGATCATTGTGGCATTCGGTTTTTTCTTTGCCGGTTCGCTCCAGAGCTACCTCAGCGCCCTGGTTGAGCGCTTAAGCTTTGTCATTACCACGGTGCGCGGGTTGTTTGGCGCGTAGGGAAGAGAGCTGAGCACACCATGTCTGTTGCCCCGGAACTGCACGCCCTGCTGATTGCCGACATCGGTAGCGTCACGACACATGTCTGGCTGGCTGATGCGGTTGATGGCGAGACGCGCCTGATCGGCCAGGCCGAGGTCCCAAGCAGTGTTACGCTTCCCGTTGACGATGCGACGGTTGCCATTGTCGAAGCCGCCCGGCGCATCGAAGAACAGACCGGGCGCCGCCTTACCGACGGTGCCCGCCTGATCACGCCGCAGAATGCTGAGCGCGATGGGGTTGACGTGGTTATTGCCTGCAGTAGTGCTGCCGGGCTGATGGGTCTGGTCATTGCCGCGGTGGCGGGGGACGTGTCGGCGCGGAGCGCGGAGCGCGCCAGCCGGGCAACGTATACGCGGGTGCTCCAGACCGTGACGCTTGATGATGCAGCACACCGCGAGACTGTCAGTAGCGCGGATGGCGCCGGACTCACCTGGACCGAGCGCCAGGTGCAGGCGCTGCTGGGGCTACGCCCCGATGCCGTGCTGATCGCCGGTGGCCTCGAAGATGGCGCACAGGATGCACTGGTTCGCCTGGCGCATATTATCGCGCTGGCGGCACTGGATACGCAGGTGGACACCCAGGGCCAGCAGCGGCAGAGCATCGCACGGCGACCCGTCATATTCGCCGGCAACAGCCAGGCGCGCGATCGCGTCACTGCGGTTCTCGCCGAGCGCGCAGACCTGACAATGGTGGATAATGTGCGCCCGTCACTCGACGTGGAACAACTCGACCCGGTACGACGCGAAATCGTGCGCCTGTACAACGATCGCCTGTTGCCGGGTCTTGCGGGAATGGCTGCATTGCATCGCCTGAGCCGGACGCCGCTGCGGGCCGTCTGTGATGCAGCAGGCGTGATGACGCGCTTTGTTGCGGAACGTTACCAGCGTGGCGTCCTGGCGCTCGACGCTGGCGCAATGCATACCACGGCGCACCTGAGCAGCCAGGGGCGGTACAGCCCGGCCGTTCTGGGAGGTGTCGGCACTGGATACGGCATGGGCGGGGTGCTGGCCAACCGTGGTATTGCCGCCATCCATCGCTGGCTGCCGTTCCCGATCAGCGAACGCGACCTCCTCCACTGGCTGCTTAACAAGATGCTACGCCCGCATGTTCCACCCGCAACACGCGAGGAGCTGCTGATCGAGCATGCCGTGGCGCGCGAAGCGCTGGCATGCGCGCTGGACGCGCTCTGGGATCAGCACCGCGACGCCGAATACGACCTGGTCATTGTGGGCGGCGGCATACTGCGGCACGCGCCGAGCCCTGGCCTGGCAGTCTTAACCGTTCTCGACGCGCTGCAACCATCGGCAGCCGAGAGTGTGCTGGCACTCGATCTGCACCTCGACAGCCTCGGATTGATGAACGCATGCGGCGCGCTGGCATTCACCGAAGCAGACGCGGCGCTGACATTGTTTGAGCGTGACCTGATGCGCAATACGCCGCTGGCGACGGTCGTTGTGGCACTTGGCGATGGTCGTCCCGGCGAGACAGCCGTCGAGGCAGAACTGCAGGTTCAGGGTGGAGCCACCCGGCATGTGCGCGTGGCGCATGGCGAAATTGCGCGGCTCAACCTGTCGCCGGGGCGGCGCGGCCAGTTGACGCTGCGACCGGCGGGGGGCGTACGAATCGGGCGAAACGCGCCAGGGGTCGAGGTGGCGTCCGATGTCGCGGCAATCAGTGGCAGCGCGCTTGGCATTGTCATTGATGCTCGCGGCCGCCCGCTGCGACTGCCGGAAGATTCGCGGGCACGACAGGACATGCTCTGGTCATGGTTGCTCGCGCTCGGCGTCGAACGCGAGCCATTGCCCTATGCGCCGCTGGATAGCGCTGTCGAACCTCCGCCGCCGGCGCTCCTTGCCCAGACGGGCCGCGGCACAGAACCGCGGGCCAGCCGCCCATCAACCACACGTATTGAGGAAGCACACCCGGTTCCCGAAGGAGTGAACGCGGGTGACTCGATCGAGCAGGATCTGGCAAAACTGCGCCAGACCGTGGAAGAGCCGGAGAAGAAACGTAGCTGGTTCAGGCGCCGGTAGCGGCGGTTACAACTGTCGCTACCGCTCCATAATCGTCACCTTCAGCATCGCCTCTCCCGGCGTCGTTGCACCTTTGTCCGGATCGCGCAGCGGAATGCCGTTGACAATATCCTGGCCCGCAATGACCTCGCCAAAGATGGTATACTGACCATTCAGGTACGGTGCCGGCGCCGTCGTAATGAAAAACTGCGAACCGCCACTATCCGGCGCATCAGTGCGCGCCATGGCGACGATGCCCGGCCGGTCGAAAATCATTTCCGGGCCGAATTCATCTTTGATCGTATACCCCGGCCCGCCGCCGCCGGTGCCACTCGGGTCGCCGCCCTGGGCCATGAACCCTTGCAGTACCCGGTGCCAGGTCACGCCATCATAGAACCCTGCACGCGCCAGGAACACGAAGTTATTCACGGCGATCGGCGCAAGGTCCGGCCGCAGCCTGATCACAATATCACCCCGCGGCGTCGTAATCGTCGCAGTATACTCCTTCGCCGGGTCGATCGTCATCGGCGGCGGCGCGCTGTAGAAGCCATTGCGCGCGGCAACGTCGGCGGGCAGGGCAGCGGACGTATCGGCCGGCACGACGGTGGCCACCTCAAACGGCGCCAGCGTCGGCGCAGCGGCCTGCTGCTGGCCGCCGGGTTGCGCCAGCATGATGCCCAGGACGACAAATACACCGACGACCACCAGCGCGGCGATCACGCCAGGCAGCGACACACTCCGCACTACCGGTTCCGGCGCTTTTTTGTTGCGTGACGATTGACTCACCAGATCAACTCCTCCAACAGTATCATTATGGGCAAGAAGCCTGCGAGGGCGCTGGCGTTGCGGACAGAACCTGCACGATCGCTCGCTTTCGCGCCGCGGAACCTGGCTTCTTTGCCTTCGACAGAGCGATACAGGCGACTCGCGAGCCACTCGTAGCGCGTGCCGGCCGCCCTTCCACGGGAACACCACGCTGCCACCGGCTGGACAACGCGAGGCCGTGCCAGCGCGCCATTCCTGTGACAGGCAGATATTATAGCAGGTCTCCGCATGATACCGGGCCACCCCGCCGTAAACAGGCAGAGCGTCTCGGAACCTTCGGGGACAGCCCACAGATAGCACGCGACCGACACATACCCCGTAACCAGTACCACTCGACTTGACTAATCCGCCACGTCGCTCTACACTCGTTTCGCGATCCGGTTCGTGGTGGCAACCTCAATATTCGAGCGAACGATCTCTCCTGTCAAAGAAGTCAGCCAGACGTTCTTTCAGAACACTGCTATCGCAACAGAGGCAACAGGATGAATACCCGCAGACCCATCGTTGTACCCGTGATATTCGCTATTGCGGCCATACTGGTGGCGTTGTCGGCTCTCGCATATGCGGCCGGTGAGCAAATAGATCAGGCCGTCGCGCCATCGCCTCAGCTAGTGGGGCCTGCCACGCCGGCGCCACTGCAGCCGTATGTGTCAACCGCTCAGTCGGTGACAGGCCCGGCAGCCCTGGCCTCCACGCTCAGTTACTACTTCATCAGTGGGAATACGTTTACGCCTGCCGGACCAGTTTCCTATACGCGCCAGGTGACCGGGTGTGTGAACCAGATGCCCCAGGGCATTGCGTTCTCGGCACCGGTACACTTGCCACAAGGATCGCAGGTGGTGTCGATCACACTCTATACCTATGATTCGGCGAGCACGACAACCACCAGCACAGCCTATTTCATTCTGAACAATGGCAGGGGTGACGGCGGATACACGGTGTCGGCCAACAGCCCGCCCAATACGAGTGGCTACCGGCAAACCAGCAGCACAGAAAATAACCCGGTTACGATTGACAACCAGAACAACAACTACCTGGTCGAATGGCGCAAGGATCTGGGCCCGCCTGATTCGGTTACATTGAGTCTGTGTGGGGTGCGGGTGGCTTACTATGCACCGATCAGCCAGCTGTACATGCCGGTTGTCGTGAAGTAGTCGAGCATCATGCACCGTCTCCTACAGCGAAGTGCAGCATGATCAAATCACGTGCATGCCGCGAGCGCGGGCGTTATGCGCGCGCGACGCGCGCGACCCGGCGATCAACGGTTCTGTGCTTCGCTGTAGGGTACTCGACTGCCGGGTTCCGACCCCGCAATTCAACCATGGACCGTCCACTATACCTCCGCCCGGGTTCTGGCCGATGAGACGGTCGCCTGCCCCATAAAAAGACGCCCCCATTGCAGCGAGTACCACACGCTCCGACGCGGGGATCGCCCGGTGCAGCTGCTGGATGCCATGCCACGTCTCTACGAGTCAGGACGTTCTCACGCGCAAGGACATGCATCCCTCAGGCGTGATGCGTGTGGTGCCGCACGATCATCCTGGAAGCATTCAGGGTAATCTGGTATCATGACCAACACACATCTGCTGAGGACGATCCATGACCGATAATGACCAGACCAGCAGCCGCAAGCTCGACCATGTGCGGATCGTGCTGGGTGAAGACGTCGCCGCGAAAGGTGTGACGACCGGCTTTTCTGCCTATCGTCTGCCGCACGAGGCGCTGCCCGAACTTGATCTCGCCGACATTGATACCAGCCTGACATTTCTTGGCCGGCGCATGCGCGCCCCGTTGCTGATTAGCTCAATGACCGGCGGCGCACAGGATGTGGCCCGGATCAACCTGGCGCTCGCCGAAGCTGCCGAGACGCTTGGGCTGGCGATGGGGGTCGGCTCGCAGCGCGCGGCACTGGTTGATGCGCGCCTGGCGGATACCTATCGCGTCCGCCACGTCGCGCCAACGATTCCGCTGCTGGCGAATCTCGGCGCGGTGCAGCTCAACTACGGTTTTGGCGTTGACGAGTGCCGCCGCGCTGTCGAGATGATCGAGGCCGACGCGCTGGTGTTGCATTTCAATGCCCTCCAGGAAGCAGTTCAACCTGAAGGCAACACCAACTTCACCGGCCTGCTGCAACGGGTCGAGGCAGTCTGCGCACACCTTGAAGTGCCGGTGATCGCCAAAGAGGTCGGCAATGGCATCGGCGCGGCGACTGCCCGGCGGCTGGTTGATGCTGGCGTGCGGATCATCGACGTGGCCGGTGCGGGCGGCACAAGCTGGAGCGAGGTCGAGCGCTTCCGCCATACCACCGATGGCGGCGCACGCGTTGCCGCAGCCTTCGCCGGCTGGGGCATTCCTACAACCGAAGCGATCCGCCAGGTGCGTGCGGCACTGCCGGATGTCACGATCATTGGTAGCGGCGGCGTGCGTAGCGGCGTCGATATCGCCAAAGCCATTGCGCTCGGCGCTGACCTGGCGGCCACGGCAAAACCGGCGCTTGGCCCGGCAGTTGAGGATCGCGGCGCCGCAGCCGTCATCGAAGGGTTACAGGCCTACCTTGCCGAGTTGCGTATCGCCATGTTTTGCAGCGGGTGCGGCGACCTGGCGGCGCTGCGGCGCCTGCACCTTGAGCGCGTCTGAGCGCACGCCGCGCCGCTATGTATGTTACCCACCTCAATCTGCGCGACTTCCGCAACTACGAACGGCTCGACCTGACGCTCGAACCGGGCGCCACGCTGCTCTACGGCCCGAATGCCGCCGGCAAGACGACAGTGCTGGAGGCGATCTATTTCCTGGCAACCACCCGCTCGCCGCGCGCCGGCGCCGACCGTGAACTGGTGCGCTTCGAGGCGCAGGGTGACATCGGCGTTCCACCATTCGCGCGTCTGGTATGCGACGTCGCGCGCGCCGAGGGTCGCGTGCGGCTCGAAGTCGTCGTGCAGCGTCGCGCTGAGGAGGAAGCGTCAGGGAGCGCCGTGCAGACGATCAAGACCGTTCGGGTGGACCGCAAGGCAGTGCGCGCGCTTGACCTGGTCGGTCATCTACGGGTCGTGCTGTTTACACCGGCAGACGTGGCGCTGGTGACCGGTGCACCGGCCGAACGCCGCCGCTACCTTGATGTTACACTTTCCCAGCTCGAGGGACGTTACGTGCGGACCCTGGCGCACTACCAGAAGGTGGTACAGCAACGTAACAGCCTGCTGCGCGCCTGGCGCGAAGGGCGTCGCCCGCTGCGCTCTGCCGACGACGAACTGGCCTTCTGGGATCGAGAACTGGCGATGGCCGGCGCCTACATTCTGCACGAACGGCTCCGCGCCGTCGCCGACCTGAATGCGCTGGTCGGGCCGATCTACGGCCGGGTGACATCGAGCGATGTCGCGCTGATGACCCGTTACCAGAGCAGCGTTGCCGGCTTCGGGCCCGAAGCCGACACTCAGGCGATCGAACGCGCATTTCTCGAGCACCTGGCGCGGCAGCGCGACGACGAGATTGGTCGCGGGCAGACGCTGGTCGGGCCACACCGCGACGATCTGCTGATTTCTGCCGGCACGATCGCCATCGGCACATACGGCTCACGCGGGCAGCAGCGTAGTGCCACACTGGCGCTCAAGCTCGGGGAAGCGGAATTGATGCGCGCGCGCGCGGGGGATGCGCCGGTGTTGCTGCTGGACGATCTCCTGTCGGAGCTTGATGCTGAGCGCCGGGGACACTTGCTTGACGTGCTCGAGCGACCCGATCAACAGACACTCGTCACCGCAACCGGCACGGAAGAGTTCGAAGCCGGGTTCCTTCGCCGCGCGCGACGCTGGCGGGTTGAGCATGGCAGGTTGTATCCATCATAAGAAGCCTATCCGAAAACCAGATGGTCAATGTCATTGCGAGCGCGAGCGAAGCAATCTCCTCTCGCGCCGGAGGCACGAGGCAAGAGGACCTGTGGCCTCTCGCCTCGCGCCTGGTCACAGCCAGCGTCGCCGTTTGAAGAACACGATCAATGCCAGGCTCGCAAGCATCATCAACCCGAGCGCGAACGCATAACCGAACGGCCAGTGCAACTCCGGCATGACATCAAAGTTCATCCCATAGATTCCCGCAATCAATGCCGCCGTCATCAGGATGATGGATGCAATCGTCAGAATCTTGACAATCTCATTCAACTGGTTCGACTGGAGCGAGAGAAATGCGTCGAGCGCGCTTGAGAGCAGATCGCGGTACGTATCGATGCTATCGGTGACTCGAATGGTGTGATCATACACATCTTGAAAGTAGGTCACCATCTCACGGGGATAGATCGGCATCTCGCGACGCAGCAATACATTGAGAATATCACGTTCAGGTGCGATAAACCGCCGCATCATCAGCAACTCACGTTTCAGGGCAAAAATTTCCTGTAGCGCCTCGGGCCGGAAGCGATCAAAGATCTGTTCCTCAATATCTTCGACACGCTCGATCAACGCATCAAGAATCGGGAAATAGTCATCAACGATCGTGTCGAGAAGATGATAGAGCAACTCGGCCACATCCGCGCCGAAGTCACGCTCATTGCGCTGCCAGCGACGGATCGTTTCATCAATTGCCGCAACCGGCTCAGCATGAATGCACACCAGGTAATTTAAGCCGACAAAGAGGCTGACCTGCTGGGGCACGATACGCTGCATCTCCGTGTCGTAGCGCAGCGCATAGAAAACGAGGAAGTAGTAATCGGCAAAGATCTCGATTTTCGGACGTTCATGGGCGCGGGTCGCATCTTCGATCGCCAGCGGGTGAAAGCCAAACTCCTCGGTGAGCAATGCCAGATCTGGCTCGTGCGGGCCCTGCAGATCCACCCAGACAAGCTGATCCTTCTGCCGGATCAACTCGCTGATTTCCGCCGGATCGATGGTGCTACTGAAGCGGCCATCGTGCTGGCAAACCACAAGCTGGCGCGTGGCGGGGCGCGCCGCGGTTCGCTGGCGAGTAGTGCGCGTGATACGTGCCATCTACTGAAATCGCTCGGACAACGCCGCTTCACGATCGCGATAGGCCAGCGCAATGACCTGGTCGCCCGCCTGGATCATCGTCTCACCCGCAGGCAGAATGACATCGTCGCCACGCAAGATCGCAGTCAGCACACAATCGGGCGGCAGGCGTAGCGCCGCGACCGTCTTTCCAACCGCGCCGGATTCGGCTGCGACAGTGAATTCAACCAGCGAGACGCGACCTTCATGCAGGCGGGTCAGCTGAACGATCGCACCGAGATTAATATCAGCCTCAAGGCCACGCCCGATCGTCTGGGCCGTATCTATCGGCAAATCCACCCCCAGGCGGCGGGTGAAGAGCCAGGCATTCTTCGGATTATTGATGCGCGCCGCAACCCGACCGACGCGAAACTCACGTTTGCACAACACCGCAACCACCAGGTTATCCTCGTCGTCGCCCGTCACAGCGGCAACCGCATCCGCCACCTCGGCGCCAGCGTCGCGCAGTACCGACGGATCACAACCATCGCCTTCGATCACCCGGATGTTTGGCAATGATCGCGCAAGGCTGGTGGCAACATGCTCCTGCTTTTCGATCAGCGTCAGTTGATGGCGCTGTTCAGTCGTGAGGAAC
Source organism: Chloroflexota bacterium (assembly GCA_013388755.1). GTDB lineage: Bacteria > Chloroflexota > Chloroflexia > Chloroflexales > Roseiflexaceae > JACAEQ01. Next base: position 77,918 of record JACAEQ010000036.1, read on the forward strand.
GTCGCCAGGTTACGCCCGATCTTGCCGCCGCCGACAATCAGAATATTCATCACCGTCACCGAACCATCGAGTCAAGCAACCCGGTTGCAGTCGCAAGCACGGCGACATGCACCACATCGCCGTCTTCCAGCGTCACACCCGGCGTCGGCAGAAAGGCGCGGCCCCGCCGGACGATCGCGACCGGCATGATCTCACCGGGGACAGCCAGATCACGCACAAAACGGCCTGCGAGCCGCCCGCTCACAGGAATTTCTGCTATCTCCACTTCACCACTGCCGAACTGAACGGATGTGACGGCTTCATTACCCTGCAGAATGCGCCGGATCGTATGCACCGCCCAGCTCGTTGAACTGATCGTGCGGATGCCGAGTTCACGGTAGATCACCTCGCGCTGTGGGTCATAGATTCGCGCGACGACCGTCGGCACACGAAACACATCGCGCGCGACGGTCGCGGAGATATAGTTCGAATTATCGCCGTTGGTCACCGCTGCCAGCGCATCGGCGCGCTCGACGCCCGCCTCGCGCAAGGTATCGCGATCGAAGCCGATGCCAAGCACCGTCCGGCCGCGAAAATCGCGCCCGAGGCGCTTGAACGACTGTGCGTTCTTATCAATCACGACCACCTCGTGCCCTTCGGATGCCATCTGCTGTGCAAGCAGGCAACCGACACGGCCGCAACCGACGACGATCAGGTACATACCGCCACCTCTACAACCCGAGCAAGCTCAGGATGAGTGCTTTCTGCACATGCAGCCGGTTTTCAGCCTGTTCGAACACCACCGAGCGCGGTCCTTCAATGATATCGGCGGTGACTTCCTCGCCGCGATGTACCGGCAGGCAGTGCATAAACAGGGCACCGGGCCGGGCATGATCCATGAGCGCTGCATTGATCTGGTAAGGCTGAAACACGGGCCGCCGGCGCGCCGCTTCGTGTTCCTGACCCATTGAGGCCCACACGTCGGTATAGATGGCATCGGCGTCACCGACAGCTTCGACGGGTGAGGAGGTCACACTGATCACCGCGTCGCTCTCGGCAGCCAGGCGTTCCGCCCGCACCAGAACCTCAGGATCGGGACGATAATCAGGGGGGCATCCAATGCTGATGTTCACCCCCAGCGTCGCGCCCATCAGCATGAGCGAATGCGCCACATTGTTCCCATCGCCGACATACGCGAGCCTGAGCCCCTGGAGGCGCCCGAACTGCTCGCGCAATGTCAGCATATCAGCCAGCGCCTGGCAGGGGTGTTCCTGATCGGAGAGTGCGTTGATCACCGGGACCGTTGCGTACCGCGCCAGCGTCTCTACCGTGGCATGGCGAAAGACGCGCGCTGCGATCGCCTGTACCCAGCGGCTCAGGTTCCGGGCAACATCAGGAACGCTCTCGCGGCCGCCCATATCAATGTCATTTGCTGAAAGATAACTGCCATGGCCGCCGAGTTGCGTCATACCCGCCTCGAATGCAACGCGGGTGCGCAATGAAGGCTTCTCGAACACCAGCGCGAGCGTCTTGCCCTGCAATGGCAGCGCGCCACGCGCATCAGGCTGGTGGCCTGCACCGCGCCACTCGGCCTTGAGCGCCCGGGCCCGATCAAGCAACGCCTCGGTCTCGGCGCGCGTCAGGTCGGCAGCAGAGAGAAAATGTTTGATTGTCATGTCCGGCATTCTCCGGCAGCAGGGCCATCGCCCATCGTCTCATCTCACAGCAGGTGCCGATGGTTGAGTGGCGCGTTCCAGCAGCCATCCCGTGCTCCTGCGAGCGACCGATGGCCCGACACTCATCACCGTAGCCTGTTACTGCATTGCTGTCGTGCATTGTACCACGCGACAACCCTGTTTCAGTTATGGAGCGCATGACACATACGGAACAGCGTGGAGCGGCGCCCGACGGCGTTATCCGTTCCTATCGCCCATCCGCTGGCGCCTCGTGGGATGCCAGGCACCGGCGCGCCTGCGCCATTTGTGCCTGTACGGCTTCCGGCGCGGTTGCGCCAGGCACGCGCCGCATTGCCGCCGAACGGGCGAAGTCGAAGACATGTGGCAGATCGTCAGCGCAAGCCGGGTGTGCCGCGCGGAACATATCGACCGGAAGCGCTGCAAGGCTCACTCCGCGCCGCTCGGCTTCGCGCACCAGCCCGCCTACCACCCGATGCGCCTCGCGAAATGGCACACCGCGCTCGACCAGGTAATCGGCCACGTCGGTAGCCAGCATAGCATCATCGAGCGCAGCACGCATCCGATCGTGGCGGAAGCGCGCCGTCGCCACGGCACCCGCCGCCACCGGCAGCGCCAGGTCAAGCGTATCGGCAGCGTCGAACAGCGGCTCCTTGTCTTCTTGTAGATCCTTATCGTAGGCGGAAGGCAACCCCTTGAGCACGGTCAGCAGCGCCATCAGATCGCCAATCAGGCGGCCCGACTTGCCGCGCAGCAACTCGAACGAATCGGGGTTCTTCTTCTGCGGCATCAGGCTCGATCCGGTACTATAGGCGTCGGCAAGCACCACAAACCCAAACTCGGCGCTGCTATAGATGACCATGTCTTCGGCCAGGCGGCTGAGGTGCACGCCGATCAGTGCCGCGCAGGAGAGAAACTCAACGGCGAAGTCGCGATCGCTGACCGCATCAATGCTGTTTGGCGCGATCGCCGCCATCCCGAGATCGGCGGCCAGCGCGGCGCGATCCACTGCCAGCGGCGTACCGGCAATAGCGCCCGATCCGAGCGGGAGGACAGCGGTGCGTTTTGCGCAGTCGGCAAGGCGCTCACGATCACGCTGGAACGGCCAGAAATGGGAGAGCAGCCAGTGAGCCAGCAACACCGGCTGCGCGCGTTGCAGGTGGGTGTACCCGGGAAGAAGCGCGTTACCTGCCACTTCGGCCTGGTTCAGCAAGGCGGCCTGCACTGCGCGCAGGCCATGATCAGCACGCTGGACCGCACCCAGCATCCAGAGACGTATGTCCGTTGCGACCTGATCGTTCCGGCTACGGCCAGTGTGTAATTTACCGGCGACCGACCCGGCAATCTCGCCAAGGCGGCGCTCGACGGCAGTGTGAATATCCTCGTCAGTGTCCTGCGCTGCAAACTGCCCGGCGGCAAACTCGGCGCGCACCGTATCGAGACCTGCGAGTAACGCGTCACATTCATCGGCCGTGATCACGCCGGCATGCACCAGCTGGCGCGCCCATGCCATACTGCCACGAATGTCCTCATCCCACATGCGCCGGTCAAATGGAAACGAACTGTTGAAACGCGCCATCAGCGCGTCAATCCCTTCAGAGAATCGACCGCCCCACATACTGAACTCCCTCTACATCCACCTTCTCGCGGCGATCTCACCAGCAGGACGTACGCGGTCACCCCGGCAACGACGGCGCCTCTGCGGATCACGGTTGCGCGCCGCTGCCGAGACGCACTCGCAACCGCGGCGCACTATCCCGCCACCGGTGTGGCCATCGGCGTATTCACCGGGAGGCGTACGACAAACGTTGTGCCCTTGCCATTGACACTCGCGACGGTAATATCGCCACCCATGAGCTGGCAATAATGGTGGCTGATCGCCAGCCCCAGCCCGGCCCCCTTGTTCCCGCGGACGATCGGGTCGTTGGCGATGGCGAAAGGCGTAAACAGGTGCGGCACCCGTTCGGCCGGAATGCCCGGGCCAGTATCGGTCACGCGAAAGAGCATCCACTGCCGGTTATCGATCGTCTCGCGTGTAACCACGAGGGTCACAATACCGTCGTTGGTGAACTTCACTGCATTGCCAAGCACATGCAACAGAATCTGCCGCACCTTCGCCGGATCGGCGCACATCATACCAATCGCCGGATCACACTCGATGCGCAGCGTGTTCCGGTTGCGCACAACGAGCGGTTGCACAACGCAGGCAACATCATGGATGATCTCCTCCACCGCGAACGACACGACATGCAGATCGGTACGGCCTGCTTCAATGATCGTAATATGCAACACATTATCAATCAACTCGAGCAGGTGACTGGCGGAGGAGCGAATCGCATCAAGATCGGCCCGGGTCTCGTCGTAGCTCTGGCGATCCAATCCGATCTGCAACAACTGGCAATAGCCCAGGATAGAGGTCAGCGGCGTACGCAACTCATGGCTCACGTGGGCCAGGAAGGCGCTCCTGGCCCGGCTCCCCGCCTCGGCAATATCACGCGCCTCCACCAGCGCTTGCTGCGCTGCGAGCAACTGCTCATTGTTGCGGCGCAACTCTTCGCGAGCGCGATGTTGCTCGCTGATATCACGCCAGACGATCAACCGGCCACGAAAGACGCGGCGCTCATCATAAATTGGCGAGATGCGCACATCGTACCACCGTTGCTCAGGCCCCTCGCCGATCCCGATTTCATCGGTCAGTTCGGTAATATCGCGGTAGCGCCGGATCGTGTCGGCCCAGGGTGCCAGCACATCACCTGCGGGCCTGCCGATGATCCTGTTGCCTGGACGCCCGATCAGTCCCTGCGCAGCGCGATTGACATCAACCACCACCCCACGATCATCCAGCACCATGACACCGTCCCTCATACTCTGCAGTGCCATGTCGCGCGCAACCGGTATGATTCTGAACAGACTGAAGTGAAGCATGCTCCAGCCAATCGTCATCAACGTGATCGCGAATGCGAACGGGGTCAGGTCGAGACGGTCCCACGGGCTGAGGCCTGAGAGGTAGAGTGCGTTGCCCAGCCATGGCGCTGCGACGGCGATCAACAACAGGCCGGCCTGGCCACGAAACAACCGGGATGAACGCACGACGAATTGCACCAGAAGATACGCACCGCCAAGCAGGCATAGATAAGAGTACACCGCGTGCACCCAGAACCAGGCGCCGTAGGTCGAATTAAAGACGGTAAACGGGCCGTCTGTTTCCAGCGTGACGGATCTCCAGAAGAGCCGATGTACGTCATTCGTCCAGATAATGGCGACCGTGACCAGTGGAACCAGGACCAGCAGCGCGATCCGGCGTCGATCGAGCCAGGAGGCTGCACCGCTATATTCTACGGCGAACCACACCCAGATCACCGGCACGCTGACAATGCCAAGGTATTCAATCCTGACCCAGAAAAGGGCGACCGGCAGATCCAGGCTGCTCAGTTCAAGGGCATAACTGAACAGCCAGACGCTCATACTCATACCAAGGGCGCTGAGCGGTAGCGCGCCCGGTATTGTTCGGCGCTGCCACGCGTACCATGCAACAGCAAGCGCGATGACGCCAAGCGCTATGAGTGTGGCCGCATAGGGGGTAAAGCGCAGACTCATCAGACATTATCCGTGTCGCTTCCGGCGTTTCCGGGGGAACGTGCGGCAAGCAGGTGGTGAATCGACCGGATCAGGCGATCGAACTCGATCGGTTTGACCTCGTATGCATCACAACCGGCTTCCAGGCCCCTGACCTGGTCCTCCGGAAGAACGTACGCACTGAGCGCAATGATTGGAATGTCGCGTGTCGCATCATCTTGCTTGAGTTGAGCAGCAACTTCCCAGCCGCTCCGCCTCGGCAATCCCATATCGAGCAGAATAAGATCAGGACGCCGCGCACGGGCAACATGCACAGCTTCGATCCCATCGGCGGCGATCAGTATCGTGAACCCTTCCCATTGCATACGGCGCGTGAGCATGTCGCGATTCATTGCGTCATCTTCGGCAATAAGAATACGCATCGGCACCGCGCCATCACCAGATTGAGTAGAGGTATCCATATGAGTAAAATCCTCTGGACAGTCAGGCATCATCGCCGGGCACCAATACACCCGCCAGGGTAAACCGAGATGGCACGCCTGACCTGACCCGCACGGGTATATGATACCAGAGGCGCATTGCCAATCCGAAATATGCCATACGACACGCCTCCAGCGGCGCGCGGCGCGGTCCACCGCGTAACTCGGATCATCTGATCGATGTCAATGGCAGCGGCACTGGCTCAGCATCAACGACCGCGCCGTTACGCACATTGAATCTGGCAATTGGAACCCCTGGAGCACTGGCGCGAGCAGCAGACTTCAGATAGACGATATACCTCCCATCTTCAGCCTTGCCCGCCTGTGTCACCCATGGCCCGGCAGGTCGCAACAGATCCGTTTCAAAGTAAAGCTCGCTTCGACCCGATGGAGCGATCGGCTGGCTGCCTTCGAGTACGTGTACCGGTCGATCGTCGCGCGCCGCCGCGCCGCGCACATCCACCATCAGCGCGCCCGCGCCGCCAACATGCGCCGTTACCAGCAGTCTCGATCCTTCAACGCGGCTCTCGGCTGCAACCGCCAGTGCGCCGGTGGCTGGCGGCGCGGGCGCGCGTGGTGCCGCCAGGATTCGCATGCGTTGCATGGCCGTCACGCCAGGCTGCCCGGCCACGCGGACGGTCTCGTTCAGGGTAAGCGGCGCAGCGATGGTTGTCACTCCCGGCTCGATCGGAAACGGTACACTGCCAATGGTAACCGTCTGCCGTACCAGGCTGGTAACGTCCAGTTCAAGAAACGCTGTAGCGAGCGGTTCGTTCCAGGTAACGAACATGTCGCCAGCGCGCGCTTGATCCGGGTTGACTACCAGGTCAAATGCTGCCGGATAGGCCGGGTGAAACTGGCCAGGCACCGGCCGGGCAAGGTCGAGCGCGGCGCGCAGGGTCGGGTTACCAGCATAGAACGCCAGGCCGTTCGAGGTCCACAGGAGCCCGGCCGGCTCAAATCCGGCGACTGCCGGATCTTCGTCAGCGGCCAGCAAGCCATAGTCGAATACCTGGCCGGGTCGCGGCACCGCCAGCGGCGGGTAATAGCGCGTCCGACCGGTACCATAGAGTGCCATTCCCGCCGTTTCCCAACGCCTGGCGAGCGCCAGTGCCAGTACTCCCGGCACGCGCTCGTCGCTTGAGACGAACACCGACGCGCCTGGCTGCTCTGGCCCGGGTAACAGGGCAGCCTGCGAAATCATGTACACCAGCGCGTCGCCCACTTCGGCGCGACGGCGGAGAAGCGGAGTCGCTTCGGCCCAGGCCAGCAACGGTTCCAGCCGGGTCTCATCGTACTCATCACGATGGATGATCAGTGTGTCAACCCCGATGAGCGCCAGGTAGCGCACTGTTTCATTATCGGGCAGGCGCTGGACACGGCGCATCACGTCAGTTGTGCCGAAAGGAATGATGCCACTGTAGCCGAGGATCAGTGGTTTCCAGTGCTGGATCTGATAGAACTGGCGCAATGCGATCCGCTCGAGTTCGGTGCCGCGCGGCGTCGGCCCAACCGGCAACTCCAGCACGGCGCGGATGTCACGCTGGGCAGGCGCGCCAAGCCAGGCATACACCGGTGGCGCAGGCGGCGGCACGGCCAGCGGTGGCGGAATGGCCAGATGCTCCGCAAGCATTGCACAAAGGCAGGTGACCAGCACGAGGACGCGGCCCGGGGAACGCTGCCACCGGATGCCATGCGCCGGGCCCGAAGCCTGCTGTTGCCTGCGGTACGAACCGCTCAAGAGGTGTGCTAGCGCGACCCCCGCCAGCAACGCCAGCGCCAGGTGCGCCAGCATGGCCCAGCGCGCCGGGACGCGCAACGCGCCGAAGCCAGGGACGTGTTCGTACAAGAGCATGTATGGCAGCGGGAGGGGAAGCGCCTCTGCGCCGCGCTCAAGCCGCACGCCGGTGCCGAGCGAGAGGATGAATGCGCCAGAACCGAGGAGCAGCAGGAAGATCGCATCCCGCCGTAAGGTCCCGCCATGGTGGACTCTGCCCCGGACGCTGCTACGCGCCCAGACCAGCATCACGCCAACCAGCGCCAGCGTCAGCGTCACCAGCCCGGGGAACAGAGCAAACTCACCGCCGCTGGCCGCGAACGGCCCGCCTGTGGCACCATACAACCAGTTCGCTGGCGGCACCGCGAGGTACGCCTGGAGCGGCGCTGACCAGTTATCCAGCTCACGCGGCGAGCGAACAATGCCCAGGTAGCGGTAGACATTGAGATACGGCAGAATAAACGGCACGGAAATCGTTGCTGCAATGGCGCCACCGATCACCAGGCCGGCAGGCTGCCGCCACGAATATGCCGGTCTGGAGCGGGTAGAACGCCAGAGTGCCACGATGAACCACACGGCGACATACAGGCCAAGGGCGAATACCGCCAGGTAGGCGTAATAGAGCGCCGTGACACACTGGATTCCCGCAAACAACCCGAAGAGCGCCGCATTGCGCCACCAGGGACCGTCGCCCTGGGGGGAACGCAGCAGACGGATCAAAAACAACAACGCCAGCGGCAACCACGCCGTCTGCAACAATTGCAAATGGACAAAGTGCGTCGTCCGGTAGGTCCCGCAGGCAAAGACGGCGCCGGCAACAAACGCGCTGGCAGCGCCTGCAGATGTGTGGCGAACAGGATCAACAATGGTGCGCGCCAGCACATATACGGCCCAGCCAGTCAACACATAGCTGAGCAGCACAAGCAGGTTGTATGCCAGGATTGGCTCGCCAGATGCCAGTAACGGCAGGGCAACGGCCGCCAGTAACAGATGATGGTCGCTATAGGCCAGTGTCTCCGGGTATGGGACAAAGATCGGCGCGTGCCAGGCCATAAGCGGGTTGGAGATCAGAATGTGTGCGTCCCAGGCCAGCACCCACGTCTGCAACAATGGATCAAGGCCCCCGCCGATTGCAGTGGTCAGCTGCATCGCCAGCGGCCAGGTGAAGACGATCGCCAGAACCGTGTAGCCGGACAGTGGCCACATGATTGTTCGCAAACGCGTCATCCGGGTATCAGTCGCATTCGTCACGACAGAAGCCAGTATCTATACCGTATCGGCTCGGAAGCGGCGTACAGTATAGCGGCCCACACAATATGTCGCAACGACGGGCAAAAAAAGTCATGCATCTGCTTGACAGCCGCGCCGGTCAATGCTACACTGCACAGCGGAGCCATAACGATCTTTTCACCACGTATGCCTATCTTGTTTGCCAAGCAGGCCAAGCAGAGCAAGAAGCCGGACCGCAGGTCTGGTTAAGCTCGCTTGTCCCGCACGGCTGGATGACAGGCCCGCTTCACCAGACCAGGTGAGGCGGGCTTTCTTTTTGCGCACCAGGAGGTTGATGTGGGGCAGACACTCGCTGAACAGATCCTTTCGCATGCCGCCGGGCGATCGGTCAGGGCTGGCGAAACCATTGTCGCCGCTGTTGACCTTGCGATGATGCACGACAGTATTTCACCCGGCATCATCAAGATCCTGCACCACGAACTGGGCGCTGACCGGGTGTGGGACCCTGAGCGCGTGGCGGTGGTGGTCGATCATGTTGCCCCGGCAGCAACTATCCAGAATGCCGAACATCAACTTGCGTTGCGCCGCTGGGTGCGCACCCGGCAGATTACCCACTTCTTCGATGTCGGGCGCGGCATCTCGCATCCCGTCCTGGTCGAAGAAGGCCTGGCACGTCCCGGCATGCTGATTATTGGCAGCGACTCGCATTCGACGGCCTATGGCGCGGTCGGCGCCTTCGGCACCGGCATGGGATCCACTGATATGGCACTGGCCCTGGCCACCGGCCAGACCTGGTTGCGCGTGCCGGAAACCGTGCGGGTGCAGGCGCGTGGTCGCCTGCGCTCCGGCGTTGGCGCCAAGGATCTCGGCCTGCGCGTGGCGCGCCTGATCGGCGCCGATGGCGCAACATACCAGTCGGTCGAATGGCATGGCGTTGATGAACTGACCATTGCCGCGCGTATGACGCTGGCAACATTATCCATTGAGATTGGCGGTAAGGCGGGCATCGTGCCACCCACCGGTGCGGGATGGGATGCGCATGCCGAACAGCGCGGTATCACCGCCCCGGCATGGCTGCGGGTGGAGGAGGATGCACACTATAGCCGGACGATCGAGGTTGATCTTGACTCCCTGGAACCTCAGATCAGTGTCCCGCATTATGTTGACAACGTACAGGACCTGAGTAACCTCGGGCGCATCGCTGTTGATGTGGTCTATATCGGCACGTGTACCAATGGTCACTACGGCGACATGGCGGCAGCGGCGCGCATCCTGAAAGGACGTACAGTCGCGCGCGGGGTGCGCCTGCTGATCGTTCCCGCCTCAAGCGAGGCACTCCGCCAGGCAACCGACGACGGGACGCTGGCGACGTTGCTTGCCGCCGGCGCGGCGATTGGCACACCTGGTTGTGGTGCCTGTATCGGGCGGCACATGGGTGTGCTGGCGCCTGGCGAGATCTGTCTGTTCACCGGCAACCGCAACTTCCGTGGCCGGATGGGTTCACCTGATGCGCAGATCTACCTTGGTTCGCCGGAGGTTGCGGCGGCGACCGCAGTGCTGGGCTATATTGCGCATCCGGCGGAAGTGGTGAGTGAGGGTTAGCGGTTCGTGATGCTGAGCGTGGTACACGCGATGCGATGAATCCTTACGCTCATCCCTCACCCTGATCTCTGGCAGCACAAAGGACCTCGGTATGGAGGTTGACCCATCGCTTCTCATACGTGGCATGATGATCGGCTTCAGCATTGCCGCGCCTGTCGGGCCGATCGGCGTCCTCTGCATCCGGCGCACACTGGCGCAGGGGCACGCTGCCGGCCTGGTCTCAGGGTTGGGCGCAGCTACAGCCGATGCCGTCTATGGCACCATCGCCGGTTTTGGCCTGACGTTCATATCGGTGCTGCTCGTCGGCGGGCAGTTCTGGTTGCGCCTGCTCGGCGGGTTGTTTCTACTCTATCTTGGCGTGACGACCTTCGTCGCCCGGCCAGCCGAACGGGCCGCGCAGGCCGGTGGTCGTGGGCTACTCGGCGCCTACGCCTCGACCTTTGTGCTTACCCTGACCAACCCGGCGACCGTCCTGGCCTTCGCCGCCATCTTTGCCGGGCTTGGCCTTGCGAGCGATGCCCATGGCGACTATGCCGCCGCTACCTGGCTGGTGCTCGGCGTCTTCGTCGGATCGGCGCTCTGGTGGGTGCTGTTGAGTAGTGGCGTGAGCCTGCTGCGCTCGCGAGTTGGAGCGCGTTCGCTCACCTGGGTGAACCGGCTGGCCGGGACCATCATCGCTACCTTTGGCATGCTGGCCATCGCCAGCCTGCGCATGTGACCGTTCGATCATCGCCCACGTATGAAGGAGCAGCAGTGCATATCGAGACAACCGCCATCCATGCCGGCCAGGAGATTGACCCGGCGACCGGTGCGGTCATCCCGCCGATCTATCTGACGACGACGTTCGAACGCGCGCCTGATGGAAGCTTCCCTCACGGCTACATTTACACCCGGAACGGTAACCCGAACCGTACGATGCTCGAAACCTGCCTGGCGGCGCTCGAAGGCGGCGCCGAGTGTGCGGCCTTCGGCTCAGGCCTGGCGGCGGCCATGAGCATCTTTCAGGCGCTCCGACCCGGTGATCACGTGATCGCTCCTGATGACGCCTACCACGGCGTTACCCGGCTCCTACGCGAAATCATGGCTCCCTGGGGCCTGGAGTATACGCGGGTTGATATGCGCGATCCACAGCATGTACGCCTGGCAATGCGTCCGAACACACGCCTTGTCTGGATCGAAACACCCTCGAACCCGCTCCTCAAAATTGCCGACATCGCGGCGATTGCCACGATTGCCCACGCCGGCAGCGCGCGGTGCGTCGTGGATAACACCTGGGCCACACCGATCCAGCAACGCCCGCTGGAACTGGGCGCCGATCTGGTGTTGCACGCCACCACCAAGTATCTTGGCGGCCATAGCGATGTCCTGGGCGGCGCGGTGGTCTTCCGTGCCAGCGACGCGTTCTCGGAACGGGTGCGTTTCCTACAGGCAAATGGCGGCGCCGTGCCGTCGCCCTTTGATTGCTGGCTGGTGCTGCGCGGTATTCAGACACTGGCCTACCGTGTGCGCGCCCATGCCGCGCACGCCATGCAGGTTGCGCGCTTCCTTGCGGTACATCCACGTATCGAGCGCGTTCACTATCCTGGCCTGACGACTCACCCCGGCCACGCGGTTGCCGCGCGCCAGATGCACGGCTTCGGCGGTATGCTGTCAATCGAGGTTAAAGGTGGCGAACCTGCAGCCATGGCCGTCGCGGCGAACGTGAAGATCATTACCCGCGCGACAAGCCTGGGCGGTATCGAAAGCCTGATCGAGCATCGCGCATCGGTCGAGGGACCTGAGAGCAGCACGCCGCCGAGCCTGTTGCGCATCTCGGTCGGGCTTGAGCATCCCGACGATTTGATTGCCGACCTGGCGCAGGCGCTGGAATGAGACAGACGCGAGAAGGCAGGCAGTCATGCGGCCTGGAGAGAGCTCTGCCACACTGATGGCGCGTATGCGCATGATGGGCCGAGACTGATCGCACAGGTCATCTACAAGAAAGGGACAACAAGACGATGGCCCGCATCTGGCGCTTCGGCGCAAATGTCAACACCGACCAGATTGTTCCCGGGCGGTATGCGCCGTACATGCTGAAGAGCGAAGACGAATTGCGGAACTATCCGTTTATCGAGGCGCGCCCCGAGTTCGCCACAACCGTTCGACCTGGCGACCTGATTGTTGCCGGGCCGAACTTCGGCTGCGGATCGTCGCGTGAATACGCCCCGCTGGCGCTCAAAATGGTTGGTATCGGTGCGATTATCGCGCCGCTGTTTGCGCGCATCTTCTATCGCAATGCCCTCAACCTCGGCATTCCACTGTTCGAGGCGGATCTGACCGGCGAACTTGCCGATGGTCAGGAGGTTGATTTTGATGTCACCACCGGAACATTGGCGACGCAGAACCGCGCCATCCAGTTGCCGCCGCCGCCCTCCTGGGTGCGCGAGGTGTGGGCCGAGGGCGGTATCGTGCCCTACTATCGCAAGTATCGCCGCTTCCCGGGTGCCGGTGTGGAGACCCATGGATGACGACCCGACCGTACACAATTCTGGTAATCCCCGGCGACGGTATCGGGCGCGAGGTTGTGCCTGCCGCGGTTGCAGTACTGCGCGCGACCGGCCTGCCTTTTGTGTTTGAGGAGGCCGCAGCGGGCTGGGAATGTTTCCAGCACACCGGCACATCCCTACCCGAACCAACACTGGCAGCCGCCCGCACCGCCGATACCGTTCTGTTTGGCGCAGTCGCCTCGCCCAGCCATCCGGTCGCTGGCTATCGTAGCCCGATTGTCTGGTTGCGCCGTGAACTGGACCTGTACGCCAATATCCGTCCCGTTGTTGAGGAACGCCCGGGTCACAACATTGACCTGGTGGTGGTTCGTGAAAACACCGAAGGGCTGTATGCCGGGCGCGAACGTGTTGAAGACAATGGCGCGACCGCTATCGCCGAACGGGTTATCACCCGGCATGCCAGTGAACGCATCGCGCGTGTCGCTTTCGACCTGGCGCGCGCCAGACATGCTGCACGCGCCGGTGCCGCCGGCAACACCCGGGCCGCGCCGCGTGTCACCGTCGTGCACAAAGCCAATGTTCTGCGTGCAACGTGCGGCCTGTTTCGCGCCGTTGCGCTGGATGTTGCGCGGACATACCCGGATGTCACAGTTGAAGAGATGCTGGTTGATACATGCGCGCTACAACTCGCCACCCGCCCCGAACGGTTCGACGTGATCGTCACAACCAACCTGTTCGGCGACATTCTCTCGGATGTGGCATGCGCCCGGGGCGGCGGACTGGGTGTGGCACCCTCGGCGAACATTGGCGAGACGCACGCTCTGTTCGAGCCGGTGCATGGCGCTGCGCCGGATATTGCGGGCAGGGGGATCGCGAATCCACTGGCGGCAATCGGCTGTGCCGCGTTGCTACTGGAGCACCTTGCGCAGCGCACGGCGCCGGAGGACGCGGCACCGTTCCGCCGATGCGCGGCGCGCATCCACGACGCGATACGCCGCATCCATGCCAGCGGCCCGCATACGCCCGACCTGGGCGGGAATGCGATGACCGCCGATGTCACCACGGCGATCCTTGGGCTGCTACGCGATCCTGTGATCGTTCCATGGTCCGAAGGGAAGCACTAAGCCTATCCGAAAACTCATGGGCCTGCTGTCATTGCGAGGAGCGCCAGCGACGAAGCAATCTACCGGCGCGAGAGGAGATTGCTTCGCTCGCGCTTGCAATGACATTGACCATCTGGTTTTCGGATAGGCTCTAAATGCGGCTCCAGATAACGGATTGGATGGCATAGCGCACGCAGCGACGCAATCTACCAGCACACGCCGAGAGATTGCTTTGTCGCTCACGCTCTGCGCCATGACAGGAGACATATCGTTTTTCGGATAGGAACTATGAAGGAGGCATCACCATGAACGCCACTTGCCCCGAATGCGACGCGGAAATTACCCTGCCCGCCGGCACCGTCGAAGGAGAGATTCTGACATGCCCCGACTGCGCCGCCGAACTCGAAGTGATCAGCCTCGACCCGCCTGAACTGGCGCTTGCTCCGCAGGTCGGCGAGGACTGGGGAGAATGACATATGCGCATTGGCATTCTCTGCTCACGCATTCGCGTTGAGGAAAAGCTGCTCTTTGCCGAACTGGAACGCCGTGCCATTGCCTATGAGCGGATTGACGACGATGAGGTCATCTTTGATCTCAACCAGGGTCGCTACGCGTATGACGTCGTCCTGGAGCGGAGCATTCACCATTCGCGTGCGCTCTATGCCCTCAAGGTACTGAATGACGCTGGCGTGCCGACCGTCAATACCGCGCAGGTCGCAGATGTGTGCGGCGACAAGTTCAAGACGACCCAGGCATTGATTCGTGCCGGCGTACCGACGCCTCGCACCCGCATGGCGTTCAGCCCGGCTTCGGCGTTACGCGCAATTGAAGAGCTTGGCTATCCGGCCGTGCTCAAACCTGCAATCGGCTCGTGGGGGCGGCTGATCGCCAAGGTCAACGACCGTGAGGCGGCCGAGGCGCTACTGGAGCATAAAGAGATCCTTGGTTCATACCATCATTCGATTTTCTATATCCAGGAGTATGTGCCCAAACCGCATGGGCGTGACATCCGCGCCTTCGTGGTTGGTGATGAGTGTATCTGTGCCATCTATCGCGCCAGCGCACACTGGATCACGAATACGGCGCGTGGTGGCCAGGCGAGTGTCTGCCCGGTGACGCCTGCGCTCGCGGATCTGTGCGTCAGCGCCGCCTATGCTGTCGGCGGGGGTGTGGTCGCGATCGACGTTCTTGAAGCGCCTGATGGCCGCCTGCTGGTCAACGAAGTCAATTACACCATGGAGTTTCGCAACAGCATTCAGCCCACCGGGGTCGATATTCCCGCGAAGATTATTGACTACACGCTGGCGGCAGCAAGGAGATAACCGATGCAACGCGCTGCACTGATGTTGCGCCTGGCCGCCACCTGATCCGACATGCGAGGATGGTATGCCAATCAATGTCTCGATAGCTGGCGGTAGCGGCTATGTCGGCGGTGAATTGCTGCGCCTGCTGCTGTTTCACCCGCACACGGCGGTCGCGCAGGTCACCTCCGAGCGTCTGGCGGGTAAACCGGTCACCGCGGTGCACCCGAACCTGCGCGGCGTGGCAGCAGCGCGCGAACTCCAGTTCACCTCGCTTGATCGACTGGCGCCGTGCGACCTGCTGTTCCTTGCCCTGCCACATGGTGATGCAGCGCGCGCGATCGAGCGATTCGCGCAACTGGCGCCGCGAATCATTGACTGTTCCGCCGATTTCCGCCTGCGCGACCCGGCGACCTACACGCGCTGGTATGGCGAGACGCACCCGGCGCCGGCCTGGCTGGAACGCTTCGTCTACGGCCTGCCCGAACTCATGCGAGATGCACTCCGTTCCGCCAGTTATGTCAGCGGGGTCGGCTGCAATGCTACTGCCGCCAACCTGGCGCTACTGCCGCTGGTGCGCGCCGGGCTGATCGATCCCGGGCGCGACGTGGTGGTCGAGGTCAAGGTTGGATCGTCCGAGGGCGGAGCACAACCGAATGAATCGTCGCATCACCCCGAACGCAGCGGTGCCGTGCGATCATTCGCGCCGACCGGCCACCGCCATACTGCGGAAATCATCCAGGCGCTGGGGCTGCAGCGGGTGCATCTGTCGATCACCAGCGTGGAACTGGTGCGCGGTGCGCTCGCAACGGCACATTGCTTCCCGCCATCGCCGGTGACCGAAAAGGATCTGTGGCGCGCGTTTCGCTCGACGTACGGCAACGAACCATTCGTGCGCATCGTGCGCGAGAAGCACGGCACGTACCGCCTGCCGGAACCGAAGATTCTTGCCGGCAGCAACTATGCCGATGTGGGCTTTGCCGTTGACGAGGAGCAAGGGCGCATCGTCACGATCTGTGCAATCGATAACCTGATGAAAGGCGCCGCCGGAACCGCCGTGCAATGCATGAACCTGATGTACGGCTTCGATGAACGCGCCGGCCTGGCATTTCCTGGATTACACCCGGTGTAGCAATGCTGAAGGCTGCGTTGTGAATACTGAATTGTGACATGCGCACGCTCAATTCCTGGTGCCCAAAATGAACAAAACCAGCACAAACCATCCAGATACAAACGTCCCACCGTTTCTCCACGGCGAAAACCCGGCCCAGTCACGTTACCGCGAGGCAGTTGAGCTATTTGCGCTCTTCGATTATCTCAAGGCGCGGCGCTTCGGTGTGTTCAGTATTCGTGAGTCGCTGCAGGCGGTTGGTGAGTGTCGCGACGGAACGCTCCAGGGATTTCACCTGACCGTTGATGAAGCATGGGAAGCTGTACGCGGCATGGCATCGCTTGGCGTCGGCGTGGTAGAGTTGCCGGCATTTCCGGCCAATCCGCCCGGCCAGGCGCTGAACCGCCAGTTGCTGGCGCGCGCCGCCGAGCATCACCTCACAACTAGCTTCGCCGCTCACGCGCGCTGCGTCGCCGCTGATGTCCGGGCCGCCGCCGAGACCGGCTTCCGCCGCATTCATCTCTATATCGGCGCCAGCCCGATCAAGCAAGCCACGGCGCGCGCCAGTGCACCAGAACTCGCGGAAAAAGCATTCGACGCCATTCGTCTGGCCCGCCAGCTCGGTTTCGACTGCGTGCGTATCAGCACAGAGGATGCCTTCCGCACCCCCCTCGACGATTACCGGGCGTTCTACGCGCGGCTGCAGGAATTATTGCTGCGCCACGAGCTGTCTGTCGACGGCATTGGCATTCCGGATTCGGTCGGCGTCGGGACGATTGATGAACTCGGCGATCGCATCGCCGTGCTGCGCCATGTTGGCATCCAGTTCTCATTCCTGGAGTGCCACATTCATAACGACATCGGCCATGCCGATCGTCTGTATGTTGATACGCTCCTCCTGTGCATGCGGCTCGGGATCACGATGCTGCCTGATTTCTCGATCCTCGGCATCGGCGAGCGAAATGGAACGATCGGTCTTAGTTCGTTGATCGAGGCCATCTACCGGCGATTGCTGCTCCTGTACCCACGCGCCATGGCGACCATCCGCCAGGCAGTACGCGATAAGCTCGGCGTGTTGCCTGACGGCGAGCTCTTCGTCAATCGCTACCGCGATCTCGACGCATTCTTTTATCGCATCCTGGCGCGCGGCGGGTTCGTCTTCGACCGCAGTCCATTCTCATCCAACACCGAATATGATGGCTCCGGCGTCCACGCAGACACAACCCGGCGCGCATTTTATCTCGCCCTTACCGATGGCCACGATGGGCAGCAGGCGATCGATCTCGGCAACAGCGCCTACGCCGGGGCTTTGCCACCATACGACATGCCGCTACGCAGACCGGTACTGGCCTGTTTCGGCTGCGGCAAGAGCAATGTGCGCTACTGGCGGGAGTGTGAGCACCTGGCACTGCGCCGCCCGGAGGATATCCAGGCACGCCTCGCGCCCTACCTGACGGACCTCGATGGGCACGACCCGGCAGCGCCACTGGATGAAACACTGGCTGACGAACTGGCCGCGCGCCTGATCCGGTGCGCCAGTGTGCGCGCGGGGGGCATCAACCATCACCAGGCGATGGACATTGTGAGGATCTTCTACCAGGCTGCCTGTAGCGGCGAGCAGCAACCATGATTCGCGGGCGCGCCGCCGTTCCTGCACACAGACCACACATGTTTGATTGAAGACTCGGCGCGGTGCATCCGGCGCGAGCGACGTCGCGCTGGTTGCCAGACAGATCGCCTGGAACTGCACGAGAGAGGAGAGGAGAGGTATCATGATCGTCGTCAAGGTCGGCGGCGGAGCCGGTATCGTGTACGATGCATTGTGTGCCGACGTAGCCACGCTTGTGCACGCTGGCCAGCAGATCATCCTGGTACACGGCGGCTCGCAGGAAACCAATGCGCTCGCCGAGCGCCTGGGCCATCCACCACGATTCGTCACTTCACCGTCGGGCTATACCAGTCGCTACACCGATCGCGCGACGCTGGAGATTTTTCTGATGGCTGTCGCCGGCAAAGTCAACAAGCTGATCGTTGAGCAGTTGCAGCGCCTGAAGGTGAATGCCGCCGGCCTTACCGGCCTTGACGGACGGCTCTTGCAAGCACAGCGCAAAGCCATCATCCGGATCGTCGAGGATGGCAAGCAGAAAGTGTTGCGCGATGACTGGACCGGCGTCATCGAGCACGTGAATACCGGGCTGATCCAGCTCCTGCTGCATGCTGGCGTGCTACCGGTCGTTGCGCCGATTGCTGCCAGCCACGACGGTGAGGCGCTGAATGTTGATGGCGACCGGGCAGCAGCGGCGCTTGCCACGGCGCTTGGCGCAGAAACTCTGCTCCTGCTGACCAATGTTCCCGGGCTCTTGCGCGCGTTTCCCGACGAAAGCACGCTTATTCGCCACATCCCGCGAGCTGATATCGAGTCATTCCTTCCGCTTGCCCAGGGACGGATGAAAAAGAAGCTTCTCGGTGCTTCCGAGGCGCTCAGCCGGGGAGTTGGATGTGTTATCCTGGGAGATGCACGCCGGGCCGAACCGATTTCGCGCGCGCTTGCCGGTGAAGGAACCATGATACGGTGAACGCACAGGATCACATGACGCAAAATCAGCCCCAGGGCTGGCAACGCACACTCTATATTCTGGTGGCAGCCCAGCTGGTCTCGGCAATCGGCTTCGGCATGTTCTTTCCGTTCTTGCCGTTGTACGTCGAACAACTGGGAACTCGCACCGGTCTGAGCCTGGAGTTCTGGGCCGGGATGGTGTATGCCGGTCAGGCGCTCGCAATGGCGATCACATCGCCGATCTGGGGAGCGCTCGCTGATCGCTATGGGCGCAAGGCGATGATCGAACGCGCCATGTATGGCGGCGCGATCATCATCCTGCTCATGGGGTTCGCTCGTTCGGCAGAGGAACTGGCGGCGCTCCGCGCCATCCAGGGCATGATCACCGGTACCATTGCCGCCATCAACGCCCTCGCCGCCTCGTTTGTGCCACGCGAGCGCACAGGATACGCAATGGGTTTGCTGCAGGTCGGGTTGTGGGCCGGCATTGCCGCCGGGCCACTCCTGGGCGGCATTGTGGCGGATGCACTCGGGTTTCGCGCGGCATTCCTCATCACTGCCGTGTTGCTGGTCATCGCCGGCATCGTGGTGACCTTCGCGGTGAACGAACGCTTTACGCCGCCTGAAGGGGTGCGACGTCCGAATATTCTGAGCGACTGGCGGCGTGTCATGGCATTGCCGGGCGTGGCTCCAGCCTATGCGACACGATTCCTTAACTGGCTGGGGCCAAATATGTTGCTGCCGGTGTTGCCGCTCTACATCGCGTCACTCTTGCATGGCAGCGATCGAATCAGCACGTTTACCGGCCTGGTTGTCGGGCTCTCCTCGGCAGCCGGGACTATGAGCGCACTTTATCTCGGCCGGCTGGGCGACCGCGTCGGGCACCGGCGCGTGCTGCTACCAGGCACGCTGATTGCAGCGTTCGCTTTCCTGCCGCAGGCGTTCGTCACTGAGGGATGGCACCTGTTACTCTTGCAAGCGCTGACCGGCGCGGCAACCGGCGGTATGAACCCGGCGCTCAGCGCGTTGCTCACGCGCTACACTCGGGCAGGCGACGAAGGGTCCGTGTTTGGCATTGACAACTCGGTGAACGCAAGCGCCCGCGCCGCCGCGCCGCTCCTGGGCGCCGCGGTGGCTGCATGGTTCGGCCTGCCGTCGATCTTTATCGTTACCGCGCTGGTGCTCCTTGGCGCGGCGGCGCTCGTGTTCCGTCACCTGCCGGAACATACTCCTGTTCCACCATCCGTGGCGCCTGCCCCCCGGCAACGCCGGGTATAGAGCGAACCGCGGTTGTTCGTCAATGACACGCCGTACGCGGTGGCGTACCAGCAGAGTCGATCATCCGGCGGCGGGAAGGCGGTTGCACCGCGGAAGAGAACGCCGTCCCGCCGGCGGATGGGCACTGGCATGCGCCCGGCTGGCCGATGGCGCGCGTGACCGCGTCACTCCAGTCATTGCCAGGACATCGAGCCTATCCGAGTCGCGAGTTCATCGCCGCTGCCTGGCGCAGGTGCGCAATGGTCAGGGTATACGCTCGCGCAAACCCGCCAACATAGCGCGCGCCGTCAACCGCGAAACGGTAGAGATCGAAATCGGCGAAATCGAAGAGCATCGCTGCTGCTGGATGGCGCGCGAGGTATCGCGCCTGGCCGGCCAGGTATGCCGGGCTGTCGCGTGGCGTCAGTTCGACACGACCACTGAGGGTCACACGCGCGAGCGTCTGCACATCGTCAACCTCAGGCCGCTCCGGCTCGGCAATCAGCAATGACGCGCGTGGATCGGCTCGCAGATGCCGGCTATGCGGTGATAGACCGCTCAGGTGCAACAGGAATCCGCAGAGGTCGTCTTCGGCGACATAGGCGACCAGCGAGACAAAAGGTGCACCATCGGCCAGGGTGCCGAGTGCAGCGACACGCTGGTCACGGATGAGTTGCGCCACAAGGGTGAGTTCGTCCTGGAGCATGGCTGGTTCCTTTGATAAGATGTACCGGATGTGTTCGCCCTACGGCATACGTCGTATCGCAGCATGGAGCAGCTGCTAGCTGTCACGCGACCTGAGGGCCGCGTGACCCTGAGCCTGGAGAATACTGTATGATGCCGGCTACGACAACAGAGTCTATCATAGCTACCGAGTCAGCGTACACTTCCGGCGCCTACCCCAAGCGTCCGATCGCTCTTGTACGCGGTGTGGACGCCACTGTGTGGGATGCAGATGGCCGCGAATATATTGACTGCGTCGGCGGGCAGGGTGCAGCCAACCTGGGTCATGCCCATCCGGCAGTGGTGGCGGCGATCTGCGAACAGGCCGGGCGCCTGATCAGTTGCCCGGAGATCTTCTATAACGATGTGCGAGCCGCCTACCTGCAGGAACTGGCGGCAGCATTGCCCTACACGGCACGGATCTTCCTGTGCAACTCCGGCGCGGAGGCAATCGAAGGTGCACTGAAAATTGCACGCCTGCATACCGGACGCACCGGCATCGTCGCCGCAGTACGTGCCTTCCACGGCCGTACCATGGGCGCACTCTCCGCCACCTTCGAACCAAGGTACCGCGAGCCGTTTCAGCCGCTTGTTCCGGGCTTTCGCCACGTCCCATACAATAAGATCGAAGCACTCGACGCTGCCGTTGATGAGCAGACGGCGGCCGTTCTGCTCGAGCCGGTTCAGGGCGAGGGCGGCGTGCACCCGGCTGCGCCCGGCTACCTGGCCGCCGCGGAACGCATCTGTTGCGAGCGTGGGGCGCTCCTGATCATTGATGAGGTGCAGACCGGTTTTGGCCGCACCGGCGCACTCTTTGCCATTGAACATCACGGGATCGCGCCCGCACTCCTCTGCCTGGCCAAATCGATTGCTGGCGGGCTGGCAATGGGCGCAATCGCCATGCACGAATCGCTCGGCTCGTTGCCACTCGCCAGCCATGGAACGACCTTCGGCGGATCTCCGATCGCCTGCGCCGCAGCCCGCGCCGCGCTCCATGCGCTGCGCGAACAGGATCTGCCGCGCCAGGCCGCGGAAAAAGGCGCGTATCTTCTTGGCCGGCTGAACGATCTCCCTCTGCCGCGCGTGCGTGCCGTGCGCGGTCAGGGATTGCTCATCGGCCTGGAACTGAAAGAGCGTGTACAGCCGTTCCTCGTGACCCTCATGGAACGTGGCGTGCTGGCATTGCCCGCTGGCCCGAATGTCTTGCGCCTGCTGCCGCCGCTGGTGATCACCTACGCGCAACTCGATGCCGTTGTTGCCGCAATCGCCGAGGTGCTGGCATGATCGATCCAGTTGCCCTCCTGACACACATGCTCGACATCCCATCAGTCTCGACACAGGAAGCGCACCTTGCACGGTTCCTGGTCGCGCAAATGAGCCGCCTCGGGTTTGAGAGTTTTGTTGACGACGCCGGGAACGCCGTCGGTATCGCCGGTTCAGGTCCCGATATTGTCTTGCTGGGGCATATTGATACGGTGGCCGGCCATGTACCGGTGCGCGTGGAAGGTGGCAGGCTCTACGGGCGTGGTGCCGTTGACGCCAAAGGACCGTTCGCCGCCTTTATCTGCGCTGCGGCGCGCCTGGCCGGCAGCAAGGCTCTTCCCGGCCGGCTGGTGCTCATTGGCGCGGTGGAAGAAGAAGCTGCATCATCAAAAGGCGCGAAGTATGCTGTAACCCGCTACAACCCTGTAGCATGCGTCATTGGCGAGCCCAGCGGCTGGGATCGGCTGACCCTGGGCTACAAAGGCCGATTACTTGTTGACGGCATCTGGAAGCAACCAGCGGCCCACAGCGCCGGGCGCGAGCCCTCCGCTGCCGAACGAGCGGTTGCGTGCTGGAATGCGATCGTGGATCATTGCACCGCCTACAATGACGGTCGCGCACGCCTGTTCGACCAGTTACTCCCTTCGCTTCGCGCCATCCGAAGCTGGAGCGACGGCCTGACCGAGCAGGCTGAATGGACGGTCGGCGTTCGCTTGCCACCGGCAATATCGCCCGATACACTGGCAACCACGATCACCGGGCTGGCACACGGCGGCATGCTGCAGTTTCATGACCTGTGTCCGGCATACCAGGCGGAGAAGAACACACCCCTCGTGCGCGCCTTTCTCAAGGGCATTCGCGTTGCCGGCGGCCACCCTGGATTCGTCCTCAAAACCGGCACGTCAGACATGAATGTGGTCGGCCCGGTGTGGCAATGTCCTATCCTTGCCTATGGCCCCGGCGACTCCAACCTGGATCACACACCCGATGAGCACGTCGTGATTGAAGAGTTCTTGCGGGCGATCGATGTGCTGGCGATCGCATTGCGGAGCCTTGAAGAACAGGACGCAGGCGGTGGCGGAGCACGCGCGTGACCATGCGCGTGCACACCCGCCGTGGGGTGGTATAATGCACCCGGAGAACCGCAATATCGCCGGAGGACCGCAATGCCCGAACCGTTTGCGGCGCGCAATGGCGCCGTGCACGGCCTCATCGAGCCGCCTGCGCCTGAAGAAAGTCTGGCTGACGCCCGGCGCCGCATGGCGCGCACGTTTCGGCGCGATGAACTGGTATGGATCATCACCGAGCGCTACGACACGCATGCCGCCGCATGGTTGATAGATGTGCTGCGCCAGGGCGCCGAGGGGCGCTGGATGCGCCAGCGCTACCGCTACGACTCGCAGGCCGGTGTGCTCTATTTCCTCGGCGAAAGCGCGATCGATCCTGGCTCGTTCCGCGCCTTGCGCCGTGAGAGTGCACCGTTTGATGTGGCTGCGTGGCAGGATCGCTAGTACGCTCAAGCGTCGAGGACATCTGCTGTGCCCGACTCTCCCGTATGCTTCGAGATTGATGACCTCTATCGCCTCGGCTGGCTGGAAGATCCACGCATCCGCCCCGATGGCAGCGAGATTGCATTCGTGCGTGTGACGCTCGACCGCATTGGTGATACGTATCAGCGTGCGATCTGGCTCGCACCGGCAGAGGGCGCCCCGCCACGCCGCTTTACGTCTGGCACGAAGGATACATCACCCCGCTGGAGCCCCGATGGCACCCGCCTGGCCTTTGTGGCGGCGCGCGACGGTGCGAAGCCGCAGTTGTATGTCATCCGGCGCGATGGCGGCGAAGCACGTTGCCTGACATCGTTGCCGCATGGCGTCAGTGACCCGGCCTGGAGCCCGGACGGTCGCAGTATTGCGTTTCTGGCGCGCCTGAATGCCGCAGAGCGCGCTCGCGAGGACTCTGGCGAACCTGCGCCTGCGCCCGCCGATGAGTTTGACCGCCAGCAGGCCATGGCGCGCCGTGAGCATGAAGAACAACGCCGCTTCGATCCGCGCGTCGTTGCGCGCCTGCCCTACCGCGCCGAAACCAGTTTCTTCGATGACCGCTACGCTCAGATCTATGTGGTGGCGCTGAACGACGACGACGATGCACCGCCCCCGACGCCACGCCGCCTTACCGATGCCGACCTGCACTTCGGTGCGCCGGTCTGGGAATCCGATGGCGCCGCGCTTCTGACAACTGCCTCGCGCGACCCCGAGGGG
This sequence comes from Chloroflexota bacterium, assembly GCA_013388755.1. Classification (GTDB taxonomy): domain Bacteria; phylum Chloroflexota; class Chloroflexia; order Chloroflexales; family Roseiflexaceae; genus JACAEQ01. The sequence goes on from JACAEQ010000036.1 coordinate 102,317, forward strand.
GACTCGCAGTTCTTCTTCTTCGATGTGCTACGCGTACACGTGCCGCCGGAGGGTCGTGCCGAACCACAGCGCCTCACAACACCCGGCTTCACCCACGGAAGCCCGCGTATCTCACCGGATGGGCGCTGGATCGCCTGTGTGCGCACACCGGAAGATCGCCCGTTTGCGGCAGCCACGTCGCTCGTGGTGCTGGATCGCGCTGGCGGCGAGCCGCGCGATCTGACATCCGCTGCCGACCTGAATGTCGTGGCGTATGACTGGTTGCCGGGGAGCGATGGCCTGGTGTGTCTTTCCGGCGTGCGTGGGGCACAACCACTCTGGCACGTGACCCTGGATGACAACACGTGCCGGCGCACCGGCGATGCAACCGCTGCGCGCATCATCACCGAGTTCGATGTGGCCGCCGATGGCAGCGTGGCCTTCGTGGCCGGCGACGCCACCAACCCTTGCGAGCTCTATCTCCGCCGGCCCGATGGCGGTGAGCAGCGGCTGACGGCCTTTAACGCGCCCCTGCTTGCGGAACGCCTGGTCGCGCCGTTCGAGGAAGTCGTCTACCACGCTCCCGATGGGCGCGAGGTCCAGGGGTGGATCCTCCATCCGCCTGGCTTCGACCCGCACCGCCCCGGCGGCTACCCGCTGGCGGTCTACATCCACGGCGGGCCATACCTGATGTGGGGGCCCGGCGTGCGGAGCATGTGGCATGAATGGCAGGTGGCCGCGGCGCGCGGCTATGTGGTGTTCTTCTGCAACCCGCGCGGGTCCGATGGCTACGGCGAGGCATGGCGCTTTGCCAGCCAGGCGCAGTGGGGGGTCGCCGATGCGCCCGACATTCTTGCCGGCATTGATGAGATCATTAAGCGCGGAGGTATTGATCCGCACCGTGTGGCGGTCACCGGCGGCTCCTATGGCGGTTATATGACCGCCTGGCTCATCGCGCACAGCGATCGCTTCGCCTGCGCGGCAGCGGCGCGCGGGGTGTACAATCTGCTGACACAGCATAGCACCAGTGATGCCCACGAACTGGTTGAGCTGGCATTTGAAGGGTTCCCCTGGGAGAACCACGAACTCCTCTGGCGCCACTCGCCGCTGGCTCACGCGCACCGTATCACGACGCCGCTGCTCATTTTGCATAGCGAGCATGATTACCGCGTGCCGATCAGCGAAGCGGAACAGTTGTTTGCTTTCCTGCGCCGACGTAAACAGACGGTTGAATTCGTGCGCTATCCGCGTGAAGGGCACGAGTTGACACGTACTGGCGAACCACGGCATCGGGCCGATCATATGCGGCGAATCCTTGACTGGTTCGATCGTTTCTGCCAGGCGCACGCAACCGGCTGACAGACGCCGCACGGAAGGAGACCGATGACCGACCATCACAACGCTGGCGCACCGCATCCATGGGCCGACCTGACGGCGTCACAGGCGCTGGGGCTGTTGCTGCACGAATTATATGGCCCGGTGAGCGCCCTTGGCGACCAGGTAAGCCGGCTGACGAACGATACGCTCGATGCACAGGAGCGCACCGAATTGATCAGGCACATGCGCGCGCGGGTGGACGACCTGGGCCGGCTGATCGTGCTGCTGAAACGGTATCTTGACGAACGGCACGACACCACTTCGTAGCCGCTCGATGACATGCTATGCAGGGTATCTTCATTCGTCGCAAGCTGCTGACCGAGCGCCAGGAAGCGCTGCTTGAACGGATCCGCGCCGTCCTCGAGGCGCTGCGCGCTGCGTTGCACCGCTTCGGCACGGATGTTGCGCCTGCCGATGCGCGAACCCTCGATGAGACCCTTGCGCATCTCGATGAGCTGTTCTTGCTGGTCGTCGCCGGCGAGTATAACTCCGGCAAGTCGAGCTTCATCAATGCCCTGCTGGGCGAGACGATCGTGGCCGAGGGAGTGACGCCGACGACCGACCGCATCACCATCCTGCGTCACGGCGACGAACCGGGCGAGTCGGTTGCTGATGCCTTTCTGGTCGAACAGCGCTTCCCCGCCGAGGTGTTGCGTCGCATAGCCATCGTGGACACACCTGGCACCAACGCCATCATCCGGCGTCACGAGGAATTGACGCGCGAGTTCATCCCGCGCGCCGACCTGGTGCTGTTTGTCACCTCCGCTGATCGCCCGTTCTCCGAAAGCGAACGCGCGTTCCTTGAAGTCATTCGCGCCTGGGGCAAGAAGGTCGTGATTGTGCTCAACAAGGTCGACCTGCTTGATGAGGCCGGCCTGGCCGAGGTGGTTGAGTTTGTAGGCCGGCACGCTGAAGACCTGTTCGGCACGCGGCCCGAGATCTTCGCCGTGTCGTCGCGCATGGCACGGCTTGCGCGCGAGACGGGCGACCAGTCGCAATGGCAGGCAAGCCGCTTTGCCGCAGTTGAACGCTATATTGGCGAAACGCTCGACGAGGAACAGCGTGTGCGCCTCAAACTGCTCTCGCCGCTCGGCGTGGCCCGCCGTTTCGCCGAAGCGTATCTTGGCGTCGCCGAAGAGCGCCTGGAGACGCTGCGTACCGATATCGCGACGATCGAGAATATTGAACGCCAGCTCGATGCGTTCCGTGACGACCTCCGCACCGATTTTCGGTACCACCAGACGGAGGTTGAAAACATCCTCAATGAGTTCGAATTGCGCGGTATGCAGTTCTTCGACGACACGATCCGCCTGGGTAACCTGCCGAACATGGTGCGCCGCCAGCACGAGATCGCCGAGACCTTCGAACGCGAGATCGTCGCCGATGTACCGCAGCAGATCGAGGCGCGCCTGCAGACGCTGATTGACTGGATGGTAGAGAAGAATCTGCGGATGTGGCAGGCGATTATGGATTACCTGCGCCGCGAACGCGCCATCGAACAACGCACCGGCTTGATCGGCGAGGTTGGCGGCAGCTTTGCGTATAATCGTAGCGCGTTGATTGAGAGTGTGGCGCGTGAAGCGCAGAAAGTAATAGCGACCTACGATCGCGAGGCCGAAGCGCAGGTGCTGGCCGAGGAAGTGCGCGCCGCGATCGCCGGGTCGGCGCTGGCAGGCGCAGGCGCGGTCGGCATCGGCGCGTTGCTGGTGCTGCTCCTGAAAGGCGCCCTGCTCGATGTTAGCGGCGTGCTGGCGGCGGGCGTCCTTGCGATTGGCGGCCTGTACCTGATCCCCAACAAACGACGTCAGGTAAAGCGCCAGTTCCACCAGCGCCTCGTCGAGTTGCGCGATAACCTGGCGCAAACGATGGAACGCCAGTTTGGTAGTGAACTCGAGCGCATGATCGCGCGTATCTACGAAGCGATCACACCCTACACCCGTTTCGTCCGCGTCCAGCACGATCTGCTGCTGGCCGTGCAACGTGACCTGTCGGATACCGAGGTGGAGATTGGTAAACTGATTGCAGATATTGAACGTTAAACGTTTCACGTTCCACGGTGATCTATGCAAACATCAGGTATTGTCACGCTGACGACTGATTTTGGCCTGGCGGATAGCTATGTGGGGATCATGAAAGGCGTCATTCTGGGGATCGCGCGCCAGGCAACGATGATTGACATCACGCACCAGATTTCGCCGCAAAACATCCATCAGGCCGCCTATATCGTTCAGACATTTGAGGACTATTTTCCTCAAGGTACCGTTCACGTCGTGGTGGTGGATCCGGGTGTGGGCGGCAATCGGCGACGAATCGTGCTTGCCACGCCAGTGGCGCTGTATGTTGCGCCCGACAATGGTGTGCTGACCTACGTCTGGCGCGATGCAACGGCGCGCTGGGGCATGGAACGCTGCGCCGTCTATGAACTGACCGAGCCACGCTACTGGTTGCCGCATGTCAGCAGCACCTTTCACGGGCGCGACGTCTTCGCGCCCGTCGCGGCGCACCTGGCGCTGGGCGTGCCACCGGCCCGCATGGGCGAGCGGCGCGAACAGATTGTCGAAGCGCCGCTGGAGCAACCGTCGCGTGGCCGCAACGGCGAACTCGTCGGGCGGATCATTCACCTGGATAACTTCGGCAATTGCATTACCAACATTACACCGGAGCACCTGCACGCGGCAGGCTTCGGCGACCGCGTCGTGGTCCAGCTCATCGGGCAACGCATTGACGGATTGTGCCGCATATACGCTGATGTCGCTCTGGGGGCGCTGGTTGCCCTGATTGGCAGCAGCGACCGGCTGGAGATCGCGGTGCGCAACGGCAGCGCAGCGCAGACCCTGGGCGCCGGCATCGGCGACACGGTGCGCGTCTTTCCTGCGCCGCACGATCGATCGTGACCGTTCACCCTTCCCGACAGGGCGCCGGTGACAATGAGCCCCCGCGCGCAGAGCGAATATTTGTTCAGGTTCGACGGCAATTCTGTCACCCAACACTCTTGACGCTCGCCATCCAGGTTGCTATAATACCCGCACCTGGAATCCCAGGCCTCCTACCCGCCTCCCTGAGATGTCAAGCTGTATAGGCGCAGCGGCCAGCGGGCAGATCACCCGTAATTCGTTGCAGCAGCCGCAGTCATACATCCGTTGGAGCGTTGCGGCGCGCACAAACGTAACGTCAGTGCACATTAGCAGGCCACAGGTACTCGACTGGCAGCGGTGGCGCGTGCCATCGCCGGGCCGGTCCATTCTGCCGCATGATGTCGCTGGAAGAGCGATTGGCGGCGATTAACCAGGAGGACGATTCATGGCAATCCAGACGGGCGTTTCACTGCTGCAGCTGGTCAATGAGCTTCAGGACCGCAGGAAGTTCCAGGAGCTCAACTGGACCGGCACGTTCGGCGACTACCTCGATATTGTGGCGCGCAACCCGAAGGTGACGCGGAACGCGTTCCAGCGCATCTACGACATGATCATGTCGTATGGCGCCGAGGAGTTTATTGATGCCAAGAAGCGCCTGGTGCGCTACAACTTCTTCAGCGATACGTCGTTCGATGCCAACGACGCCATCTTCGGCCTTGAGATCCCGCTGATGCGCCTGGTGAACTTCTTCAAGGCCGCTGCGCAGGGATATGGCACCGAAAAGCGCGTGCTGCTGCTGCACGGCCCGGTCGGGTCGTCGAAGTCGACGATTGTGCGGCGCCTGAAGCGTGGCCTGGAACACTACTCGAAGACCGATGACGGCGCGCTGTTTACCTTCGACTGGTACCTCGGCACGATTGACTCTGATACCTGGGACTGGCGCCAGGTGCCGGAGGCGGAGTGGGATCAGTGCCCGATGCACGAAGAGCCGCTGCGCCTCATTCCTGCCGAAACGCGCGAGCGTTTCCTGGAGGAATTCGCCAGTGTGCAGAACAATGGCGAGTATCCGATCCGGATCGTCGGCGATCTGTGCCCGTCGTGTCGCTTCAATTTCCGCGACATGATGTTGCGCTACCATGGCGACTGGAGCAAGGTCATTCGCCATATTCGCGTGCGCCGCCTGGTCTTCAGCGAGCAGGATCGTATCGGGATCGGCACATTCCAGCCGAAGGACGAGAAGAACCAGGACTCGACCGAGCTTACCGGCGATATCAACTATCGCAAAATCGCGATCTATGGCTCAGATTCCGACCCGCGCGCCTTCAATTTCGATGGCGAGTTCAATATCGCCAACCGCGGCATTATCGAGTTTATCGAGATGCTGAAGCTGGACGTGGCGTTCCTCTATGATCTGCTGGGTGCATCGCAGGAGCATAAGATCAAGTCGAAGAAGTTCGCCCAGACCGATATTGACGAGGTGATCATTGGCCATACGAACTCGCCGGAGTATCGTCGCCTCGAGAACAATGAGTTCATGGAGGCGCTCAAGGATCGCACGGTGCGCATTGATATTCCGTATATCACGCGCCTGCGCGATGAGATCAAGATCTATGAGCGTGACTTCAACCGTCGTCGCGTGAATGTGCATATCGCACCGCATACGCTGGAGGTCGCCGCGATGTGGGCGGTGCTGACACGCCTCGAAGAACCGAAGAAGCCGAACCTGACCCTGTTGCAGAAACTCAAGCTGTACAATGGTCGCACCCTGCCCGGCTTCACCGAAGACAATATCAAAGAACTGCGTAAGGAATCGACCGGCGAGGGGATGGAAGGAATCAGCCCGCGCTATATCCAGGATAAGATCTCGAATGCGCTGGTCAACTTCCAGGCGGATGGGTATATCAACCCGTTTATGGTGCTGAATGAACTGGAGAATGGCCTGAAGAACCACGCCCTGATCACGTCGGAGGAGGATCGCAAGCGCTTCCGCGACCTGCTCTCGGTGGTCAAGGAGGAGTATACCGAGATCGTGAAGAATGAAGTGCAGCGGGCGATCAGCGCTGATGAGGAGGCAATCAAGCGCCTCTGCGGCAACTATATCGATAATATCAAGGCGTATACCCAGCGGGAACGCGTGCGCAACAAGTTTACCGGCCAGTTCGAAGAACCCGATGAGCGCCTCATGCGCTCGATTGAGGAGAAGATCGATATTCCTGAAAGCCGGAAGGACGACTTCCGCCGCGAGATTATGAACTATATCGGCGCCCTGGCGATCGAAGGCAAAACCTTCGATTACAAGACGAATGAACGCCTGCATAAGGCGCTTGAGCTCAAATTGTTCGAGGACCAGAAGGACTCGATCAAGTTGACCTCGCTGGTCTCGCGGGTGATCGATAAGGATACCCAGGAGAAGATTGACGTGGTCAAGGCACGTCTGGTGCGCGACTTCGGCTATAACGAGCAGAGCGCCACCGATGTGCTGAATTATGTCGCCAGTATCTTTGCCCGCGGCGATCTGAAGAATTGAAGGTTCCAGGTTGAGGGTTGAAAGGTGCAGGTTCCAGGTTGAAGGCATCCACATTCACCAGCCGCACTCTGGAACCCCCACCCCCAAAGGCATAACCATGTCGATACAACGTGTCGAGCGCGACCTGAATCGGTTCCGCCAGATTGTGCGCGGCAAGATCAAGAAGGACCTGCGCAAGTATATGTCGCAGGGGGAGATGATCGGCCGCCAGGGGCGGCGCTTCGTCTCGATTCCGATGCCGCAGATCGATCTGCCACAGTTTCGCTATGGCGCGCGCCAGGGCGGTGGCGTGGGCCAGGGCGATGGCGATGTCGGCGACCCGATCGGCCAGGGCGACGGCCAGTCCGGCCAGGGGGAAGCCGGCGCCGAACCGGGACAACATATCGTCGAGGTGGATGTCACGATCGAGGAACTGGCACAGATCCTCGGCGAGGAACTACAACTGCCCAATATTCAGCCAAAGGGCAAAAAGAATATCATTTCGCAGAAGGATCGCTACTCCGGCATCCGCCGCGTCGGCCCCGACTCGCTGCGGCACTTCAAGCGCACGTACCGTGAGGCGCTCAAACGCCAGATCTCATCCGGCGAGTATAACGCGGCGGATCCGATCGTGGTACCGATCCGCCAGGATATGCGCTTTCGTTCCTGGAAGGAGACGCTGCAACCTGAATCAAACGCGGTGATCATCTATATGATGGATGTCAGCGGCTCGATGGGCGCTGAGCAGAAGGAACTGGTGCGTATAACGGCCTTCTGGATCGAAACCTGGCTGCGCTCGCAGTATACGGCGATCGATATTCGCTATATCGTTCACGATGCTGCGGCCAAGGAAGTTGACCAGGAGACGTTTTACCATATTCGCGAAGGCGGTGGGACGAAGATCAGTTCGGCGTATAAGCTGTGTAACCGGCTGATTGATGAACGCTATCCGGCGGATGAGTGGAACATCTATCCGTTTCACTTCTCCGACGGCGATAACTGGGGCGGCGGCGATACGCGCGAGTGCGTCGAGTTGCTGCGTACTCAGTTGCTGCCGAAAACGAATCAGTTCTGCTATGGCCAGGTGCGCTCGCTGTATGGCTCGGGGCGCTTCGCCCACGATCTCGAAGAACACCTCGGCAGCCAGGAGTCGCTGGTCATCTCGGAAATCGCCGATCGCGACGATATTTATGACGCGATCAAGGATTTTCTCGGCAAGGGTAAATAGTGGCTGACCAGAGGGATGGTGCGGGTGGATGGTCCCCACGATCCGGCATCATCGCTCTGGCGGGCCGGTAGTGCGCCTCTGCCTGTTCCATACTGAGCATTATGAAGAATACTCGCCTTCCCCCCGACCTCCAGGCTGCCTGGGAGGAGATCGAAGCCTACGCCAGAGGGTATGGCCTCGATTTCTTCCCGATCATCTATGAGGTGCTCGATTACCGTACCCTCTATGAGACTGCGGCGCTCGGCGGCTTCCCCACGCGCTACCCGCACTGGCGCTTCGGGATGGAGTATGACCAGCTCATGAAGGGTCATGTCTGGCTTGGCTCCACGATCTATGAAATGGTCATCAATACCAACCCGTCGTATGCGTACCTTCTCGAAGGGAATGAGATGGTGACGCAAAAGATGGTGATGGCGCACGTTGCGGCGCACGTGGATTTCTTCAAGAACAATATGTGGTTCGCGCATACGAACCGCAAGATGCTTGACGAAATGGCGAACCACGCGGCGCGCGTGCAACGTATGATTGATCGCTATGGGTATGAGCCGGTCGAGGAGTTCATTGACATCTGCCTCTCGCTCGAAAACCTGATCGATTATCATGCGCCGTATATCAAACGCCCCGAAGCGCAGACGCACCAGTCGGTGATGGTGGAGGACGAACCTGATGTCGTCGAAGGGCTGCGCGTCGAACGTGGCTATATGCGCGACTATATCAATCCGCCTGAGTTTCTTGAACAGCAGCGCCGGCGCCTCGATGCGGAACGCGCTCGCTTGAAGAAGTTCCCCGAGCACCCGCAAAAAGATGTGTTGCTCTTCTTGATGAACTATGCGCCGCTTGAGCGCTGGCAGCACTCGATCCTCGAAATTATTCGCGATGAGGCGTATTATTTCGCGCCGCAGGGGATGACCAAGGTGCTGAACGAGGGATGGGCCTGCACCGTGGCAGGGACGCTTATCTTCACGAATGAAGGCATCAGGACGGCCAGAGACATCGTTGAGCATAGGCGCGCGGTCCAGGTCAGCGATGGCGAAACGCCGCAATGGATCTATGACTGGGCGAAGTTTGACAACTACGCCACGATCAAGATTCGCACCCGGCGAGGTCTGGAACTGGAAGGTTCGTGTAATCACCGGGTCATGCTGCCCGATGGAAACTGGCGACGGCTTGATGCATTGCGCGCCGGTGAGAAGGTCAGGATCAGTGGTGGTCAGAATCTCTGGGCACAACATTATGTCACGCCGGGCCGGTCGCCGGCACGCCGCGTGGCACTCGAGGCGATCGCGCCACGGACCGGTGCGGCGGTTGACGTCGCCGGCGGGTGCCGGCACATTCATGGCGATCAGATTGCAATGGGTGCATCAGGCGCGCCGGCCCATGCAACGGTAGTGGTCACGCGTGGCCACACCCGGCCATCGCGCATGCCCGCGCAACTACCGGGGATTGTGGATGAACGACTCGCCGCCTTCCTTGGCTACCTGTGTGGAGGCGGTCACGTCAGTGAGGTCAAGCATACCATTGGCCTGACCACCGGCGACGAAGAACTGGCGCATACGTTTGCCGACCTGGCCAGGTCGCTGTTTGGTATCGAACCGCACCGGCGCCGGCATCGCGATGGCTGGCGGATCAGCTTCGCATCACCGGATGTGTACGATTTCCTTACGCATCTCGGCATGCAGACCGGCGTCGCGGTGCGCCAGCAGAGCGTGCCCGCTGTTATTCTGCGCTCGCCGCAGCCGGTTGTGGCATCCTTCCTGCGCGCACTGTACGATTGTAACGGCTCGTCGGGCGCGTTCGGCGTCGTTCTCGCCACCTCCAGCGCGGAACTGGGCAGAATCGTTCAGTTGCTCCTGCTGAACACTGGTATTCTTTCCAGCCGCTGCGCCGACAACAACGGTACATGGCACGTTCATATCACCGGCCGTTCGGCTGCCGCCTTTTACCGGCAGATCGGTTCTGGCCTGGCGCGGAAGCAGGAAGCCCTGGCACGCATCATTACGGACCACCGCCGGTTCGACCATGAAGACTGGTCGGACGAGATTGTTTCCATCGACCATGGGCGCGCCGATGTCTATGATTTCTCAGTTGCGGGAACCCATCGCTATGCTGCACAGGGCTTTATCAACCACAACAGCTACTGGCATTCCGAAATCATGACGCGCAAGGCCCTGCGTGACGATGAACTGGTTGACTTTGCCGACCACCACTCCGGCGTCGTCGCCGTGCATCCCGGGCGACTCAACCCCTACAAACTGGGGCTCGAATTGCTGCGCGACGTTGAGCGCCGCTGGGATACGGGGCGCTTCGGCAAGGAGTATGAGGAATGCGATGATCTGGCCGCCAAGCAGAACTGGGATCGCCAGCTCGGCCTCGGCCGGCGTAAGATTTTCGAGATTCGCCGCCTGTACAACGATGTTACCTTTATTGATGAGTTCCTTACGCCCGAGTTCGTCATGGAGCAGAAGCTCTTTTCGTTCCGCTATAACCGCGATACCGATCTGTATGAGATTGCATCGCGTGAGTTCAAGGAGATCAAGGAGAAGCTGCTCTTCCGCCTGACGAACTTCGGCCAGCCGTTCATCTATGTCGAGGATGGCAACTATAATAACCGTGGCGAGCTCTACCTGCGCCACCGCTATGAGGGCGTTGACCTGAAAATGGATTATGCTCGCGATACGCTGCGTAACATTCAGCGGATCTGGACCCGCCCCGTGCATCTGGAAACGGTGGTTGACGAAAAGCGCCGGCTGATCAGTTTTGATGGTCGCGATTTCACCGAACGGAAGATTGACTGAGCCGACCACTTCATGAGACGGAGGAGCTGCACGACAATGTCGCTTGGAAAACAGACCATTGACACGCTGAAGCGCCTGGCGAGCGACGGGCCGGCAGCCGTTGCCGCGCTCGCCGGGTCCGGCGATCCATCCGGGTCGATCACGGTTGCCGCCGAGACCGCTGAGGCGCGCATTGGCATCGCCGACCTGGATCGTTTCAGCATTGCATTCCGCACACTTGATGTACGCCGCGCCGCAGCGTCGCCGGGTGATCCGCGTAACTGGTTGAGCGCCCACGCGGCGACACTCATTCGCTCGCTTGCCTTCCTTGAAGAGCCGCTGGCAGTCTGGGAGCTCGATGGTAGCGAGCGGCTGGCACAACTCCGTTCGTCACCGCCGCAGCGCGATGGGGATGAGGTGATCTACTGGGAGGTCGCGCTGCGCCTCGCCGATCAGCCAGTGGCAACGCTGGCGCGCTATCGCTGGGCGCCTGGCATGCCTGAGCGTGAGCGTGTGGACTATCCCGCAACCTTTGCGCTCACCGGCCGCATGGTCGCTGCGCTCGAGGATGGCCTCGCCGACGAGCCGTAGCGGCGCCATGGCAACCCTGCCCGCGAACCCAACCATTGCCGCCGCGCTGGCCTGGGCAACGGCGCAGTTGCAGGGTGCAAGCGAGACGCCACGCCTGGACGCAGAGCTTTTGCTTGGCCATGCGCTCGGCTGGGGGCGCGCCCGGGTCGTGGCCGAATTGCCGTCGGTCATCCCTGCTGCGGTGCTGCATACGTTTCGTGAGCTGGTCGCGCGCCGCATGGATCACGAGCCGGTGGCCTATCTCACCGGTCGTAAAGAGTTCTTCGGATTGGAGTTTTTCGTTGACCGGCGTGTGCTTGTCCCGCGCCCCGAGACCGAGATGCTGGTTGAACTGGCGCTCGAATGGGCGTCCGGGTGGCGCCGGTCTCACCCCACGGCCGGGCCGCTGATCATCGCCGATGTCGGCACAGGCAGTGGATGTATCGCGGTCGCGCTGGCCGTCCACCTGCCAGATGCCCGGGTGTACGCCATTGACCTCTCGCCCGGCGCGCTCGACGTAGCGCAGCAGAATATCGCGCGGCACGCCGTCGCCGGCCGGGTGACGCTGCTGCAGGGCGATCTGCTCGCCCCCCTGCCGCACCCGGTGGATCTGCTGGTCAGCAATCCACCCTACACCATCCTGGCCGAGATTGACGAGGGCGTGCGCCGCCACGAACCACGGCTGGCACTCGATGGGGGTATGGCCGGCCTCGATGTGTACCGCCACCTCCTGGCAGCGGCTCCTGCCGCGCTCCACCCCGGCGCCGCCATGTTGCTCGAGATCGGTGCGACACAGGCGGCTGCCGTGACGGCCATGGCGCGCACAGCTTTTCCCACGGCTCAGGTCATTGTGCGGCAGGACCTGGCCGGGCGCGACCGGGTCGTCATGATACAGACGCGGGTATCCGCTGCGGCTGCCGCATCGCTCTGAGGAGAGTACGAGCCTGTCCGAACATTGCTACGCCTCGTATCATTGCGCGGAGCACGAGCGACAGCCGGCAGCGGGCGACGCGTGGCTGAAGAATCTCCTACCACGCCAGTAGATTGCTTTGCTTCGCGCGCACTGCCATCCAACGTTCTTCGAATAGACACGAAGGGGAACCATTGCGTGACCTACCAGCTTGTCGCCCTCGATCTCGATGGCACCGTTGTTGATCATGACCTTGTCATCCACCCGGATGTGCGTGAGACGATTGCCGCGGCGCAGGCGCGTGGCGTGCACGTAACGCTGGCAACCGGGCGCATGTATGGCGCCGCCGTGCCATTCGCCCACGCGCTCGACATTCAGACACCGATCATTTGCTACCAGGGGGCGCTCATCCGCCACCCGAAGAGTGGTGAGGTGCTGTACCACGTCACCATGCCGCCCGACCTGGCTGCTGCAGCGGTACGCGTGTTACTCGCCGCCGATGTCTTTGTCATCGCCTACATTGACGAACGCCACTGTATCGCCGCCCGACGCCCGGAACTCGATCGCTACGAAGCATTTCACCCGGAAGGGGTAGAGATCGTGGTCGAGCCGGACCTGGCCGGCCTGGTTGCGACCACGCCGCCGACCAAACTGCTGTTCGTCGCCGAGCCGCCTGTGGTCGAAAGCGAACTGGCGCGCCTGGTTGCACGGTTCGGCGAGTCGCTCGCTATCGTCCGTTCGCACGCCATCTTTGGCGAACTGACGGCACCGCGTGTCAGCAAAGGGGATGCCCTGGCCGCACTGGCGGCGCGGCTGGGAGTGGTGCGCGACGCCGTCCTGGCGATTGGCGACCAGGAAAATGATCTCTCGATGATTGCCTGGGCCGGGCTTGGCCTGGCCATGGGGAATGCCGTGCCGGCGGTGCGTGCCCTGGCGCGCGAGGTGCTGCCGCCGGTGAGCGAAGCCGGCGTGGCCTACGCCCTGCGACGCTACGTTCTCGACGGTGCCTGCCAGGAGCCTATCCGAGTAACGCATTAGTGTCATTGCGCGCGACGCGACGCCATCGAGCGGCGCGCCAGGCAGGACGCTCTATGAGAGCCTATCCGAACACCAGATGGTCACTGTCATGGCGAGCGCAAGCGAAGCGATCTCCGCTCGCGCCGGTCGATTGCGTCAGCCACGCTGCGCTCGCTGCACGCGGTCGCTGGCGCGCCTCGCAATGACCGCATGCCATGGGTTTTCGGATAGGTACCAGGCGCAATACCTTTCAAATAAGGCGTTCTGCACCGCACCGCCCCCCACCCAACCTCCCCCCGCCGGGGGGAGGAGTCGGACTCCCTCCCCCGGCGGGGGAGGGCCGGGATGGGGGTGACGGGCGTATGTGAAAGGTATTAGTACTAAGCCCCCCGTCATCTCGCCCCGCCGACGCACAACACCATGCGTTCGAGACGTGTGCACCCTCTCCAGAAAAACTGGGTATTGCGCACGGTAGTCCTATCGCCTATAATGTCGGGCGTTTTCCTTCCGGCGCTGAAACGACAAAGGGCCGGCGTCGCGTGGCGACACCGGCCCCGAGCATGAGGCTCGATCAGCGCGTTCGGTACATTGTTCGCAGGCAGCTTGTGCATACCTTGATCTGTACCTTCTGGCCGTCAACAACGATCGTGGTCTTCTGCACATTCGCCTTGAAGGTGCGATTGGTGCGTGGCGCGCGGCGCGCCCACCCACCCGATGCCTGGTGGCGGATGTTGCGCCCGAAGCTGACGCCTTTGTTACATACCATGCACTTGGCCATATCACCGTCACTCCCCCGGCTTCGCCGGGAACATGTTGCATATCGTAAACACACTGCTCGGAAACTATACCATATCCCGGCACAGGGCGCAACCGCGAGCGCTGGCCGGTCACAGGCATGCGCATGATGAATGAACACCCCGCAGGAAGCTGGTCTGGCGAATTTCCCGCCGGGCGGGTCACGGTGACGCCACGCGCGATCGCGTCCATCGTCGCCGGCGCCGCATTACAGTGCGAGGGCGTCGCCAGCCTGGCGAATCCGCCCGAGGGCCGGGCACCGTTGCTGGCCAGCGAGGCCCGGCGTGGCGTGGAGGTACACCTGCACCAGAACCAGGTGATCGTTGATGTGTATCTTCTGGTGCGCGCGGGCGTACCGATCGCTGATGTCGCGCATACGGTTCAGGAACAGGTGCGTGCCGCGCTGGAACTGGCACTCGACGCGCGTGATCCTCAGGTCAATGTGCGTGTGCAGGGGATACGAGGCAGATACTGATGAATAGTGCGTGGAACGGTGAGCATCTGCTGGAAGCGCTGCGCGCGGCCTCACGCGCGCTCGATCGCCATGCTGCGACACTGAATGCCCTGAATGTCTTCCCCGTCCCTGATGGTGACACGGGGACAAACATGGCGTTCACGTTGAGCGGCGCGCTGCGCGATGTCGCTCCCGATCCTTCCTGCGCGGTCGTTGCGGAGCGTGTCGGCTACTGGGCGACGATGCGCGGGCGCGGCAACTCCGGGATCATCCTGTCGCAGATTCTGCGCGGCGTTGCCACAGCGCTCAGCGGCCACCGCCTGATGGGTGGCCGCGAACTGGCGGCAGCCCTGGCACAGGGGAGTGTGCGCGCCTATGAGGCGGTCCTGCGCCCGGTTGAGGGGACGATGTTGACAGTTATTCGTTGTGCTGGAGATGCAGCTCAGCGGGCGATCAGCGCGGGCGAAGCTTCCCTGGGTGCGGTGCTCGACGCAGCGGTGCGCGAGGCGCGCGCCGCGGTTGCCCATACACCACTCCTGCTGTCGTCGCTGCGCGAGGCTGGCGTGGTGGATGCCGGCGGTCAGGGGATGCTGGTGATGCTTGAAGCGCTGCTGCGCTATGCGCGTGGCGAGCCAGCTGAACTGGTCGCGCCAACTCCCGTGTTGCTGGCGCTGGTTGACGACCATGCCGCCAGCGCCGGCTATTGCACCAGCTTTGTGCTGTACAACATAACAACGCCATTGACAACCCTCCGGCAGGCGTTCGCCCGGCTCGGCGACTCGCTCGTCGTCGCTGGCGATCAGCAACTGGTGAAGATTCACCTCCATACATTGCGCCCGGGTGATGCGCTCAACCAGGCGCTTGAATATGGCGCACCCGACCAGATTGAAATCGCGAATATGGATCTGCAGCGCGCTGCAGCGCGCCATCCGCTGCCGGCCCTCCCTGCAACCGGCCAGATCGCGGCGTTGCGCCCGCCCGACAAACCACGCGCACCGGTTGGTATCATTGCACTGGCGCTCGGCGCCGGGTTCGCCGCGATCCTGCGCGACCTGCATGCCGATCTTGTCTGGGAGCCGTCAACGGCGCCGACGGTTGATGAGTGGCTGGCGGCGTTTGAGCGCCTGCCGCAGCATGAGTTGATTGTGCTGCCAAATGACGGTCAGGCGGCGGCTACCGCCCGGCAGGCTGCCGCGCGCAGCACCAGGCGCGTCGAAGTGCTGCCTTCCGCAGTGGCGCCGCAGGGGATCGCGGCGTTGCTGGCGCTCAATTTCCAGGCCGGTTTCGAGCAAAATGTGCAGGCAATGACCGCGGCGTTGCAACGTGTGCGTGTCGCGGCATTAGAGCGGATCCATGCCGGTGGCGCGGCGGATCACGTAGCGCATCCTGCGCCAGCGGAGGATCGGGCCGTCATGGATGCGTTGCACCGCCTGAAGGCCGATCAGGCAGACATCGCGACACTCTACTATGGGAATGGGGTTGACCCGGCGCGTGTAAAAGAGCTGGTCGGGCGCATTCGGCGCGTTTTTCCCGCGTTGCAGATCGAGGTTCATGCCGGCGGCCAGCCCGAAAGTGAGTTGATTCTTGCGCTCGAATGAGCGGTGATGGATGAGAACAGTATGGCCAGCATCAAAATCGTGACCGACAGTTCCTGCGACATTCCTCTGAGTGTTGCGCACGAACTGGGCATCGAGATCATCCCCATGCATATCGTCGTCGGCGACCAGACGTATCGTGCCGGCCTCGATATCACATCCGAGCAGTTCTATCAGATGATGCAGGAAAACCGGGCACGCATTGCGGTCCAGGCGCCACCGGTCACGGTCTTTGAGCAACTCTATCGCCGCCTGACGCTGGAACACGACCACGTGTTTTCGATCCATCTCTCCGGGCGGCTCGGCGCGAATTACCGCATTGCGCAGCAGGCGCGCGCCAGATTGCCCGCCTCATCGAGTCGCGTCGAGATTATCGATAGCAAACTGCTGTCCATGGCGCTGGGCATGGTCGTGCTCCATGCAGCACGCGCGGTGCGCGACGGCGCAACTCCCGAAGAAACGGCACACCTGATCAATCTTCTGATCCAGCATTGCCACCTGGTCTTCTTTGTTGATACCATCGAATATCTTGAACAGAGCGGGCGCCTCGCACTGGCAACGACGGTTCTGGGTTCGATGCAGCGTATCAAACCGCTGATGTTGCTCGATGAAGGCGAGATCGTTCCCTATGAGCGTACCCGTACGCGCGCCAAAGCGATCGAGGGGTTGTATACCTTTGTTGAGGATTTCCCGCGTGTGCGCGAGGTAACGGCGCTGTACGCCACGACGCCCGAAGATATCGAGAAGTTGCTCGAAAAGGTTGACCCCATCTTCCCGCGCGATCGTGTGCAGACCGCGCAGTTTGGCCCGAGTATCGGCGCCTATCTTGGCCCGGGCGCGATGGGTGTGGCTGTGTTTGAAGGGATTGACTAAGTGCCTATCCGAAAACCCATGGGTATGCTGTCATTGCGAGGAGCGCCAGCGACGACACAATCTACCGGCCCGAGAGGAGATTGCTTCGCTTCGCTCGCAATGACATCCAGTCCGTTATTCGGATAGGCTCTAAATAGAACCCTGCAATTCTTCCGCGAAGATTGAGCAGGGCCAGTTGATGCGCGTCTGTCAACCTGTCCGGAAGATATGTGTGGAGGTATGTTGCATCATGCCGCCTGTTCGCATCGTTGTCGACTCGACGGCTGATATTCCACCGGATGTCCGCGCCATGCACGACATCCATGTCGTGCCGGTACTGTTGCACCGGAATGGCGAAACTCTGCGCGACGACATTGACATCAGTCGCGACGAGTATTATCGCTGGCTGGCCGAGCATGACACGCTGCCGACAACCTCGGCGCCACCGGTGGGCATGTTCGAGCAGGTCTTTCGCGAACTGACGCGTGATGGGGGCGCCGTGCTGTCGCTGAGCGTCGCTGCCGGGCTGAGCGCAACCTACGGCGCCGCGGTGCAGGCCGCGCGGCTCGTTCCTGAGGCGCGTATTGTGTGCGTGGACAGCCACTCGATTGCGATGCCGATCGCGTACCTGGCGCTGGCCGCCGCGCGCTGCCTGGCACAGGGCGCAACCCTCGACGAGGCCGTGGCGCTGGTCGAAACGCTGCGCGACCGCACTGTGGCCTATGTGTCGTTGCAGACGTTACGCTACCTGGAACGTGGCGGGCGCATCAGCCGCACACGCGCCTTGCTCGGCACGCTGCTCGATGTCAAGCCGGTGCTCGAAGTGCGCGACTCGCAGGTGCTGCCGGTTGAACGTGTGCGTACCTGGCGGCGCGTGCCGCCGCGGCTGCTGGAACTGGCACAGGCGCGCGGCGCCTACCAGGAGTTGAGCGTCGTCTATACCACCGGGCGGGATGAAGCCGAAACGCTGGCCGATGCCTGTGCCGCCGCCGGATTGCTCGAACGCGATCGCATCCGGACGGTGCAGATCGGTGCCGTACTTGGCACGCACATGGGGCCGGGCGCGCTGGGGATTACCGGGTTGCTGGCCGGGGGCAGCGACCCAACGCCGTCGCGCCGGGAGTGAGGGCGTCCCGCGCTCAGCAGTGTGCCAGGGCGAGATGCCCTCGCCCCGGCGGTTGGCAAGAACACTGAGTTGCCAGTGTAGTACACCGTTACGTCTATGGATGGGAAAGATCAGATCATCCACCTTGGCCAACTGCTGGCCGAAGAGCAGCGTCGTGATTGCGACGACGGCGCGGCGGCGGGCGGCCTGGAGCGTTTCCTGACCGCGTGGCGCATGGAAGCCGGGAGTGCCCTGCAGTACGAACCGGTACAGCAAACCCTCGAACTTCTGACCGGCTATGCCATGTTCGATCAGGCGACACGGCGCGCGCGAATCGGCATCGCACTCGAAAGCCTGCGTACCCTGTTTCGCGCTCCGGTTGCAACGCCAGCGACGGCGGCGCACCTCCCCCCGGCTAGAAGCCGGCAGCGTCCCGCTGCCACCCCACCACCACGCCCGCTGACCCTCGACTCGTCGCTGGAAGCGCTGCCGGGCGTCGGCCGCCAGACTGCGCAATCGTTCCGCCGCCTCGGCGTGCGCACCGTGCGCGATCTGCTCTACCACTTCCCGCATCGCTACGATGATTTCACGTCGCGCAAGACGATCGCTGACCTCCAGCCCGGCACGGTCGAGACGATCGTCGCCGAGGTGCTCGATGTGCGCAGTGTGCCCATGAAGAGCGGCGGAGCGCGCCTTGATATCCTGGTCGGCGATACAACCGGTTCGCTGAAGGTCGTCTTCTTCCGCCAGCCCTGGCTGGCGCGGCAGTTCAATGTCGGCGCGCAGGTCGTTCTGAGCGGCAAAGTAGGTATGTACGACGGCCTGCGCCAGATGGCGTCGCCAGAATGGCAACCGTTCACCAGCGACGATCTTGTGCATGCCGGGCGCCTGGTGCCGGTGCATCCTCTGACCAGGGGACTCGTTGAGCGTAGCGCGCGCACCCTGATCAAGCAGGTGGTCGATCGGTGCGCGCCGATGCTTGCCGATCACCTGCCGCCGGCCGTCCTGGAGCGCGCCGGGTTGATGCCGTTGCAGCAGGCAATCGCCCAGGTCCATTTTCCAGACGATCACGCGGCACTCGAACGGGCACGCCGCCGGCTTGGCTTTGACGAGTTTCTCTTCATTCAGCTCGGTGTTCTGCAGCGCAAGGCACTCTGGCAGGCGCAGCGCGGCTACTCAATCGTGCGCCGTGATGATGTCCACGAAGCCTTTCTCGGCCAGTTGCCCTTCGAACTGACCGGCGCCCAGGTGCGGGCGCTGGAGGAGATCTTCGCCGATCTTGCACGACCGGTACCGATGGCACGGCTTCTCCAGGGTGATGTCGGCAGTGGTAAAACCGCCGTGGCTGCGGCTGCGGCGCTCCAGGTCATAGCTGCCGGCTACCAGGCGGCCATCATGGCGCCAACCGAAATCCTCGCCGAGCAGCATTATCGCGGTCTGCGCGCACTCCTCGGCAGGGTGGCCGTGCCACGCGGCGCGCGCCACCAGCATCACGACGTGTCAGACGGCGACGATCCCGGCGATGCACCCCGCGCCGGGTCATCCGCGACCGACTGGCGTGACGACGCGGACCCTGAGCAACTTGCGCGGATCGACGAGATCAAGCGAATCCTCGGGATGAGCGGCGATGACGATCTCGACGGGCGCGGCGTGCGGGTTGCGCTGCTCACCGGCAGCCTCGGCGCCAGGGACCGCCGGCGGGTACTGGAGGGTATCGCGCGCGGCGATGTCGATCTGGTGGTCGGCACGCACGCGCTGATCACCGAGCGCGTCCAGTATGCCGCGCTCGGCCTGGCGGTGATTGACGAACAGCACCGTTTCGGCGTCGAACAGCGCCAGCGTCTCAAAGATAAGGGATATAACCCGCATATGCTGGTGATGACGGCGACCCCCATTCCACGCACACTGACACTGACCATCTATGGCGACCTTGATGTGTCGGTGCTCGACGAATTGCCGCCGGGACGCCAGGAGATCAAGACGCGCTGGATTTCCACCGCCGAACGAGAGAAGGCCTACAAACACATCCGGCGCGAGGTGACAAAGGGCCGCCAGGCATTCGTGATCTGCCCGCTGGTCGAAGAGAGCGAGAAGGTTGATCTGCCGTCTGCCGAAGAAATGCACGCCACCCTGGCAGGCGACGTCTTCCCCGATCTGCGAGTGGCGTTGATCCACGGTAAGATGCTGCCGCGTGAGAAAGACGCGGTCATGATCGCGTTCCGCAACCACGAATATGACATCCTGGTCGCCACGGCGGTCATCGAAGTCGGCATTGACGTGCCCAACGCAACAACGATCGTCATCGAGGGGGCGGAGCGTTTCGGCCTGGCGCAACTCCACCAGTTCCGCGGGCGGGTCGGGCGCGGCATTCATCAGAGCTACTGTATTCTGGTGTCCGACAAGGAGCAGAATGACGTAACGCGCCAGCGCATGGAAGCAATGGAGCAGATCCGCGACGGCTTCCAGCTGGCTGAGATTGACTTACAGATCCGCGGCCCGGGTGAGTTCTTCGGCACGCGACAGAGCGGTACCCCCGATCTGAAGATCGCCCGGCTCGCCGATACGCGCCTGCTCCATGCCGCCTTCCGCGAAGCGCAAACGATCCTGGCCGATGACCCGCAGCTTGAACGGCCGGAACATGCCATGCTACGCGCCAAAGTGGACGAATTCTGGTCCGAAGCCTTGCAGGCCGGGTGATGATGATGGTTCGGCGCATCTTCTCTCTCATAGGTCCGGCCGTATTGCTGGCGGCGTGTGCCGGCCAGCCACTCGCTGCGCCGCCTGCCATCGCCGTCGAACACCCCATCGCTGTCAGTGTGACGCCAGTACAACTGGCGCACGACACCGCCTGCGAGAACCGCTTCGTCGCCCATCGTCTCGGCGTGGCGACCGGCGTTCGTATGCGCGAGATCACGACCTATGCCAGCAACGGCGCCGGTCTGGCCGCCGGTGACCTCGACGATGACGGAGATCTCGACCTGGTCTTCGCCAGTATTGACCGTGAAGCTACCATTCTCTGGAACGAAGGCCGCCTGGCGTTTGCCGCCGAACCGCTCGACGCCTTCTTCACGCGGGCGGTCAACATTGTCGACGTTGACGGCGACAGCCTGCCCGATATTGTGTTCACCCACCGTGGTATTGAGGTGCCGTCCTACTGGCGCAATCAAGGGTCGGCCGCCACCGGCCGTTTTCTCCGGCAACCACTTGACGGCGTCGATCGTTTTGCCTATGCCATGGCATGGGGCGATCTCAACGGCGACAACCAGCTCGACATGGTGAGCGGCAGTTATGAGGTAGAACTGAGAAGTCACGGTGTCGCTCAGGAACAGATACAGGTGCAAGCCGGCGTAACGGTGTTTACGCAGCAGGATGGCCGCTTCAGCGCGCAGCAACTGACCTCGCGCGCCGAAACGCTGGCCGTGGCACTGGTGGACCTTGATGGCGATGGGCGGCGCGACATCTGGGCCGGCAACGATTTCGCGCTGCGTGACGACGTCTGGCTGCAGCGCGATGGTGCGTGGCTGGCAGCGCATCCATTCCGCCAGACATCGCACAGCACCATGAGCATCGACTGGGGCGATCTCGAGAACGATGGCCGGGTGGAGTTGTTCAGCACCGACATGAATCCCGGCACGATCGCGCCCGCCATCCTGGCGGCCTGGCTGCCAGTGATCAGCGCGCTCGAAGAAAAGCATGGCCCCGACGACCCGCAGATCATGGCGAATGTGTTGCAAGCACCAGGCGCTGGCGGCTGGCGCAACGAGGCCGCCTGGCGCGGCATTGATGCCACCGGCTGGAGCTGGAGCGCGAAGTTTGGCGACCTCGACAACGATGGGTTCCTCGACCTGTATGTCGTCAACGGCATGATCGCCGAAAACCTGTTTCGGCATTTGCCTGGCGGCGAGCTGGTTGAAGAGAATCGGGCATTTCGCAACCATGGCGACGGGCGTTTCGCGCCCATGCCACAATGGAACCTGGGTTCGCCGGCCAGCGGGCGCGGCATGCTCCTGGCCGATCTGGACAATGATGGCGATCTGGACGTTATTGTGAACAACCTGCGCAGCAATGCGCAATTATTCGAAAACCGGCTCTGTGGTGGAACCGGCCTGGAGGTTGACCTGTTCTGGCCCGGGTCGGGCAACTCGCGCGCCATCGGAGCGCAACTTGAGTTGCATACCAGCGCCGGCGTGCTGCGACGCGATGTGCGCGTCGCCAGTGGCTATCTTGCCGGCGAACCGCCACGTGTGCACTTTGGCATTCCGCATGGCGCGGAACTCATCACGCTCGTGATTCATTACCCGGATGGCATGACCGCCGTCGTTGACAGACCCGCACGGCAGACACTCCTCCAGGTGACACGATGAAGCTACTGACCCGCACATTCGGTATGCCCGTTGTTGAACGATGGTTCCCCATACTGGTCTTGCTCGATCCCGGGAGACTGGCCCCTGCTGCCTGGGCCGCACTGGCTACCGGCCTTGCCGCCGGATGGGCGGGATACTTTGCCCTCCAGTGGCCGCTCTGGTCGATTACCCTGACGGTCCTGCTGGCGCTATTACCGGTAGGCATCCTCAAGTGGCGCAACGATTTGCGGCGCTTCGGCCCGACGGCAATGCTGCTAAGCATCATTCTGATGGCACAGGGTGCCCATACAATTGAGCATATTACCCAGTGGGTACAATACTATCTCCTGTACCTTCCTGCACGCCAGTCGAATGGGTTGCTCTCGGCAGCCAACGCCGAGTGGGTACATTTTGTGTGGAACTGGGGGGTGCTGCTGGTCGTGGCGCTCCTGATACATGGCGGTATGCGCAATGGATGGGCATGGCTATTGCTGGCGGTAGCGACGGCACACACACTCGAGCATACCTATCTGTTCATCCGCTATCAGCAGGTGCTCAACGAACTGGCCAGCGCTGGCGTCTTCACTGTCACAGCGCAAGGGCTGCCGGGTGTGCTGGGACGTGACGGATGGCTGGCGCGCAGCGAATGGACCCAGGGCACGTTTCTCTGTACCCTGCCGGGGCTGACGACCGCCAATCGCCTGGATGTCCACTTCTGGTGGAACGTGATCGAGATGACCCTGCTCTTGGCGGCGGGGTCGGTCTACATACGGGGCCATGCAGCCGGCCCGGGCACTCGACGTATCACACGGTGAACAGTTACAATACTTCAAATGATTGACTATTTTATGATGTATAATCTCTTTATAATCAGCACACATGCGAAAGGAGAACGCCGCAGCCAGGTAGCACCTCTCTCATGAGGCGCGAGCGGCCAGCATCCAGCACCGCGCTCGCGCAACCGCGATGAACCCGGACAGACTCCTCGTTGAGAAGCATCGAAGCTTATCTAGGAGGCAACGACATGGCCAAGCGCACGATGAGTCGGCGCGATTTCCTCCGCGCGGCAGCTTTCGCATCCACCGGTGCGATCCTCGCCGCCTGTGGCGGCCAGGCGCCCACGACGCAGCAACCGGCTGCCGGCCAGGCGACCACCGCCCCCGCTGCCGAACAGCCAGCCGCCGCCCCTTCGGGCAAGACCGTCCAGTGGTGGTTCGCCTGGGGCAATCTCGAAGCAGCAGTCAACAAGATCGTTGAGACGCCCGAATTCAAGGAAATGATGGGTGACAATGTCCTTGAATACAAGGGTAGCGTCAACCGTGAAGCCATCCTGACAGCTATTGCGGGCGGTACGCCCCCTGATGGCGGCTCAAACTTCGACTACTTCAATTTCTGGACTCGTGGCGCGACGGTTGCCGTCAATGATCGCGTGGCTGCCAGTTCGATCATCAAAAAGGATGACATGATCCCTGCGTTGTGGGATAGTGTCATTACTGATGGTCAGATGATCGGTGTGCCCGGTATCGAGAGCTACCTGCAGTGGGGCCTCAACTACAACGCCAAGGCCGTCGAGGATGCCGGGCTCGACCCGAATACTCCACCGGTTACCTGGGACGATGCGCTTGCCTGGCATAAGGAATTGACCAGGTTTGATGCCGCCGGCAATCTGCAGCAGTTCGGCCTCGACCCATACGATGCGATGGCCGGCGAGACCGACTTCGGCGTCCAGTCGTTCGGTGGTTTCAACTGGTGGGATGAGCAGGCGCGCACGATCAACCTGAATAATGATGCAATGGCGCAGTGCTTTGACGTGTGTGGCGAGTTCATCAAGATCGTTGGTCCGGATAAGTTCGCCGGTATGCGCCAGGATCAGAACCTGGGCGGCTGGGGGGCGGCGTTCAATGCCGGCGTCCAGACGATGATTATCGAAGGCTACTGGCACCCCGGCGAAACGCAGATCCAGAAGCCGGAGATTGCGCAGTATAACCGCGCCACCTGGGCACCGGTGCCGACCAGTCGGGCTGGCAAGAAGATCATGGCGACCGGCGCGCATATGGTTGTGCTGTTCAAGGACGGTAAGAACCTCGATGGCATGTTCAAAGTGTCGGAGTTCTTGTGGACGAAGACCGCCCTCGATATCATCTTCAAGGAAGTCGGCTGGATCACTGGTATTCTCTCCTGGCTGTCAACGGTCGATCCAAAGACATACCCTGGTCTCGACTTCTATATCTCCTCGGTTGACAAGGTGGACGAATGGATCATCGGCCGGCGGTGCCCGATCCATCCCTTCGTGCAGACGCAGTACCAGGAATTGCGTGAGCAGGTGTATCGCGGCAACCTGACGGGTAAGGAGGCTGCAGCCGAGATGCAGGTGCGCGCCGAAGCGGAGTGGAAGGCTCAGGGTCTGGGTTAACAGTTCGTGGGTCCGATGTGCAGACCTGTCGGGTCTCAGGGCGATATGCCGTTCGCCAGACAGATCCGACAGGTCTTGTTCTGGACCCCTGACAGGAGAGAGCGACCATGCGGTTGACGACAGCGCGATTTGAGCAGATGACCAGGCGCGACAGGCATAGCCTCATGACCGGTTTACTCTTTATTTCCCCCTGGATTATCGGCTTTCTTGCTTTTACGGTCTTTCCGCTGTTCTACTCGTTTTATATTAGTCTGACGCGCTATGATCTGATTCGTGATCCCGTATTTATCGGATTTGCAAACTATACCGAGCTTTTCTTTGCCGATCCACAATTCTGGAAGGTTGTCTATAATACATTCTTCTATGTCAGCTTAAGCGTACCATTGTCGCTGGGTTTCTCGTTCCTGATCGCCAACCTGCTGAATACCAATATTGTCGGCCGTTCATTCTTCCGTGCGGTCATGTACATCCCGGCGATCGTGCCGGCTATCTGTACTGCGATGGTCTGGCTGTTCCTGCTCAACATCCAGTATGGTGCGGTCAATGGCATTCTGCAGTCTTTTGGCTTGCCGGCCATTCCCTTTCTGTCGAATCCGGAACTCACCAAACCAAGCCTGATCATGGTGTCGATCTGGGCGACCGGCAATGCCGTGGTCGTGTTCCTGGCCGGGTTGCAGGATGTGCCACGCTCGCTCTATGAAGCCGCGGTCGTTGACGGCGCCAATGGCTGGCAGCAGTTTCGCCATGTGACCATCCCGATGAGCACGCCGGTGATCCTGTACAACCTGGTGGTTGGCTTCATTGGTGCATTCCAGGAGTTTACCTCGGCATACCTGATCATGGGGAACAATGGCGGTCCGCTTAACTCGGCACTACTCTTCTCGCCATTCCTCTATATGAACGCCTTCCAGTTTTTGCGCATGGGGAAGGCGTCAGCGCTTGCGTGGATCCTGTTTGTGATCGTTGTCATCGGCACAATCGTGTTCTTCCGCACGTCGGCGCGCTGGGTGTATTACGGAGGTGAAAAATGAGCGCTATTGATGAAGCCCGGCCAGTTGTCACTCCGTCGATCCAGCGGCGCACCAGAAAGATGGGTGCCGGAAGCGTGGGCATTGAGGTGCTGAAGTACGCCGTCTTGTTCGTACTGACGGCATCGTGGCTCTTTCCGTTCTACTGGATGTTCACGTCGGCTGTGAAGAATGACTCGCAGGTCTATACGATTCCTCCAGTGCTCATACCAAACCCGGCGTACTGGAACAACTTCGGCGATGCCTGGTCGAAGAACAATTTCAACCTGTTCGCGCTGAACTCGATCTTCCGTTATGCCCTGCCGGCGACCCTGCTGACAGTGATCTCCTCGGGCATTGTTGCATATGGCTTTGCACGAATCCGGTTCCCAGGGCGTGACATTCTGTTTTTCATCTGCCTGACGCAGATTATGCTGCCATGGCAGGTGACCATGGTGCCGTTATTTATCACGTTCAAGAACCTTGGCTGGCTGAACTCTTATCTGCCGCTGGTGCTGCCCAATGCGT
Organism: Chloroflexota bacterium; assembly: GCA_013388755.1. Classification (GTDB taxonomy): domain Bacteria; phylum Chloroflexota; class Chloroflexia; order Chloroflexales; family Roseiflexaceae; genus JACAEQ01. The sequence goes on from JACAEQ010000036.1 coordinate 128,625, forward strand.
TCGGTAGCGCATTCTTTATCTTTATGCTCCGCCAGTTCTTCCTGACGCTGCCCGAAGAACTGTCGGATGCCGCGCGTATCGATGGCGCTTCGGAGTTCGGTATTTTGCTGCGGATCATCTTGCCGCTGGCGGTCCCTGCCCTGGCGGTCGTGGCGCTGTTCCGCTTCCTTGGCGCCTGGAACGACTTCCTTGGCCCGCTGATCTACCTGAATCAGGAGCATATGTATCCGCTGGCGCTTGGGATCGACAGGCTGCGCCGCAATATCAGTGCAACTGGCAACAATGAACTGGTCTACCCATATTTGATGGCAGTCAGTACGATTGTTGTGACGCCAATTCTCGTGCTCTTCTTCTTCGCGCAACGCACGTTTATCGAGGGTATCTCGGTGACAGGTATCAAGGGTTGAAGATGGGAAGGTTGAACGTTGAACGTTCAATGTTCTTCGCGCCTTGCCATCGCCGCTTGCACCTTCCTACAAGGAGCGCCACACCATGGATCTCTCCGGCTCCTGGTCGTTTCAACTTGACCCGGCGGATATTGGTTTGAAGGAAGCATGGCATCGGAAGATACTCGCCCATCAGCTTGAGTTGCCGGGTTCGCTCCAGGCCCAGGGTTTCGGTGATGATGTCTCGGTTGATACGCCATGGACCGGTGGGATCGTCGATCGCTCCTGGTTCACAGAGGAGCGGTATGCTCGCTATCGTGAGCCAGACAATATCAAGGTGCCGTTCTGGCTGCAACCCGAGAAGTATTATGCTGGCGCCGCGTGGTACCAGCGTGAGTTTGATGCGCCTGACTGGTGGCACGGCCACCGCGTGACTCTCGTCCTCGAACGGCCGCACTGGGAGACGCGCGTCTGGCTCGACGACCGCGAGGTCGGCGGCAATACCAGCCTTGCCACACCACATGTCTATGACCTGGGCGATGTCGCGCCCGGTCGCCATCGCCTTACCATCCGTGTCGACAACCGGATGATCGTCGAGGTCGGCCCGAATGCGCATAGCGTGTCGGATCATACGCAGACGAATTGGAACGGTATTATCGGCAGGATGGAGATTGTCATCGGCGCCCCCGTGTGGCTCGACGATGTGCAGATCTATCCACGCGTCGAACAGCGTGCCGCGCTGGTGAAGGTCCGGATCAGTAATGCGCTCGGCACGTCGGGAACCGTGCACCTGACGACTCAGGCCCACCTGGTGAATGCCGCTACCGACCATCGCCCTACACCGGCGGCGCTGGAGGTGGCACTGCACGCCGGCGGAACAACGGCGGAGATGCTCTACCCGCTGGGCGACAAGGCACAACTGTGGGATGAGTTTCATCCTGCGCTGTATGCGCTGGATCTACAACTCCATGCTACTGTCGGCCAGGTGTCGAGTAGCGACTCGCGTACGGTCATCTCTGGCCTGCGCGAGGTCACCGTGGCCGGGACCCAGATCGCGATCAATGGCAGGCCTGTCTTCTTGCGCGGCACGCTGGAATGCTGCATTTTCCCACTCACCGGTTATCCGCCAACCGACGTCGACTCCTGGAAGCGGATCATCCGCGTCTGCAAAGCGCATGGGCTCAATCACATCCGTTTTCACTCGTGGTGCCCGCCCGAGGCGGCATTCGTCGCCGCCGATGAACTGGGGTTCTACTACCAGGTCGAATGCTCCTCCTGGGCCAACCAGGGCGCGACGATCGGTGATGGACGACCGCTCGATGCCTGGCTGTACGAGGAGGGTGCACGTATCACGACGGCCTACGGCAATCACCCGTCGTTCATTCTGATGGCCTACGGCAACGAACCGGGGGGTAAGCATCACCCTGAATACCTGGCGAAGTGGGTGACCTACTGGAAAGAGCACGATCCACGGCGGCTCCATACGTCCGGCGCGGGCTGGCCGGCGATCCCTGAGAATGACTATCACAACATACCCGGGCCGCGTATCCAGGCATGGGGCGCAGAACTCACATCGCGGATCAATGCCCGCCCGCCGGAAACGCACACTGATTATCGCGACTGGGTGGCGCTCATGAAGAAACCGATCGTCAGTCACGAAATCGGCCAGTGGTGCGTTTACCCCCACTTCGACGAGATTGCCAGATATACCGGCGTTCTCAAGGCGAAGAACTTTGAGATCTTCCGCGACTTTCTCATCGCCAACCACATGGGCGACCAGGCGCGTGATTTTCTGATGGCGTCGGGGAAGCTCCAGGCACTCTGCTACAAAGAAGAGATCGAGTCGGCGTTGCGCACCCCTGGTTTTGCCGGATTCCAGTTGCTCGATCTGCACGATTTCCCGGGGCAGGGCACGGCGCTCGTGGGTGTGCTCGACCCGTTCTGGGAATCGAAAGGGTATATCACCCCCGAGGAGTTCCACCGTTTCTGTAGCGATACCGTGCCGCTGGCGCGCATGGCGAAGCGCTACTGGCGCAACAGCGAAACGTTCGTCGCTGATATTGACGTGGCGCACTTCGGCCCGGCGGGTTATCGCGATGCGGCAACCTGGAAATTGCTCGACCCATGGGGCGACATCGTCGCTGCCGGCGTGTTGCCGCCAATGGATGTTCCGACCGGTGGAATCACCAGGCTTGGCACGGTCGCGCTCCCCCTGGCCGATCTTGCCGTTCCGCGCAACTACCGGCTGCTGGTTGAAACCGGCGCGGGCAAGAACGACTGGGATCTGTGGGTATTTGCCGATACAGTCGATACGACTACGCCTGGCGAGATTCTTGAGGCCGATACGCTCGACGAGGCGTCGCTGGCGCGACTCGCCGCGGGCGGAACCGTCCTGTTAACGCCGCGCCCGGATCTGCTCAATGCGCCTTCGACCATTGGTTTCTCCAGTATCTTCTGGAACACGGCATGGACCAAGGGGTTCACCGACCGGCCGCACCCCAACGGCCAGGCGCCGCATACGCTCGGCATCCTGTGCAATCCGCGCCACCCGGTTTTTGCTTCGTTCCCGACCGACTACCACAGCAACTGGCAGTGGTGGGAACTGATCCATGGCGCGGCAGCGATGTGGCTCGACCACATGCCGCCGGCATTGCGCCCGCTGATCCAGCCGATCGATACGTGGTTCGAAGCGCGGCGCCTGGGCTTGCTGGTTGAGGTCCGCGTCAATGGCGGCAAGCTCATGATCTGCTCGATGGATATCTCAACCGATCTCGACAATCGCCTGGTCGCGCGCCAGTTCCGCCGCAGCCTGCTCGACTACCTGACAGGTTCGGCATTCGACCCACAGATCGGCGTCTTGCCAGAAGACATCCTTGCACTCTGGGCGCAGCAATAAGGCGATCTATGTAGCGGCCCTGGCGGGCACCCTGCCTGACGGCGTTCTTGACCTCGGCAGAGCAGCACTATCGGTTTGCGCGCCTCGCCGTGACGCCGCATCGCAGCGCATTGATCGTCCTTGTGAACGCCACATCGCAGGCATAGAGCAACCGGCACAATGCAAAAGAAGCCAACCTTATGCACCCTGAACCTGTCAACGCCTGGGCCGAGCCGGTCGTCATCCCCACCTATGGCGTCGGCGCACCCGATAAGAACCCGATGTTCCTTGAGAAGCGTGTCTACCAGGGGAGTAGCGGCGTCGTCTACCCGCTGCCGGTGATCGATCGCGTCACCGGCGAAAAGCACGACCAGACGTACACTGCGCTGTTTCTGGAAAATCGTTACCTGAAGATCATGATCCTGCCGGAGATTGGCGGGCGCGTGCAGATGGCGCTCGACAAAACCAACGGCTACCATTTCGTCTACTACAACCGCGTGATCAAACCGGCGCTCGTCGGCCTGGCCGGCCCCTGGATCTCCGGCGGCATCGAGTTCAACTGGCCGCAGCATCACCGCCCGACGACATTCATGCCGCTCGACTGGCGTATTGACGACGGCTCCGATGGCAGCAAGACCATCTGGTGCGCCGAGATCGAGCCGATGTTCCACACCAAGGGAACACATGGGTTTCGGCTCTACCCGGATCGCGCCTATCTCGAAATCGAGGTTCAGCTCGCTAACCGCACCAGTGAACCGCAAACCTTCCTCTGGTGGGCCAATCCTGCGGTCCACGTCAACGATGACTACCAGTCGGTGTTTCCGCCCGACGTCCACGCGGTGATGGACCATGGGAAACGCGATGTGTCTGCGTTTCCGATTGCCACCGGCACATACTACAAGGTGAACTACGCGCCCGGCACCGATATCTCGCGCTACAAAAACATACCGGTGCCAACATCATACATGGCCTACCACTCCGATTTTGATTTCGTCGGCTGTTACGATCACGCCACGCGCGCCGGCATGCTGCACGTCGCCAATCACCATCTTGTTCCGGGGAAGAAACAGTGGACCTGGGGCAATGGCGATTTCGGCCAGGCCTGGGATCGCCAGTTGACCGACGAAGATGGACCGTATATCGAGTTGATGTGCGGCGCCTACACCGATAATCAGCCCGATTTCTCCTGGCTGATGCCGGGGGAAGAAAAGCGCTTCACACAGGTGTTTCTGCCGTACAAGCTCATTGGCCCGGCAAGCAACGCATCACGGGACGTCGTGCTGAGCCTTGATGTCGCATGGCCGCTTGCGCGCATCGGCGTCTATGTCAGTCGCCCGCACTGCGTCACGGTGCGGCTCAGGTGCGGCACGGCGCAGATCTGGGCCCGTGATGTGTCGCTCTCGCCCGAAGGCGCGTTGCTTGAAACCGTGGCGCTGCCCCAGGATGTTCGACCACATGATCTGACGCTCGAAGTGCTCGATGGTGGGCGCCTGTTGCTCGACTTCACACCGCTGCCGGATGAAATGCTGGCGATCCCGTCGCCGGCGACCGCCGCGCGACCGCCGGCGGAGATCATGTCGAATGAGGAACTGTTCCTCAACGGCCTGCATCTGGAGCAGTATCGTCATGCGACGTATGCGCCGGAGCCATACTATGAAGAGGCACTACACCGCGACCCGCACGACAGCCGCTGCAACAACGCGCTGGGTCTGCTGCTCTACCGTCGTGGCCGTTTCGCCGAGGCCGAACGCTATTTCCGCACCGCCGTCGCCAGCCTTACGCGCCGTAATCCCAATCCGTACGATGGTGAGCCATTCTACAATCTGGGCCTGGCGCTCAAGATGCAGGGGCGGGATCACGAGGCGTTTGACGCATTCTACAAAGCGACCTGGAACGCAGCCTGGCAGGATGGTGCCTTCTTTGAACTGGCACGCCTGGCGAGCCGGGCCGGTCGCTTCGACGAAGCGCTCGACCTGACGACACGCGCGCTGGAGCGCAACTGGCGCCACCATCAGGCGCGCCACCTGAACATTGCGTTGCTGCGCCGATCCGGTCGCACCGATGAGGCGCTCCGCGAGACGCTGGTTGCGCTTGACCTCGACCGGATGGAGTATGGCGCATTGTGGGAGCGCCGCCTCCTGTGCGACGATCCGTCATTCGACCAGCTGGCGCGCGCCGTGACCCAGACACCGGTGGCGATCGCGCTCGATTATGCGCACGCCGGGCTGTACACCGAGGCGCTGGATCTGTTGCACCAGGCACCACCCACCGACCAGATGACACGCTATTTCACGGGATGGATCCACGTGCTCGCCGGCGATGAGACAGCGGCGCTGGCCTCGTTCCGCGAAGCCGCGGCGTTACCACCCGACTACTGCTTTCCCAACCGACTCGAAAGCGTCCCGGCGCTGGAAGCCGCGTTACGGCTCAACCCGGACGATGCGCGCGCACCATACTATCTCGGCAATTTCTGGTATGCTCACCGGCGCTACCAGGAAGCGATCGTGTGCTGGGAGCAATCGCGCGATCGCGACCCATCCTTTCCCACCGTGCATCGCAACCTGGGCCTGGCGTACTACAACAGGCTGGGTGATACAGCGCGCGCCGTCGAGTCGTATGCACGCGCCTTTGCGCTCGACTCCACGGACGCGCGCGTATTCTATGAGCTCGACCAGCTCGATCGGCGGCTCAACCGGGCGCCCACCGAGCGCCTCGCACGCCTTGAACGGTATAGCCGCCTCGTCGAGCAGCGCGACGACCTGGTGATTGAACGCGTCACCCTGCTCAATCTGCTTGGTCGCCATGCCGAGGCGTTCGACCTGCTGATGGGTCGCGTGTTCCACCCGTGGGAAGGCGGCGAAGGCAAGGTGACCGGCCAGTACGTCATATGCCTGGTCGAACAGGCGAAGGATCTGCTCCGGCAGGGCGACCACCACGTGGCGATTGATTGCCTCGAACGTGCCAGAACCTACCCGCACAACCTCGGCGAAGGCAAGCTGTATGGCGCGCAAGAGAACCACATCCTCTACTACCTCGGGGTTGCCTGGGAGGGACGTGGCGAGGGTGAACGGGCGCGGCAATGGTACGAACGCGCATCCACCGGTCTCAGCGAACCGTCGTCCGCCATGTATTATAATGACCAGCCGCCCGACATGATCTTTTACCAGGGACTGGCCCGGCGGCGCCTCGGGCAGGAAGACGAAGCGCGCGCGATCTTTACCCGTTTGATCGAGTATGGCCGACGCCACCTCAACGATGATGTCGAGATGGATTACTTCGCCGTATCATTGCCCGATTTCCTGGTGTTCGACGAGGATCTCAACCGGCGCAACCGCATTCACTGCAACTATATGATGGCGCTGGGGCACATGGGTCTGGGCGAAACGGCGCTGGCTGAACAGTGTTTCGCTGCTGTACTTGCAGAAGATGTGAGTCACCTCGGCGCGACGATCCACGCGCGCATGCTGGCGCAATGACAGACATTGCGCGGTGGCGCGGATTCTGCGTTTTGGTGCCTGCGACAGCGCGCTCCTCCCAAAGTACCAGGACCTATGCCGACACCACATGTTATTCTTGGCAACGCGGCGCGTGTGCGCCTCAAAGAAGGAATTGATCTGCTCGCGCACCTTGTGCGGCTGACGCTCGGGCCACGCGCCGGCGCCGTAGCATATGCGCGCTCTGAGAAGCAGCCAGAGTTGCTGACGTCCAGCGCGGTCATTGCGCGCCGCATTGTTGAGATCCGGGGGCGTGGCGCCAACGTTGGCGTGATGATGCTACGCCATGCGCTGTGGCAGATGCACGAGCGGCTCGGCGACGGCGGCGCGACGGTTGCGGCACTGGCGCATGCGTTGCTTGAGGGCGGCCATCGCCACCTGGCCGCCGGCGCGAACCCTATGCTCCTGCGCCGCGGCATGGAACGTGGCCTGCGACTGGCGGTAGCGGCGCTCCGCGAGGAGGCACGCCCGCTCGACAACGAACGCCACCTCGCCGGTCTTGCGCATGCTGCCACCGGCGACCCGGAACTTGGCGCCGCACTTGGTGATATCTTTCAGCGCCTCGGCCCGGAAGGCTCGGTCACGATTGAAGAGTACGCGGCAACCTACCTGAAGCACATCTTCCTGGAAGGGGTCAGCTGGAAGGGCGATTTCGTCTCGCCGTCGTTTATCGCCCCTGGCGGGCCGAACGAGATCCGCCTGCGCTCCCCGCGCCTGCTGGTGACCGACCAGCGGATCGAACAACCAGAACAACTCATCCCGGTACTGGAGCAGGTGATGCGCACCGGGGGTGGCCCGCTGCTGATCCTGGCCGAGGATGTGAGTGGGCCAGCGCTCACGTTGCTGCTTGCCAATCGCGCCCGCGGCATCATCGACGCCGTCGCTGCGAAGCTCGATCTGCTCGGCAGGCATCGCCAGGGCGCGCTCGAAGATATCGCCATCGCCACAAATGCCTTCTTCTTCACCAGAGAGCGCGGTGATCTGGTTGAAACGGCTGATGCGAGCGAACTTGGGCGCGCGCGGCTCGCCCAGGTGGAAGCCGGGAAAGTCACGATCGTCGGCGGCGCCGGTTTCCCTCCGGCCATCGAAGGCCGCCGCCGCGAGCTGCGCGCGCAGCTTGCAGTTGCAACCGAGGAAGACGAGCGCCGCAACCTTATTGACCGGCTGAGCCGCCTGGCCGGCGGTATTGCCGTGCTCAAACTTGGCGCCTCCAGCGACACGGAGCGCGCAGTGCGCAAGGAACTGGCGGAGCGCTTCATTCGTTTTGTACCAACCGCGCTGGAAGAAGGGGTGGTTCCTGGCGGTGGCGCAGCCTACCTGGCATGCCAGGCGGCGCTTGCCGCGCCGGCTGGTGGAACCGAGGAGGAGCGCCTGGGCATCCTGCTGGTACATGACGCTCTGGCGGCGCCAATCACGTGGATCGCGCGTAATGCCGGGCAATATCCCCCGGTTGTGCTGGCGGAGGTCAGGCGACGTGGCGCGGGCCACGGATATGACGCTCTCAGCGAACAGGTGGTCAACATGTGGGAGGCCAATATCCTTGACTCGGCCAGAGTGACGCGGCTTGCCCTGGAGACCGCGGTTAGCATCGCCGCCATGGCCCTGACGACTGATGCGATTGTGTTGAAACGCCGCCCGATCGTTGCGACAACGCCGTGAGGCAGTCTGTTCACTGAGGCGCCCGGAGCGCAGCGGTTATGATCGCAACACAAGAATAAGGATCAGCACGACGGCCATCAGCAGAATAATGGCGTACAGCGCAATCCGCTCAACATCGTAGAGCGTATTGTCACCCTTGAGTATATTATCGAAGCCAATGAACGACAGGGTACGCGGTTTATCACGGAAGCGGTAATCAACCTCGGTGACCGGTACGCCGCGGATCGTCAACTCGGCGGTGACCGGGCGCGCGTCGGTGCCGCCGCCGCGCAATGCCTCTTCGAACATCTCCTTCAGGGGAGCCACCTGGTACCATTGCCCATCGCGCAGTTCAATCGGCCCATTGAACACCTGCTGGGCCCTGGCCAGTAGTGCTGGCCGGTGCAGCCCGCTGATGTCATCCTCATTGAAGTACGCGCGCGCCTGGCGCGACCACGAGAAGATCTTCTCCTCCAGCAACTGGCCGCTGCCTTCGCAGCGCGCACATGACTCGTTGCCATAGCCGCGGCACGTCGGGCACTGTTCGTCAAACCGATCTGTACGCGTGCTCCCATCGGAATCCTTCACCCTGCGCGTCCGGGAGATCGTGCCAGTGGCGTCGCATGTCCGGCAGGGAATCGTGCCAGCGCCATTGCAGTCGGTGCAGGCAACAATGCGCTGTGAGCCAGGGATGACCATGAGCTCGGCGGGGTGCGTCTCAAACGGCGCAACCTCGGGAACCGGCGCGTCCCACAACTGAAGTTCGCGCGCCGGCACCAGCGCTCCGCCGTGATGCACGGAGAGACGACTCTGCGGCTGGGTGCGCGTCTCATACGCGACGCGCAATTCATAGAAATAGAGATTGTAGCTGACGATCTGCTCCGGCTCGATCAGGCGACCGAGTTGTGGGCGATGCGTCCAGTTTTGCCTGCTCCAGCGTTCGAGCAGGCGGCGAATGGCATCAACACGATGCAGTGTATCAGCGCGGGTACGGCTACGAGCGACAAAGTCAGCATCTATCACATTGCCGAGCACCGTTTCGAGTGGATTCTCGAGCCACTCGGCGCTCGTCTCCCAGCGCGACTCCTCCATATCAACGGTTGCCGCATCAATCTGCGGCCGGAGCGCCTGGCGCAGTGCCGCGATCGCCTGGCTGGCGCTGCCGTAGCGCTGCGCCGCCTGCGGCGCCATGAGCCGCTGTACCACGCGATCGACTGCGGCCAGTTGATCGTTGCGCGCCTCGAGGGAGGGCGGCACCGCGCCCGCCGGCGGCGCCTCACCGCTCAGCATATGAAAGATCACGGCGCCAAGACTATAGAGATCGCTCGCCGGCGCAGGCTGGCCCGAGCGGAACGTCTGCTCCGGTGCAGTGTACGGTGTGCGATAGTCGGCATCGTCAACACTCGAAAAATCAGGTGTATCCGGTGAGGCCGCCAGACTGAGATTCGTCAGATAGGCGGTTCCCTGCGATGTGATCAGGATGTTTGCCGGCTGAACGTCGCGATGGACGACGTTCTGCGTGTGAAGGTAATCAATGACACTGCCAAGCTGTGCGGCGATGCGTAGCGCCAGCAACGGATCGAGCGGGCCGCTGGCCAGCACATCCTGCAGCGAGCGCGTGTCGAGCTGGGGTGTGACGAGGTAATGCCCGAAACGGTCATCATGGCCGGCATCAATGACCGGCAACAGGTTCGGGTGGGTGAGGCGCGCAGCCAGGCGACCGGCCAGCTGAAAACGACTGGATGCCACCCAGTCGGTGCGCCGCAGCACCGAAACCAGCACCGGGCGGTCGAGGGTCAGATGCGTCGCTTTATAGACAACGGCAAGCTCATCCTGGCTGACGCGTTGTTCGAGATGGTAATTGCGCAATTCACGCGTGACACCCGCACCCGGACCGTCGGCCGCCGGGCCATTCTGGCTGGAGTGGGGACGTGCTTGCGGCGTTGCCATCACGTGCCTTTCTGTCGCCGACTGGAACAGGCATGTTCACGGCGCGACCAGAGTGTAGTATAGCGCGGTGCGCAGTGTGATGCAAACCGATGCCATCCCGTGTGTGTGACGATAGGCTATGCGACACAGATCGGCCGGGAAGCGACCAGCACTGTTCACCCTTCTCCCGGCAGGGCGGGCGTCACGCAGCCGCACGTCTTGGAGGCAGCAGGGCTGCCGTACCAGGGACAAGCCCACAGGCTTATGATCCTTGAATCTCCATGAGCCGTGGGTTTATGCTATGCTAGCACATGTGTGTTTCTATTGCAAGCTTCTGAGGCCAGGGGGTGAGCAACGTCTGTCTCCACCAGGGGGCGTTTTTCTCAACTGGCAAACTCCGTTTTTCCGACGCCGGCTGCGCGGGCGTCCCGCGTCCCCGGGTTCACCAGCAGCTATCCCACGTGGCCACCGCAACAACCCGGCGAAGCTTTCCGGAAGCTGTGCCAGAGATCAGGGCGCCCCGGTTGCCCGGGCCGCGCGGTTGACAGGCGCTTTCACAATACGGTACACTACCCGTGCGCGATGCGTCCGCCCGGATACCGGGTTGCGGCGGTCGCAATCTGAATCAGAGGAGCGACATAGTGTTAGAGATGTTACCGAGCGGCCTGGTAACGATTGTAGCCTTTCTTGTTATGCTCGGGTTACTGGTCCTGGTGCATGAGCTGGGTCACTTTTTGACTGCCGTGTGGCTGGGTATCAAGGTCGAGGAGTTTGGTCTCGGCTACCCGCCGCGAGCATGGACACTCTTCGAGCGCAACGGCGTGAAGTATACGCTTAACTGGCTCCCGATCGGGGGCTTCGTACGCTTCGGCGGCGAGGGCGACCAGATCTACGGCGTCGGCAGCCTGTCGGCGGCGTCGCCATGGAAAAAGATCGTTGTGCTGGTCGCCGGGCCGCTGATGAACCTGCTCCTGGCGTTTCTGGTCTTCAGCGGCATCTTCCTCGCGCGTGGCGTGCCTGCGGTCTTCGACGGCGCGCGGATTGACACGGTCTATCCGGATACACCGGCGGCACGCGCCGAGTTTCGGCGCGGCGATCTGCTGGTTGAACTTGCGGGTCAGCCGATCGGCGCGGATCTGCGCGTCATCCGTGCGATTGCCGCCGAGAATAACGGCCGCCCGATCGAGGCTGTCGTCGAACGCGACGGCGCGCGCCTGGTGCTGACGGTCACTCCCGGCAGGTGGGAGCTCGACGGTGTCGTGCGCGAAGGTGGGTTCGGGTTTGCATATGCGCCACATGTGGGTACGGTTCCGGCAACGCCGGTAACCGCGCTGACCACGGGTGTATCCTACACCTTCGATGTGCTTGGTCGCTTCGTCAGTGGGATCGGCCAGATGGTCGGCAGCCTGCTCGGGCTGAACCCGGCGCCGCCAGGCGGGGTGGCCGGCGTGGTTGGCATTGCGCGTGGGACCGGCGAGGTCATCCAGCGCGACGGCTGGATGGGGTTCTGGCAGTGGACGGCGCTGATCAGCCTGAACCTGTTTCTCATCAATCTGCTGCCTATTCCAGCCCTCGATGGTAGCCACATCCTGTTTGCGCTGATCGAGATCATACGCGGCGGTAAGAAGATCCCTCCTGAGCGCGAGGCGATGGTCCATGCCATCGGGTTCATGATGCTGATGGGACTGATGGTCGTGATCACAGTCTCGGACGTGGCGAACTGGATTGGCGGCAATCCGGTGCTCGGCGGCGGGTAGCAGGTATGGCGGGAGGAACAATGACTGCACGTCGCCCGCCGATCGTGCGCGCCAGTGAACTGGGCGAATATGTGTACTGCGCGCGGGCCTGGTGGTTGCGCCGTGTGGCCGGTCTTGAACCTGCCGGTCAAGAGCGGCGCGAGCGCGGTGTCGTGCTCCATCGCCGCCACGGGCGGGTGGTCGCCGGTAGTCGTCTATTGCTGGTGATCGCGGGATTGCTGGCGCTTGCCGCAACCACGCTCCTGTTGAGCGGCGCCTGACGCCCCGGTGTGACGCATGGCCGTGACGGTCGGTCTGGCATTGCTGCTGCTCGCGCTGCTTGCCCTGGTCTGGGCAGTGCGGTTGCGCGCGGCAAGTGGGCTTCCGTGGGCGCCGGTCGTCTACCACGATACTGGTTCGTGGGTGCCGGAGCGGCCGCTTATCGCCCGGCGCCTGGGCCTCGCCGGCAAACCTGATTACCTGATGCGCGTGCATGGCCGCATCGTGCCGGTTGAGGTCAAGCCGGGCCGCAATGCGCCACGGCCATATGAATCGGATCTGGCACAACTGGCGGCATATTGCGTGCTGGTTGAAGAAACAACCGGTGTCGCGCCGCCCTACGGCCTGTTACGCTATGCCGGGCGCACCTTTCGCATGAACTATGGTGCGCATGTGCGCAACGAGGTGCTGGCGCTGCTCGAGGAGATGCGCGATGCGCACGGCGATGAGTGCGACCGCAGTCATGATGACGCATTCCGTTGCCGGGGGTGCGGTTTCTTTGAGCAGTGCGACCAGGCCATGACGTGAGTGGCATATGCCCGTCGAGCAGGATCCGGCACCTACCCCGGATATTGTCACATGCACGCTGCTGGCGGACAAGATTGCCATGCGGCTTGCCGGTCACCTGAGCGACGCCGATCTGGCGGCATGGGCGTTCGATTGCTTCTACGCGATCGAACTTGGGCGCGCCAGGTGCGCGCCTGGCGACGAGAAACGGATCACCGAGACGCTCGACATGCTCATGTTCGCCGATGATGCCGCGTTTCGGCTCGATGAAGAGGAACTGCGCAGACTCGCTGCGCTGTTGAGGGAGCTATGAAGATCCGGACACATCCGCGCATGGGCGACATTCATATCGGTGACGAAGTATACTCATACCGTCGCCAGTTATTTGCCCGCGTGGAAGAGGTGTTTCCCGCGGCCGTATGCGTGAAACTGGCGGCGCTCGACAGCATCGCGCCGCTGGCCGTGTCGCTTGATCCGCAGCTCTGGCGCGCCGACGACATCGAAAATCTCAGCGTGTGTCGTTACTGCGGCGGGCGCGAGCGGCTGCATCTCGAACGCGAAACCGGCATTCCATTCCGCATATGCGAGCGCTGTTGCGTCGTTCCACCGCGTGATCGCAGCCTCGAACAGGGGCGCTGGTGGTAACCCGGCGGCGCCGCGCCCTACCTACTCCGGGTTGATCAACGGCTTCGGGAAGACCTGGCCATACGGTTCGCCCCACCACTCGCCAAGTGAACGACCTTCGACAAAGATCTGCACGCCTGTGACCCGTGGCAACGTCGTGAGCGACTCTACCAGGGTGCGCACGGCGTAGCCGCGATTTCCGGCTTCAGCAAAACGGGCGCTCAGATCGAGCCGCACAATGCCCTGACTGATACTGATCGATCGCAGCTCCGTCCCTTCGGGAATGGTACGCTGAACCGCATACCCGAACTCGCCCGGACCCTCAATCAGCGCGCGTACTGTGCCCTCCGCCACCTGGCGCGTCTTCGGCACCATGCGAATAATGCGAATCGTATGATACCCATCGTTAGCCAGATAGTAGGTTGGTAGAAACTCGGTGGTTGCATAATTCACCGGGAGACCATCCGGGTTCAGCGGGTTCACGACTGGCCGGCCAATCGGCCCGCTCCCGCCGATACCGATGTTGCGCCCATTCACCTGGAACTGCACCCGATCAATACTCTCAAAGTGGGTCAGTGTCAGCACAATCGCGTAGAGGCCGCGCGGGTCGCCATTCAGATGCGGCTCGCGGTCGAAATTGACCGTCGCGACACCGCCACTGATCTGGATGCCGAGCAATTGTGCGGCAGGATCGACCAGCCCTTCCAGGCCATCACGCGGCCCTTCGATCAACGCCCGCACCGCCGCAGTCGCCACCTGACGATCCTGCACCTGAACCAGGCGTTGTGTCGGCACAAACAGGGTGCGCGTGGTATCGCCAAAATAAAGCCACACACGCTCGTTCCGAATGGCCGGCGCCGCAGTCGGCGCCGGCGGGCGCGGCGCCAATGTGGGCAGAGATGGTGGCGGAGCGACCGGCGCCGATGCAGGGGGGACAGCCGTGGGTGGCGGCACGGGTGACACGGCAGGTGCAGCCGTTTGTGTAGCCGTCGGTGTTGCTGGTGGCTGTGTCGTCTGCGTGGCCGGAACGATCGGAGCAGCAGATGGGGTCACGGTCGGGCTGGCAGCCGGAAGGGTTGGAATGGCAGTCGGAACGATCAGCGCCGGCTCCGGCGTCGGCGAAGGCGATGGTTGCGGTGATGGGGTACTGGTCGGCAGCGCAGTAGGCGTGGGCGGCACTGTTGTCGCCGGCAGCACGGTCGCCGATGGGGTTGTGGTCACCGTTTTCGGAACCCCCGCAGCGCCACCGGATGTCGGCAGTGGTGCGGCAGCGGTTGGTACGATGCTCAGACCGCTGTTGAGCGACTGGAGACCAGCGAAGAGGTAGATCAGGACAATAATCGCCAGCATTGCGATCATCAGGGCATAGATCGCGCGATCGCGCGGCGAAAGTGTGCTGAACCAGCCGCGCAACCCGCCGGGAGGTGCCACCGCTGCAACCGGCGCACTGCTGGCGACTGGCGTTGAGGGCAAGGTCAAACCCATGTATAATGGGCATTGCACGTGGTTGCGCGCGAGGCAAAAGCTGGCCTGGTCAACTGGTATCTCGATCGCTTCCCCGCTGACATAGCACCGATGTTCCGGCGTCGGCGACGAGAAACGGATGGCCCGGTTCTGCTTCAGACCAAGGTATGGGCAATAGCCCTGGCCGGTGGGCGTCGATTCGCTCATGGTACGCCGGATCTCCTCGAACGCTGTCAGCTACGACGTTCACACGTATTATACGAAGTGGGCGGGGGTTGGCGCAAAGCGCCCGAATTACTGGAACCTTACAGCCAGATTGCAGCTTCTGTTGGCAATGCACGGTGAGAGCGGTCGGGAATGTGATCATGCGCCGTATGTCGCCCCGGCGATGTCACCGACGATTCTGTTTTTGCCCTGGGGTCTGTTTGCATGCGCATCCTGATCCTCTCGGATATTCACTCGAATTATGTGGCGCTCGAAACGGTGCTGGCGGCGGCCAGGCCATACGACGCGGTCTGGAACCTGGGTGATACCATCGGGTATGGGCCACGCCCGAATGAATGCGTGGCGACCATGCGTGGCATCGCCAGCCTGATGCTTGCCGGGAATCATGATCTTGCCTGCCTGGGCCATCTCGACCTCAGCGACTTCAACCCTGATGCACGAACGGCGAATATCTGGAATGGCGATCAGTTGACCGGCGAAAATCGTGACGCGCTTGACCAGCTTGAGCCAGTTCAGGCGATTGACGCGCGCTTCCTGGCGGCTCATGGTAGCCCGCGCGAGCCAGTGTGGGAGTACCTGTTGACGCGCTACCAGGCGCTCGATAACTTCCGGCACTTCGAGCAGCAGATATGCCTGATCGGGCATTCACACGTGCCACTGATCTTTCGACTGACATCGGGCGGGCGCTGCGAGGGCCCGTCGGTCCCCGACGATGGGTTCTCTCTGACACTGGAAGAGGGCACACGCTATATCATCAACCCGGGGAGCGTCGGCCAGCCGCGCAACCAGGATCCGCGCGCCGCGTTCGCCATCTTTGACACCACGTGCGACAGCATCACCTTTCACCGCGTGCGTTACGATGTCGCCCTGACGCAACGCCAGATGCGCGAGGCACGCCTGCCGGAACCGCTGGCGTTGCGCCTTGCTCAAGGCATATGATGGCGCCAGGCTCATCATGTACACGCGCTACGCGCCCGGGGTACGCGCCTGGCCTGCGGCGGCGTGGTGATTCACGGTCGTGATTTTAGGCGGCTGCACCGGCGAAAACTGCCACATAAGCACGCAGTGTGCTGCGTCCCATATCGGTCTACCGAAGGCAAAAAGCCAGAACCGCAACACTCGTAGCATCGAGCAGAAGTGGGCGCCTATGACGATTATTGAGACCTATGTACGCCGCCATCCCCGGTCACGGGCGTTGTATGCCGAGGCGCGCTCGCTCTTTCCCAGCGGTGTTACCCACGATGGGCGGCATGTCTCTCCCTTCCCGCTCTATGTGGATCATTGCGCAGGATCGCATAAGTGGGACGTGGATGGTCACGAACTGATCGATTACTGGACGGGGCATGGCGCGTTGTTGCTCGGTCACGGCCACCCGGTCGTTGTCGCGGCTGTCCAGCGGCAGATGGAGCGCGGGACACACTACGGCGCCGAGCACGAATTGAGCATGCACTGGGCCCGCCTGGTCCAGCGCCTGTTTCCAGGTATCGAGCGCGTGCGATTCACCGCATCGGGCACAGAAGCGACCATGATGGCGCTGCGCCTGGCGCGTGCCTACACCGGCAAGCCGGTCGTGCTGCGCTTTGCCGGGCACTACCATGGCTGGCACGACATGCTGGCGCACGACACGGAGGCCGAACCTGTTCCAGCCGGCATGTTCGGCGGGTTGCTCGAGTCGACGATCGTGGCGCCCGCGGATCTTGACTGCGTGGAGGCGATCCTGCGCGCACGCGATGACATCGCCGCGGTGATTCTTGAGCCGACCGGCGCATCGTATGGCACGGCGCCGCTGCCGGCGGGGTTCTTGCGTGAATTGCGCCGGCTGACCGAGCAGTATGGCACCCTGTTGATCTGCGACGAAATCGTGACCGGCTTTCGGGTTGCGCCGGGTGGGGCCCAGCAACGCGAAGGGGTAACCGCCGACCTGACGACGCTGGCGAAGGTGCTGGCCGGCGGGTTGCCGGGTGGCGCGGTTGGTGGGCGGGCCGACATTATGCGGCACCTGGAGTTTGGTGACGACGACTGGAGCCGCACGCACAAGATCCGGCACTATGGCACCTTCAATGCTGCGCCCCTGTCGGCCGCGGCCGGGGTGGCGACACTCGAACTGGTTGCTGGCGGCGAGCCGGGCGCGTGTGCCGCCGAGCGTGGTGGTGCGGTGATTGCCGGCTTCAACCAGGTGATTCGTCAGCGCGGGCTGTACGGCTGGGCGGCATATGGCGACGGGTCAATCTTTCATCTTGTCGCCGGATGCAGCAGCGGGTTTCCACCCGGCGAGCTCGATCCGCGCATATCGCTCAATGAACTGAAATGTGGCGGCGACCCGGCGCTGATCAACCTGGTACGGCTCGGGATGATCAACCATGGCGTGGATCTGATGCGCGGGCGCAGCGGATTTCTGTCGGCAGCGCATACGCCAGCGGATGTGGACGCCACAATCGCAGCATTTGCCGCAACGCTCGATACTATTGCAGAGGAAGCGGCGCAACCGCGCTGACTGCCATGCGTGTGATAACAGGCACCGCAAAAGGGCATCGCCTGAAAGCGCCGCGCGGATCCGGCACACGGCCAATGCTTGACCGGGTCAAAGAGGCGCTGTTTTCAGTGCTGGAAGGGTACGGCCCGATTCGAGGCCGGGTGCTGGATCTGTACGCCGGCACCGGATCGCTCGGGATCGAATGCCTTTCGCGCGGCGCCGCGTGGGCCGACTTTGTTGAACAGCGGGCGCATGTCTGTCGCATCATTCGCGAGAACCTGGAGCACACCCACCTGGCCGACCGGGCGCGCGTGCTGCACATGCCCGTGAGCCGCTTTCTGAGCGTCCATGGCGCAACTGAGAAGTATGCTATAATCATTATGGACCCGCCATACGCTGATCCTGCGATTGAAGCAACTATCTGCGCCGTGGACGACGCTCACCTTCTGGCCGACGACGGGTTGCTGATAGTCGGCCATTCGCCGCGTGTTGAGCTGAAAGATCGTTATCAGCGGCTTCATCGCCGCAAGTTCCGCCGCCTGGGGGATTCCTGCTTCTCAATCTATGATGTCGAACCACACACTGCGGCAGCGGCGTCCGCAACCGAACACTGAGCGGTATCATGCGGCGTTGATGCCCGGGTAGCGGCCACCTGGCGCAGAAACTGCAGATCTGCGTTGCGCCACAGCCGAAGGAGAGAAGGGGTGACGATCGCAGTCTATCCCGGAAGCTTCGATCCCGTCACGAACGGTCACCTTGATATTGCCACCCGCGCGTCGCGCATTTTTGATACGGTCATCATGGCCGTCTTCGATCGGCCCAACAAGAAGTTGCTATTCAGCACCGAGGAACGCGTGGCGCTGCTGCGAGAAGCCACCAGCCACCTGCCGCGCGTGCAGGTGGATACGTATTCGGCGCTGACCGTCGATTATGTACGGAGCGTCGGCGCGTCGGTGATTGTGCGTGGCATGCGGGCAGTGGGCGATTTCGAGGCTGAATTTCAACTGGCACAAATCAATCAGACGCTTGCGCCCGACATTGACATCGTTCTTTTTATGGCAAGCCACCGGTATACCTTTTTCAGTTCAAGCACGGTGCGGGAAATTGCCTCGCTTGGTGGCGACGTTTCCTGGCTCGTCCCCAGCCATGTAGTCGCAGCGCTGCGGCGAGCATACGATGGGGGGTGAACGGCTATCGAACTGGATCAACTGATTGATGAACTGGAAGATGTCCTGGCCGAAGGCCGGCGCGTGCCATTCAGCGGCCGGTTACTGATCGATGAAGATCGCGTGCTCGACATCATTGACCGCATGCGTGTTGCAGTGCCCGAGGAGTTACGCCAGGCGCGGCGGATCATTGGCGAACAGGAGCGTCTGATCAGCGAGGCACAGGAGCGGGTTCAGCATGTGCTCCAGGAGCAGGGATTGATGGCGGCAGTCGAGGCGGAGCGGGTGCGTTTACTGGAGCAGGCAGAACGTGAGGCGCGCGCCGTACGCGCCGGTGCCGATGAGTACGCCCGGCAAGTGCTCGAAGAACTGGAGCAGCGACTGATGAAGGTCATAACCAGTGTTCAGAATGGCCTGAACGAACTGGGTGCGCCAGGGGGGCCGCGGTCACCTTCCGGGGGGTGAACTGGTGTGGTATGTCCTGCCAGATCTGGCTGCACCCGGGTCGTACTGAAGCGTCTGGAACGGTTCACGATCGGGGTCCGGGGGACGCCCCGAGGCGAACGAATCGGCGGCGGGTGGGAACGTAGCGTGCTGCGTCCACGACGCAAACGCCATGGCACGTGGCCCCGCCGACGCACAACACCATGCGTGCGAGACGTGTGAATACTTACAGGCGTTTCTCGCCTTGACAGCCGGGCGGCGCTGGCCTATAATGCAACTTCTGTGAGCGCGGAGGGCGCCGCCAATGCGCGTGTCAAAACCAGCCACTGACTTGAAATTCAACGTCGCGCAGCTGCTCCGCGAATATACGGGCGCGTGGCGCAAATACGATTTCACCGAACCAGTCCTGCCGCTCGATGATACGACCGAGATGCGCGATCTGGTGGGGCAGGTACGTTTCACCCGTACCGCAAGTGGCGTGCTGGTTGACGTACGCGCGCACGGAACGGTAACGATGGAGTGCATCCGCTGCCTCAATCCTGCCACACAGCATATTGAGGTCAGCTTTCGCGATGAGTTCCACTCGCGGATCGATGTCAACAGCGGCGCTCCCCTGCCAAAGCCTGACGAGGACGATCCATTCTTCCTCGATGAACTGCACATGGCAGATGTGGGTGAGGCGCTGCGCGAGTATGTATTGCTCGAATTGCCGATGCAGCCGCTCTGCCGCCCCGATTGTCGCGGGTTGTGCCCGACATGCGGTGCAGATCTGAATGTCGAGCAGTGTGCGTGTGCCGACACTGCCGCCGATGAACGATTTGAGGCACTACGTGCGCTGCTTAAGCCGGAACAGCAGTAATCCGTATCTCATTGTTCACTGAGAGAGTTAACCAATCATGGGTGCTGTACCAAAAACGAAAGTCTCGCGACACCGGCGTGGTAACCGCCGCCAGCATCAGCGGCTCGATGCGCCGACACTGGTACCATGCCCGCGCTGTGGGCAACTGAAGCGCGCGCATTACGTTTGTAAGTCGTGCGGCGTCTATCGTGGCCGCCAGGTTATCGAACTGAAGCGCGAGCCTGAAGAAGATTAGTCGATCGCGGCGGCCGCGCGGAGGGTTATTGGCCTGCCATCCGGCGAGTCAGTAACCCTTTTTGTGTCCCCAGGGCGAGCGATGAGGGGAACGAGGGACAGGACGAGAGGGTATCGTGGCGTAGCAAACGCGAAGAGTGTGCACGGCACAGGCCAGGCGAGAACCGAGGTGCATATGGCGAAGTATGCGGCGATCACCGGCTGGGGCATGGCCGTTCCGGAACGGACGCTCACGAATGCCGATCTTGAACGCATGGTGGCGACATCGGACGAATGGATCCAGACTCGCACCGGCATCCGTGAGCGGCGCATCATAGGGCCCGGCGAGAGCACATCGTCGCTGGCGACGGCGGCCGGGAAGGCGGCACTCAACCGCGCCGGGCTCGACGCATCTGCGATTGACCATGTCATTCTGGCAACGTGTACCCCGGATCGCCCATTTCCAGCGACGGCCTGTACCATCCAGGCGGCTCTCGGTGCGCGCCGCGCCGCCGCATTCGACATTGTGGCAGCATGCAGTGGTTTTGTGTATGGCCTGAATGTCGCCACGAGCTTGATCCGCAGCGGCGCGGCGCGCACCGTGCTGTTCATCGCCTGCGATGTGTTTACCCACTTCATAAACTGGAACGACCGCAACACCTGTGTGTTGTTCGGCGATGGCGCGGGCGCAGTTGTGCTGCAACCGTCGGATGAGCCGGCCGGGTTGATCTCGTGCGTGCTCGGCGCCGCTGGCGAGCAGGAAGACCTGATGGCGGTCGATGCCGGCGGGACGCGCCTGCCGGCGACAGCGGAACTGCTGGAACAGGGGCGACAGTACGTGTACATGAATGGTCGCGAGATCTTCAAACATGCGGTACGCGAGATGGCTGAATCATCGCTGGAAGCCCTACGCCTAGCCAGCCTGACACGCGAAGAGGTTGCGCTGGTCGTGCCGCACCAGGCCAACCTGCGCATAATTGAAGCCACGGCAAAACGACTCGAGATACCGATGGATCGCGTCTTCGTCAATCTCGACCGCTACGGGAACACTTCGGCCGCCAGCGTGCCGATCGCGCTGGTGGAGGCCGTCGAACAGGGGCGGCTGCGCGCCGGCGAATATGCGCTGCTCACTGCGTTCGGCGGCGGGTTGACCTGGGCGTCGGCAGTGATCCGCTGGGGGTAGTGGGTTCGACTCGCCGGTGCCCTCGGATTGTCTATGGTCTGTAGTAGATATGCATCGCCGCTACCCACGCGCGAGGTAGACTCCAGCCGCGATACGCAGCGCCTCCTCCGCCGTACCGAAGAAGTCGCCGCTCGGGAAGATCGACAGCTCGTACCCAGGACCATGACGACCCGCATGGGCAAGGTGACGTTTGCCGTGCCGCAGGTGCGCGACAGCAGCTTCTATCCCCAGGCGCTGGAGAAAGGGCTGCGCAGTGAGCGCGCCCTCATCCTGGCGCTGGCCGAGATGTACGTGGAGGGCGTCTCGACACGCAAAGTGGCGGTGATCACCGCGCAGTTGTGCGGCGTCGAACTGATCTCGACCCGGGTCAGCCGTGCGGCAGCGCAGCTGGATGCCGCGCTGGAACAGTGGCGCACCCGCCCGCTGGACGCCTGCCGCTATCTGCTGCTGGATGCGCGCTACGAGAAGGTGCGGATCGATGGCCAGGTGCACGACGCCGCGATACTGATCGCCATGGGCGTTCGTGACGATGGCAAGCGCGCCATTCTGGGCGTGTCGGTCGCGGTCGGCGAACACGAAGCGCACTGGCGCCAGTTCTTGCACAGTCTGGTGCAGCGTGGCCTGAGCGGTGTGCAGCTGATCGTCAGCGATGCGCATGACGGGCTGCAGGCCCCCCGGCGCGCGGTCTCTGGCGGCGTACCCTGGCAGCGCTGCCAGTTCCATCTGCAGCAGAACGCCCAGGCGTACGTGCCGTGGCAGGAACTGAAGGCCGAGGTGGCAGTCGACATTCGTGCGATCTTCATCGCGCCCAATCGCGTCGACGCCGACAGCCTGCTGGCGCGGACGGTGCAGAAGTTCGCCAAAACCGCGTCCAAACTGGCTGCATGGCTCGAAACGGCCATTCCCGAGGGCTTGACCGTGTTCAGTCTTCCGGCGGCGCACCGCACGCGCCTGCGCACCGTGAACGCGCTGGAACGGCTGAACCAGGAGATCCGCCGGCGCACCCGCGTGGTGGGCGTCTTTCCGAATGAAGCATCCTGCCTGCGCCTGGTGACCGCGCTGGCCATGGAAACCAGCAACGAGTGGGAAGCCGGCAAGGTCTATCTCACGTTGAACGACTGAACGTTTGTTCGGAAATTAAAACGTCATGTTGGTATACCACGAGTCAATGTACAGAAAAGTACTTGACTGATCGTCTGGATGCTATAATGAGCACAGAGGACATCCAATCGCGCCGGAGGACTCGCGCCATGACTCTCCATGTTGAACAGCAGCCGGTTCCCCTGGTGGTCACCGCCGAGGGCGTGGTGCGTATCGAGGGAACCCGCGTGCCGCTCGAGACGGTGGTGCGCGCGTTTCACCTCGGGGCGACGCCTGAGGAGATTGCGCAGGATTA
>JACAEQ010000067.1 GCA_013388755.1 Chloroflexota bacterium
CATGGATCCTCCTGCTGACGATTGGGTGTGGTAACCATATCGTAGCAGAAGCATGCCGCACCTTCAAAAACCCTTGACACCATGCCACCGACTGCTGAAAAACTCTACCCTTGAGAGCCGGCGCTCCCACCCTCCCCCCAGCGGGGGGAGGTTGGGTGGGGGGCTGTGCGATGCGTCGAGCCTTATTTGCAAGGTATTGAATCTAGCCCCGGTACTGGCAACAAGCCTGGATATGACGCGCGCCAGGCCGCAAAGGCGCGATCTTTCGGGATGCTGTGCCACGAGCAGGCGATCCCTGCCGGTGTCCTCAGTCGTCCTTACCGTCGTCATCGCCGCTGCGGTCATCGTCATCGCCGCTGCGGTCATCGTCATCGCCGCTGCGGTCATCGTCATCGCCGCCGTGGTCATCGTCATCGCCGCTGCGGTCGTCATTGGCGTTGCCGTGGTCGTCGTTGGCGTTGCCGTGGTCGTCGTTGGTGTTGCCGCGGTCGTCGTTGGCGTTGCCGCGGTCGTCGTTGGCGTTGCCGCGGTCGTCGTTGGCGTTGCCGCGGTCGTCGTTGGCGTTGCCGCGGTCGTCGTTGGTTGCTGTAGCTTCGATCTCACGGATGATGCGCATACCATCAGCGCGCACCGTGTAGTGGATCCTCACTCGGGTGCCTACCGCCAGAGCACCCTTGATCTCGGTGGCCATCAGGCGATACTGCCGACCATCAATGACAACGATCTGACCATCAATCGCATTGATGATACCGCTGATCTCAACCTCGGCTCCTCGCGCTGTGGTGTTCCGATCGGCACTGCCATTGTTGTTTCTGTTATCGTTAGTATTGCTGCTGGTGGTATCGTCGTTGGCGTTGGTGTTGCTGTTGGCGGTATCGTCGTTGGCGTTGGTATTGCTGTTGGCGGTATCGTCGTTGCCGCTGGCGGTATCGTCGTTGGCGTTGGTATTGCTGCTGGCGGTATCGTCATTGCCGCTGGCGATATCGTCGTTGCCCCTGGCGGTATTGTTGTTTCCGTTGGCGTTGGCATGCGGGTTGATGCTATCGTCCACAGGGACCAGCGTCGCCGTGGCGCGGGCAGGCGAACCAGCTGCAAGCTGTGTTGCGCAGGATGACAGACTGACGGCCACGGCGATGATCAGCAGGAGAAGCAGGTTTTTTCGTCGGTTCAAAGTCGGTTTCATCGGGTTTGCTCCTTTCACAAGATTGTCTGGTAGTGCGCTGACTCTGTCGCCGGCAGCGCACGAAAGTAACGGCTGGATCACGCGCGAGATCGCAACACGTGATGTTCCATCACTGGACCACCACAAAAACGATCGCATCGGTATCGCGGTAGACCTCACGCAGGTGGGGATCGCCCTCGATGGCGCGGAGAAATGCGCCGTGGGCATGGTCGGTGACAACGTACTGTGCGCCGAAACGTTCGGCGATTCGTGCACCTGGTTCTGATACCTTGCCGCGGGTTATCGCCACCCATTCATCGTACAGGTCGGGATCGTAGAGCTGCATGTAGGTCGGGTCGAGGCCAATGGTGTAGCGGCTGGCAGTGTTGTAGAAGAATAGGCGCGGGAAGTCGTCCCAGTCGGTTTGAAATACCATGGTGCCGGGGTAGGCATGGGCGCGCAGCCATGCCGAGGCGCCGGCATACGTCTCCGCCGGTCGGGAGTCGGCCATCTGGGCGCGTGCCGCAGGCAGCGTCAGTGTCGCCAGCACGCCGATGACGATCGCAAAGGCGACAGGTATGCCGTACCGGCGCGCTCCCATGCGCCAGTGCTGCCGCAAGCTGGCATCGTGCCGTTCCAGAGCGGCGATTCGCCAGGAGCGAAGCAAGGGTGCGCAGGCGAGCGCGGCAAAGATGAGCGCGAAGGGGGGAAAGTACTCGACAAAGCGACGTGATTTGAAGAGCAGAATGCCGAAGAAGACGCTCAGGCCGAATGCTATCAAGGTTGAACGATCCATGCGCGAACCGCGCCACCCGATTGCAAACGTTCCAAGCAGCCAGGCTGCCAGTGCGCCACCGGAATTGCCAACCAGGGTCCATGTCTGGTACGGGTACCACTCATTGCCGACCGAAGTCTCCGGCTGGCCGATCTTGGGCGCCAGGTGATTGGCGATGAATATGAGATTCTCTGGAACGTATGGATTGATCAGCAGGCCGAGCACGATGCCTGCGACGGGAAACAGCAGCGCGCGCCATTCGATACGCCGGTCGGTTACGATCGTGGCCAGAAACGTCGCGCCGCCCAGCATGAGAAGCAGTGGGAAGGCGTTGTACAGCCAGACATACAGGAAGCCGAGCGGCAACAGCCAGTGATAGCGGCGTTGCAGCAATACGTGAAGGCTGAGCGCCAGCACGAGGAGTGATGCCGACTGCGCGCGTGGCATACTCATGCGGTAGAGGAATGCTTCTGAGATGCCAAACAGGCCGAGCGCCCATATCCACGCCCACGGTACGTCCTCGGCGCGCAGCAACCACCAGATCGCCACAAAGGCCAGCGCTGGCATCATAATACTTGCCAGTTTCGCGCCCATGATCAGTGCATCGTCGTCCGGATTCCCTGCAAACATGGCCAGATAGGCATGGTAGAGAAAGTGATGATCGTAAAACGAATCAGCGTTGAGAATCGATGATGGCAACCAGACGAAGCGTGGCGTGAGACCTTCCTCCAGCATAAGGCGCGCCATACGCATGTGGTAGAATCCGTCGTTGTCTGCCAGACCTGCTGTGCCGAACTGAACGAAGGCGAAGAGTGTGGTAAACAGCGCGAAGAGGCCGGTTGCGCTCAGGGCGCGGGCGGCGAGTGCGCGAATAGTTGCGCGGACTGGCCGGGTAGGAGCAGGTACGTCCGACCTGGCGCGGCAGGTTACGGTCATATCGTTTCGCTTTCACACAGGGTCGATCACACGATGGCGACGTGTTGAGCACGCCACCATCTCTGTCGCGGATTGGCAACAAAAGTCACGGGTGAGAAGGAGAAAGCTGCGGTGACGACACTGGTTCCGACTCCCACAACACGGGGCGCCAGACGTGCACGCCGGTTTGCACTATCGAGCGCAGTAACGCTGATCATTCTCGTGCTGGCACTGTATCTTGGCGTCTCGACATACGCTGCCAGCGTTGTCACATTGCCGCAGCGCGACGCAGTGGTGAACACGCCGGCGACGTTCGGGGCGCGTTTTGAGGAGGTGCGTTTTCCGGCACGCGGCGGCGATGTGGAGATTGCGGGCTGGTACGTACCGCAGGTGGGCGCAACCCGCGCGATCGTTCTCGTGCATGGCAAGGATAGCAGCCGTTCTACGGAGTTCGATGGGCGATTCAGCGAACTGGCTGCGGCGCTGCACGATCGCGGCTTTACCGTGCTGTTGATTGACATGCGCGGGCATGGCGATAGTGGCGCCGCACGCTTCAGTTTTGGCCTGGCTGAGCGGCGTGATATTATCGGTGCGGTTGACTGGCTCGAATCGCAAGGCTTCGGTCGTGGCCGTATCGGGGTACTGGGGGTATCCATGGGCGCCGCTTCGGCCATCGGCGCGGCTGCCGATGACCCTGACATTGGCGCACTGGCGGCGGATTGCAGCTACGCCGATATCGAGCCACTCCTGCAACGCCACTGGACGAACGCGAGTGGCCTGCCGCTCATTTTTCTCCCGTCTACATTGTTGATGGGCCGGCTGATGC
Source organism: Chloroflexota bacterium (assembly GCA_013388755.1). Lineage (GTDB taxonomy): Bacteria > Chloroflexota > Chloroflexia > Chloroflexales > Roseiflexaceae > JACAEQ01. The sequence continues at coordinate 3,679 of JACAEQ010000067.1, forward strand.
TGGGGATGGACCTGGCGAGCGCTCGACCGGTCGAGGAGATTGATGACATTGCGCCGCGCCCGGTACTGATCATCCATGGCGCGGCGGATGCGTTCACACCGGTGGAGCATGGCAGGGAGCTGGCAGCGGCGGCACCGAGAGCCGAGTACTGGGAGGTTACCGGCGCCGGGCACGCACGCTCGTATGCGGTTGATCCGCAGGCGTATGTTGAACGGGTCGCGCGATTTTTTGAGCGCGGCCTGCGCTGAATGCCTATCCGAATAACGGAGTTGGATGTCATTGCGAGCGAGTTGACAGACTCTTCAGCACACCTGCGCCGTCAGGCTGAACGCTCGCGGTCGGCGCAGGCGTCAAGCACCTGAGTGCGCCGCACTCTGCACCTGTGCAATGGCCCCGCCTGCTTCATCCTGCTATAACTGGAGCTGGATGAAGAGAAAGGTAGGGCCATGCACCACACGTTCCAATCTCCCAACCGTCTGCTGTTGACGGCGCTTTTACTGGGCGTATGCGCCGATCTCCTCTTTTTTGGCCGTAGTATCGGCATTTCGGCGGCGCTCTTCGTCGTGCTCGGCCTGATGGCGCTGGCATGGCTTTCACACGTGGAAGAGCGCCCGCCGAATCGTGCCAGCGTCTGGCTCGGCGCCGCTGCGTCAGGTTTTGCGCTTTTGCTCGCACTGCGCGAGACGTCCCTGTTGAGCATGTTGAATGCCTGCACTACTGCGGGGCTGCTGTTGATGCTCGCTGCGACCTTCCGTGGGCATCCCCTTGGCACGCTCTCGTGGGCGCAGGCCATGGTGCACTCGCTGATTGTACTCGTTGAGGCGGCGTTCTACCCTGCGCCGCTGTTGATGCACGGCGCGCGCAGTGTTGCAGAGCACAGTGGCCATGTGCGGCGGCTCGCACCGGTGGGCCGTGGTCTGCTGCTGGCGGCTCCCACGCTCATGATCTTTACTGGCTTACTGGCAGCGGCCGACAGTGTGTTTGCCGGCTATGTCAGTGCGGTGCTCACGCTCCACCTCCCGTTTGACCTGCCGGCGACGCTGAACCACGTGCTGTTTACCGGCCTGGCTGGCTGGCTCTGCGCCGGTGGTTTGCTGGCAGCCTTGCGTAACGGGCCGCCCGGTCCGGTCAGAACCGAATTACCCGCCGAGGGCGACACGCAGCGTTTGCGGCCCGTGGCGCGTCGTCTGCTTGGCTTCGCCGAAGCACTGACCGTCCTGGTATCGGTTGCGTGTCTGTTTGGCGCGTTCATGCTGGTGCAGGCGGCATATCTCTTTGGCGGGCGCGATACACTGGCGCAGACGGGGATGACCTATAGCACGTACGCCCGGCGTGGTTTCTTCGAGTTGCTGGCGGTAGCATGCCTGGCGTTGACGATGTTGTTGACCCTGGCGGCACTGACGCGGCGCGACTCGCGTGGGCAACGGTACGCCTTCAACATAGCCTGTGCAACAATCGTCGCGCTGGTGATTGGCATGCTGGTCTCGGCGTTTCAGCGTATGCTCCTGTATCAGGCCGCCTATGGGTATACACATCTGCGGATCTATACGCTCAGTTTCATGATCTGGCTGGCGCTGGTACTGTTGCTCTTCCTGGTGGCGCTCTTCCGCGCTGCGCCCAGGCTCTTCAGCTGGGGAACGTTCGCTACGGCGCTGCTCTACCTTGTGGCGCTGAATGGCGTCAATCCGGATGCGCTGATCGCGCGTGGGAACCTGGCGCGCTACCATCAGAGCGGCACTCTCGATGCCCGCTACCTGGCAACCCTCTCGTCCGACGCGACGCCTGAGCTGGTTGCGGCGCTACCGGCGCTGAATGGCGATGCGCAGACGATTATCGCCAGCGCGCTCGATGCCCAGCGGCAACGCCTGGAGCGAATCGAGACGACCAGCGGCTGGCCGGCGTGGCACTTCGGGCGCATGCGGGCGTTGCATGCGTTGCAGGCGGTGGAGCAGCGCTCCTTTACCTGCTGCAGCGTGACACCTCCGTGAGGACGACTGCGCACTATGTGCCTATCCGAAACCCATGGGCCTGCGGTCATTGCGAGGAGCGCCAGCGACCGCCTGCAGCGAGCGCAGCGTGGCTGAAGCAATCGAGCGGTGCGAGCGGAGATTGCTTCGCTCGCGCTCGCCATGACAGTGACCATCTGGTTCTCGGATAGGCTCTATGTGCCTTTCAGGAGCGGGGCGTTACCCCGTGCCCGGCGTTGATCTGCGCCAGGAAGATACGACCGCCATCGTAGTGCATCCCGCCCGTGAAGGGATTGTCGGCAAGGAAGAGCGGTGTGTCGAGATCAACGAATGTGAAACCGCCCTGGCCGGCGGCGAAGCAGGCTGACACCGTCATCGCCAGGAGTGACTCGACCATGCCGCCGATCATCAGGCCAAGGCCGGTCGCGCGCGCGACGGCGGCTATGTCGAGTGCCTCAGCGATACCACATTTCATCAGCTTGATGTTGATCACATTCACTGTTCCCAGGCGCGCCAGCCGGGCGACCTCAGCAGCGCTGGCCGCACTTTCGTCGGCGGCGACCGGCACATAGCGCGTGGCGGTAATCTGCGCCAGGCCCGCAAGGTCGTCACGTGCGGTTGGTTGTTCGAACAACGCCGGTGAGATGCCCTGCGCAACGAGCATGTTCAGCAACCCGAGCGCAGCATCGGCCGTGTAACCGCCGTTGCCGTCCAGGATGAGGCGAGCGCCAGGTGCGGCATCCCTGACGGCGACGATCCGTGCCAGATCGTGCTCGATGACTCGCGTGCTTATCGATGCCGGGTCGCCGGCGCCGACCTTGATCTTGATCGTGCGAACCCCGCGCGCGATAATATCGCTGGCCGCGCGTGCCGCCGCGGCAATCGTTCCGGTGGTAATCGTCACATCGGTCTCCAGGCTTGTCGCTACGCCGCCAAAGAAACTCCACAACGGCAGACGCGCCGCCCGTGCCAGGGCATCCAGCGTTGCCGTCTCGATCGCGCAGCGCGCCGAACCGGTCATGCCCGGGATCGTCGCGAGGATCGCCGCAATCCGCCGCCATTCACGCGCGTCGGCTCCCTCGATGCTCGCCTGTGCCGCCAGAACAGCGGCCCGCGCCGATTGCTGCGTCTCGCCGTTGAATGCCGGGAACGGCGCTGCCTCGCCATACCCGCGTGTGCCATTCGCAAGTTCAACCGTCACGAGCAGGTTGCGCGCGACATCCTGGGCGCCTCCAGCAATGCCGAACGGTTCATGCAACGGGATATTGAGGGTCTCAACGCTCAGGGTACGTATCAGTGTTGGCGAGGTCATGGCGGCGCTCCAGGATAGGATAATATAGACGGACGCACGTATTGTACCATTTGCGCATGTGTCGATATACGCAAGCGCGGCGGTATGCCAGGGGTATAGAGCAAATACGCCCTGTGCCGCTCATCGTGCCGGCAATACCGGCGCAGGGGCCTGTATGATCGAACTTGGTGATCTTCTTGCGGCCGGTGGGCGGCTGGTGGCGCCGGCTGCAGCACGCAGCTTTGGTGATTTTTCGTACGACTCACGGCTGACGAAGCCTGGCGACCTGTTTCTCGCATTGCGCACGGCGCGTGGTGACGGCCATGCCTATATCACCGATGCGCTTGCCGCCGGCGCGGCAGGGGTGGTGTGCGTCGAGACGCCGCCCGATCTGCCGGGCGCGACCGTGATCGCCGCCGACGACCCGGCACTCCTGGCGGCGCGCTGGGCCGCGACGCGTCTGCAGCGTGTCGCGCCGCATGTCGTGGCGGTTACCGGCAGTGTCGGCAAAACATCGGTGACGCGCGCGATCGCAGCCGTTCTCGCGGGCCTGGGGCCTACCTTCCGCAGCCGGCGCAGTTTCAACTCGTTCCTCGGATTACCGGTTGCGCTCGCCCGCCTGCACGACCAGCATCGCTTTGCCGTGCTGGAGTTTGGCACTGAGCAGCCGGGAGAAATTGACCGGCTGGCGACACTGTTCCCGCCACATACGGCCGTGGTGACGTCTGCCGGCGCGATGCGCCTGTCTACCTTTGGCTCCACGACCTGCCTGGCGCGTGAGTTTGGTGCGCTGGTTGCGCGTCTTCCGGTTGGTGGCTACGCAGTGCTCAATGGCGATGACCCTCACGTGGCCGCGCTGCGGGGGTTGAGGCCCGTACAGAGCCTCACATTCGGCGTTGGCGAAAGGTGCGATCTGCGCGCCGAAGCATGGCACTACCGCCTGGATGCCACGGAGATACGCTTGAGCTATCGCGGCCAGCGTGTAGATATATTCGTCCCTCTGCTGGGCGAACTGGCGATCGGTGCAGCACTGGCTGCGGCAGGTGTAGCGCTGGCGTGTGGTATGAACCTGGCGGAAGCCGCGGCGCGACTGGCATTGCTCGAGCCGCCGGCTGGCCGTATGCGACCACACCCGGCGCGGGGTGGGGCAATTGTGATCGATGATAGCATCGGCGCCGAGCCGCCTGCAATGCTCGCAGCGCTCCGGACCCTGGCAGCCCTGCCAGCACGTCGGCGTATTGCTGTCCTCGGTGATCTGCCCGCCTCAAGTCTCGATGCCGGCGATGGTAACGATGCGCACGTACTTGCAGGCACGCTTGCGGCGCGCGTGGCCGATTATCTGATCTGGAGCGGCGATGGCGGCGCACATGCTGTTCGTGTCGCACGGCGGATGCGTCCCGATGTACCGGTCCACGTGGTTCACACAATCACAGCGGCGTTGGAGGCGTTGCCACCCGATCTTGGCGAAGGCGACCTGGTGCTGGTGTGCGGCGGCCCGGCAGCGCGGCTTGAGCGCCTGGTGGCAGCACTGCTTGCACCTCCGGTTGACGCAGCCACGGCGCTGGTCCGCCAGGATCGAGGGTGGCGCGCGGTGCGCGTTGCCGATCCCGGCCGGCCGACGTGGGCGCGAATTGACCTCGATGCCATTAGCGGCAATGTGCGCGCTCTACGTGCGCTGGCAGGTGTACCGCTGATGGCGGTGCTCAAAGCCGATGCGTATGGCCACGGCGCAGTGCGCTCGGCGCGCGCAGCGCTGACCGGCGGCGCTACTGCGCTGGCGGTCGCCACGCTTGGTGAAGCGCGCATCTTGCGAGAAGCGGGCATCGGCGCGCCATTACTGGTGCTGGGCTATACGCCGCCGTGGCAGGTGCGCGAAGCCGCCCGGCTTGGTGTCATGCTGACGATCTGTGAACACGATGCCGTGCGCGCCTGTATGGTCGTCGCCGAAACCGGCCTCCCGGTGACGGTGCATGTTGAGGTTGATACCGGCATGGCACGCACTGGTGTATCCGTTGATAACCTGGGGCCTCTGTTGCGATGGCTGGCAGGTCTCCCGGGGGTGCGGGTAGAAGGATTGTATACGCATTTTGCTGCTGCCGACGCCGCGGATCCGGCAAACGCAGAAGCGCAGTTGCGCCGTTTCCAGCACGTGCTCACCGCACTCACGTCTGCCGGGCTGCGTCCTCCACTGGTGCATGCCGCCAATAGCGCTGCGTTGTTGCGGTTTCCTGGAGCGCGCTTCGACATGGTGCGACCGGGCATCGCATGCTTTGGCCTGGCCCCATCGTCGTGCGTCACGCTTCCACCGGCGCTGAGACCGGCGCTTTCGTTCCATACCGAAGTGGCGCAGGTGCGTGAACTCCCACAGGGCAGGCCAGTATCGTATGGTGGCGCATTTGTTACCGCCCGCCACTCACGCATCGCCACGATACCGGTCGGGTATGCTGATGGGTTACGGCGCGCGCCACCATGGCGCGAGGTACTGGTGCGTGGCCGGCGCGCGCCAATTGTCGGGCGGATCTGTATGGATTATGCCATGGTTGATGTGACCGATGTTCCCGGCGTGAAGCGCGGTGACCCGGTGACGTTGATCGGTGCCCAGTGCGACGACCGTATCACTGCTGACGAAGTTGCCAGCTGGTTAGGGACGATCAACTACGAGGTGGTGGCCACCATTCTGCCGCGTGTGCCGCGTGAAGTGGGGGAGGATCTGATCTGATCCAGCCAGGCGTTCCAGCACCCTCAGGGCAGAAACGTCAACGACACAACCGACGCCTCGACGGTGCTGCCGCCTCGCGCGCGGTTAGCGCACCGCGTGTTACACGACGCCAAGGTACGCTTCTCGCACCATCGTATTCGTGCGCAGCGCCGGTGCCGAGTCCGCCAGGACGATCTGCCCGGTCTGCAGCACATAGCCGCGGTGTGCGATCGCCAGCGCCATCAGCGCATTCTGCTCCACCAGCAGAATGGTCGTCCCCTGAGCGTTAATATCGCTGATAATACTGAAGATCTGCTCAACGAGCACCGGGGCCAGCCCCATCGAGGGCTCATCGAGTAGCAGCACTTTCGGGCGCCCCATCAGCGCGCGCCCGATCGCCAGCATCTGTTGTTCGCCGCCGGAAAGCGTGCCGCCACGCTGGTTGACGCGCTCATACAGCCTGGGGAAGAGCTGGAACACGCGATCCATATCCCTGGCCATGGCGGCCTTGTCGGAACGGATGAACGCGCCAATCTCCAGATTTTCCCGCACCGTCAGGCGTGGAAAGATCCGGCGTCCTTCCGGCGATTGCAGAACGCCAAGCTCAACAATCTTATGCGGCGGCGTAGTGTCAATCCGCTGCCCGTTGAAGAGCACCTCGCCCTGACGCGGTTTGAGCAGCCCGGAAATCGTGCGCAGCGTGGTGCTTTTGCCGGCGCCGTTCGAGCCGATCAGTGTGACTATCTCGCCCTGTTCGACGGCCAGCGAGATACCTTTCAGGGCATGGATGTTGCCATAGTAGGTATGGACGTTTTTAAGTTCGAGTAAAGGCATAAAGAACCTGAAACCGAGAACGATTAAGGGTCAGGGGCGCCTGCTCACCTTCAACGTGCAACGTGCAACTTTCACCCTTCAACCTGCTCCCCGCCGTGGGCGGCCGCACCTTTGCCGAGGTAGGCCTCAATCACGCGCGGGTTCGCCCGTATCTCATCGGGCAGCCCTTCGGCGATCTTCGTGCCATAGTCAAGAACCGTAATACGCTCCGATATCGTCATCACCACGCGCATATCGTGCTCGATCAGCACCACGGTCAGGCCAAGATCGTCACGAAGCCTGCTGATCAGCCTGGTCGCTTCTGCAGTCTCTTGCGGGTTCATACCTGCCGTGGGTTCATCCAGCAGAATGAGCCGGGGCGATGTCGCCAGCGCGCGTGCGATCTCGAGCCGGCGCTGATCGCCGTATGGCAGGTTGCGCGCCAGCTGGCTGCGTTTATCGTCAAGATGGACGAAAGTCAGCAATTCGCGCGCCCGGTCGCGCGCGGCGCGTTCTTCGGCACGCACTACCGGCGTGTTGAAAATCGTCGGCCAGAGACTCGCGCGTAGCCGTGCATGCATGCCGACCAGCACATTCTCCAGCACGGTCATGGTACCGAACAGGCGGATGTTCTGGAAGGTGCGACAGATACCGAGCGTGGTGATCTGATCCGGCCGCAGACCGGCGATTTCCTTCCCATCGAAGGTAATCGTACCTTTCGTGGGTTTGTAGATCCCGGTCAGCACATTGAAAAACGTCGTCTTGCCGGCGCCGTTCGGGCCGATAACGCTGACAATGCTCCCTGCGTCGATCGTCAACGAGACATCATTCACCGCCGTGAGGCCGCCGAATTGCTTGGTGATATGGTGTGCGTGCAGCAACGTCACAGGTCGCCCCTTCAACTTCCAGGTTCGGGCTTCGCTTCTGCCGCCGGCGCCGGCTGTTCCTGCTCGGCGGCGGGTGCCGGCAGGTCATCCTGATGCAATTCCTGGCGGCGACGATCCTCCGGCAGCAGACCTTCCGGCCGGAAGATCATCATAATCACGAGGAGCAGCCCGAAGAGCAGGCGCTGATACTGTGCCGGATCGAACCACGACGGGATGGGAACGCCACGTCGTTGCAGGATGGAAAGTTCGCTCGCGATACGCGGCAGCAGTTGCAGATCGAGCAGGGTCACGATCACCGCGCCGAGCATCGTGCCGGGAATGCTCCCCATGCCGCCGAGAATGACCATTGACAGAATCCCGATCGATCGCAGCAGATCGAACGTTGGCGGATTGATAAACGTTTGCAGCGCGCTGAAGATCACCCCCATCGTGCCGGCAAACGACGCGCCGACGGCAAACGCCAGCAACTTCATCCGCACCAGTGGAACACCCATCGCAATTGCGGCGGTCTCATCCTCGCGGATAGCCGTCCACGCGCGACCGATGCGGGAATTGTTCAGGCGATAGACCACCAGAACCGTTAGCGCCAGGATCAGCAGGACCAGGAAATAGAAATAGAGCTGGTATTCCTGGATCACGGAGATATTCAGCCCGAGCGCCTTGAAGAGCGGCTCAACAAACAGTGGCGGGCGGCCAACATCTTTGATCCCCTGCGCGCCATTCGTGATATTGACTGGCCGGTCGAGGTTCGTCGCCAGCACGCGGATCACCTCGCCCAGACCGAGGGTCACGATCGCCAGGTAGTCGCCGCGCAGTCGCAACACCGGCAGGCCGAGGAGCACGCCGAACAATGCGCCAACTGCCAGACCAATGGCCAGGAAGAGCCAGAACCACGATCCGTTCAGCGGCACCATTCCCGGCACGATATTCGAAATCTGTGGCGTACTGAAGATCCCCCACAGGTACGCGCCAACAGCAAAGAACGCAACATACCCCAGGTCGAGCAGGCCGGCGAACCCGACAACGACATTCAGCCCGAGCGCCAGTGACGCAAACATGCCCGCTTTGGTGACAACGTCGATATAGAACGGATTGAGCACGCCAAAGACCGGCATGATGACGCCCAGCAGGATCGTGCCAAGCGTGAGTTTGAATGCCAGCATGGTTGGCGCGCGATAGATAACGAACATCAGCAACAGGAACAGCACAACGACCATATCGGTGCCGAGGCCGGTCGTCGGGTTGAGGAGGAGCAGCGCCGACACAATGGTGGCATATGCCAGGGTCAGCACATACGGCGCAGGACCGCGCCCCGCCGTTGCGCGAAGTTGCGCCCAGAGCGACGTGAACTGGCCGGCCTGCCGATTATCTGCCGTCATAGATTACACCTTCTGTGTCACCACTTCGCCCAGCAGACCAGAAGGACGGAAGATCAGGATCAAGATCAGGATGCTGAACGCAACAATATCGGCATAGCTTGGGCCCGAGAACTGCCCGCGTGTGAACAGCGACAGGTATGAGGCGACGAATGCCTCAAGAAAGCCAAGCACGATTCCGCCGACCATGGCGCCGGTGATATTGCCGATACCGCCGAGCACTGCCGCAGTGAACGCTTTGAGGCCAGGCAAGAAACCGATATAGGGATTGACCGTGCCGACGCGCATGCCGAAGAGGACGCCGGCTGCGCCACCCAGCGCGCCGCCGATCAAGAAGGTAATGGCGATCACCCGGTCGACGTCAATGCCCATCAGGCTGGCCGTTGGTCGATCCTGCGCCACGGCGCGGATCGCCGTACCAAGTTTTGTAATATTGACCAGGTAATTCAACCCGGTCACCATCATGATCGCGACAATGATAAAAATCAGCGAACGGCTATCAATACTGATCGGGATGGTTCGGTCCGCCGCGATCTGCATCTGCCCCAGCACAATCGGCGCGCCGAGGTCGGGGGTCTTGAAGCTGGCATTGAACCCCAGGCCCGAGTTGACCGCGATCATGCGCATGACATCCTGCAATACCAGCGAGACGCCGATCGCCGAGATCAGCGGCACCAGGCGTGGCGCATTGCGCAACGGACGATAGGCAACCCGTTCAATCGACATGGCCAGCAGGCCGGAGACCGCCATACCAAGCAGGACGGCGGCGAGTACGAAGAGCACCGGTCCGAGACCATCGAGCATCCCGGAAGCAGCCAGCGCAGCACTGAAAAAGGCGCCGGCGAAGGCGCCGACCATGAAGATCTCGCCGTGGGCAAAATTGATGAACTCCAGGACACCATAGACCATGGTGTAGCCGAGCGCGATCGTGGCATACAGGAACCCGCGCACCAGGCCATCAACAATGACCTGCGGCAGAATCGAAATGGTGCCCTGGAGCAGATCGATATCGGTGCGCGTTCCACGCAGCGCAGCCGCCACCAGCACCACCAGCAAGCCGAGAATGGTCGCACTGCCGATAACGAACGCGAGCACCTGGAGCAGCGGGCCAAACACCTCGCTCATAAATGAGCGGAAGGAGCGCCGCGCGACCAGCGGCTCCGGACCTGTCGTTGCTTCAACTGCCATGAGGTGGTTCTCACCTTTGCTGCTACATCGTGTGAAAGAGGGCTCATGGGTGGTGGCTGCCGCCTACCCGTGAGCCCTCGCAGGGCGCGTATGCGCCACAACCATCGATCCTCCTAGGGTGCCGGGATCTCGAGGCGCTTCACCACGCTATTCTTGTTCCAGACTTCCTCAGGATTGCCGGCCTCGCTGCTGACCTGCAACACGAAGTAGGTACCATTTACCGGGTCACCCTTATCGTTGAAGTCGTAGGTACCGGTGATACCCTTGTACGGCTCCAGTGCCTTCATCGCCGCCAGCACCTGCTCGCGGGTCGGCTTACCATTGGCCGTTTTTGCAGCATTGGCAATCGCCTGGATGCAGATACCTGCCGCATCGAATGCCTGGGCCGAGAAGGGGGGCGCCGCCTCATTGTACTTTGCCTGGTAATCCTCGGCATACTTGGCCGCATCGGGGAACTGGCTGACCGGCGCGGCGACCGAGGTATAGTACATACCCTTCACCGCATCGCCCGCCACCTCCAGCATCACCGGCGAGTCCAGGCCGTCCGGTCCAAGGAATGCCGCCGTAATACCGCGGTCGCGCGCCTGCTTGAACAGCGGCGCCGCCTGGTCATAGATCCCGCCGAAATAGATCAGATCCGGGTTGGCGGCCTGGATCGGCGTCAGGATCGAGTCGAAGACCGACTTCTCCTCAGTACCCTCGAAGCCCAGCACCGTGATACCGTTCTTCTCGGCATTCTGGCGGAAGAACTCGGCTACGCCCTGGCCGTAGTCGGTCTTGTCGTGGATGATATAGACGCTCTTGATGCTCAGTTCGGTGCGGGCAAACTCTTCGCCGACCGCGCCCTGCACATCATCGCGACCGACGATCCGGAAGGCGTTGGGATAGCCGCTCTCAGTGATCTTGGGGTTGGTGTTGGCCGGCGAGACCATCACCAGACTGGCCGACTGGTAGTCGGGCAGCGAGGCGAGCGCAACGCCGGAGTTCAGGTGCCCGACCAGACACAGAATGTCATTGTCGGAGATGATATTCTTGGCGTTGGCCGACCCGACTTCCGGCTTGGCCTGATCGTCGAACGGCGCCAGTTCCAGCGTGAAGCCCATATCGGTCAGGGTTTTGCCGAGTTGCGCCAGACCCAGGTCGGCGCCGTTGCGGATGCCGGTACCGAGCGCGGCCTGGCCGCCGGAGAGCGGGCTCTGGGTGGCGATCTTGATCGTACCGGTCATGCCGGCCGGTGCAGCCGGCGCGGTGGTTGGTTCGGCAGCCGGCGCGGTGGTGGGAGCCGCAGGCGCAGCCGTCGGCGCCGCGGCCGGTGCGCCGCCACAGGCCGCCAGCAGCGCGCCCAGGACGGCGAAGATGAGAAACGCACTGACACGTTTCATCATGAGTGTACTCCTTACGAAGAGAATCTGTTCCGGTACACTGGTAACGGTATGCCTACTCAGCGGTGGCCAGCCGCATCAACCGCTCATCGCGGTCGGGCGCCTGTCAGGCACCGGCCTGACCCGAGTGCAGCTTGAAAGCCGTCTTACCTCCTTTTGCATCTGCCCAGTCATACAGCCTGCCGCACACTGCAACGGCGTTCCCGGCATGTGTTCTGCCTGGAACATACCACCTCACCGGAGAGGTTGTGCTGCGTTGCTGTAATGACTGTGAGGCGCCCGGCGCTCAATACGCGAAATACACGGTTTGCGACAGGCTACGCGCCAGATATGCGACAACAACCAGGTGTCACTGTTGCCGGGCACAAAGGAAGCAATACCGAATTCTTCGGGATGTGCGCGAGTGTACCCTATATCGCAGCGATCTGTCAAGTTTTGTTAATGGAGGAAGTGCCTATCCGAAGAACGGATGGTTTGGATGTCATTGCGCGCGAAGCGAAGCAATCTCTGTAGCAAACACCGAGATTGCTTCAGCCCCGCGTCGCTCGCTGCAGGCGGTTGCTCGCGCTCCGCGTGCGGCAAGCAACACTGGTATGCGCCTGTCCGAGTGATCGCGCAACTCCTGGTATTATAGTGCACTACCAGGTATGGTTGTGGGCGAGCGGCGGCAGGATGGTGGCTGTCTCAAACCTCTTGCCCCTGGCCTGTGCTCCAGGCATATAGCATATCAGGTATCATGCACGACCAGCGTAACAGCATAACGATGGTGCTGCTGGGCCTTGTGATCGCGGTTGTGTTGATTGCCCTGGCCGGTGGTGGCGAGCTCGGCAACCCGCAGTTGAGTCGGCGGTTTGCGCCGCAGCCCGCCGATCCCGCGGCACCTACGCCGCAACCCTTCGAATTGCCGCGGGTCGAACTGCCGCAGTTGCCGCCCGATGTCCAGCGCACCGTGCTCGATCTGCAAGAGCAACTCACCGGCGGCCAGGCGATCCCGGCGCTCACGCCGATCGCTGCCGGTCCGCGCGTTGAAGTGCGCCTGGACGAGATCCGTCGCCGCGGCGACCAGGTGATCGTGCGCGGCAATGTGCGCAACCTGGGCGATCGCATCCTGACGATCGCGCCCGGCGCCTTTGCCTTTCGCGATAGCAGCGGCGCGCGCTATACCACCGAGACCAGCGGTGGTGCAACGCTTGATCCCGGCGCAGCAACAGCTTTCGATTTCACCGTGCCCCTCCCGGCCGGTCGCGGCCTGACCCTGATCTTCGAACTGCCGCCTGATCCGCCCCTCGAACAGGTTCTGCTACTCGAAATAATCGAGTAACCTCCGGCCAACATATTCGCAACAATTCCCCAACATGGGCATGATACACTGCGTCACGAATGATATTCATCCCCGGGCGTAGCCTGATAGTGTCAGTGTGGACATGGATCACGCCGATGTTGGAGACCGGTAAACAGGGGCGAATCGCGCCCTTGTTTCGTTGTGGCCACCACCTGCCATCAGGCGACATACGATCACAGAGAGGATTGACACCCGATGAGCGACATCACCCCGAGCCTGTATTTTGCCGAGATTGTGCCGCAACGCTTCACCGCGGCGGTGGCAAACGCGCCGGAAGATGTGCTGGCGCAGCCGCCATTCACCGTCACCTACGCCATTGATGGCGACGAGGGGGGCACGTATGGCCTGAAAATCGCAGACGGCACCGTGGCATATGTTGACGGCGGTATCGAAGGCGCGGACCTGCAGTTGATGTTGAGTTACGACCACTGGCGCGCCGCTGCGGAAGGCGATGCGCTGGAGCCATTTATCGACTATTTCCTGCGGCAAAAAGTGAGTGTGGTGAAGAGCCTGCGCGGTACGGTCAAACTTGAATTGACCCGCTCCGATGACAGCATATTTGAGAGTACAAGTGTGTTTGGTGGTCAGTCCGAACCATCGGTGACGTTGCGTATGACCACCGACGATTATCGCCAGATGCTGGCGGGCGAACTGAATGGGCAGATGGCGTTCATGACAGGCAAGCTGAAGTTCGAGGGCAGCCTGCCGCTGCTGATGCAGATTGGCGCGTTGAGCGGCTAACGTCGCGCCATGTTCGTTGAAGGAGACGACCGATGATTTCATTTGCACCTTCGGAAGAACAGCAGTTGATCATCGACACGGTGCGACGCTACGCCACTGATCGACTGCGACCGGCAGCGTATGACGCTGATGAGACGCGCACCATTCCGCCCGACATCGTCGCCAGAGGCTGGGATCTCGGGTTACTGCCGAGCGCCATTCCGGAACAGTACGGTGGTTTCGGTGAGTCGCACCAGGCACTGACCGGTGCGCTGGCGGCGGAAGAGCTGGCTTATGGCGATCTCGCGATGGCGCTGCACCTGATGACACCCAACCTGTTTGCGATCCCGGTGCTGCATTGCGGTACCGAGGAGCAGAAAGCGAAGTGGCTGCCGCGCATGGTGGAAGGTGGTTTTGCGCCGTACACTGCCGCCTTGATCGAGCCGCGCTGGAGTTCCGATCCGCACACGATGCATACCGTCGCTGAACGCGAAGGCAATATGTACGAAATCAGCGGCCACAAGGCGCTGGTGCCGCTGGCTGCCGATGCGCAGGCGTTCCTGGTGTATGCGCGCGACGGCGACTCGACCCAGGCATTCATCATTGAGCGCGGCACCGAGGGTCTTGCAGTGCTCGAGCGTGAGAGCTACATGGGCATCCGCGCGTTGCCGACGTATGAATTGCGCCTCGATGATGTGCGTGTTCCTGTGTCGTGTCGCCTTGGCGGTGAGCAGGGCAGCGATCTCGAGTTGCTGCTGAACTATTCGCGCGTTGCGCTCGCGGCGCTGGCGGTGGGGGTTGCGCGTGGTGCGTTCGAGTATGCGCGCGACTATGCCAAACAGCGCGAGGCGTTCGGCAAGCCGATTGCACAGAACCAGGCGATCGCGTTCATGCTGGCGGAAATGGCGATCGAGATTGATGCCGCGCGCCTGATGATGTACGAGGCAGCCTGGCATCTCGATAAGGGCCATAACGCGACGCAGACCGCTGTACTCGCCAAAGCGTATGCCGACGAGATGGCGCTCGTTGTGACCGACCGTGCTGTGCAGATCCTTGGCGGCCACGGCTATATTCGTGAGCATCCGGTGGAGCGCTGGCTGCGCAACGGGCGCGGCTTCCATACGTTCCTTGGCCTGGCGATGGTTTAGAGCCTGTCCGAATATTATGGATGGTTGGATGTCATTGCGAGCGAAGCGAAGCAATCTACTGACACGAGAGGAGATTGCCGCGTCGCTGGCGCTCCTCGCAATGACAGGCAGCGTAGAGGTTTTCGGACAGGCGCTCAGTGATGGGTTGATCGTTAAGGGTTGTCTTCACAATGGCTTCAGATGCACTGCCTTAACTTCTGACCCTTAACCCGTTATAGGAGTGAAACAATGATTGACTTCGAAATACCCACGCCAATCAAGCGCCAGGTGCAGTTCATCACGATGCTTGGCGAGCAGGTGATGCGCCCGGTGGCGCGCTACTACGATGAGCACGAGACCGAGCGCCCATGGGACTATATCAACCTGATCTGGCCGACGGTGCGCGACCGTGGCGGGCGCTCATTTTCGGTGGACGACACCAGGGGGAGCGTGGATAAGGACGGTAAGCCACGCCCACGTATCGGCTACCTGATGCTGGCGCATACTGTCGAGGCGTTGTCATGGGGCGACGCGGGGCTCTATCTCTGCACCCCTGGCGGCGCGCTGGGTGGCGCGGCGGTTGACGCGACCGGTACGCCGGAGCAGAAGGAGCGCTTCCTGAAGCGTTTCGGTGAGGGTGAGCCAAAATGGGCCGCCATGGCGATGACGGAGCCGCATGCTGGCTCCGATACTGCTGCCATTCGCACGACGGCGCGCCTCTCCGAAGATGGGAAGGAGTGGATCCTCAACGGCGAGAAGATCTTTGTGACCGGTGGCCTCATGGCGGCCAGGGAGTCGCCAGGCTTTGTGGTCGTCTGGGCGACGGTTGACCCGTCGGCGGGGCGTGCTGGCATGAAGCCATTTGTCGTTGAGTCCGGCACACCGGGTATGACCGTCGCTAAGCTGGAGCATAAGCATGGCATTCGCGCGTCGGATACGGCGGCGATTGTGCTCTCTGACTGCCGCATTCCCTACGACAATATCCTCGGCAGCGCGGAGGTGGCGAAGGGCGATGACGCCGGGCATAAAGGATTCAAGGGAGCCATGCGCACCTTTGATGCCACGCGCCCGCTGGTGGCAGCCTCGGCGCTCGGCATTGCACGTGCTGCGCTGGAGTTTACCGCGTCGTACCTGAAGGACCGCGGCGTGAAGGTGCGCTATGGTATCGCGCCCCACCTGCAAACGGCCATGGAGCGTGACCTGATCCAGATGGAGATGCAGCATCGTGCAGCATGGTTGCTGGTGCTGAAGGCGGTGACGAAGATGGATGCCGGTGAGGATAACGCTCTTGAGGCGTCCATGTCCAAGGTGAAAGCCGGCCAGGTGGCGACCTTCGTTTCGCAAAAGGCGGTCGAACTGCTTGGCCCCGAAGGATATTCGTGCAAATTGCTGGTTGAGAAGTGGATGCGTGATGCCCGCATCAACGATATCTATGAAGGCACGGGGCAGATCAACCGCCTGATTGTCGCGCGCCGCTTGCTCGGGTATAGCAGCCGTGAGTTGCGGTGAAGACGAGGGTGACTCGCAGGGGTGCTTGCAGGGGTGACTTGCGAGCACCCCTGCTCCAGGAAGGAGTCATTGATGACCCAGATCAAAAAGGTGGCCGTGATTGGCGCCGGCACGATGGGCGGCGGCATCGCGGCCCATTGTATTAATGCCGGGTTGCAGGTGGTGCTGCTTGATGCGGTACCGTCGAGCCTGACACCTGAGGAGGAACAGCGTGGCCTGACGCTTGAGTCGAAAGCGGTGCGCAATCGCTTTGTGCATGGCGGTCTCGAACGGATCAAAAATGCGCGCCCGGCGGCGCTGTTCGATCCGCAAGGGCTCGCGAAGATCGTCGCCGGTAATGTCGAGGACGACTTTGACCTGATCGCCGACGCCGACTGGATCGTTGAGGCGATTATTGAGCAACTTGAGCCGAAGCGCGCCTTGATGGAGAAGATCGAGCGCGTGCGCAAACCGGGAAGCATCGTTTCGTCCAATACCTCGGGCATCCCGATTGCCGCAATCGCTGAAGGGCGCTCCGACGAGTTCCGCAAGCATTTCCTCGGTACGCACTTCTTTAATCCGCCGCGCTACCTCTACCTGCTCGAAGTCATTCCAACGCCCGATACCGCCCCGGAGACGGTGGCGGCAATCAGCCGCTTCGCTGATGTGACGCTCGGCAAGGGGGTCGTCGTCTGCAAGGATCGGCCCAACTTCATCGGCAATCGCATCTTCAGCTACGATATTGCGACAACGGTCGGGTACGCGTTGCGCAACGGCTATACCGTCGAAGAGGTTGATAGCCTGACCGGCGAGTTGATTGGCCGCCCGAAGACGGCGACGTACCGCCTGCTCGACCTGGTTGGTATTGATGTGATGCTGCACGTGCAGCGCAACCTGTACGACGCCCTTCCCGACGACGAAGAACGCGAAGCGTTGCGTATCGCGCCCGAAGTCGAGGCTATGGCAGCAAAGGGCTGGCTGGGGAACAAGACGCGCGTCGGCTTCTATAAGGAAGTCAAGGGTGCCTCCGGGCGCGAGTACTGGTCGCTCAATCTGAAGACCATGGAGCATGAGGCGCCGAAAAAGCCGCGCTTCGATCTGGTGGGCAAGGCGCGTAAGATCGAAGATCTGCGTGAACGCCTGCGCTTCCTGATGGATAATGCCGATACCGACCGGTCCGGCGTGTTCATCCGCGAGACGTTGCTGCGCACGCTGGCCTATACCGCGCGCCGTATTCCCGAAATCTCCGATAGCGTCGTTGATGTCGATCGCGCGATGCGCTGGGGGTTCAGCCATCAGCTTGGCCCGTTCGAGGTCTGGGATGCGCTGGGCGTGCGGAAGGCCGCTGAACGTATGCGCGAACGCGATATCGCTATCGCGCCGTGGGTCGAGGAGATGCTGGCGAATGGCGGCGAGAGTTTCTATCGCCGTGACAATGGCCGCATTACCGGCGTGTGGGACCCCACCGTGACGGCCTATGTGACCTACACACCGCCGGAAGGCGTCCTGGTGCTCGACGATCTGCGCGCGCAGGGTAAGGAAGTGGCGCGCAACCATAGCGCCTCGCTGATCGACCTGGGGGATGGCGTGCTCTGCTTCGAGTTCCATTCCAAAGTGAACGCCATTGACCCGCTGATCACCGAGATGGGCTGGAAGGCGCTGGAATTCCTGCAAGACGATCGCTGGGTCGGCATGGTGATCGGCAATCAGTCGTCCGATTTCTGCGCCGGAGTCAACCTGGGCGTGGTCTTGATGGCAATCATGGGCGGGAAGCCGGAAGATGCGGCGAAGTTTGCCAGGGGGACGCAAGATCTCTTCTTCCGCTTCCGTACCTGCCCCAAGCCGATCGTTGCCGCGCCGTATGGCCGCGTGCTCGGCGGCGGCGTCGAGGTCTGCCTGGCTGCAGCGCGGCGCGTTGCGGCAGCGGAGAGTTACATGGGGCTGGTAGAACTGGGTGTCGGGTTGATTCCTGGCTGGGGCGGGTGTAAAGAGTTTGTTCGCCGGCATGTCACGCCACACGCCACAACCCCCGGTGCGGACCCGCTGCCCTATCTCCAGCAGGCGTTCGAGACGATTGCCATGGCAAAGGTCAGCGAACTTGGCGCGGTGCAGGCGAAGCAACTTGGCTATCTGATGGACGACGACAAGATCGTGATGAACCGCGAGCGCTTGATCGCTGAGGCGAAGAAGGAAGTGCTGCTGCTGGTCACTGAAGGGTACCAGCCGGTGCCGCCGGAGGGCGAACCGGTGTATGCCATCGGGCGACGCGGCATCGCGGCGGTGAACTCGCTGATCTATGGCATGCGGCAGGGTGGCTACATCAGCGACTATGACATGAAACTGGCGCGCTCACTGGCGTATGCGATGTGCGGCGGCGATTTGACGCAACCGCAGCTGGTTACGGAGCAGTATATTCTGGATCTGGAATACGAACAGGCAAGCCAGCTCATCCAGCAGCCGAAGACCCAGGAGCGCATCATGGCCATCCTGCAGGGCGGCAAGCCGTTGCGGAATTAGTGCCTGCCCGAATAACGGAGGGTTGGATGTCATTGCGCGCCAGGCGACGCAATCGAGTAGCGCGAGAGGAGATTGCTTCGGCCATGCTGTGCTCGTTGCAGGCGGTCGCTCGCGCTCCTCACAATGACACGGGGCATAGAGTTATTCGGATAGGCGCTTGGCGAAGCATCGCGTCAGGGCGACTCGTGAGCCACCCTGGCGACGAACCATCATAATGGAGACACCATGCGAGAAGCAGTAATCGTATCCGCAGTACGCACCGCGGTCGGCAAGGCGCCGCGCGGCTCGTTGCGCGGCGTCCACCCGAGCGACCTGGCAGCCACTGTGATCAAGGCGGCCGTTGAGGGTGTGGCAGGTCTGGATCCGAAAGAGATCGATGACGTTATCCTGGGATGCGCGATGCCTGAAGCCGAGCAAGGGCTCAACATGGCGCGGGTATCCTTGCTTCGCGCTGGCCTGCCTGCCGATGTGCCGGGGCAGACGGTCAATCGCTTCTGCGCCTCTGGCTTGCAGACAATCGCGCTCGCGGCGCAACAGGTGATGACCGGCATGGGCGATGTGGTCGTGGCGGGCGGCGCCGAAAGTATGAGCGCGGTGCCAATGGGGGGGCATCACTACGCGCCGAACCCGGCGATGGCGGAACTCCACCCCGATGTCTACCTGGGCATGGGTCTCACGGCAGAAAATGTGGCGAAGCGCTATGAAGTGAGCCGTGCCGACCAGGATGCTTTTGCGCTGCGTTCCCATCAGCGCGCGATTGCAGCGATTGACGCCGGGCGCTTTAAGGATGAGATCGTGCCTGTCGAGGTGGAAAACGTCTGGTTCGAGGGTGGTAAGGCGCAGCGCGCCACGCTGACGTTCGATACCGACGAAGGGCCGCGGCGCGATACGTCGGCGGAGGCGCTGGCGAAGTTGCGTCCGGTCTTTGCCGTGAATGGCACGGTGACCGCCGGCAATTCGTCGCAGACCAGCGATGGCGCGGCGGCGGTCGTGGTGATGAGCCGCGAAAAGGCCGATGCGCTGGGCCTGAAGCCGCTGGCGCGCTTCGTCTCATATGCCGCCGCCGGCGTGCCGCCGGAGATCATGGGTATCGGACCGATTGCGGCGGTGCCGAAGGTGCTGAAGCAGGCCGGCCTGACGATTGATCAGATGGACCTGATTGAATTGAACGAGGCGTTCGCGGCCCAGGCGCTCGCGGTGATTCGTTCACTCGAACTGGATGAAGCGAAGGTCAACGTCAATGGCGGCGCGATTGCGCTGGGTCACCCGCTGGGATGTACCGGCGCCAAGTTGACCGTCCAGTTGTTGCATGAAATGCGACGCCGCGGCGGGCGCTACGGACTGGTCACCATGTGCATCGGTGGCGGCATGGGAGCCGCCGGCATCTTTGAGGTGATGTAATCCCTGGCGCGGCGGGCGCGGCGCGTGACACCCACGGGTCGTCATTGACCATACACACGTCTGTAGAGACGCAGCATGCTGCGTCCCTACCGCCCGCCCGGCACAATCGCACCCTCCACGCGCCGCGCCCACCGGCCGATGATGGAAGAGGGATCTATGACCGGCGATGATGCAACCTTCGATTATGTGATTGTCGGCTCCGGCTTTGGCGGCAGCGTCTCGGCGATGCGCCTCACCGAAAAGGGGTACAGCGTCCTGGTGCTCGAAAAGGGGAAGCGCTACGCCGATGAGGACTTTGCGCGCACTACCTGGAATGTGGCAAAGTATCTCTGGTTTCCCGCAGCGCGCTGTTTTGGCATTCTCGAAATTGTGCCGTTCAAGGATGTGCTGGTGTTGCGCGGCGTCGGCGTCGGTGGTGGCAGCCTGGGGTATGCCAATGTGTTGATGGAGCCGAGCGACGAGTTGTTTGCCTCGCCGGCCTGGCGCCACCTGGCCGACTGGAAGACGCTGCTGAAACCGCATTACGCAACCGCGCGGCGCATGCTTGGGGTGACGCCAAACCCGCGCCTCTGGGCTGCCGACGCTGTGTTGAGCGGCATTGCGCGCGAACTGGGCCAGGCAAGCACCTTTCGCCCGACGGATGTCGGCACGTTCTTCGGGCCGGCAGGTGTTGAGGTCCCTGATCCCTATTTTGGCGGTGAAGGGCCGGCACGGCGCGGCTGCACCCATTGTGGTGCCTGCATGGTCGGTTGCCGCCACAACGCCAAAAATACCCTCGTCAAGAATTACCTTTACTTTGCCGAGAAATGGGGTGCCGAGGTGCGCGCCGAGTCTGAGGTGACGGATATTCAGCCGCTCGCTCACCAGGCCGACGGTGCACGCTACCGCGTCGTCCATCGCAGTTCAACACGCTGGCGCAGCAGGCCGCAGGCGGTGCGGGCACGCAATGTGATCATCGCCGGCGGTACCGTCGGTACGCTCAAACTCCTCTTTCGCTGCCGTGATATCACCCGCTCGCTGCCGAACGTTTCGCAACGGCTCGGCGATATTGTTCGCACCAATAGCGAGGCGTTGCTCGGCGTCGTGAGCCGTGGCCTGCGCACCAACTACTCCGAGGGGATTGCGATTACCTCGATCTTCCACGCCGACCCGGTCACGACGGTTGAGCCGGTACGGTATCCCGATGGCTCGGATCTGATGCGTTTTCTGGCGGGGCCGCTGATCAGTGCCGGGTCGTTACCGCGACGTATTGGCCGGTCACTGCTGGATCTCTGGCGTCGCCCGGCTGACTTCCTGCGTACCCACGTGCTTCCCGGCTGGGCGCGCCGCACGACGATTCTGCTGGTGATGCAGACTGAGGACAACCAGCTCAAGATGCGCCTTGGGCGCAGTATCTGGACGTTGTTCCGTAAGCGACTTGTCTCGGTCTCCGATCCGGAACATCCGATTCCGACAACGCTGCCGATTGGCCATGAGGTGACACGGCGCTTTGCCGAGCGAATCAATGGTATTCCCAGCGGCACCATCAATGAGGCGATGCTGAATGTTCCAATGACGGCGCATATTCTTGGCGGTTGCCCGTTCGGGCGCAATGCCGACGAAGGGGTGGTCGATCTTGACGCGCAGGTGCATAACTATCCTGGTCTGTATGTCGTGGACGGCGCAATCGTTCCGGCAAACCCGGGCGTCAATCCGAGCCTGACGATCACGGCGCTGGCAGAGTATGTGATGAGCCGGATACCGCCGAAGAACGGCACGGTGCATCGCACAGCCTTACCTGGAGTCGAGACCCAACCGGCGGCTGAGGTGCCGGCATGACTCAGCAGCCTGTCCGAATAACGCTACGCCCATGGCATTGCGCGGAGCGCGAGCGACCGCCTGCAGCGAGTGACGCGTGGCTGAAGCAATCGAGCGGCGCGAGAGGAGATTGCTTCGCTTCGCTCGCAATGACATCCAGACATCAAACGGAATCGAGCATGCTATGGCGCAGGAGCAGCTTGCACTGGACGCCGCTGCCGGAGCGGCCGAGATCGCCTCCGTTCGGTTTGAGCATCACCGCCAGGCATTCGGCATTGGCGAGGATCGCCCGCGTCTCTCCTGGATCGTTGCGACGACGACTCCAGCCTGGCGCCAGATGGCCTATGAGATTGAGGCGTATGGCGCAGACGGCCAGTTCCGCGGTCGGACCGGCACGGTCGAGTCGGATCAGTCCGCGCTGGTGGCCTGGCCGTTCGATGCGCTGAAATCACGTGAGCGGCTCAGCGTGCGCGTGCGCGTCCGGGGAAGCGATGGCCTGGTGTCGCCCTGGAGCGCTCCCGCTACGGTAGAAGCGGGACTCCTCGCAGCGCACGACTGGAGCGCGCGGTTCGTCACTCCGGATTGGGACGAGGATACGACCCGCCCGCAGCCCGCACCAATGATGCGGCGTGAGTTCAATGTCCGGCACGGCGTGGTTGCCGCCCGGCTCTATCTGACGGCCCTCGGTGTGTATGAGGCAGCGTTGAACGGCGCCATCATCGGCGACCATGTCCTTGCCCCCGGCTGGACCAGTTATCATCACCGGTTGCGCTACCAGACGTTTGATGTGACCGGGTTGCTGCGCGAGGGGGCGAATGTGATCGGCGCCACGCTGGGCGACGGCTGGTATCGTGGCCGGCTCGGCTTCGGCAGTGGCAGGCGAAACGTGTATGGTGAGGGCCTGGCGTTACTCGCCCAGCTGGAGATTGTCTATGCTGACGGTACAACCGACCGGATCGTTACCGATGAAGCCTGGCGGGCGGCAACCGGCCCGATTCTGGCCAGTGATCTGTATGACGGCGAAACGTATGATGCGCGCCTCGAACGCAACGGATGGTCAACTCCCGGGTACGACGACGGTGACTGGTCGGGAGTGCGATTGCTCGATTACGACCTCGCAACGCTGATAGCTCCCTGCGGGCCACCGGTGCGTCGCATCGAAGAAGTCGCGCCGGTCGCCATCAGTACCTCGCCGTCCGGCCGTACCATTGTTGATTTCGGTCAGAACCTTGTCGGGCGGGTGCGCCTGACCGTGAGCGGCCCGGCGGGCCAGACGATCACCCTGCGTCATGCCGAAGTTCTTGAGCACAACGAACTCGGCACTCGTCCACTACGCCATGCAGCGGCAACCGATCGCTACACATTGCGCGGCGGCGGTATCGAAACCTGGGAGCCGCGTTTTACCTTCCACGGGTTCCGCTATGCCGAGGTCACAGGCTGGCCCGGTGAACTGGCGCGCGATGATCTTGTCGCAGTGGTCATTCATTCCGATATGGAGCGCACCGGCTGGTTCACATGTTCGGATCCGCTGGTCAGCCGCCTGCACGAAAATGTGGTGTGGAGCATGCGCGGCAATTTCCTCGACATCCCGACCGATTGCCCGCAACGTGACGAGCGCCTGGGATGGACCGGCGACATCCAGGTATTCTCTCCGGCGGCCAGCTTCCTGTACGATTGTGCCGGCTTGCTCCGGTCGTGGCTGGCCGATCTCGCAGCCGAGCAGCACGAAGCCGGCGGCGTGGTTCCGGTGGTCGTGCCGAATGTGCTCGGGCCGCCATTTGCCGCGGCAGCCTGGGGCGATGCAGCGACAGTTGTTCCCTGGGTGCTGTACCAGCGCTTCGGCGATGCCGCGATCCTCGCGGCGCAATTCGAGAGTATGCGTGGCTGGGTTGACGCCGTCGAACGCCTGGCCGGCGAGAGCCGGCTCTGGGACCAGGGGTTCCAGTTCGGTGACTGGCTCGACCCGGCGGCGCCGCCGGAGCGACCGGGCGATGCGCGCCCCCGCCCGCAGATCATCGCCACCGCCTACTTCGCCCGTTCTGCCGAACTGACCGGCTACGCCGCCGGAGTGCTGGGTCGCGCTGCAGAGGAAGCGCACTATCTGCTGCTTGCTCGAGAGATTCGTAACGCATTTGCGCGTGAGTATGTCACGCCGGCCGGGCGCATCATGAGCGATGCAACGACGGCCTACGCGCTGGCGCTCGAGTTTGCGCTGCTTCCCGATGCGGAGCAACGCCGGCATGCCGCCGAGCGACTGGCTGACCTGGTGCGCGCGAATGGCTACCATATCAGCACCGGTTTTGTGGGAACACCGTTGATCTGTGATGCCCTGTGCAACGCCGGTTACTATCGAGCCGCCTACCGCCTGCTGCTGCAGCGCGAGAATCCTTCCTGGCTCTACCCCGTAACGATGGGCGCCACAACGATCTGGGAGCGCTGGGACAGCATGCTCCCCGATGGCTCGATCAATCCGGGCGAGATGACATCATTCAATCATTACGCGCTTGGCGCCGTAGCAGACTGGTTACACCGCACGGTCGGCGGGCTGGCCCCGGCGTTGCCCGGGTATCGCCGGATTGAGGTGCGCCCACGACCGGGCGGTGGACTGACGCATGCTTCGGTGCGACACCTGACGCCATACGGTCCCGTCGAGTGTGCCTGGACCCTTGCGAACGGCACATTTCAGATGACGGTTATCATCCCGCCTAATACGAGCGCGCTTGTGATCCTGCCGGGAAATGACGCAGAACCGATCGAGGTTGGCTCCGGCATATATCGCTGGTCGTACGCGTACCGGGACCCTGATGCGCGACCGCCGCTTACGATCGACAGCACAATTGCCGATCTTATCGATGACGTGGATGCGTGGAATGCAGTGCGAGCAGCGTTATCCGAGGCAGCGCGGCGGAATCCATTCATCATCACCGGGCTGCAGAGTCAGAGCCGCGCGACGCTACGCCAGGCCCTTGCACGACTGCCGGGCGCCGATGCGCTTACCATGGCGGTTGAGCGCGCCCTCGTGGCGCGGTAGAGAGACGCGAAAGCGCCCCTGTGTGTGAGGGGGGCGCAGTGCCGTCGCTGGCTCGACGCGCTCGCAGGCGGCACATGCGGCCAGGGGCAACCTGGTGGCGGCACTCGCGCCTGGAAGGCCGGTGCCGCTAGCGCAGGTGAGCGTTGAAGAAGGCAATGATCCGCCGGCGGGCATCGCGCGCGGAAGGCTCATGGTATTCCGACATCGTCAGCCTGCCCAGCACGCGCAAGATTGCCAGAACCTCACGGGGATCGTGATTATTCAGGAACGCATGCCCGGCTTCAGGGTATTCCTTGACATCGTGCGCCACGCCGGCGGACGTCAATGCGCGTTCAAGCCGGCCGGCGGCGCCGCGTAGCGAGATGTCGCGAGCGCCATAGCTGGCGACGATCGGGCAGGACTCTGCCAGGAATTGTTCGAAATCCTTCGGTAGCGCGCCATAATTCACGCTCGACGCTGCGAACCCGTGGCCGGGGGCGAGCAACAGCGCAAACCCGCCCCCCATGCAGAAACCAATGACACCGATCTTGCCGGTGCAATCATCGCGTCGGGCCAGCCAGTCGCGCACGGCTTCGATATGCTGGAACATCATTCCCTGCCAGGTGAGATAATCGCGAAAGATGGAACGCAAGCAGGTCAGAATGGTTCCACCATCGAACAGGTCGGGCGCTGCCGCAATGAACCCCTCGGACGCCAGCCAGTCGGCCTGGTGCCGCATATCGCTGCTCATTCCCAGGGCATCGTGGATGATGACGACACCTGGCCAGGGGCCGTCACCGGCCGGCGTGGCGACGTACGTTGCCAATGCACCGCCGGGCGCGGGAATCTTTGTCTCGGTCATTATTGCTCCTTTCCGCCTTTTCGGCGGAATGATACTGTGGTCGTGCCGTCGGCGGGCGGGCAAACCGGCCCACCACGACGCTGCCTGCGACGTGTCCCGCCTCTGGACCTCCACTGGTGCTACGTGTCGCCTCCGGTGTAAGTACCTATCCGAAAACCCATGGGCCTGCTGTCATTGCGAGGAGCGCCAGCGACCGCGTGCAGCGCGCGCAGCGTGGCTGACGCCATCGACCGGCGCGAGAGGAGCTTGCGTCGCTCGCGCTCGCCATGACAGTGACCATCTGGTTTTCGGACAGGCTCTTAATACGAGTGCTGAGTGACGAGTACAAAGTGCTGAGTATTGAGTGCACAACGCTGAGCGCTGCGTTGGTAGAGTGGATGGTCGCGCATATTGTATCACTCTCTGCCTGGCCGTCTTTGTTGCGCTTGACCGGGAGGTATAGCATTGAGGTAAGCGCTCGCCAGGTTTTGCGGATTGTCACACCGGCGCGTTTGTGCAGGCGGGCATGGCCATGACGGTTCATGCACGATTCGTTTCCCGCGATCGGTTGGCGTAACCGATGCCGATACAGGCGAGTTGTTGGGGCAGACGATTGACGCACTGGAGCTTGATATGCTGCGCTGGCGGATACGCGTTCTACCGATAACTATTGATGCAGAAAGGCCATTGTCGTGAAACGCCGGCTCTATCCAGGCCGCCTGGCGTATGTTTTCCTGGGATTGGCGGCCTTGACGTTGTTGACTGGTCTTGCCCTGGGCAATCGTGAGGATCAACGGAACCGCATTCCACTGCCGCTGCGGATGCTTTCGTCGCTACTGGTGTGGGCCGCCGCGTTGCTGTTCTGGCGGTGCGCGCCTGCAGGCGAGTCGCGCAAGCAGGCCGCGCTGGCGGCGGCAGGCATGGGGTTCGGCTCGCTGGGCGATTTCGTGATGGCGCGGGTGATCCCATTGCCGGAACATGTGATCTTCGGCATGCTTGCATTTGGCGCAGGGCATGGATGCTATATCGGTGCAACTGCCGGAAAGCTTGCGGAACGTGGGCAACCGGTGCTGCGTGGATTGGCGCCTGGAGCCCTGGTGTCGAGCGGGATTGCCGGCGTTATAGGGTGGCGATTGATGGCGTACAATCCGGCGAAACCGGTGGCGCTGAACTACGCGGCGCTGGCCTATGCGCTGCTGCTGGCGTCGATGGCTGGCCTGGGAGTGGCGCTGGCAACCCGCGATCCGCGCTACAACACGCTCGCGCTGGGCGGAGCGCTCTTCTTCCTCTCCGATCTTATCCTGGCGGGCGAACTCTTTCGCGATCTCTTCTTCCCGCATATCGGCGACGTGATCTGGCTGAGCTATATTGCCGGGCAAGGGCTGATCGTCGAGGCGCTGGGCGCCGCATATGCGCAGGGGTAAAGCGAAGTCCATCAAGCGGGCGCATCATGAGCCTGCCGAAGGAGCATGCCAATCACCAGACCAGTGATGCCTTGACATCAACATGGTGATGTGTTAGCATCACAGTGTTAGTCCAACAAGCAGCGTCTATCGTGATCTGATGCGAACAACTGTCGATATTGAAGATGATGTTCTGGCCGCGGCAAAGGCGATAGCTCATCAGCGCGGTATTTCTATCGGGAAGGTTCTCTCGGAACTTGCGCGCCAGGCGCTTCTACGCGCAAACGCCACCAGAACGCGCAATGGCCTGCCATTGTTTCCTGTTCAACCAGGCGCCGGAATAGTCACACCGGAACTCGTGAACCAGTTGCGCGATGAACTCCCATGACAACCTTCTTGCTGGACGTCAATGCACTTCTGGCGCTGAGCGATCCCATGCACGTCCACCATGAGCCGGCGCATCGCTGGTTTGCTGTTCGAGGAAGAGCCAGCTGGGCTACGTGTCCGCTGACAGAAAACGGCTTCATACGGATTGCCAGCCACCCCAATTATCCCAATCGCCCGGGGGACGCGCCACAACTCGTGAGTCTTCTTCGCCAGATGTGCGCCGAAGCCGGGCATCAATTCTGGCCTGATGATATCAGCCTCCGGGATGTTCTTGCCCCCGATGCGCTCTTCACGCACTATCATGTGGCCGATGTCTATCTTCTCGGGCTCGCAGCGGCGCGTGGCGGGAAGCTTGCGACATTCGATCATCGAATCGTTCCTGCTCTTGTCCGTGGTGGTGAAGAAGCGCTGGAGATCATTCCAGTCTGACGGTGTATGCTGCTATCATCACGCCGGCTCGTTGAGCAACGCTCTCAGCGCTCGAATCGCGGCGCGCATCCCTTCCGCACCGCTGAAGCCCCCCGACGGCCCGGCAATCTGCAGGTGCGGTTCGAGCGTCAGGTATCCCTGGTAGCCACGTTCGCGCAGCGCTGCCAGTAATTCGGGCACCGCGCCGTCGCCCTGGCCGGCCGGGCGCACGCTGCCGTCGGCGAACACTGCATCCTTGATGTGCACATGGATCACATAGTCGGCCAGGAGCGGCCAGGCTTCGGCCATGGGGCGCACACCGCACTGCACAAAGTTGGCCGGGTCGAACGCTGCGCGTAAGGCCGGCGAGCCGACCGTTTGTAGGATGTCGAGACAGCGTTCGGCGGTATCACCGTAAATGCCGCGTTCATTCTCGTGCACGAGCGTAACGCCAAGCTCCGCGGCGCGGCGCGCCAGCGCGCCCATGCGGTGCATCACCGCCTCGCGGTGCGCATTCGCCTGGCCGGCAGGAACATAAAACGAGAAGACGCGAATCAGCCGCGTGCCGAGCGCGTCGGCGGCTGCCGCGGCGCGATCCAGGCGCCCCGGTTCGAAATCCGGCGCACCGTCGATTGGTGATTTACCGATTGGACTGCCAATGGCCGATACCGCAAACCCGCGCGAGTCGAGCAATTCGCGAGCGCGGCGCAGATCGTTGGCATCGAACTCAAGCACGTTCCTGCCCCACGCACCACGCAGTTCGAGGCTATGGACCCCCTCGGCCGCCAGAATATCGAGCTGTGCGGCAAGATCATCGGTGATCTCGTCGCCGAATGCGCTGAGGGTAAAGTGTGCGGATGTCACCCTGTTCCTCCTTCGCTCCCGGTCAGGTTGTACCGTGTGAAACACATCATACGGTCGGCGAACCTGCAAGGTCTTCTGAGGACGACAAAAACTGGCGCGTGTAGTATCCCAATCGCCGGGATACCTGTCAAGTATGGTTGTTATCATTCCGCTTCCAGGTCGAAACCCGATCGTTATCCATGGATGTCGCACGATACGGCATACTGTGTGCAGTAGGGCCGTGCGCAACCATTGTGCGCGTGAAAGCAGGCTTCTTGCTGAGATCACGCAGGGCTGATGCCCACCCTTTCACGTGTCACATCCATCACGTCCCTCCGCCTGTCATCATGCACTCATTATCACGAAGAGCCTATCCGAAAACGATACGCCGCGTGTCATTGCGAGGGGTGTCAGCGACAGCCTGCAGCGAGCGAAGCGCGGCTGAAGTAATCTCGGTGTTTGATGAGGAGATTGCTTCGCTTCGCTCGCAATGACATCCGGCTATCCATTGTTCGGATAGGCATCAGGGAGGACACGCCCATGCAAGGTGCAATTTATTCGCAGCGCAGCGCACCTAGGGTCCTGGCAATCCTGGCCTGGTTTGTTGTCGTCGCCCTGGTTCTGAGCGCCTGCGGCACACAACAGACGCCAAAGGTCTACCGGATCGGCGTTCTCTCCGGCCTGGAGTTCGTGGCCGATATCACCAACAGTTTCAAGGCTGGCATGACTGAGCTCGGTTATATTGAAGGCCAGAATGTCTCTACGACGTGCAACGGACAAATGTCGATATTGAGGCCTATCGGCGCATCCTGCAGGAGTTCGTGGCCAATGACGTTGATCTGATCTTCGTGTTTCCGACTGAGCCATCGCTGGAAGCCAGAGCAGCCACTGCGGGAACTAACATCCCGGTCGTATTTGCTTTCTCTCAGGTCGAAGGAGTCGACCTTATCAACAGCATTCGTGAGCCCGGTGGGAATATCACCGGCGTTCGTATTCCCGGGCCGGAGGTAGCTGTCAAACGCTTCGAGATCATGCATGAGATTGCGCCTACTGCGCAACGGATGCTGGTACCCTACCTGGCCGGATACCCTATTGTCCCGCCTCAACTCGAGGCATTACGCCCGGTTGCCGCAGCGACGGGAGTGACCCTGGTCGAAATGCCTGCCGCAAGTCCGGCAGAACTTGAGGCGGCGCTGAACGCGCAAGTGACCGGAAGCGATCCGGGCGTGGACGCAATTGTGCAGATAGTTGAACCGGTCGCCGTGACTGCCGAAACGTTTGTTGTTCTGAGTGAGTTTGCGTCCCAGTACGGATTGCCGATTGGCGGTGCGACGATGTCAGTGGATGGCCATGAGTCGCTCTTTGGCTTGAATGTTGATAATGGCGATACCGGGCGGCAGGCGGCGCTGCTGGTCGACAAGATCTTGAAGGGCACGCCAGCCGGTACCGTCCCGGTCGTATCGCCTCAGGTAGTGCTGCAGGTCAACTACCGCGCGGCACAGAACTCTGGTGTAACCTTGCCGAAAGGTCTGTTGAGCCAGGCGAACGAGATCATCCGGTAGGTGTGACCCGTATCGAGCAGGATGTGCGCGGTGGACGATCGCCTCACCACGTCCATTCTTCGCCCCGCATTGATGTTGCCCCGGGCACGACCTGTGTATCGATCGCCAGTGCCAGCAACATCCAGGCAGTGAGGCAAGCAATGAAGAGTAGTGTGAGAAAAACATCTTCCCAGAGTCTGGCCGCGACGCTGGCACTCGCGTTGATCAGCCTGAGTGTGCTGGCACTCCTGGTGACCAGCAGCCTCCAGCTCTTCTCAAATATCCAGACGCAACAGGGGGCCATTGCCAGCAATCAGCGCCTGGTGGCCCAGAGTGCTGCGAAGACCGTCAGCGGCTTTGTCAGCGAACGGTTCAACGCGCTTGCAACGGCGAGCCGGCTCGCGGATATGGCGACGGCATCCCCAGATACGCAATCACGCCTGCTCCAGAGCATGCTGGGTCTTGAGCAATCGTTTAAGCAACTGGTCCTGTTTGATGATCAGGGGCAGATGCTGACCTACGCTTCGCGCCTCTCGCTGACTTATGGGAAGATCGGCGAGGAACACCTGAGCGATATATTCCAGCAGACTCGCCAGAACGGTTATTATATCAGCCCGGTATCCATCGATTCGATCACCAGTGAACCGGAAGTCATTCTTGCTGTGCCGGTGAACGACATCTTTGGCGATTATCATGGAACGCTGGCAGCGACCGTGAATCTAAAGTTTATGTGGGATCTGGTTGCCCGGCTCGATGTTGGCGAGGGTGGCCATGCGTATGTGGTGGATAGGAACGGTAATCTGCTGGCGTTCCGCGATACGGAGCGAGTACTGCAGGGCGACAACGTGGCGGATATCCATACCGTTCGCGAGTTCATCGCGAGTCCGACCACCAGTGCCGCAACTCATATGAGCAGCTATGCCGGCATCACGGGCAACAATGTGGTCGGCAGCTACGTGGCGCTGGGAAAGCCGGATTGGGCGGTGGTCATCGAGGTGCCCTGGGCCGAGGCGTACAGCGGTATTATTCACGATACCGTTATCTCGATCGTGGTCCTTGCCATCACGGCAATCTTTGCGGGAGTGATGGGAGTGGTCATCGCACGGCGGCTGACGTCGCCGCTGGTGAATCTGATGGAGATAGCCAGCCGCATTGCCGGCGGAGAGCGCGATCTCCTCGTACCGGTTGCCGGGCCGCGCGAGATCGCCGCCCTGGCGCAAACATTCAATTCAATGACCTCACAACTGCGCTCTGTCCTGGAGGGTCTGGAACAACGCATCGCGCAGCGTACCGTCGATCTTGAGGTAGCGCTTGCCGAGGTCCAGGCACGGTCACAGGAGCAGGCTCGCTTGCTTGAGGAGAATGCGCAGCAACGACAGGCGATTCGCGAATTGAGCGTGCCGGTGTTACCGGTCACCGACGATGCACTGGTGATGCCATTGATCGGTGCGATCGACTCGGAGCGTCTGTCCAGCATCCAGGAGCGGGCATTGCAGGCGATTGAACATACGTCGGCGCATCATCTGCTGCTGGATATCACAGGTGTGCCGGTCGTGGACAGCCAGGTCGCTCAGGGCTTGCTCTCCGTTGCGCAGATGGCCCGCCTGCTTGGCGCTGAAGCCATCCTGATAGGAATTCGCCCGGAGGTAGCTCAGACGATTGTCGGGCTGGGGCTTGACCTCAAGTCGCTGCGTACGGCGGCGGATCTGCAGACGATCCTGCACGACATTCATTGACCCTGGCAGATGAGTTGCAGAGCAGCGCTTACTCCTGTACCCAGGCATACACGTTCCACTTGTCAGCGCCGTGCAATGGGCGCGACACGATATCAAGCTTGCCGCGGCCAAAGAGATCAACCAGGCGCGCATGGTGCGTACCGGTGCCTTCGTCGATGATGTGCCGTGTGAACCGGCCATTCCCCATATTTTCAAACAACATCAAGCGGGGCGGCGCCTCGCTGTAGCGCTCTCGCACACCAATCTCACCCACCAGGATGTCGAGCCGGCCATGGCCGCAGACATCGCCGAGTTGCAGCGAATGCGGGTCAAGCAGGTAATCTTCGACCACATGCTCTTCCCACAGGTCGCGTATATCGCTACGCCGGCGGAACCAGGAGAACTTCCCGCCCTGCGGTTTGCCGTAGATGCAGGCGTCCCCCTCGGTGACGACAATCTCCAGCAGGCCGTCACCGTCAATATCCCCCGCGGCGACGAGGGTTGCAATGTAGCCGGCAGCATAGCGGTGGCGCTGCCATGCGCCCTGGCTGAACTTGTACCAGTGTGTGCCGGCGACGATCTCGGTCTGGCCGTCGCCATCGAGGTCGGCAAGTGCCAGCCCTTCTTCCGGCTGGCCGTTTTCAAACATCCCTTCGGCGATACCCTCGACGCCGGGCCAGGGGCTGACGCGTGGATCGGCAGGCAGCGGCACGCGGTAGAGCGTGCCGCCACCCTGGTTCCAGAAGACCAGTGAGCGCACGCCGTCGCCGGTCACATCGCCAATGGCAACATCGTGAAACTGGCGCTTGCCAGTTTTGACGATGATGCGTCGATCCCACAACGCGCCGGGTATGCCGGGGTTTTCCCACCACGACAGTTCATCGGATGAGCTGTCGCCACCATTGATCAGGTCGGGAATGCCATTACCGGTGAGATCCGCCAGGATACCGCCACACTCCTGATTGTGGACATAATCAACGTGGTGGCGTTTCCAGGGGCGATCGTCGCCGGGGTTCTCGAACCAGACCAGCGCGCCGTTCCTCCCTGACACAACAATGTCGGGCAACCCGTCACCGTTGACATCGCCGACGGTCAGGAGTGTATTCATTGGCGCCGCGCCGTCGGGGTTTTCGATTGTTCCGATGAGCATTTTTCTGAAAGAAGGTATCATGGCGGTATTTCCGACATGGGTTACGGGTTAAGGGTTAATTCAATGAATATCAATGCGATCAACGAAATCAATGAACCTAACCCCTAACCTCTAAACCCCTAACTCTTCATCCACTGCTCTCGCATGAACTTCAGTGCCACCGGAGCCTGCGTTTCAAGGTTGTCCCAGCTATTCTCTGCCGAAATACGCGCATCATAGCCGGCATCACGCAGGACCTGCATGAACCCCGCATAGTTGTAGCCGGGGGTATCAGGCGAACGCCGCCCGCCGCCGGCGACGTGTACATGCACCACCATGGGCATTGCGGCGGCTACCGCGCTGAGCGGTTCATGCTCGATTTCGACATGAAACAGGTCGGCGAGGAGCCGCACATCGCCCAGGCCGCGCTCGCGCACAAATGCCACACACTCACCAACGGTGTTGAATACATTGCATTCCTGGCGATTGAGGTGTTCGAGCGCCAGCGTGATGCCGGTACGTACAGCTTCTTCGCCGGCGAGCGTCAGGGCATCGGCGAGCTGGTCAAGAGCCGTGTCGCGTGGCCAGTCGTCGGGGATGCGCCGCGCCGCGCCGCTGCCGAGCACGGCGATGGTGGCGCCGAGCGATGCCATGCGGCCAAAGGCGCGTTGCAGGTACGAACGGAGGATCGCATGGTCGGCGCGTGGCCCGCAGAGCGGGATGTCCGCCGGCACAAGGACATTGAACGACTCCGGGCGAATCGGCTGAGCGGCGATGGCGCGCAACGCCGGTGCGGCGGTCGCGTCATCCTCGAATGGCAGCACCGCGCGCGCGGGCAGTTCGCAAAAGTCAAAACCGGCCTCTGCAACCGTCATGATCTGCTCAGGGCTGCAACAGACACCGAAGCGCATGGCTCACTCCTTTTCCCACGATGACCATTGAACGTACCGCGTTCTCATCTACAACGAGTCTACCCCGGTCGCACCGGTCGTCCTGCGCGGGCGGATTCGTACACCGCCAGCACCACTGCCAGCGCCCGGCGCGCATCTTCGCCGGTGACCAGAGGGGCGCGCCCTGCGCGGATCGCAGCGGCGAAATCTTCAATGATGCGAGTATGTCCCGACATATGAATATTCCGCGGGTCGGCGCCTGGCCCGGCGTCCTGCTGCCCGGAGCCGCTGGTTGCCACCTGCGGGCCGGCCTGAGCACCCTCAGCAGGCATGTGCGCCGTCTCCCAGCGCACGACGGCTTCACCTTCGATCTGCATGCCGCCCTGCGTACCGTAGACCTCGACGCGATGTGGAAACCCGGGCGCAGTCGCAGTGGTGGCGGCAATGGTGCCCAGCGCGCCGCTTGCAAAGCGCAGCGCGGCGGTGACCACATCCTCAACCTCGATGGTGTGCGCCAGAGTATCGGCGCGCGCCTGAACGTCGACCACCTCGTCGCTCATGAGCCAGAGGAGTAAATCAACCAGGTGCACTCCCTGGTTCATCAGTGCGCCGCCACCGTCGAGTGCCCAGGTACCGCGCCATGCTGCCGAGTCGTAGTAGCTCTGCGGGCGCAGGTAGGGAACGGTAATCGCGCCAAGCACCATGCGGCCGAGGGCGCCTGCGGCAATCGCGTTGTGCGCAGCGCGAAAGTTGGGATCGGTGCGGCGCTGCAGCGCAACGCCGAGTTGTACCCCGGCATCCCGGCACGCAGCGATCAGCGCGTCGGCGTCGTCCAGGGTCAGCGCCAGTGGTTTTTCGACCAGGACGTGTTTGCCGGCGCGTGCCGCCGCGATCCCCTGCTCCGCGTGCTGGCCACTTGGTGTGCAAATACTGACGGCATCAATATCGTCGCGCGCCAGCAGCGCCGCCAGATCCGGCACGACCTCGGCGTGGTACTGCGCGGCCAGGCCGGCGGCGAGTTCCGGGCGCGCGGCGCACACCGCCACCAGGCGCGCGTCGGGCGTCCGGTCGATCGCCCGGGCATGAAAGCCACCGGCAACGCCTGTACCGATGATGCCGAAGCGAATAGCGTGTTCGGTCATGCTACACTGTTCGCTTTCCTGCCTTCAAATCCTCCAGCAGCCCATGATACGCCGCGCGATCCAGCGGCAGGGTCGCCGGCTGCCCGGTGACGCCGGAATAGATCACAGCATTCGCCAGTTCGAGCGACATCGTCGCCTCGCGCCCATCGCAGCGCGGGCGTCGTCCTTCGGCGATTGCCGCCACCAGGTCGCGGTACACTGCCAGGTGGCCGCCACCATCGCCCGGTAGATGGACGGTCTCAACCTGATCGCCCGGGCGGCCCCACATTTCCTGCGCTGTGGCGCGGTAGTCGCTCAGCGACGGGGAGAATCGATGAATCGTCAGGCGATCCTCGACCAGTTCCAGCGCGGCACGGTCGCCGACAATTTCCATGCGGCGATCAAGACCGGCTTCGACCGTGCTGAAATGCAGATAACCAGGTGCGCCATTGGGGTATTCCAGCATGGCCTGGGCCGAGTCTTCACATTCCATCTGATGACCGCGAACTTTGACCCAGCCCCAGACCTTCGCCGGCGGGCCGGCCAGGTGGCAGAGGAGATCGAGCGGGTGGGGGCCCTGGTTCATCAGTACGCCGCCGCCTTCGCCTTTCCAGGTGCCGCGCCAATCGGCGGAGTTGTAATAGAACTGGGTGCGGAACCAGGGCTCGACACACAACACGCGCACAAGGTCGCCGAGTTCACCCGATTCAACCAGGGCGCGGGCGCGCTCGATTACCGGGCGAAACCGCTGCTGGAAATTGACCGCCAGGATACGACCGGCGCGATCCGCGGCGGCGACCATGGCATCGGCCTCGCCCACGCTGACCGCAATCGGTTTTTCGACCAGGACGTGCGCTCCTGCCTCCAGGCTGTCGATCGCCAGCGCGGCGTGGTGGGGATGTGGTGTGCAGATTACGGCAACATCGGGGCGCACCGCGTCGAGCATTGCGCGGTGATCGGTAAAGAACGGACAGCCGAACTCGGCGGCGCGGGCTGCACCACGCTCGGCGGCAATATCGGCCATGCCGGCAATTGAGGCGCCGGGGAGTTGCGCGAGCGCGTTCAGGTGCAGCGCCGCAATCCCGGCAGCGCTGCCGATGATGCCGAAACGCAACGTCGGGGTGTCGGCGGATTCCATCGCTGGTGCTCCTTGTGCTACATGGCTTCTGTCCTGGCTGCATATGGCGTCACCTAACAATACCACATGTTACGTGCCTGGATAATCCACGTCTTGCTGGTGTGCTATACTGAGGCATCATTGGGGTGTGGCAGAGCGTTCTACGGCTGAGCGCTTCCAGAAAGCGTACGACGTGGTACCAACCGGCGCGTTGACCCTCAGCGCAGGCGATCAGGCCCGGATGCTCGCCGCTGTAGAAAAGAGGGCATCCCATGGGCGCTCATGATGATCCGCGACCACTCATGGTCGAGATCGCCGGGTTGATCTATGAACGATTCCTGACCAACAGCGCCGGGGGAAACATGAGTTGCCGGGTCGGCGAGCATATCTTCATCACACCGCGCTATCTGGGCAGCAAACATCGCTGGAAGTTGCGTCCTGAAATGGTGATCGTCTGTGATGGCAACGGCCAGGTGATTGAAGGCGACCCGGCCGTGGTGAGCCGCGAAAGCAAGATGCACTTCGCCTGCTATCGCGCCTTCCCCGACGTCCACGGCGTCATTCACGCGCACGCGCGCTATCTGAGCGTCTTCGCCGCAGCAGGGAAACCGGTACTGCCATTTACCGACTATACGGAGAAATATGGCGTGACCGAGGTTGTACCCTATTTTCCCAGCCATTCCCAGGAGCTGGCCGATGCCGTTGTTGCGAAACTGATGCCACGCCAGGCGGCGTTCCAGAAAAATGGCCTCGGCCTGGTGCTGGCATGGCACGGCGCGGTCGCCGTCGGGCGCGATCTGGCAGATGCCTATGATACGCTGGAGCGACTCGAATGGGCGGCGCATACGCAGCTCATGGCGCGGCTGCTGAACAACGATGAACCGCTGCCGTATTATAGGGGTCAGGGGTTAGATCAATGACTCAATGACTTCGTTGCGATAACCCTTAACCCTTAACCCTTAACCACACGCAACTCCTCCAGCCATACCTCTGCCTCGGCGTCGCTCGGGGCGCGCCAGTCGCCACGTGGCGAGAGCGACCCGCCCGAACCGACCTTGGGACCATTCGGCAGGGCCGAGCGCTTGAACTGGCTCGTCTTGAAGAAGCGCCAGAGGAAGACCTCCAACCACCGCACGATTGCCGGCAGGTCATACTGGCGGTGCTCGTCACCCGGTAATCCTGCGGGCCACTCCCCACGTGATGCATCACCCCAGGCGTGGTAGCTGAGAAAGGCCACTTTACTTGGCCGGAAGCCGTAGCGCGTAATGTAGAACAGGTTGAAGTCCTGCAATTCATAGGGGCCGATGACCGACTGCGTGCTCTGGGCCGGGCGCGAACGATCGCCGCCGGCGCCAGGCGGCACCAGTTCGGGCGAGATTTCGGTGCCCAGGATTGAGTGCAGAATGGCGCTGGTAGCGTCGTCAAACTGGCCGGAGTCCGCCACCCAGCGAATCAGGTGCTGAATGAGTGTTTTCGGCACCGACGCATTGACGTTGTAATGTGACATCTGGTCACCGACACCATAGGTTGCCCAGCCGAGCGCCAGTTCGCTCAGGTCGCCGGTGCCAAGAACCAGCGCCCCGTGCAAGTTTGCCAGGCGAAAGAGATGTGACGTGCGCTCGCCGGCCTGCACATTCTCGAAGGTCACATCATACACCGGTTCACCTGCTGCGAATGGGTGGCCGATGTCGCGCAGCATCTGCATACACGACGGGCGAATGTCGATCTCGCCGGCAGTGACGCCAAGCGCATGCATGAGGCCGCGCGCATTGCCGGCCGTCACATCGCTGGTGGCGAAACCGGGCATCGTATACGCCAGAATATTTGTGCGTGGCAGGCCCAGACGATCCATGGTACGCGCGGCGACGATCAGTGCCTGCGTCGAATCAAGGCCGCCCGACACACCAATGACGATCTTTGTGATGCCGGTACTGGTCAGCCGTTTCATCAAGCCGTGGACCTGGATGTTGTACGCTTCGTAGCAGCGTTCATCACGCTGCGCCGGGTCGCCAGGTACATACGGGAAGCGAGCGATGTCGCGTTGCAGCGCAACCTCGACTGCGGGCGATGTGAACGTGAATGCCACGCGGCGCATGGCCTGGAGCCGTTCGCGGTGATCGCCGGCTGCATCGGCGAAGCTCGTCGTACGCATCCGCTCCTGCACGATCCGTTCGAGATCAATGTCAGCAGTGATTAACTGCTCGTCCTGCGCAAAGCGGCATGCCTCGGCCAGTCGTTCGCCCAGTTCATAGATCAATGCATGCCCATCCCAGGCCAGGTCCGTGGTGGACTCGCCTGGACCGGCGGCGGAGTAGAGGTAGGCAGCGATGCATGTGCCGGACCGGGCGGCGCACAGGGTGCGCCGGTAATCGGCCTTGCCAATGGTAATGTTGCTTGCCGAGAGATTGGCGAGAACCGTCGCGCCTGCCAGCGCGGCAAAACTACTCGGCGGGATTGGCCCCCAGACATCTTCGCAGATTTCGATGTGTAGTGCGAAGCCCGGCACGTTCTCCGCAACGAACAGCAGATCGGCGCCGAATGGCACGACGGTTTCCAGGAGCCGGATCTCGCGACTGACGGCGGCACGGGCGGCGCTGAACTGGCGCTTTTCATAGAACTCGCGATAATTCGGCAGATAGCTCTTCGGTACCACACCAAGGATCTGGCCGCGATACACAATGACGGCGCAATTGTAGAGCGCGCCCTCGACCCGGAGTGGCGCACCAACCAGCAGTAACGGCATCAGGTCGCGGCTGGCGTCGCGCAGTTGTGCCAGGCCGGCCAGCACCGCTTCCAGGAGGGCATCCTGCTGAACCAGATCATCACTGGTATAGGAAGAGAGGCCGAGTTCAGGAAAGAGGGCGATGGCCGCGTGGGAGGCGCTGGCACGTTCTGCCATCGCAATGGTGCGCGCGGTATTGTAGGCCGGGTCGGCGACGCGGAGCGATGGCACACAGACGGCGACACGGATGAAACCGTGCGAGTAGATGGAATTGAAGGGGCGCATGATGTTTCCCTTCCGCATACCGGTCAATTTGTGTCATTATAACACTTTTCGGGCTGGCATGGAAGCCCTGTGATAATTTGTGATACGCAGTGCTATTTTCGATATGGTATAGTCGCGCCTGCTGTGTTGCCGTGAAGGGGGTGCTCGTATGGATCAGACAGATCCGCAGGTTCAGCCATGGTGGCGCCGGATCGGCGAGGACTGGTGGTCGGTGATCGTTGGCGGTGGGTTGATTGCGCTGGTGATGCTGGGCGTCATCCGCGGGATTCCGTGGTAGCGGAAGGAGCGCGGGATGGCGACAGAAGTGATGCGTGCGCGTGTGCCGTGGCCAATGCGGTTGCTGGAGTTGCTCGGTTCGGCGGTGTTGCTGGGTGTGCTCGCCTGGCTGGTGAACATGATCGTCAAAGCCGGGCCGAAGGAACTGGAGTTTCCTATCTGGGCCGCCGGGCTCGGCCTGACCGTGAATGTCCTGGCGAGTGTGGTGCGGGCCAGGCGGTATCTTGGTGGCGCGTTTCGCACCGAGCTGTTTCTGAAAATCGGGCTGGTGCTGCTTGGCGCGAGCGTGGATTTTACCCGGATTCTGAGCGTTGGTGTGCGCGGTGTGGCGCAGGCGGCAATCATGATCGCGGCGGTCTTCCTGTTTACCTGGTGGCTTGGTGGCCGGTTTCAGCTTGACAAGAAGTTGCGCGCCGTGCTGTCGGCGGCGGTCGCTGTGTGCGGCGTCTCGGCGGCGATCGCTGCGACCGGGGCGGTGCTGGCGAAGAAGGAACAACTGGCATACGTGACGGCCCTGGTGATTCTGGTATCGCTGCCGCTGATGGTGCTGATGCCGCTTGCGGCACGGGTGCTGGGAATGCCGCCGGCGTGGGCGGGCGCATGGTTCGGCAGTAACATTGATACCACTGCCGCAGTGGTTGGCGCGGGCACCATCTATGGGGAGCAGGCGGTCCAGATCGCGTCAATCGTGAAACTGTCGCAGAATGCGATGATGGGGGTCGTGGCGTTTGCGCTGGCGCTCTACTGGGTGACGCGCGAAGAAGGGCGTGCGGAGGCGCGCCCCGGCGCCGGCGTGATCTGGCAGCGGTTCCCCAAGTTTGTGCTCGGTTTCCTGCTGGCGTCGGCGGTGGTGAGCCTGGGGCTGCTGACCAGGCCACAGCTTGCCGACGTCAATGCGCTGCGCCACTGGGCGCTGACGCTGGCGTTTATCAGTATTGGCTGGGAGATCTCCCTCAGTGAGGTGCGCCAGGCGGGCTGGCGGCCCATCGCCGTGTATCTTGTGGCAACCCTGTTCAACACGACGCTTGCGCTGGGGATCGCCTGGATCTTCTTCGGGCAGGGATGATCATTTCCCTGTATCATGGCGAGCAGTTTTGAGGAGGTGTGATCAATGAGTGAGCTCCCCGCAACCATGCCGGCGGTCGTGTGCCGCGGCCCGCGCGATTACCGACTCGAAGAGTGGGCCGTACCGCGGCCTGGCCCTGGCGAGGTCGTCATTCGCGTGTCGGCAGTCGGGATCTGCGCCAGCGATTTGAAGTGCTATCTTGGCGCGCCGCTGTTCTGGGGTGACGCTCACCGCGATGGCTACTGCCAGCCGCCGGTGATACCCGGCCACGAGTTTGTCGGCGAGGTTGCGGCGCTCGGCGAGGGTGCCGCCGAGCAGTACGGCCTGCAGGTCGGCGACATGGCCGTGTCGGAACAGATCGTGCCGTGCTGGGAATGCCGCTATTGTAAGCGCGGCCAGTACTGGATGTGCGCCGTTCATGACATTTACGGCTTCCGCCAGCGCACATTCGGCGCAATGGCCGGGTACATGCTGTTTCCGAAGGGGGCGTTGAACTACCGGGTGCCGCGCGAGATCCCGCCGCATCACGCAGCGTTCATCGAACCGCTCGCCTGTTCGATCCACGCGGTGCAGCGCGGCAATATCGAGTTTGGCGACGTGGTGGCGATTGCCGGTGCCGGGCCGCTCGGCCTGGGCATGATCGCCGCCGCGCGAATGAAGAATCCTGGCCTCTTGATCGCCCTCGACATGGATGACAGCCGGCTGGAAACGGCCAGGGCATGCGGCGCCGATATGGGGCTCAATCCGCGCTACGAGGATGTTATTGCGAAAGTTCGCCAGTTGACCGGCGGGTATGGGTGTGATGTCTATATTGAGGCGACCGGCCATCCCTCGGCCGTCGAACAGGGGTTACACATGATCCGCAAGCTCGGCACATTTGTCGAGTTCAGCGTCATGCGCGAGCCGGTGACGGTTGACTGGACGATTATCGGCGATACCAAGGAACTGACGATCCACGGTTCGCACCTTGGCCCCTACTGTTACCCGATTGCGATCGATATGCTGCGCAGGGGCTTGCTACCGATGGATCGCATTGTCACCCATCGTCTGCCGCTCTCCGATTTCCAGCTAGGGATTGATCTGGTCGGCGCGGGGGATAAGTCGATTAAAGTGACGCTCATTCCGTAGCATGGGAGGGTGTTGCACATTGTCTGTGGCGAGAGGTACAGCAGATGCAGGCCGTTGTTTTTACCGCTCCCGAACATGTTGCTGTGTGCCAGGTGCCGGATCCTGCGCCTGCAGCGGATGAAGTGATCATCAGGGTTGCCGTGTGCGGCATCTGCGGCACGGATCTGCATATCTTCCGTAATGAGTATGGTTCGACGTTTCCGCTGACTCCCGGCCATGAGTTTGCCGGCGAGGTGGTTGCCGTGGGTGCGGCGGTATCCGAGCCATCGATCGGTACACGCGTGG
Source organism: Chloroflexota bacterium (assembly GCA_013388755.1). GTDB lineage: Bacteria > Chloroflexota > Chloroflexia > Chloroflexales > Roseiflexaceae > JACAEQ01. The sequence continues at coordinate 45,840 of JACAEQ010000067.1, forward strand.
CCGTCGATCCGAACCTGTCGTGCGGCGCGTGCGAGAACTGCCGGCGGATGCAGTTTCATCATTGTGTGCGCTGGCAGGGCGTTGGTGTGACGCGGCCTGGCGGTTTTGCAGAATATGTTGCGGTGCCGGCCCGCGCCTGTTATCCTCTACCTGACGGTCTCAGCGATGCACAGGCGGCCTTTATCGAGCCACTGTCGTGCGTGATCCACGCCCTGCGGCGGGTACGCCTCCCGCCAGGCGAGGATGTGTTGCTGCTCGGCGGCGGGCCGATCGGCCTGCTGCTGGCACAGGGCCTGGCGCGTGCTGGCGCGTCGCGGGTGGTCATTGTGGAACGGCAGCCGGAACGTCTGGCGCTGGCCCGGTCATTTCACCTGGGTGACGTCGTTGCGGCAGGCCCTGATCAGGATGGCATCCTCCATACCCTGGCGCCGCGTGGCTTTGGCCTGGTGGTTGATGCCACGGGCCAGCCGGCGGTCATCGAGCGGGCGCCGGGCCATGTGCGCCCGGGTGGGTCGTTCATGCAGTTTGGTGTGGCACCGATGGGTGCCATGGTTCGCTGGGAACCGTACGATATCTTCCGCCGTGAGCTGACGATCCTTGGAACGTTTGCGCTGTGTTATACCTTCGGCCCGGCGATTGACTGGCTGGCGCGTGGCGTGGTTGAGACGGCGCCGCTCATCAGTGATACGCTGCCGCTGGCCGGCTTCGCCGACGCCTTCGCCCGCTTTGGCCGCGGCGAGACGCTCAAGGTGCACGTGCGGCCATGATCGTGACGGTTACACCTAATCCGACGCTTGACCGCGTGGTCTTTGTGCGTGGTTTCCGTCTCGGAGCGATCGTGCGCGGTGAACGCGAAACGCTGACGCCAAGCGGGAAGGGTGTGGATGCGTCACTGGTGTTGCACGCGCTGGGCCTGCCAACCCTGGCGACCGGGTTGCAGGCGGGGAGGCAGGGTCGCCTGGCAGTGGAATTACTTACTGAACTGGGCGTACCGCATGAGTTTGTGTGGGCCGATGGGGAAACGCGCCATGCCCTGGTGCTGGTTGACCTGGAGGCCGGCGCACAATCCACCATCAGTGTAGCGACCCTGCGCGCCACGCAATGGCATCTGGCGGAACTTGCCGCGATGATTGAACGCTACCTGCCGCAGGCGCGGTTCGTGGTGCTGGCCGGCAGTCTACCGAATGGCTGGCCAGTGGATGCCTATCGCCGATTGATTGGTATCTGCCGGGATTCCGGCGTTCCGACGCTGCTCGACACATCCGGTGCCGCACTGGCTGCGACGCTTGCCGCTGATGGCGGTAGCCTGCCTGATATTGTGAAGGTCAATGCTGCCGAACTGGAAAGCCTGTTTCCCGTTGACAGCCAGCCACGTTTGCCCGGGGAACGCGCTGCTGATCTGCGCCTGCGTTCCGGGTGCAATGCCGTGGTGGTGACGCTTGGTGCAGCGGGGGCCATTGCCGTCACTGCAGAAGGCGCATGGCGCGCCATACCGCCGCAGGTTGATGTCGTCAATGACGCCGGGGCGGGTGATGCGCTGGCAGGATGCCTGGCCTGGGCGCGGAGCGTCGGGCAGGACTGGCCGGCTGCGCTGCGCCTGGGTGTCGCGGCGGCGGTGGCGGTGGTCACAACGCCTGGTACGGCTGCATGTGACCGGGCCTCGGTGGATCGGTTGATGCCGCTGGTCAGGGTCGAACCTGGAGCTGATAGCCGATAGCCGATAGCTGATAGCCAATAGCCGATAGCCGATAGCGCACAGCCTATCCGAAAAACGATACGCCTCGCAATGACAGAAGATGTCTGGTTGTCAGTACGAGCGCAGCGATGCACGCACCCATCTTCCGGGTCAGTGCGCGCGATAGCGACGCACGCACCCATCTTCCGGGTCAGTGCGCGCGATAGCGACGCACGCACCCATCTTCCGGGTCAGTGCGCGCGATAGCGA
>JACAEQ010000058.1 GCA_013388755.1 Chloroflexota bacterium
ATGGCACCTGGTCGTTCGTCTATGATGCGCCACCCGGTGACCTGCGCCTGACAGCCCGCATCCAGGGGAACGACGCCACCGCCTCCACACCGGTGCGTGTCACGGTCAACCCGGCCGTGGCAGCCGCGCCGCCGGCTGGAGGGACGACGGGAGCCGGAGGAACCGGATCGCAGACCGGCGCGCAGCCGGATATTCCGGCCGCGCTGCCGAACACCGGTACTGCCGACAACTCATGGAGCGCACTGATCGTGCCAGCGACGATCCTGCTGGCAGGTGGTCTCTGGCTACGCGGTTATCTCGCACGTCGGTCTTAACGTACCGGAGCGAGAAGGCTTTCGCATGCGGCAGTTCAGGTTGAGCAATCTCCGCTCACGCCGCTCGATTGCTTCGCTTTGCTTGCAATGACATCCAGGCCGTTATTCGGATCGGCTCGAAACGAGGTCACAGGCTGGAGGCGAGAGACATCAGGTTCGTGGCTGTCTCAAACCTCTTGCCTCTTGCCTGTGGGCCGTGCGGAAAGGACATGACGGATCACTCATGACCACAAGCTGGCGTGACTATAACTACCCATTACTGCTCTGCGTCCTGGTGTTGATCGGCTTCGGTCTGGCGATGGTCTACAGCGCCACCCTGCGCGACCCGCTGACCCAGGGTTATTTCTCGCGTCACATTATCAACCTGCTGGCTGGCTGCATCGCCATGGCGTTCTTCACCGCACTCGACTATCATGCGTTCGAAGCATGGATCGTGCCATTCTACATCGGCACCGTTGCATTACTTGGCATCGTGCTGGTGATCGGCCAGATCAGTTCAGGCGCACAGAGCTGGATTGACCTTGGCGTTCGTACGATTCAGCCATCAGAACCAGCCAAGCTGCTGATCATCGTCACGCTCGCATCATTCTGGGCGCGCAATGAACGGCAGCCACATGCCTGGCGCGTCATCATCGCCAGTCTGCTCCTTGTTGGCGTTCCGACCCTTCTGGTGTTCATGCAGCCTGACTTCGGTACGGCCATGGTCTTCATTGCCATCTGGCTGGCGATGGCCTGGGTTGCGGGCGTGCACTGGTGGCAATTCGGCATACTGGCCATTGCGGCCGTACCGGTCCTGTTCTACGGCTGGACCCACGTCCTGCAGCCGTACCAGCAACGACGCCTGCTGGTGTTCATTGATCCCTTGAAGTACGATCCGGAACTCAAGGAGGGTGCCTGGAACATCATGCAGTCGTTGACTGCGATTGGCTCGGGCGGCCTGACCGGGCGCGGCTGGACGTATGGCCTGCTGAGCCAGGGTAATTACCTGCCAGTGCAGTATTCGGACTTCATTTTCGCCATCACTGGCGAGGAGCTGGGATTTCTTGGAGCAGCGTTGCTGCTGCTGTTTCTGGGGTTGATGATCTGGCAGGCGCTGGCAATCACATCAGTGGCGCGCGATACCTTCGGGCGACTGATTACGGTCGGTATTGCGGCGATGTTCCTCTGCCACGTGCTGGTCAATGTCGGCATGAATATGAGTATCATGCCAATCACTGGTATTCCGCTGCCATTCATTTCCTATGGTGGTAGCTTCACGATGACATCGCTGGCAGCGATTGGCCTGGTGCAAAGTATCGCGCTGCGCCGGCGAAGAATCACATTCTAGGACCAATACCTTGCAAATAAGGCTTTATACACCGCACTGCCCCACGCCCAACCTCCTGCTGTGGGAGGGGTCGGACTCCCTTCCCCGGTGGCGGAGGGCCGGGGTAGGGGTGACGGGCCCAGAGCCTATCTGAACACCAGATGGTCACTGTCATGGCGAGCGCGAGCGAAGCAATCTCCTCGCGCGCCGCTCGACTGCGTCAGCCACGCTGCGCGCGCTGCAGGCGGTCGCTGGCGCTCCGCGCAATGACCGCATGCCCATGGGTTTTCGGATAGGCTCTTAGTTGAAACGTATTGATTCTGGGACGACTTAATCAGGTTCAAAAAAGCAATCGTACAAGTGTGCCTGTGCAACATTCCTCGGCACGGGGGCGTCTCATCGCCAGGAACACGAGGATCTGGTCGCGCCGCGCGACTAGCGAAAGGCTGGTTCACAATGCAGTCTCGTCTTGTACGTAGCCGTACCGACGTGGTGATCGCCGGGGTGTGCGGCGGCCTTGGCGAGTATTTCCATGTTGATCCTGTGATTGTGCGGCTCATCTTTGTGCTGGTGACGCTGACCAGCGGGATCGGCATGATTATCTATCCGGTGCTGTGGATCATTATGCCGAAGGCGCCGGCACCCGTCTTCCCCGATCCGGTGCAGGGCGCAACTGAGCAGAACGTGGCATTTAGCCGGCAATCCAGCGAAGTACAGTACGCAGAGGTCAGTTCGGCGACAGCCAGCGATGCTTCAGCGAAAGGCACGTATGCGCAGTACGGGCCGCCGTTCGCCGATAGCGGCGCCGATCGCCCCAATACTGGTCAGACGATCGACCTGCGCCTCGATCCAGCAGTCTCGCCCACGGCCATGCAGCCAGCTGTGCCACCGGCGCCGCGACGCCGCCTGAACTGGACCGGTATCATCCTTATCGGTATCGGATTGCTCTTCCTTGCCGAGCAATTCGGCATCGACGCCGATATCGTGTTTCCAGTGCTGATGATTGTGCTGGGCGGGTTATTGATCCTGCGCCACCGCTAGGAATCACGGCGCGGCGCAGCGCAGCACCGACGGAGGTTCCGGAATCACATCTGCACCGCGCGCCACGGGCAGGCTGACGCTAAAGGTGGCACCATGCCCCGGTGTACTCGCTACGCTGAGCGTGCCGCCGTAACTCTCGATCAACGCCCGGCTGACACTTAACCCCAGCCCGATCCCCGAATCGCGCGAGGTAACCAGTGGTTGAAAGATGGCAGCCTGATGCGCCGGTGCGATACCGCTGCCCGTGTCGCTGATCTCGACGACCGCGCGCTCGCCGCTGCTATACGTGCGCACGGTGAGTGTCCCCCCCTCCGGCATGGCGGCCACACCATTGAGGATCAGATTGACCAGCACTTCACGCAGATCAGCCGGATGACCACGCACCGGCGGAACTGGAGCGAGAGCAATTTTGACCGTCACCGAACGCCGTAGCTCCCAGAATGGCTGCGTGAGGCGCAGTGCATCGTGGACGATCGTCGGCAGAAGCGCCAGCGAAGCTGTGACGCCGGATGGCGCGGCAGTGGCGCGGGTGCTGAGCATGCGCCGCAACAAATGATGACCGTCCCTGGCTGCCTGCTCGATCGTTTTCAGATCGCCCTGTAACGCCGGCGGCGCTTCCTGCTGCAACAACTGGGCATGACCCAGCACCGACGCAAACAGGTTGCCGACATCATGGGCAGCACCGGCAGCCAGAGTGGCGCGTAATCGCACTTCCTCAACGTCATGCAGCCGTTGTTCTGCCGTTTTCAGACGATCCTCGCGCTCTGCCAGTTCCGCCAGCAACTGGTCAGAGAACAGGCGTAATCCAATGGCCGGCGCGATCTGTTCCGCAATCTCCAGCATCTCGCGCGGCATGCGGGCACACCGGCGTGCCAGTACCAGGCGCCCCTGATGGCGGCCAGCAACGGTAAGTGGAACGGTTGCCGTCGCATCGTAGCCGCACCGCTGTAACCACGCCAGAAAGACGGGTAAACCACGAACTGCCAGCGGAGAGGCACCGCTCTGTTCACCGCATGTCAGCACCAGGCGCTCGGACTGGTCAATGCCGGTAAAGACATCAACGCGCGTCGCCGGCAACAGCCGGGTAACGATCTCGTCGAGCACGCTGGCAAGCATGGCCATGTCGGACGCGTCAGCAATCTGGCGCAATACGGCCGTCATTTCGAGTGGTGCAGGAGGGATTGGTTGGAGCTCAGTTCCGCTGTTCATATGACTATGTGGTGCTATGATGATGCAGCGGGGACAAGGCGGCGCTGCGACCGTAGAACAGGCAGCTTCCAGTGATACGACGGTGGCGGTCAGGGATCGCACCACTGTTCAACCAGGCCCTTCGCCCCCACCCCGGCCCTCCCTCGGCGCGGGAGGGAGACCAGCTCCTCCCCTCAGCGGAGGAGGCTGGGAGGGGGCGGCGCGGTGCGAGCGTCTTATATACAGGGTAGCTAGACACCATCCACTTCGGCTGCCAGTTCGCCAAGAAACTCGCCGACGGTACGGGCCCGCGCACGGATAGCGACGAGTGTCGCCCGGTCGTGCGCATCGAGCGGCACCCGGTAATGTGGATGAGCAGCAGCGGCATCGAGTGGATCATGGAGCAGTCGCTCGGCCAGAGCCGGATCCGCCGCCGCCAGCAGCGCGAGGCGTGTCAACGCCGGGCGCGCGCTCTGGCCCTGCACAAGTCGGGCGCGCTTCTCGGATGCCATGGGGGAGACGCGGAAGGCGAGCATGGGTTGGTCCCTTTCCGGTTCAGGGCTGAGCAGCAGCCATGTGAGAATCCCGCCTACGATCAAGATGTCACCAGGGCTGACGATCAACGTGAAGAGATCGGTTGAAATCGCCAGCCAGTCGGAGAGCAACCAGAGTGGTGAGCCGTGAACCACAACATCCTTCGATCCGACCAGGAGCGTACCCACATCAACGTGATACCCCAGCTCAGCGAGGATGTCAGCCCGAACCGGCATCGCTCCGCCGTGCCATGCCATCACCAGCAGATTCATGACGGCTCCGCCGGCGACGGCAAGGACACCCGGAATACGGTAGTTACACAGGCACCAGACAATAATCGCCGTGACCGAAACAAGAAACATGCCGCTGATCCGCACACCGAGCACGTTCCCAATCTGCGGTACAGCAGCAATGATCAGCAGCAGGCTGTAGCGCGGCCACTGCGGCGCTCGCCAGAACGCAATCAGCGCTCCGGCAAGCGCGCAGATCATGTAGACGGTAAACAGTGTCATACCGGTTACCGTGAAATGGACGTCGTCTGGCTACGGGTTCCCGGAGGGGCCAGTGGAGCCGTCGCCGCTACTGCAATCGTGCCAACCAGGAGCGCTGCGGCAATCGCGCGCACAATCTTCGACCGCATGGTTCAGACCTCCTCAGCAGTTCATAAGCTGTTCGCCAACATCGTGCCGGGATGTTTGCTGGGACTGCCGTTACTGTAACGGCCACGGTTGACTCGTGATTGACTGTTCGTTGACTCTGGCAGGTCAATTTGCTGTGAGCGAGCCTGCTGGACGCCAGCGCCATTCCACAGTATGATACACAGGCGATGAAACACACCGGGTTGCGCTTCTTACTCCCATATATGCGGCCATACCGGGGGGCGCTGGCGCTCGGTACCGTGTACGCCCTGATTGGCGCCGCCTCCAGTGCCTTCAGCCCGGCATTACTTGGCCGCACCATTGACGAGTTGCTCGCCGGGGTGCGCGCGGAACTACTCGCGCTGTACGCGGCTGGCCTGGTGGCGCTGGCTGCCTCCCTGGCCGTGTTTCGCTACTTGCTCCGTATGCTGACCGGACGAATCGCTGCCGGGGTGAGCTATCGTATGAGCCAGGATCTGTTTGATCGTATCTTGCTCTTCGATCAGGCCACATTGCAGAGTTATGGTACTGGCGAGCTCCTATCACGCGCCTCGAACGACTTTATCTACATCTGGCGCTTCTACAGCGCCGGCTTCCAGATGTCGATGCACGCCATCCTCCTGCTGGCAATCGGCACGACGCTCATGGCGCTTACCAGTCCTGCTCTGGCGCTCATGGTCATTGCGCTGCTTTTCGGCAGCCTGCTGGCGCAGGTGGTGCTTGGACGGGTACTGGAGCGTTCATTCGACCGGGTGCAGCAGGAAATGGCCCATCTGTCGGCATTTGCGCAGGAACACCTGAGCGCCGTGCGCATGCTTGCGGCGTATGCCCAGGAGCGTGCCATGACGGCAGCGTTCAAACACGCGAACGATGTCTATGCGCGCAGCAATCTTGATTTTGTCCTGCGCTCGGCGGCGATCTCTCCCATACCCGGTCTGATGGTACGTATGGCTGCCGCGCTGGTGCTTGGCGTCGGCGGCGCCATGGTGATCGGGCAGCAGATCACCGTCGGCCAGTATGTGCAATTTATCGTCTACCTCGGGCTTCTCAGCTCGGCGGCACAACAGTTGAGCCAGGCGTACGAGCGTCTGCAACAGGGGAGCGCGGCTGCGGGGCGGATCGGTGAGGTGCTACGCCGCCGGCCACGCATCGCCAATGCGCCGGAAGCCATCACACTCGTACCGCGCGGTGATATCCGTTTCGAAGGTGTTGGCGTTCGTGCTACGGGTGAGGGGCGCTGGGCGCTGCGCGGCATTGACCTGCACGTGCCGGCAGGCACGACACTTGGCATCGTTGGCGCCACCGGCGCCGGCAAAACCACCCTGTTGAGCCTGCTTGGCCGGGTGCGCGATCCAGACGAGGGCCGGTTGACTATTGACGGGATCGATATCCGCCACATCCAGCTGGAGGCACTCCGCTGCAACGTGGTCTATGTCCCGCAGGAGCCACTCCTGTTCAGCATGCCGCTGCGCGACAATATCACCCTCGGCCTGTCGCATGTTCCGGATGAACTGGTACATGCGGCAGCACATGCGGCACGCCTGACCAACGACATGGCACAATTGCCGCACGGCATGGCCACAATTGTAGGAGAACGGGGTGCAACGCTGTCGGGCGGCCAGAAGCAACGAACTGCGATCGCACGCGCCCTGGTGCGTGATCCATCCGTACTCTTGCTTGATGACTCACTCTCCAGCGTGGATACACACACGGCTGCGGAGATCCTGGGCGAACTCGCTTCGGCCCGTGCTGGACGCACCTCCCTGATCGTGAGCCAGCGTGTCGCGGCAGTGCGCGACGCCGAGCAGATTATCGTGCTTGAAGAAGGCCGCATTGTCGAGCGTGGTACGCACCAGACGTTGCTGGCGCTCGATGGGCACTATGCGGCGATGTACCGCCGTGAGTTGCGCCAGGCCGAAGATGATGATGAGCATGAGCGCCCCGTCAGGGAAAGCGATAGACATCAGGCATTGTCATGATGATTCAATCTGACGCGCACACCTGCTGATGAGCATCGACGCCAGGCCAACAGAGACGGACGAAACCAGCATCAAAGGCCAGGATGCTGCGCTGGTAGCATTGCTGGCGAGCACGATGGCGCCGCACTGGCGGCCACTTGCACTCGCGCTGGTGCTGCTGCTTGCCACGGCATCGCTGAACGTTGTGCCGCCGGCATTGATGCAACAGGCGATCGACGGCCCGATCGCGCAGGGGGACCCCACCGGTCTCTGGCCGGTTGCCGCACTGTACGGCGGCGTGGCGCTCTTGATGTTTGCGCTCCAGTATGCTTACACCTATTTTCTCCAGCAAGCCGGGCAACGCGCACTCGCCGATCTGCGCACCCGCCTGTTCGACCACATGGTGCACCAGGGGCAGGATTTCTTCGGGCGGATGCCGACCGGTGACCTGGTCACCCGCCTGACCAGTGATATTGACACGATCAATGCGTTACTTTCGAGTAGCGCCGTCACCATTCTTGTCGAGAGTGTGACGCTGGTTGCAATTGTAGGGGTCATGTTCGCCATCAACTGGCGCCTGGCGCTGCTGGCGCTGGCGGTGCTGCCGGTGCTGGCCCTGGTCACGCGGTATTTCCGCCGCCGCATCCGCAGCTCCTCAACCGGCGAGCGTTCGGCGCTTGCGCGTACGAGCGCGTTTCTCAGCGAACGCATCGCCGGCATGACCATCCTTCAGTTGTTTGGCGCCCAGCCAGCCAGCGCCAGCGAGTTCGATGGATACAATATGGCGTATCGCCAGGCGCTCTTGCGATTACGCCGCCATAGTGCCCTTTTTCTTGCATCGCAGGAGATATTGTCGTCTGTCGGGCTTGCGCTGCTGTTATACGGCGGCGGTCAGGGGGTGCTGGCAGGCTGGGCAACGCTCGGCACGCTGGTGGCATTTGTCCAGTATACCGAGCGGGCATTTCAACCGGTCTTGCGCCTGGGTGAACAGTATAACGCGGTACAGATCGCACTGGGAGCCGCTGAACGCGTGCACCGCATGCTGCATACGATGCCACGTATTGTTTCGCCAGCCAGCCCGATGATATTACCGCGCGTGCGGGGCGCCATCGAGCTGCGTAATGTCAGTTTCTCGTACGTGCCCGAGGAACCGGTGCTACGCGACGTGTCGCTGACCATTCCCGCTGGCCAGAATGTGGCCGTCGTTGGCGCAACTGGTGCCGGTAAATCGAGCCTGGTGTCCTTGCTGGCGCGCTTCTATGACCCTCAGCAAGGGCAAGTGTTGCTTGATGGTATTGACATTCGCCGACTGGAACCTGGCGCGCTGCGGCGCGCCGTCGCTGTGGTGCCGCAGGATCCGGTCTGTCTGTCCGGTACGATTGCCCATAATATCAGGCTGTTTCGCGACGATGTCAGTAATGCTGCGGTGCGCCGTGCGGCGGAACTGGCCAACGCCGCTCGCTTCATCGAACAGTTGCCGGGCGGGTACGAGTTTGAGGTACTGCCGGGCGGAGCCAATCTCTCGGTCGGGCAGCGCCAGTTGCTGGCACTGGCGCGCGCGCTGGCGCTCAGCCCGGAAGGGGTGCTGGTGCTTGACGAAGCGACATCGAGCATCGACAGTGCGACCGAGGCGTTGATACAGGAGGCGCTCGAACGGATCCTCCGCACCCGTACCAGTGTGGTTATTGCGCATCGCCTCTCAACCATCCGAAACGCTGACCGGATCATTGTGATGCATCGCGGTCGGATCGTCGAGGACGGCACTCATGAGTCCTTGCTGGCGCACGGTGGATACTATGCACGGCTGCACCGCCATCAATTTGCATCGCAGGTGTAACTGACTGGAGTGACGCGGTCACGTGCAGAATCGGTCAGCCGGGTGAATGCCAGTGCCTGTCCGCCGGCGCGACGGCGTTCTTTTCCGCGTTGCGACCGCCTTCCCGCCGCCGGATGATCGACTCTGGAGGGCGTGCCGCCCGCCAGGCCACCCTGCTGGTACGCCACCGCGTGAGCCACGTAACTGATGGGCATTGCTTCTGGCCTTGACAACCCCGATCCACAGTGCTATGCTCATGGCGCGATCTTCGGGGCAGGGTGAAATTCCCGATCGGCGGTGATGTGCAATTGCACGAGCCCGCGAGCCGTAAGGCAGGAGCCGGTGCGATCCCGGCGCCGACGGTAACAGTCCGGATGGGAGAAGATTCGCCAGCGCGGCAATCTGGATGTCGCTGTGCAGACATGCGACAGCCGGCGTCCGGGTAAACACAAGTGCGATGCGTCGTCAGGCGCGCGTATCTGTGTGTTGCGATGGTGCCCCGAAGCCTACCGGCTTCGGGCTTTTTGTTCGCGACCATGGCAGGACCGGGGCATGTTCCGGGCCGGGTGTTCTATGCTGCGCTCCAATCGATGCTTCTCTCATCCCCTCCTGCCTCGCGCTGGAATGCGAGGCATAGCATGGTCCACGAACACGGATTTCTTGCTGGTCGAGGGCGCCTTGCGCCACCAGGTGCCGCAACCAGACAACGCCTGACGGTGCGCCTGCCGTCCTGGGTCAGCCTGGCCATCACGGTTGTCGTGCTGCTGATCGGCTGGCAGGTGCTGGTGGTCGTGCGCGACTACCCGCCCTTCATTCTGCCTGCGCCGACCCTGGTGCTCCAGCGGCTGGCAGTCGAACTGGCGGGCGAGACGTTGCCGCGCCACGCGCAGGTAACCCTCTCTGCCGCGCTTGGCGGCTTCGGCATGGCCCTCGTGCTCAGCCTGGCGCTCGGCTACCTGCTGGCCCATGCCCGATCCTTCGACCGGGTGCTTACCCCCTTACTCGCCGCCAGCCAGGCCGTGCCGGTGGTGGCCATTGCACCGTTGATCATCCTGTGGGTCGGCATCGGCATCGAGTCGCGGGTGCTCGTCGCCGCGCTGGTAACGTTCTTTCCCATTCTCAGCGCCACAATCGTTGCGATCCGCGGCGTACCACGCGAACTGGTGGAAATGGCGCATATCAGCGGGGCAAGCCGCATGCAAATGTTGCGCCATGTCGAACTGCCGCTGGCCCTGCCGGGGATCTTTGGCGGGGCGAAGGCCGGCCTGGCGCTCGCGACCACCGGTGCCGTGGTCGGTGAGTTCGTTGGCGGGCGCGATGGCCTCGGCGCATTGATCAATATCGCGCGCGGCCTGTTCGATACGCCACTGATGTTTGTGGCGCTGACGGTGCTGGCGAGTATCACGCTACTGTTCTATCTTACGGCGCTCCTGGTTGAGCGCCTCCTCATTCACTGGGAATAGGACACCAACGCACATGAATACACGATTCGTTTCACTACTGGCGCTGGCCGCGTTGTTGCTCGCTGCATGCAGCGCGGCCCCGTCAACGGCGCCAACCGCAGGCGTGGCGCCACGCGCCGTGACCATGGCGATGCCATTCATTCCTAACGTGCAGTTTGCTCATTTCTATGTCGCTGACGCGAAGGGGTATTACGCCGCCGAAGGACTGACCGTTGCCTTCGATTACAACTACGAGACCGACGTGGTTCAGCGCGTGGCGCAGGGTACGGTCCAGTTCGGCCTGGCATCCGGTGACTCGGTGTTGCTGGCGCGTGCACAGGGTTTGCCGGTCGTCACCGTGATGACCAATAGCCAGCGTTTTCCGACGGTATTCTTTGGCAAGGCGGAAGCAGGCGTCACCAGTCCGCAGGATTTCACCCGCGAGGGGGTGACCGTCGGTATCCCCGGGCGTTTCGGCGCGAGCTGGATCGGGTTACTGGCGCTACTCTATGCCGCCGGCATCCCGCGCGAGGCGGTCAACGTCCAGGAGATCGGCTTCACCCAGGTGGCGGCGGTGAGTGAAGGCAAGGTGACGGTAGCTGCGGGTTATGGCAACAATGAGCCGATTCAACTCGAACGCCAGGGTGTCGCGGTCAATGTTATCCATGTCGCCGACTTCTTTCCGCTGGCATCCGATGGCTTGATCGCCAGTGAGCGATTGATCGACGCCGATCCCGCACTGGTGCGCGGCTTTGTGCGCGCCACCTTGCGCGGCATGGCCGACGTGATCGCCGACCCTGATGCGGCATTCACCGTGGCGCTCGACTACATTCCTGAACTGAAGAGCGCCGATCCAGCCACCCAACAATTGCAGCGTGCCGTCCTGCAGGCAACATTGCCCTACTGGCAGAGCGACAAAACTACCACCGAAGGGCTGGGCTTCAGCGATGAGGAAAACTGGCGGGAGACCCATCAGTTCCTGCGCGACAGTGGTCTCCTGCAAAACGACGTCGATCTGAAAGCATCGTTCACGAACCGGTTCCTGCGGTGAGTCGTCAGTACCGCTCAAGAATCAGGCGCAGCGCTGTATGCACGTCGGGCACAACATGATCGGCGTCGCCATTGACCGGATGCGCATTGCGCTCGTCAACCAGAATGGTACGCAGTCCCAGACTGCGCGCCGGAGGAAGATTCTGCGGCGAGTCTTCGATCAACAGGGTCGTGGCAGGATCAATATCCAGCGCTTCAATCACGCGGGTATAGGCGGTCAGGTCGGGCTTTGGCCGAAACTCGAGGAACCGTATGTCGAAGATCAGCGGGAAATGCTGCGCCACTCCCAGCGTGCGCAGCACCCGCCCGGCGTGCTCGGCGGGTGAGTTGGTAAAAATGGCCCGCCGCACGGTCAGTCGCTCCAGGAGTCTATCCAGTTCGGCATCGGGGGCAAGGAGCGCATCCAGGCGTATGTCGTGGATGTCACGTAAATAGTCCTCGACGTCAATGGCGTATTCGCGCTGCAGCCCTGCCAGCGTCGTACCCCAACGCGCAAACCACGATGACCGCAACGCGCGCACCGCTGCGGGCGGCTCGCCCGAAACACGCTGGACGTACGCATTCATCCGCTCATCAAGCGCCTGTTGCACTCCCGACGAGCGCGGGTAGATCGTATTATCCAGGTCAAAGAGCACCGCAGTAAGCGGCATAGATCGCATACCTTTCACGAATCACACGAGGTATACCCGGTGTATTTGTTCACACGTGGGGTAAACATGTCTTTCGATTTTTCATTTCGGGGGCATCCCTCGAACCTCCGATCGTGACCAGGCGCTACCCGGTTGTATGCAACCACACAACATTCCGGGCGCAGCGCCGGCTATCTATCGTACCATACGTTTCCCTTCCCCGCCGGCAGGATGTGAGACGCAGACAGGCGCCCGGAAAGATTGCGCCGCCGTGCTGATCGCTCACCTAATCATGGCGCTGGCGACCAGACATCTACGGTATCTTCTCGTTGACACGGCGCGCGCCTCATAGTAGGATAGTTCGGCGAAACCAGGCTTCGCATCACCGCCGCAATGGAAGGTCTGTGCTGCTATTCAGGACACGCGATGGCTGCTCAACGAACTGAAGCCTTCTCAACCGCCGATGCCGCCTGGCTCCGGATGGAGGATCCCACGAACCTGATGATGATCACCGGTGTCCTGATGTTCGATGAACCCATCGACTTCGGGCGTTTCCGCTCGATCATCGAACAGCGTCTGTTGCGATTCGACCGTTTCCGCATGCGGGTAAAGAAACCGTCAGGCGCGAATGCACCACCGGAGTGGGAGTTCGATCCATATTTTAACATCAATGCGCATCTCCACCGGGTCGCATTACCGGCGCCCGGCGGCAAGCGTGCATTGCAGGCGCTGGTCAGCGACTTGATGAGCACGCCGCTGGATTTCAGCAAACCATTGTGGCATTTTCACGTGGTTGAAAACTATAACGGCGGTAGCGCGGTGCTGTGCCGCCAGCATCATGCGATTGCTGACGGTATCGCGCTGGTGCAGGTGCTCCTCTCGCTGACCGACGAACATGCTGACACACCCGCCCCCGAGCCTGCCGATCAACCACCGCACGACAGGAACCCGGTCGAAGCGATCTTGTTGCCCATGGCGCGATCGTTGAGCAATGCGGTGCAGAGCGCCGAGACACTGATTCACGAAAGCCGGGCGTTGCTTGACGATCCGGTCCGGCTGGTGGATGCGGCCCGCACCGGTGTGAGCGGTATGCAGGCGTTGAACAAGCTGCTCTTCATGCCATCCGACCCGGTGACACTCTTTAAGGGCCAGCTCGGTGTTGAGAAGCGCGCTGCCTGGTCGGAGCCCATCGCTCTCAACGATGTCAGGCAAGTCGGCAGCATGTTCCGTGGCACGATCAATGATGTGTTGCTGAATGCCGTTTCCGGCGCGCTGCGTCGCTATATGATTCAGCGTGGCGCAACAGCCGATGGTCTCAATATCCGGGCCGTCGTCCCCGTGAATCTCCGCCCCCCCGGGCCAATCACGGAACTGGGCAATCGCTTCAGTGTCGTCTTCCTGGACCTGCCGATCGGAATTGATGATCCGTTTGACCGCCTGCTGGAACTGAAGCGGCGCATGGAGGGTATCAAAGGCACGCCCGAAGCCATGGTCGCATTTGGCATCCTGAACCTGATCGGCACCCTGCCACCGCAACTCGCTGAAGTGGCGGTTAACATGTTTGGCAGCAAAGCAACCGCCGTCATGACCAATGTTCCCGGTCCACGACAGCAAATCTACCTGGCCGGCAGTCCGATCAGCAAGATCATGTTCTGGGTGCCACAATCAGGGCATCTCGGTCTGGGCGTCAGTATCTTCAGCTATGCCGGCGAGGTGCTGGTCGGAATTGCAGCCGATGCCGGCCTCGTCCCTGATCCAGAGGCGATTGTTGCGGCATTTCACACCGAGTTCGATGATCTGTTGCGCCTGGCCCGTATCGTTGCCACTGGCACGGCACCTGATCATGCACGCACCGTCGAGGCATAGCGCCAGCATGCGCATGGCATATCGCCACCATCTGATGCCATACAGCGACGTGGATCCGACTGTTTCAGCCGTAGATACGTGCTGCGCCTTCAATCCCGGGTCGCAATCCGCCGGCTCGTCCCGATACAGTGGCCGTGTTACCGGGATTCTGTTCGTGCTCCTCATGGTGCTTGCATGCACCGTGGCATGCGGCACGACAAGAACGGGTACAGATCCCAGCGCGACGGCTGTTCTTGCAGCCTCGACGGCAACCGCCAGTTCCCAACCACCGGTTGCAGCGGCAACAGGCACGGAACATCCGGCTGTGGTGTACCCGGCGCCATACGCTGCACCGGTCGCGCCCGAGACGGTACCGGCCCCTGTCGCTGGTGGGAGTGCGCCACAGGCAACCGTCGTTCCTGATGCAACAATCGCGCTGACGATCGGAGATCATCGCCTGGAAGTCGATGTCGTTGCGACGCCAGAAAAACGCAGTATCGGGTTGATGTTCCAGGATACTCTGCCGGACGACCGCGGCATGTTGTTCGTTTTTGCCGGGCCTTACACCGGCAGCTTCTGGATGCGCAATACGCGTATCCCGTTATCCATTGCGTTTATTGATGCAGAGCGCCGGATTCTGAACATCGAGGATATGCAGCCGCTTGATGAGATCACGCAGCACTTTCCCGCTGGCGCAGCACAGTACGCGCTTGAAGTGAACCAGGGATGGTTTGCGGCACGTGGCATTCAGCCAGGCGATGTGGTCATGTTCGAACTGCCCCCTGGCCTGGCTATCCGGTGAGGATCTTGCACCAATACCTTTCACATACGCCCGTCACCCCCACTCCAGCCCTCCCCCGCCGGGGGAGGGAGCCCGCCTCCTCCCCCCGGCGGGGGGAGATCGGGGCGGTGCGGTGCAGAACGCCTTATTTGAAAGGTATTGGATCTTGCACGCCGTCGAAGTCTGATAATGGCGCAGGCGGTCACGCCATGCAACAGAGTATTGACTGGCCGGGGAGGTAGACTGTGACGCTCGAAGAGGGTAGCGAGAAGGCGCATGTTGTGCGCCGCATGGTCAAATCGGGGATTGAATTGCCCCTGGAGCAGCGCGAAGCGCTACTCCGCCTCCGCGAACGTGTTGAGCAACTCTGGCGGCAACGGGAAAGGTTGCAGGAGAAAGCGGCAAGTGGCGCAGACAACGACAACGGCGCATGACGTCAGAGGTCCATCCTGGCATGCCCCGCAGTGAACTCGCGGTCGTGGGCGGTCCTGGATGGCATCTATCCTACGAATGCTACCGGGTATCAGTTCGCCCGTGATGGCGCCGGGCCTACTTCGCGCAAGCGGTCATCGTCCGAGGTCTGGCGCAACAACTTCAGCAAGTGACTGACCGTGATCGGTCCTTCCTCAATCAGCGAGCAGATCAGCGTCGCGCGCAGTTCGCGGACATCACGCGCCACCACACGGAACATCTGCGAGAACTGGGCATGGTACCATTCGTTGTGGCGACGCAACTCCGAAAGCTCGTCTTGCAGTTGCGCGATCAGGATCGTCTGGTGATTGAGTGCACGCTGCATGTCGAGGAGTGCCGTGGCCACCAGACTCAGCGAAGAATCGTCGCAAGCCGGCAGACTCACCGGCAGGTCCTCTTCATGAGATGATGCGGAGTACATAGGCTTCTCCGGAACGATGCGTCGGGTAACGGGGACGGGGAGGTTCCGGGGTTAGCATAGCATTGTCACTTCCGCACCGACAATGTGACAATGGTACTACTTTGTGATAATGGTGAACCGCTACATGGTGATGGGTCGTCTGCGGAAACGGCGCGCCGGTGAGGATGGGGTGCGGGCCGGTTCGGCAGGAGAGGCACCAACCTCACGTTCAAGTAATGCTTCCAGCAGCAGATCATCGGCGGGCAAGGGGTGTTGCTGCGCTTCGCGCCGTAGTGCCTCAACTTCGGCCTGCAACCGCTGATTCTCACGTTCCAGCGCATGCAGTACCTGGAGCGTCTCGTCCTGGATGGTTATTTCGTCGAGCTGGCGCCGCAATGCCTCGACTTCGGCCTGCAACCGCTGATTCTCACGTTCGAGAATGCGCCCGATGTGATTGACCGTATCCAGTTCCTGCTGCAGCGTCTGCTGAAGCTCAGCGGCGGTACGTTCCGACTCCTCGATGCTGCGACGCAAGGCGATCAGTTCGTGTTCCTTGCGGATGAGCGACTCTTCGAAATGCGCGACGAGCAATGCAATCACGTCGCCGGGCGTCACTTCCGGATCAGGGGCCGGATCGAACACCTCGACGCTCTCAATCACAACATCCTGACCACCGGACACGGCAGACTCGCCGGTCGTATCGGCCCACTGCTCGCGCATGCCGTACCTCATATCACATACCTGTGGGAACATTGCTGCTGCGCCAGAGTGTAACGTTCTCGAATGAACAGACTGTGAGCCACGATACGGGCCTCTGCGCCACGGGCGCCGCATCATCCAGTGAGCCTCCGCATCACAGCAAGTAATATACCGGCATGTCCGGCCATGCGGTGGTGACACTACGATACTCGCCCGTAATGACGTTGTTGTCATCTGACAGGAGTTACGGCGTCGCTCCCCTGTTTCGGCGGCGGGGCGTCTCGTCTCGTGTATAAGGACGCAGCGCACTCCATCCTTAGAGCCAATACCTTTCAAATAAGGCGTTCTGCACCGCACCGCCCCCCATCCGACCTCCCCCCGCCGGGGTCCCCCGGCGGGGAGGGCCGGGGTGGGGTGACGGGCGTATGTGAAAGGTATTGCGTCTAGAACTCTGACCGCCGCGGTATTGATCAAAACATGGTCAATGGATGAGCACCTTATGGGCTGGTGATTTATCGTGCACCTGCGGTATCTTCATAGCAACGCTCTGAATCTGAGTTCTGGGGAGCATGGTGATGCGCGAGCATACGTTGGCAATTATTGAGCAGCTGGTGGCGGCGTGGAACGCGCATGACGCGGCACGCGTCGCTGAATGGTATACCGAAGATTGCTACGGGCTGGACGTTGCGATCGCCCAGCCGCAGACCGGCCGTGCCGGTGTTCAGCTCATGTTTGAGGCCTACTACCGGGCGTTTCCCGACCTGGAGATCCGCCCCGACGATATGGTGATCGACGGCGAGCGGGTGGCGTTGTTCTGGACCGCCTTTGCCACCCATAGCGGACCAATTCTCAACATCCCTCCCAGCGGGCGCCGGGTTGCCGCCCGCGGTGTCAACCGCCTCGTACTGCGCGACGGCAAGGTCCACGAAAGCCTGACCATCTGGGACGTCGCCGGGATGCTGCGCGGCCTTGGCCTCCTGCCGGATCTCTAGCTGACACCCCTGAACCAACAATGAACGTAAAGTGAGCGCCTTTCGAGCTGGAAGGTGACCACCGCCGCGCGGCATACTGCGCCTGTCAGTTGTTGCTGACGACGCCATGCGCCGCGCGAGAGGAGGTTCACCGATGGCAGACTACGCCTTTACCACCATCTGGCAGATCGCCGCGCCGGTTACACCGATCTGGACGGCGATCACCGCGGTGGAACGCTGGCCGCAGTGGTGGCGTGGGGTCGAGGCCGTGATCCGGCTGCGCGACGGCGACCGCCGGGGGGTCGGGGCGATCCACCGCTACACCTGGAAGAGCAAACTTCCCTATCGCCTCAGTTTCACGATGGAGACGACACATGTCGAGCCCCTCCAGCGCATCGAGGGCCATGCCCGGGGCGAACTGCAGGGCACGGGGCGCTGGACGTTCAGCGAGACCGCGCAGGGAACCACCGTTCGCTACGACTGGCACGTCAGCACGACGAAAGCCTGGATGAACCTGGTGGCGCCGCTGGCGCGACCGTTCTTCGTCTGGAACCACGATGTGGTGATGGCCTGGGGCCACGATGGCTTGATTCGCCTGCTGGCCACTGCGCCCGGCGCACGGGATCAGGCCGTAGCGTGAGGCGTGATTCAGATCATGGTTGCCCCGTGGATACGGGTACTTCGCGCCGCGCATCACCCACGGGTTACCTGTGTATTGTGAGCAAGACATTCGAGGAGAACGACCGTATGGCTACCCCATCCGCCACGAGCCACGCCCTGGTGCTCGGCGCCAGCATGGCCGGCCTGTTGACCGCACGGGTGCTCAGCAAACATTTCGCTCAGGTGACGATTGTTGAGCGCGATGTGGTGCCTGACCAGCCTGAGGCGCGTAAGGGCCAGCCGCAAACGCGGCATCTCCATGGCCTGCTGGCCAGTGGCCTCGAGATCATGACCCGCTACTATCCCGACCTGCCGGACGCGCTTGCCGCAGGCGGCGCCCTGGTTATCGATATGACCGCCAATATGTGCTGGTACACCTACGGCGGTTATCGCCGGCGCTTCACGATGGGCCGCAAGGGCGCACTGATGAGCCGGCCTTTCCTGGAGCATCTGATCCGCCAGCGCACACTGGCGCGCGACAACGTGACGCTGCTGGACAGCTGCGCCATCCGCGGGCTGGTGACCGGCGACGACCGCCGCCGTATCACCGGCGTGCGCGTCGAGCATCGCGACGCGCAATCCCTGGCGGCGACGCTGACCGCCGACCTGGTGGTGGACTGCACCGGCCGCGGCTCGCAGACGCCGCAGTGGTTGCTCGCCCTCGGCTACCCGGCGCCGCCCCAGAGCGAAGTGAAGGTCAACGTCGGTTACGCCACCCGCCTCTACCGGCGCGATCCCGCCGACCCGCGCGGCCAGGACTGGCTGCTCTACACTCCAGAAGCGCCCGGCGAACGCCGTTTTGGCGGCATGTTCCCGATCGAGGGCGAGCGCTGGATCGTCTCGCTGGGCGGGTGGACCGGCGACCACGCCCCGACTGACGAGCAGGGATTTCTGGAGTATGCCCGCAGCCTGCCCATGCCGGAGATCTACGCGCTGATCAGCCAGGCCGAGCCGTTGAGCGACATCATACCCCACAAGTTCCCGGCCAGCCTGCGCCGCCACTACGAGCGGCTCACGCGCTTCCCGGAGGGCTACCTGGTGCTCGGCGACGCCGTGTGTAGCTTCAACCCCACCTATGGCCAGGGCATGACCTCGGCGGCGATGCAGGCCGCCGCGCTCGACGAGTTGCTGACGCTGCGGATGGGCCGGCTGGACGGCCTGGCGCGCGCCTTCTTCAAGCGAGCCGCGCAGGTGATCGATACGCCCTGGCAACTGGCCGTGGGCGAGGACTTCCGCTTCCCCGATACCACCGGTCCGAAGCCTGCCGGTGTGGACCTGCTCAACCGCTACGTGGCCGCGGTGCACCGGGCCACGCTGGTGGACCCGGTGGTCGGCGCGGCCTTCATCCGGGTGATGAACCTGCTGGCGCCGCCGCTGAGCCTGATGAGCCCGGCCATGCTGCTGCGGGTGCTGCGCGGCGCATCGCAGCGCCGGGCGCCAGCAGTCGCGCGGGGTGTGGAGCGTGGGGTGCCATCTTGAGGAGATGCTCCAGCAGGTGTTGCTCGCCGTCTGACGCACGACCGAACATCGGCATGGCCCGGCGCCGGGCAATACGAGCGAATCTGTACGTTGCCGGCCTCGTTGCCTCCCGAAAGAGCGTGAGGCAATGCGTTCACGTGGCCTCGCCCCCGCTTGACGCACGCTGCCGGCGGGCGTAAGATGCAGACAACTACAGAGATGTGAAAGGGTGAGCGCCTCATGGTCACAGTGATCATCAACGATGTCCCGATGGAGGCCAAGGTCGGCGAGCGGGTCCTGAATGTCGCCCGGCGCAATGCTGCGCATATCGGCTTTGTCTGTGACAACACCGGCCTCTGCCAGACCTGCCGCTGCCAGGTGCTCGCCGGCGCCGAGCATCTCAGTCCGCCCAGCGAGATCGAGCGGGCCTGGCTCAGCCCGGCCCAGCTCGATGACGGCACGCGCCTGGCCTGTCAGACGGTGATCCGCAGTGCGGGCGAGATCCGCGTCGAGAGCTTCGCCGAAACGATGCGCCGCATGGCCCTGGAGGTGATCAGACCGCCCCGTGGCACCGACCCGGTCAGCAACCTGCTCGGCCTCGGCACCCGCCTGCTGAACCGTGTCTCCGAGCAGATCGCTGCCCTGCCCACCGGCCTGCCGGAGGTGATCGCCAGCAACGGTCTGCGCCGCTCGCTGCTCTTCATCCGCGACGGTGGCCGCTACCTGGATGATCTGCAGCGCACCGCCGAGCGCATGCGCACCGGCGCCGAGCGCCTGGAGCGCCGCCGCCTTACCGCGGCCGAGTAGCTCGCCTCTGTGCAAGGTTTTGCACCTGGCTGGACGGACAATTCGCACAGATGACGAGGCCGAAATCACGGCGCGCCCTCGGGTGTGGTCCGGGCTGGAGTGCCAGGCTGCGGACCGGCAAGGTCCGGTGCGTCCGGCACCGGCAGGCGCCTGCTGAGCGCCAGCACCCCGACGACGAGCAGCGGCAGGATCCAGCCGGTCACACCGGTGACCCCGACCAGCGCCGGGTCGGCCGGCGTACCAGCCTGGCCCAGCAGCAGCACGATGCCCGCGCTCCCATTGAGGGCGCCGTGGGCGATCACCGCCGGCCAGACACTGCCCGTTGCCAGCCGGGTCCAGCCGAAGAGCAGCCCCCAGACCACGCACATCGCAGTCATCAGCAGCCAGCCGCTGGCCGGGTGGTCCGGATAGTTGTAGCCCAGCAGGATCACGGGCATGTGCCAGAGGCCCCAGACGATCCCGCTGAGGATCAGCGCCGGCCACTGGCCGAGCGGGAGCAGGCGCGGGAGCAGATAGCCGCGCCAGCCCCACTCTTCGCCAAAGGCGAAGACGGCGTTTATCGCTGGCGCCAGCGGGAGCAGCGCCAGCTGGGCCAGCACCAGTACCTGGATCGGGGTCTGTGCCAGTAACGGGCCGGCGCCCGCCGCTTCGAGCGTCGCGCGAAAGCCCGAGAATGCGACCAGGTCGAGCGTGTAGAGGCCAACGAGCGCGCCCACGAAGGGCGTTGCCAGAACGAGCAGGGGGATGCCGAGCCAGGCAAACAGCCAGTACCAGCCCCAGCCCCGTCCGCGCCCGAGCACCAGGCCAGTGGCCCGCTGCAGGCCCTCGGGCGGGGGGCTGATCAGGCGCGTCACGATCAGCACCGCAAGCGCCGGGGTCCACATCATCAGGGGCAGCAGCAGGCCCACGAGCGGATGGCGCAGGCCCTGGCCGCTTAGCCAGAGCGGGCTGACTACCAGCCAGGCCAGCCCGTAGGCGAGCAGGATGAAGCTCAGAATGCCCTTGCGATCCAGGGTCGGTCGGTGGCTTTCCATACGCGAGGCCTCCTTCATGCAGACCGACGCGACACTGCGCGGTGGCTGGCCTCAGGGTACAACACATCGCTGGCCTGATGTACCACCAATGGAGCAGCCGCGCCCTGGAGGACGCGGCTGCTCCATTGGTGGGCGGACAGGCCAACGGCTAGCTGGCTTTGGCAGCGGCCGGCTCTACCGTTGGCTCAAGACCCTTGAGGGTGGCGACGATCAGGTCGCGGTTGAGCCGCGCGATCGTATCCATGCTGATCTCTTTCGGACAGACGGCGGAGCACTCGCCGATGTTGGTGCAGTTGCCGAAGCCCTCCAGATCCTGCTGCATCACCATATTGACCGCCCGCTGATGGCGCTCAGCCTGGCCCTGGGGCAAGAAGCTCAGGTGGGCGGCCTTGGCGGCGGTGAAGAGCATGGCCGAGCCGTTGGGGCAGGCCGCGACGCAGGCCCCGCAGCCGATGCAGGCGGCGGCATCCATGGCCTTGTCGGCGTCCGGCTTGGGCACCTGGATGGTATTGGCATCGGGCGCCGAGCCGGTCGAGGCGCTGATAAAGCCGCCGGCCTGGATGATCCGGTCGAAGCTCGAGCGGTCGACCACCAGGTCCTTGATGATCGGGAAGGGCATGGCCCGCCACGGCTCGATCGTGACCGTATCGCCATCGTTGAAGCTGCGCATATGCAGCTGGCAGGTGGTGGTTGCCTGCTTGGGGCCGTGGGCGACGCCATTGATCATCAGCGAACACATACCGCAGATACCCTCGCGGCAGTCGTGATCGAAGGCGATCGGCTCCTCGCCCTTGAGGATCAGGTCCTGGTTGACCACATCGAGCATCTCCAGGAACGACATATCGGGGCTGACATGGTCGGCCTGGTAGGTCTTGAACTCGCCTGGCGTCTTCCCGTTCTTCTGGCGCCAGACCTTGAGGGTGAGCTTCATGGTCGCTATCGCTCCCAATTGCAAATTTTAGATTTTAGATTGTAGATTGTAGATTGCCAGAGCTGAGCTCAATCTACAATCTAAAATCTACAATCTAAAATCTACAATTACTTATAGCTGCGCTGTGACGGCTTGACATACTCGAAGACCAGCGGCTCCTTGTGCAGTTCGGGTCTGGCCAGATTGCCGGTGTATTCCCAGGCCGCGACATAGGAGAAATTCTCGTCGTCACGTTTGGCCTCGCCATCCTCCGTCTGGCTCTCCTCGCGGAAGTGGCCGCCGCAGGACTCGGTGCGGTGCAGGGCATCGATGCACAACAGTTCGCCCAGTTCGAGGAAGTCGGCCACGCGGCCGGCCTTCTCCAACTCCTGGTTCAGCTCGCCGCCCTCACCGGGCACCCGCACATTCTGCCAGAACTCCTCGCGCAGCTCGGGGATGCGCTGGAGCGCCCGGCGCAGGCCGGCATCGTTGCGGGCCATGCCGCACTCGTCCCACAAGATCCGGCCCAGCTCGCGGTGGAACGAGTCGACCGTGCGCTTGCCATTGATGCTGAGCAAGCGCTTAACCCGGTCGTTGATCTCGGCCTCGGCCTCGCCAAAGGCGGCATGGTCGGTGCTAAGGCCACCCGGCTTGACCTGGGCCAGGAAGTTGGCCACCGTGTAGGGTAGCACGAAGTAGCCATCGGCGAGGCCCTGCATGAGCGCCGAAGCGCCGAGGCGGTTGGCGCCGTGGTCGGAGAAGTTCGCTTCGCCGGCCACGAACAGGCCGGGAATGGTGCTCATCAGGTTGTAGTCGACCCAGAGACCACCCATCGTGTAGTGGATGGCCGGGTAGATCCGCATCGGCACCTCGTAGGGATTCTCGCCGGTGATCTGCTGGTACATATCGAAGAGGTTGCCGTAGCGCTCGGCGATCTTCTGCTTGCCCAGCCGCTTGATCGCATCGGCGAAATCGAGGTAGACCCCCAGGCCGCCTGGTCCGACCCCGCGGCCCTCGTCGCAGACTTGCTTGGCATTGCGCGAGGCCACGTCGCGCGGCACCAGGTTGCCGAAGGCGGGGTAGCGCTCCTCGAGGTAGTAATCGCGCTCGTTCTCGGGGATCTGGCGCGGGTCGCGGGTATCACCCTTCTTCCTGGGCACCCAGATGCGGCCGTCATTGCGCAGCGACTCACTCATCAATGTGAGCTTGGACTGGTGGTCGCCGGTGACGGGGATGCAGGTGGGGTGGATCTGGGTGAAGCAGGGATTGCCAAAGAAGGCGCCCCTGCGGTGGGCGCGCCAGATCGCAGTCGTATTGCAGCCTTTGGCATTGGTGCTCAGGTAGAAGACATTGCCATAGCCGCCGGTCGCCAGCACCACCGCATCGGCCACGTGGCGCTCGATCTTGCCGGTGACCATATCGCGGGTGATGATCCCGCGGGCGCGGCCATCGACCAGCACCAGGTCGAGCATCTCGGTGCGCGGGAACATCTTGACCGTGCCCGCGGCGATCTGGCGCGAGAGTGCCTGGTAGGCGCCGAGCAGCAGCTGCTGCCCGGTCTGGCCGCGAGCATAGAAGGTGCGGCTCACCTGGGCGCCGCCGAAGGAGCGGTTGTCGAGGTAGCCGCCGTACTCACGGGCGAAGGGCACCCCCTGGGCGACGCACTGGTCGATGATATTCACCGAGACCTGGGCCAGGCGGTAGACATTGCTCTCACGGGCGCGGAAGTCGCCGCCCTTGACCGTATCATAGAACAGGCGGAAGATGCTGTCGCCGTCGTTGCGGTAGTTCTTGGCGGCATTGATCCCGCCCTGGGCGGCGATCGAGTGGGCGCGCCGTGGGCTGTCCTGGTAGCAGAAACACTTGACATTGTAGCCCTGCTCGCCGAGCGTGGCGGCAGCGGCCCCGCCGGCCAGGCCCGAGCCGACCACGATCACGGTGTAGCGGCGACGGTTGGCCGGGTTGACCAGCTTCATCTCGAAGCGATGCTTATCCCAGCGCTGTTCGATCGGGCCGCCGGGCGCCTTTGCGTCCAGGCTCTTGACGAACTCGACCGCGCGCACGCCGGTACGGGTCGTCGTTTCATTCTTCGTGTCACTCATCGTTACACTACTCCTCAACGTTCCGGGTGGGGCACAGGTGTACCGCTACACAGCAGGGCCGACGATGCCCGCCATAATCGCGATCGGGAACGAGATATTGCCGATCGCGACCGCCAGGGCGATCAGGATCGCCAGCCCGCGTAGCAGGCCGGTGTACTTCGCATTGTTGAGCCCGAGGGTCTGGAACATGCTCCACACCCCATGGAAGAGGTGGAGCCCAAGGAAGACCATGGTGATGATGTAGAAGCCGGAGATCAAGGGGTTCTGGAAGCCGATGACCACATTGTTGTAGACCTGATACTCGCCGTTGTGTGGATGCTGATACTCGCCCGGGGCATAGCCCACCGCGCCGAAGGTCAGATGCAACAGGTGATAGATGATGAAGAGGAAGATCAAGAGGCCGCCGTAGCGCATCGTATAGGCGGCATAGCCCGTTTGCCGTTTCTTTTCGCCATAGCGCCGCATACCACCGACGCTGTTGGCGCCCGTGGTCTTCTGGCTCTGCATCGTAAGACTGGCGGCCGACCAGATGTGCAGCACCACCGAGGCAAGCAAGACGATCCGTGCCACCCACAGCAGGTGCTCGTGGCCGAAGACCGGATGGCCAAGTTCACGCAGACCGGCCGCATACTCGTTGAAGACCACCGGCCCCTGGTACATCTTCAGGTTGCCATACATGTGGAAGACTACGAAGCCGACAAGGACAAATCCGGTGACTGCCATAATCACCTTTTTTCCGACCGACGTCCGGTAGAGCGTGAGGACCCCTGTCATCGTCGCTTCCTTCCCTTGCAATGCTGGCCCAACTGGAACAGTACCATCCCACGCCGACGCGACGGGTCGCGAACGGTGTTCCACCCTGTCACGGCGGGTGTTGGGTTCGAGGCAGATGCGTTAGACGCTCCTTGCTTGCAGAGGGAATTATATCCGAACGCGATCGGCTTGTCTAACCTGTGCAAAAGCTGCGCGAAATTGTGACGCAAGACACAGGGCGTTTCGATGCGGCAAACTGCCTCCAGAACGCCAGGATCTTGAAGCAATGCCAAATTAGTCTATTTTTACACAAAGAATGCGCTGCGCGTGTGCTGGTATGCCAAACGCCCCACGGGGGGCGCCCTCCCTCTCAGGGGTAGAGTTTCTGGCGGATGGCGTCCTGATGCGCTGCGTGCCCTCACCCCCCTCCCCCCCTCTCCCAGCCTGGGAGAGGGGGGTATGTTGTTGGCGTTGC
>JACAEQ010000011.1 GCA_013388755.1 Chloroflexota bacterium
GATCGGCGAGACGCCAGACCGTCCCCGGGCCTTCGATGCTGGATGGGCCGGCCGCCAGCAGCGTGCTGTCATCGCTGACAACCACGGGCAAGCCAGTGGTCTCCGGCAGAGGAATGGCGGTTACGTCGGCTACATCCAGGCCTGCAAAGAGCCGCACCTCATAGCGATTGTCGGCGCGCCAGCCAACAACCGCCAGCGACCGATCACTGTTGTAGAACTGGAGCGCAGCACCTGGCGCAGGCAGTTCCAGCGTTTGTATGCGCGCCGGCGGCTCCACCGCCAGATCCCAGATCTCGACGCTCTTCCCGCTCGTGATTGCCATCAGGCGCACATCGGCCGTTGCTGCTGCCACAACATCCGGAGTCATCTTGAACGGCAGGCGCGTTTCTTGCACCTGGTTGGCATCGAGACGCCACAATGAGGCATTGCCGTCTTCATCGACGAGCACGAGCCGCCGGGCACTGAATGCTGCAACATGCTCCTGCCAGTCGGCATCGGGCAACTCAATGGTGTGTGATGGGTCGTTCACGTCAGCTACCAGCATGATCGGGATAGCGTCTTCGTCGTTTCTGGCGAGAATGTAACTCCCGTCATTGCTCAGGGCGAGGGGGATCATTTCCGTCGGCAATCCGCGGGTCAACAAACGCCGGACATCCCACACACGCACCGTACCGTCGATCGAACTGGTGAAAAGCGTACGATCGTCGGCGGACGCGGCGATCCCATTGATCGCGCCATCGTGGTCCTTCAGCGACAGATGCGGTGTCTCCGGGCCACGGGTGAGATCCCATAGCTGGATGGGGAAATCAATGCCCTGGGTCGCCAGCCAGCTACCGTCGGCCGCGAAGATAGTGGAATAGGGAAACTCAGCGGCGACAAACCTGCGGTAGGGTTCGATCTGGCCAGTGCCGACCGGCTGATCGAGCTGCCAGATCTGGAGGTTGACAGTGTCGCGCACAGTGACAAGCAGCCGTTTATCCGGGTTGAATGCCACGCCGATGCCTGCGTTTTCAAGCTGCCAGGGATCGCCGTCTGGCCTGTCCGTCTGCAGATTCCAGGCGTACACGGTCGACCCATCGGTTGTCAGCGCGATACTGCTGTCGGGCGCAAAACCCAGGAAGTTATATACACCTTTGATCGAATACTCAACGGGCGGATCGGCGCGAAGATCCCAGAGTGTGCTATCTTCCTCTCCACCGGTCGTCAACAACAGCCAGCGACTATCAGGGCTGAACGCCGATAGATACATGTCGTCGAGGGATGCCAGAACGCGCGCGGATGCCGCCGGATCGGCAGCTTCGAGATCGCGGAGGATGGCTCTGGTTCGTGCAGCATCAGGCGCCAGCAACCAGCGGCCATCGTGGCTGAGCTGCGTTTCGCTGACGCCGGGCAGTTCGAACGCCAGAGCAAACTGGCCGTCGCGTACATGCCAGACGCGCGTCGAGGGTTGTACGATCGAACCGCCGTCTCCGGCCGCAATCGCCTCGACCACACGTCGCGCGCCCGCACTCACCTGGAGATAAGAGATGGCGTTAACGGGGAAGGGCACCGTGATCGCGCTCGCCGCCGGGTCGGGCGCGGTAAGGTCGTAGATGCGCGCCGTATCTTCACGACGTGCAATCAGGTGATTGCCGTCGCCGGTAAAGTTGAGCGCGCTGGTGGGGTACCGCTCACGGCCCACTGCGTTTGGCAAGACCAGCGGGGCGGCGGAAAGATCGGCCGAGTCCCACACCCGCACCGTGCCGTTACGGTCGATAGTGGCGAGTCGCTGCCCGGGACCGGCAAGTACGCCGCTGCTCTGGCCGGTGGGATCGAAAGGGTGGCCACCAAAAGCAGCGAGCGAGTCGCGCAGCACCTGTTCCGCCGCGACGACGGGGCCATCGCCGGGTTCGAGCACACGCTGGGCGAGCATCGCCAGTAACAACGCGCGCTGCGGAGTTATTTCGAGCGCCAGCTGCGCCTCGGCGGCCAGTTCGCCGGCAACCGCCCGTCGCAGGCGACGCTGCGCCTCTACCTCGTTGCGCTGGGCCGTGCCATACAGCAGACCGGCAGCAATCGCAGCGATCACGGCAACCACCGCCACTCCAAAGATGACAATTGCCAGGCGGCGCGTGCGGCGCGCTTCGCGCGTGCGCGTAGTGGCCAGTTCACGGGCCTGCTCGAGTTCGCGCTGGCGCACTTCTTCTTCCAGGCGGTGCACCGTCTCGATCGCCTCTTTGCTGGCAGTAACCAGTGCCTGCAGATCGCTGCTGACGCCAAGATCCGCCGCGTCACTACTCTCCAGCCAGCGCTCAGCTTCAGCCAGTTCCACCTCGTCGAGCATGCCGCCCTGTCCGCCGCCAAGGCGATGCCACTCCGCAGCTTTCTCCTCGAGCCGCCGGCGGGTGCGTTCTGCGGCGCGCCGCTGGCGTATCCAGTCACGCAGCGCCGGCCAGTTGCGAATCAATGCCTCGTGAGATATGTCAACCAGCGGCCCCGTCACAGTGCTCACGCTGGTGGTCGCTTCGTCCGATCGCTGCTGGTGCCGGCCCGTCTCGGAGCTGACGGTCAGCAGGCGGTTATCAACAAGCGTCTTCAGCACCGTGTCGAACTGCTGTGGATCGTCGCCGGGGACACGCAGCGCATCGCGCGATTGCTGGCGGCGCGTGTCGGCGCGCCCTTCGCCGAACTGCACCAGCCGCAGCAGCACCCGGCGCGCAATGGCCTGCTGCGCC
The DNA here is from genome assembly GCA_013388755.1 of Chloroflexota bacterium. Lineage (GTDB taxonomy): Bacteria > Chloroflexota > Chloroflexia > Chloroflexales > Roseiflexaceae > JACAEQ01. Next base: position 2,715 of record JACAEQ010000011.1, read on the forward strand.
GCGTCGAGCGATGCCAGGGTCGCGTCAGCGCGGGTCGCAATGGCCACACCCAGCGCATTCCGCTCTTCTCCACCCAGTTCATCATACTGGCGCAGCGACAACAACCGATGCGGCATGCGATCCCACAGGAGCACCAGTGTTTCTTGAATGAGCGGCAACACGCCCGGCTCATCCGCAGCATCGCTCAGCAACCGGTCGACCAGGCCGGCTTCAATGCGTACACCGACTGCCTGCGCCGGGCGTTCGATTGCAGCACGCAGGCCTGCGCCACGCAAAGGCGCAATCTCGATCCGTTGCGACGGGTCGATCGGCCAGAGCGCCGAACTCATCAGGTCCGGGAAGAAATCGGCGCGCATGGCTAGCAGCAGGGTGCATTGCGGCACGAACCGGAGCGCCTGGAACGCCGCCACAAAACGCAACTGCTCGGCGCGGTCCGCCAGGGTGAACAACTCCTCGAACTGGTCGATCAGGAGCAGCAGGCGCCTTTCGGCAGGTGTCGCGGCCGGCGTACCATGTGCCAGCCGATCCTCAGGGCCGGCGCCGGCGAGCAGATCAGCCACCAGATGCGGCGCGCGGTCGAATGCCTGCACAACCGGCATCGCCGGGTCGGCGCCGAGCGCCAGCGCCAGGCGTGCTGCCGGGTGGTCGCCGGGGCGCATCTCGCGAATGACCCAGGTGCCGGGCGCGAAGAGCGTGCTTTCACGCAGGCGCGGCAGCACACCGGCGTACACCAGCGACGACTTACCCGAGCCGGATGGCCCGATGACCAGCAGGCGGTTCTGGATGTGGAGATGCTGGAGAATCTGGCCGATCTCAGCTTCGCGTCCGAAGAAGAAACGCGCATCTTGAGGCTGGAAGGGCACCATGCCGGGGTATGGGCAGGGCGGTTTGGGCGCCGGCGGCAGATCGAAGAGCATCGCGTCGGCGGCGCGGCTATACACCACAGGCGTGCCCCAGTCCGGTTGATCGCCGCCAACCGCGCCCAGTACTGCCTTGCGCCCTTCGGTCACACAGGCGTCGAGCGGGAATCCCTCGCCTAGCGCCTGATACAATTCCGTAGCAAATACTCGCGCGCTTTCGGCAGCCACTGCGAACTGCATGGCCACCACTGCCGGGACGCCGGCGGCAACCAGCGCAGGTGCCACGCCACGTTGCGGATCGGCGGCCTGAGTCGCGCCGCCGCAGGCATTAATGACCGCAAGCCGCACTGTACTGCCGGCCAGCATCATTCCCAGCACAGGAGCCGTCAGCGGCATCGGGTCGCCAAGTTCATCTTCCAGCAGCAGAAAACCAACGCCATCGGCATTCTTCCCGCCATGGCCGACAAAATGCCAGATATGGAAGCCCTGGCGCAACAGATCCTGTAGCTTCGTGCTGGTAAGGTGCGGTTCGACGGTCAACTCGACCAGCGAACCGAGATTGCTGAGGGCGGAACGTACTGCCTCCAGTTCGATTTCGACCGGCGCCGGCGGTGGCGCATGCGCAGCGCTGAGTAGCACCCGCAGCGGCGGTTCGACTTTCAGACGGGGCGGGGCGCTGCGTTGTGGCAGGTAGCGCACGATCGGCGCCTCACGCAGCGCGAGCGGGCCACGGTCGGGATCGTTGATAAATTCCCACGGCAAGGCGGCAACTTCTGCCTCGCGCGGGTCAATGTCGAGGCGCAACCGCAACCCCTGGCCGGCGCTCAGCGCCCCCTGACTACGAACATAGGCGTCTTTGAGCGCCCCCTGGAAGAGCGCGTGGAACAGTATCTGTCCGAGCGTTGCCATCTCGGCGGCGCCTGTACTGAGCTGCGCGAGGCGCACAGCCAGTGCGTCATACGCCGGATCACCGGACGGAAGGACCAGCACGCCGCGATCATCGCCACCCGGGCCCCTGATCGTTACCGGGTAGCCCTGCGGCGTCCGTGCGCCGACCGAGATCTCGATTGTCAGGTAGTCACTGAGCATATGTGGGAACGTTCAACGTCCAGCGTTCAACGTCCAGCGTTCAACGTCCAGCGTTCAACGTTCAACGTTCAACGGTATCACCAGTTCCATCGGGAAAGGTGTCAGGCTCTCGAAGCGACCGTCGGGTGTGCAGTAGTAGGTATCCTCCAGGCGCACGCCGAAGCCACGATCGGGGTAGTAGAGCCCTGGCTCGACGCTGAAGACCGAGCCAGGCGCGATCGTATCACCACGATCGACAAGCGATGAGAAGCTGAGGTCCTCGTGGATCTCCAGGCCAAGACCGTGGCCAAGCGAGTGAATGTACCCTTCTTCGATCGGGTAGGTGCGCCCGATGGTGTCGTGGCCGCGCGCCTCGAAGTATGCGCACACCATGTCCTGGTAGACGCGTGTTGGCGCGCCGGCCTCGAACTCGGCAGTCACCATGTTGAACGCACCCAGCACCTCGTCATAGGCTTGTTGCAGCTCTGGTGGTGCGTAGCCGATCGCGAAGGTGCGCGTCATATCATGATAGTAGCCGCCGCCGGCCTCGCGCGGGAAGATATCGAAGACAATCGCCTGCCCCAGGCGCAACGGCATCTCATCGTCGCCGCGCGCATGCGGCAGGCCGGCGTCGCGTCCCTGCGCAAAAATCGTTCCGGCGGGCGCTTCGAGCCCGCGAGCCGCCAGTTCGCGCCCGATCACCTGCCGTACGTCGCCAATCGTCAGCGGTCTGCCATCGACGCCGACCACCATGTCGCCTTTTGCCCTGCCGGCCTTGATGAAATCAATCACCGCCTGGACCACTTCGCACGTTTTGCGCCCGACAACTCGCATACGCTCGATCTCATCGCTATCTTTGGTAAGGCGCGCCATCGAGATCAGGTCGCGGTCAAGCTCGGCAACAATCTCCAGGCCATCAAGGCGTTGTGCCAGGCGCGCCATGAGTGCGAAGAACGGACCGGCCTTGACCGTCCCATAGATGCCAACGCGCCCGCGCACCCCCAGTTCGGCGAAGATCCGACGACGGTGCTCAACCCGCGCCTCCAACCGATCAGGGAACTCTTGCAGGATGTCGCGCATGTTCCAGCGGTTGAGCGACACAAGCGCAAGACCGGTCTGTTCAGCTTCATTCTGTTCCCACGGGCCATGCAGCAACATTGCCGGCTCGCCACGCTTCTTGATCACGAGGCCGGGAATGTGTCGCCCGCCAACAAAATAGTTATAATCAGGGTTGGCGCTCTCCAGGCCATCAGGCCCCTCGACAACGATGGCATCAAGGTTACGTTCGGCCATGAGCCGGTCGAGATCGCTTTTCAAGCAGTCCTCCACGTGTCAGTTTCAGGAGTTGCGCAGACGCTCCGCCGGACGGGCCGCGCGACGCATCGTATCGCCGCAGGCCGTTTGCCGCGTTCCCTCACGCAGCGTCCTCTCTGGCAACGAAGCGGGTGATACCGGCGTGACACACCGGGCAGGTTCCGCGCGCAACTCGCCGGCCACTCGTCGTCGTTGTAACACTCACGCCCTGCATCGGGCGGCGTGCGTGACACCGCGCGCACCAGCCGATCAGTTCTGCATGCGCATCGCCGGTGGCGCTTGCGGGTTCGTCGGGTGTCGAGGCTGGCGCTGGCGGTTCGGGAGGTGCGATGGGCGGCGCCGCTATTGCGGCGGATGGTTGGGCGGGTGCCGCTTCAGGTGAAGGAGGCCATTGCCTGGTTGCGGCCCTGGTTTCGAGCAGCGCCGCGCGGCGCCGCGTCACTTCACGCCAGATCAGCCAGAGTGTCGCTGCAATCAACACGAGGCGCACGAGCCGGCCTGCCAGAGACAATTCGTGTCCGCCAGAGTGCGTGATCCGGCGCTCTGGTTTTGCCGCTGGTGCTGCTTCACCCCGTTCCCGCTGGCGCATGCGCCGGTATTCGCGGACGATCAGCGCCGTAACCTGGAACAATAATCGGTAGGGAACAGGCATGGTTCCGCCCTTCTTCTCGGTGTGCCGGATCGAGTGTGCCGAACACCGGTTCGCAATGCTCACCCTATCACCAGGCTGCGCAACGTTGCCAGGTTACGCACATCGTCGGCGAGGTCCTCTTCTTTCGGCGTCTCCAGCACCATTGGCAGGCCGGCGAAGCGTGGATCGTTGACCAGCGCACGAAACCCTTCGATCCCGATGCGCCCCTCGCCAATATGCGCGTGGCGATCGACGCGGCTCCCCAGGTCCTTCTGCGAGTCGTTCAGGTGGAAGGCCTTGACGCGCTCAAGACCAATGATGCGTTCAAGTTCGGCCATGGTCACTGCATATGCTTCGGCGGAGCGGATGTCGTAGCCGGCAGCGAAGATATGGCAGGTATCAACGCACACACCGACACGCTCCGCCTGCCGGGTGAGTTCAATCAGGCGCGCCAGTTCCTCGAAACGCCTGCCGAGGCTACTCCCCTGGCCGGCGGTGGTTTCCAGGAGCACGGTCACACCCGCGCCAGCGCCAGCGTCAAATAGCTGGTTGAGTGCATCGGCGACGCGGTGCAACCCGGCTTCTTCGCCTGACCCGACATGTGCGCCAGGATGCGTGACAAGGTAGGGAATACCGAGAGCGGCGCAGCGCTCCAGTTCCTCACGGAAGGCGTCGATCGATCTGTGCCACAATTCATCGCCCGGCGCCGCCAGGTTGATCAGATACGAATCGTGAACCATGACGACCGGAACACCTTCGGACTGCTGGGCCTCTTTGAAGCGCGCAATTTCGGCCCCGGTCAACGGCCGGGCGCGCCACTGTTGCTGGTTCTTGCTGAAGATCTGAATAATGTCGCAGCCCGCGCGGCGGCCACGCTCGCAGGCAGTGTAGAGGCCGCCGCTGATGGACATATGAGCGCCGAAACGTGGCACGGTCGTTCCCACTGGAAAACGGATACTCGCCGCATTATAGATGACAATGCCCCATCGCCGCAAGACGCAGATGGATGGTGCGAGTTCGCTTTTTGGGGTCACCGTTCCGGCAGCGACGCGCTATGGCTGCACACTGAGCGAGGCAACCGTCGTCCATGCCCCGGCATTGCCGGCATAATCAACCGGCTGCACGCGCAGGACGTAACTACCCGGGTCCAGGGGCGGAGCTTCGATTTCGGCGTTCGGGACGAACCATTCAGCGACGCCCTGCGGATCGGGGCCGATATAGAGGCGATAGCCAGCGACGCCTGATGCAGCATCGGCGGCAGGTTCCCAGGCGATGGTGGTGGAGCGCCCGGCCGGCAGGGTCATCGGATCGAGGGCAGGTGGCGACTCAGGTGGCGTGGTATCGAGGCCAATCGGCCCGAACGTGGCGATGGTCTGACGACCGTCGCGATCCCAGCCGCGCACGAACAGCATATGCAGACCTTCGCCGGCTTCGGCAAGGCTGATGCCACCGGTTGAACGCGGAATGGCAGGAGCATCTCCCGCAGGCGCGACGCCCCATGCAACGCTATGGCCCGCCACCATTGCGCTGCCGCCGAACTCGATCCGTACATCGCCACCATACCAGCGTCCCGCATTGGCACCGGCGAAACCGATCCCTTCGACGTGCAGCAACTGGCTGCTACCGGCCACCAGCATCTTCCCACCATGCTGACTACAGCCGCCGATCTCCGGCAGATCATACCCGTCGGCGAAGGTGAGCGGTATGGAACGCCGGTTGCGCGCCCATGCGCCCTCGGCGGTGAATGCCGTGAAATGCAGGTGAACAATCCCGGGCGAGCCGCGATCACCCACTGCGCCAATCACCTCGCCACGCGCCACGATCCGCCCGACCTGCGGATTCTCGGCGCGCTGCATATGGGTGTACATCGTATAGAGATCGCCGTCGTGACGCACGATGAGCGTGCCGCTACGGGCCGCCCAGACAAAGATGACGCCGTCGGCGGCGGCACGCACCGGCGCACCGGCGCTCGGTCCATCAGCGCGCACCAGATCGAGTGAATAGCGATCCCAGCCATTATGACTGCCGCAAGCATACCCCTGAAGGATGCGCCATGGCTCGCCGGGCGGTGTCGGTAGCCAGAGTTGCGGCCGCGCACCGGCGTAGTTCGCCGCATGCACCGGCATTACCGGCGACCATGCCCCGGTGAACAGCGCCAGCGCAACCATGCAGCAAACGAGTGGGGTCAACGTGGATCCCATGCGTTTCATGTCTGTTATTTACCTGGCTTTGACTTCTACAAGGCGGGGGGGAAGATACCACAGGCGAACGGAGGAGTCAAATCACCGTGATTGCGAGATCGAGCTTTGGCGTACTACAAGCGAGCAATCTACGATCGGCTATCGAGATCGCGCGCGAAGCGCTTGATGAAGCGTGCGACGGCAAGCGGGCGCTCGCGTTGCGGCAGGTGACCGCACAGACGGATCACGCGCACCTTCGGGTCGGGAAGGTTGTCGCGGAAGAACTCGAACGAACCATGGGGGAGAAACCGATCGCGTGCGCCCCACAACAGCGCCGCAGTGGCCGGCAGATGTTGCAGTTCGTCACGGTCAAGAAAATCGGCTTCGTCCGTCGCACTGATAAACTCACGCACGACCTTGCGCGCAAACAGGTTCTGTACCCCGCGTGCGCTGAGTGCCCGCATGGGTGGCGGAATAAACCCGAAGACGTGGCGCGCCACTTCGCGCGCCTGGTGGCCGTTGGCTGGCGTGAGCGACGTAACGAATGGGTCCCACGAGTCGTGCCCGTTGAGCAGCGCACCGCCGGGGTTCATCAACAGCACGCCGCGGACCATTTCCGGCATCATCTCTGCCAGGCGCACTGCGAGCCAGCCGCCCATCGAATTACCGATCACCAGCGCCGGCCTGGCGATCACGTCGCGCAAAAAAGCCGCCAGGATGTCGGTCATTTCGCCGATTGTCGCGTACGGGCGGCCTGGCGGCAACCCGGAGAGGCCGTAGCCGGGAAGGTCAATCAGGAACGTGTCGTGACGCTGTGCAACCAGCGGTGCTACCAGGCTCCAGGTCACGGCACTATCACCCAGGCCATGAATGAAGAGCACGGGCAGTGGTGCAACGCGGCGGCACGGCAGAACATAGTAGTGAATGGTCGTATTGCACAGACGGCGGGTAAAGGCATCGGCGCCGATCCGTGGCAGCATATGTCGCGCCAGGCCGTCTACCAGCGGCACCATGGCGCTGGAGAGCGGATCGAGAAACTGCTCGACGCGATCAGGAAGATGGCCGGACATAACTGCTCCCTGGTGTGATTGTAGATTGCAGACCGGGCGCGGCGCGTAACCGGTCGCGTTCACAGGAGCGCGAGTTGCTGCGGCGCACCGGTTGTGCTGTCGGTGGCAGGTGGCGCGGCGTGGCCTGAGTCGTTCGCGCCGATCATTGCCAGTAACCCGGCCTCGTCCAGCAGCGGAATGCCAAGCTCCTGCGCCTTATTATACTTTGTTCCGCCCGGGTCGGCGCCCGCCAGCAGATAGCTCGTCTTCTTCGAGACACTGCCGCTCACCTTGCCGCCATGGGCGAGAATTAACGCGCTTGCCTGTTCCCGCGAGAGCGATGGCAAGGTGCCGGTGATAACGAAGGTCAATCCGGCGAGCGATTCGCCCCGCGGCGCGATGGCCGGCCCGGCCGCCGTAGTGCGCACACCGACGCGCTTGAGTTTCTCCACCAGCGCCTGTTCTTCAGGGCGGGCGAAGTACTCCGCGACACTGGCAGCGATGGCCGGACCAATCCCCTCCAGTGCATCGATCTCAGCGGCAGACGCTGCCGCCAGCGCATCGAGCGATCCGAACCGGTCGGCGAGGATCTGTGCCACCACCTCGCCGACGAAGCGGATGCCGAGGCCGATGATCAACCGGTGCAACGGGCGATTCTTCGACTCCTCAATCGCCGCCAGCAGGTTTGCCACGCGCTTCGCGCCATACCCTTCCACACCGTCGAAATGCGCCGCGGTCAGCAGATACAGGTCGGCAACGTCCTGTACCCAGCCGCGTTCAACGAACAGCTGCACCTGTTTTTCGCCCACGCCGGCAATATCCATGGCGCCACGTGAGACGAAATGCTCAATGCGCCGTGTGATTTGCGCCGGGCAGATGCCGAAGTTCGGGCAGCGATAGGCGACCTCTCCCGTAGGGCGCTCCAGCGGTGTACCGCACACCGGGCAGGTCGCCGGCATAGTCCAGGGGCGTTCGCTACCGTCGCGCCGCGCGACAATCGGCCCGATAATGTAGGGAATAACGTCGCCGGCACGTTTGACCGTGACATAGTCGCCGATGCGGATATCACGCTCGGCGATATAATCAGCATTGTGCAGGCTGGCGTTGCGCACGGTCACGCCACCGATGTTCACGGCTGCGATCACGGCATTCGGCGTAATGACACCGGTACGGCCGACGTTGACCACAATATCGAGCAACCGCGATGTTGCCTCGCGTGCCGGGAACTTAAATGCAATCGCCCAGCGCGGATCGCGCCCGACAGCGCCAAGCTCCTCCTGCTGGGCAATACTGTCAATCTTCACCACCATGCCGTCAACTTCATACTCCAGGTCATCACGGCGCGCCATCCATTCGCGGCAGTAGGCCAGCGCGTCGTCAAAATCGTCGAAGCGACGGGCGTCCTGGTTCACTGGAAAACCGAGCGCACGCAGGAACTGCAACAACCCCCACTGCGATTGTGGCCGCGGGCCGTCGATCTGGCCGATCCCATAGGCGAAGAAACGTAGCGGCCGGCGCGCCGTGACCGATGGGTCCTTCTGGCGCAGCGAGCCGGCGGCGGCGTTGCGCGGGTTGGCGGCCACTTTCTCGCCGGCGGCGGCCAGTTGCTCATTCAGGTGCTGGAAGTCGGCGATGCGCATATAGACTTCGCCGCGCACTTCGATCCGCGCCGGGGGGGCGTACGGCTGCTGTTCGCCTTCCAGTGCGGCAAACGAACCGAGGCGCAACGGAACGCTGGGGATGGTGCGCAGGTTCGCCGTCACATCTTCGCCGGTCTCACCGTCGCCACGGGTCGCGCCGCGCACCAGCACGCCGTCGACATAGGTCAACGTAATCGCCAGGCCGTCGATCTTCGGCTCATCAACGAACGCCAGGCGCGCATCGTCGCCAAGCAGTTTCAGCGCACGGTCGCGCCAGGCGCGCATACCTTCTTCGTCGAAGGCGTTGGCGAGTGACAACATCGGCACACTATGCTGCACCCTGGCGAACTGCTCGCCGGGAGCGGCGCCTACCCGACGGGTGGGCGAATCGGGGGTAACGAGCTCGGGATGTGCCTCCTCAAGCGCGCGGAGTTCGCGCAGCAGCGCATCATACTCGGCGTCACTGACCACTGGATCGTCGAGTACATAGTAACGATAGTTGTGGTAGCGAATCTGCTCGCGCAAGGTTTCGGCGCGGCACGCGAGGTCATCTGCGGTCATGCGAAAGCTCCGCGAGTGCTGAGTGACATGCTGCTCCATTATACAAGAGGCGGGATGGGGAGTGGAGAATTGAATGGGAGCTGCATGGTGATCGAGATGAGCTCGTTTTCTCACTTAGAGCCTATCCGAACACCAGATGGTCACTGTCATGGCGAGCGCGCGCGAAGCAATCTCCTCGCGCGCCGCTCGATTGCTTCAGCCACGCTGCGCTCGCTACACGCTGTCGCTGGCGCTCCTCGCCATGACAGCAGGCCCATGGGTTTTCGGATAGGCACTTAGCGCCAATACGTTTCAAGCACGCCGATCACCCCCACCCCGGCCCTCCCCCGGCGGGGGAGGGAGTCCGACTCCTCCCCCGGCGGGGGGAAGTTGGGCGGGGGGCGGTATGGTAGATCAGCGACAACACTAACCGCATCGCCTGCCGCCTCCTCCTTCAGTCCTTGTACGGGTCGAACACATCCTCGCCAGCCATGGCGACGCCCAGCGGCTTGAGGGTATGCACGATCTTGATGCTGTTGGCATGATGCGCCAGCACTTCCGGCAGGCGCCGGTAGACGTGCGGGCTTTCGTCGGTGCCACCGCCGCGCAGTTCAACCTGCTCACGCCGCAGCCATTCGTGCATCATTTCGCGGCTGATCTTCCCCGGCCTGACGACTTCCTGCACTCGCTGGCCGTGCCGGCGTGTCCAGCGGCGCTTGCCGGCGGCCTGCGTCCGGCTCATTACGCGCCCTGCGCCATGGATGGTGCTATGCAGGCCCAGGCGCGCCTCTTCGCTTTCGATCCCTTCGACCACCACACTGATGTCGCCCATCGAACCGCCGACGAAGCCGCGTTGCCCGGGCCAGGCGGGCGTGGCGCCCTTGCGCACGACGATGAGATCCTCGTTGCCGACGCGCTCGATCCAGGCGTAGTTATGATGGTTATGCACTTCTTCGGTTGCCTTCGCCCCCAGTATGTCGAGCACCTGCTGGACGACGAAGTCGCGCCCGGCATAGGCGTAACGCCCGGCGAGTGTCATCGCCTGCCAGTATGCCTGGCCCAGGTCGCTACGCAGCGAGATCAGCGTGGCCGGTTGCTGCATCGACTCGCCTGGCGCGGGCGCGTCGAATGGCCGGCCGGTCGCCAGGTTCAGGAAGCCGCTGGCAGTGCGATGGCCCAGGCCGCGACTGCCAAAATGCGCGCCGACCCAGATCCAGCCCTCTTCATCTTCGAGGATGTCAACCCAGTGGTTCCCCGAACCGACCGTCCCGAGTTGCTCGCGCGCCAGTTGCTTCAACTTACCCACCTGCGGGACATCCCGCCATGTCGGGTCGTCGAACAGCGGATGATCGGCGGCCTTGCCGCTCGTCTGGCCGATGCCGAACACCACGGTGCGTGCGATCTCATCCATGATCTTGCTGATGTGGTGACGGATATCATCGGCACGCAGATTGGTGCGCACTCCTTTGATCCCGCAAGAAATGTCATAGCCCACGCCACTGGGGCTCACGGCGTCGCGGTACGCCACCACACCACCGATCGGCATGCTGTAGCCAAGATGTCCGTCGGCCATGAGCGCTGCGGCCACCGCCTCGCGATCGCTTGCACAGCGCGTGATCTGTTCGATCGTGCCTTCGTCGTGATCACCCCATACGGGGATACCGTTGATCATGCGAAACATCGCGCCCTCCTCCGGTGAAGCCGACTGCACGGCGCCATCGGCACCGTCGTCATACTTCGCCATGTCGATGATACCATACACGTTTGCGGAAGTACCTGATACTGGCTGGTTCACGCCGGCATGGTGCGATGGCCGCAGGCGCTGCGCCTGTTCCGACAGAGCTGCACAGCAAGTGCACAGACAATCACCACGAGCGTGATTGATGCATTGTCCCGCCAGTACACGGACCTATTGTGACCTTCATCACGTGACGTACGCCACAAACCCGCCGTTCGGTGGGGAAAATCCGTTGATTGGTGAGGCAAAATCTCGACTTCTGGTCATGCACAGGTTATGCCCAGGCTGATATAATCAATCCTAACCTCACACACGACCCCCACAACGTACTCCGGGACAATATTTCTGGCGTGGATGCCGGCGATGCAGGGCGAGGGTGGCTGTTCTAAAGGAGGAATTCCATGAGCACGCAGTCGAGGACGAACCGTTCGGCAACATCGCAGGTGGTGCGCGCGGCGACAACGCCGCTCCTGACGAAAATCGAGATTGGCGGCGCCATTGCCGGCCTGGTTGGCGGAGTGACCATGGCCGTTGTTGGCGCCATTCTGGCGATTGCCGTCGGCGATGATCTATGGAAGGCGCCGAAGCTGATTGCAACGTTCGTTTTTGGCCTGAGCGCCCTGGCTGAGCCTGGCTTTTCCGCCGCGCCGGTGATCGCCGGCAGCCTGATCCACCTGCTCCTCTCGGCACTCTTTGGTGCGCTTTTCGGCTCACTCTCCTGCCGCGCGTGGAAGATGCCGCTCGATTACGGTGCGCCGGTGGTACTGGGCTTTGTGTATGGCCTGGCAATCTGGCTGGTTGCGTACTTCATTGTGCTGCCGCTGGTGAATCCGCTGCTACTCGAAATCTATGCGCCGTCGTTCCTGATCCAGAATATGGTTTATGGCTTGATGGTGGGCATGATCTACTCCGCTGTTCGCTCCGCGCCGGCGATCTCGTTCAACAAGGAACAGGTTGCGCATTGAGCATGAACTGACGATGGTTCGCACATCTCAATGCACCATCCAGAGCAACGTGCAACAACCTTGCTCCCTGGTGGTGCGCGCGCTGCGCAGGAACGAAGGCGCGTCCGCAGATCATGGTTTCTGATCGCTGCTGTAATGGGAATCCGCAACGTCGTCCAGCGCCAGTTTGGTCCGGTCGCTGCTGAGTATGCTGTCAGTGTGGTGCATGCCAGCGGGCCGGACCTTGCCGTACTGGTGGACGTTGCCGCAGCGGCCGGTGCGCAACGCGCGCTCGATGTCGGCTGTGGTGCCGGGCATACGGCGCTGGCCATAGCGCCGCATGTTGCCTCGGTGGTTGCGCTCGATCTCGCTGAGGCGATGCTCGATCAGGCGCGCCATCTCGCGGTTGAACGCGGCGTGACCAACATGGCGTTCCAGTCGGGCGACGCCGAACACCTCCCCTTTCCCGATGAGTCGTTCGACCTCGTAACGTCACGCTACGCGGCACATCATTTCCCCAGGCCGGCGGTCGCGCTGCGCGAAATCGCCCGGGTGCTGCGACCAGGCGGTATCTTGCTGCTGGTCGACGTGGTTGCGCCACCGGAGCCGCTTCTCGATACCCACTTGAATACAATCGAACTCCTGCGAGATCCCTCGCATGTGCGTGACCACCCGGTTGATGAGTGGCGGCGCATGCTTGCCTCTGCTGGCCTGTACGCCGAACTGCTTGGCGAGTGGCCATTGCGCCTGGCCTTTGCGCCCTGGATTGCCCGCATGCACACACCGCCGGAGCGCGCAGCGCTCATTCGCGCCATCTTCGAGAGTGCGCCGGGCGAAGTGCGCGCCGGTCTGGCAATCGAGCCCGATGGCAGTTTCAGTGTGCCGACGGCGCTCCTCCGCGGGTCAAAGCCGCTCGAACCGCGCCTGGAAGAAGCGTAGATACTTCGGCTCGTAGACCATGCGCAATCCGCGGGTCTGCTCGCGCGCATCGTACACCGCCTTCACTGCCTCGGCGACGACGTCCATGTGCGCCTGGGTATAGACGCGCCGCGGGATCGTCAGGCGCGTGAGTTCCAGTTTCGGGAAGTAGTGATCGCCAGTTTTCGGGTCGCGCCCGGCGCTGGCGATGCCGCGCTCCATCGAGCGAATACCCGAGTCGAGATACAATTCGGCGGCCAGCGTCTGTGCCGGAAAGTCGCGCTGCGGAACGTGTGGATAGAATCGCCTGGCGTCAAGAAAGATTGCGTGGCCGCCAACCGGCTGCACAATCGGGATCTCCCAGTCGGTCAGCAATTCCCCCAGGTAACGCACCTGGCCGATCCGCGAGCGCACATGATCGTCCTGCACCGATTCCTCGATCCCAACCGCCAGCGCTTCCATATCGCGCCCGGCCATGCCGCCATAGGTATGCAGCCCCTCATACACCACGACCAGATTGCGTAGTTCATCGAACAGTGTGGCGTCATTGACCGCCAGCCAGCCGCCAATATTGACCAGGCTATCCTTCTTGGCGCTCATCCAGGCGCCGTCGGTGTACGAACAGAACTCTTTGAGAATGGCGGCGATCGACTTCTGTGCGTACCCTTCTTCGCGTTCCTGGATGAAAAACGCGTTCTCGACCATGCGCGTCGCATCGAGGAACAGCCGGATGCCGTGGCGATCGCATACCGTCCGCAGTTCCCTTACATTTGCCATGCTTACCGGTTGCCCACCGGCCATGTTCACCGTACCCGCCAGGCTGATGTAGGCGATATTCTGCGCACCTTCATGCCGGATCAGCGCTTCGAGCCGATCAAGATCAACGTTTCCCTTGAACGGATGCATACTCTGCGGATCGTGCGCCTCGTCAACAATGACATCGGTGAAGATGCCGCCGGCAAGTTCCTGGTGCAACCGCGTGGTGGTGAAGTACATGTTGCCTGGCACATACTGGCCGGGGCGGATCGCGGCACGGCTGATCAAATGCTCGGCGCCGCGCCCCTGGTGGGTCGGAACGACATACTGGTAGCCATAGTACCGTTGCACTGCCGCTTCGAGCCGGTAGAAGTTGCGGCTGCCGGCATACGCCTCATCGCCGAGCATCATCGCCGCCCACTGCCGGTCGCTCATCGCGCTGGTCCCGCTGTCGGTCAGCAGGTCGATATAGACATCGTCGGAGCGCAGCAGGAAGGTGTTGTATCCAGCCGCTACAAGCGCCTGTTCGCGTTCATCGCGGCTGATCATACGCAGCGGCTCGACCATCTTGATTTTCCATGGTTCGGCCCAGGATCGCCGGCCAAACTGCTGGCCCATGGTTTGTGGATACGGGTGCGACATACTCTCGCCTCCTTGCGAACTCGTCGGCTGACGGCGCGCAATGCGCCGGAGATGATTGTAGCATCTCAGACCGGCAATGACATTCGCCCATCTGTTATTCGGAGAGGCACAAAGCCTGCTCGGCATGATACAATGCAGCGCAGTGCCACCGTAACAGGAGCTCCTTGCCGATGACAACCGACATTCGCCTGGTGCGCGGCGCCTGCCCGCACGACTGCCCCGACACCTGCGCCACAATCACTGAGGTACAGGGCAACCGCGCCATCCGCTTCTATGCCGACCCGTTGCATCCGGTGACCGGCGGCTGGCTCTGTGCCAAGGTGCGCCCGTACCTCGACCGAGTCTATGCGCCCGACCGTCTGCTCTACCCGTTGCGTCGCGCCGGTGCGAAGGGCAGCGACCGGTGGGAACGTGTAGCGTGGGAAGAGGCGATTGGCGAGATCGCGGCACGCTGGCAGGAGATCATGGCGCGCTACGGCGCAGCGGCAATCCTGCCGTATTCCTACAGCGGTACGCTGGGCCTGCTGCAACTTGGCATCTGTAATGCGCGGCTCTGGAACCGCATGGGCGCGAGCGGCCTGCAGCGCAGTATCTGTGGTGCGGCAGCGGAGGCCGCGGTTGAGGCGACTCTCGGCGCACGCTGGGCGCCCGACCCGGCCGATGTGCTGCACAGCAAGCTGGTGATTATCTGGGGGCATAATCCCGCCAGCACCGGGCCGCATTTCATGCCGTTCCTGCGCCAGGCGCAAAAGAATGGTGCCTATGTCGTCGTGATTGACCCGCGCCGCACCCTCACCGCGCGCAGCGCCGACGAACATATCCGCCCGCGTCCGGCAACTGATGGCGCTCTGGCGCTCGGTCTGATGCATGTTATCTTCGGCGAAGGGCTGCACGATGAAGCGTGGCTCGAACGCCACAGCGTCGGCTGGCGCGCGTTGCGCGAGCGCGCCGCTGCTTTTCCGCCGGAACGGGTCGCCGCGCTGACCGGTGTCCCGCACGAGACAATCGTTGCGCTGGCGCGGCGCTATGCGACGATCAGGCCGGCACTGGTGAAGCCTGCCGACGGCGTGCAACGCCACGGTAACGGTGGCCAGACATTTCGCGCCCTCTGCTGTCTGCCGGCGATCGTCGGGCAGTATGGCGTGCGCGGCGGCGGCCTGATGTACAGCACCAGCGGGTATGTGAAATGGGATGCCGCGGCGCTCAGCCATACGACGCAATGCCCGCCCACACCCCGCGTGGTCAACATGAATCGCCTGGGTGCCGCGCTGACCGGCGAGATCGCCGATCCGCCGATCATGGCGTTGTATGTGTTTGCCGCCAACCCGGTGACTTCCGCGCCAAATGCCGGCTTGATCATTCAAGGGTTACAGCGCAACGACCTGTTCACCGTGGTCCATGAGCAATTCATGACAGACACGGCGCGCTACGCCGATATTGTGTTGCCGGCGACGATGCAACTGGAGCATGTCGATCTGCACAAAGCCTATGGCCATCGCTATCTGCAGTACAACCATGCCGCTGTGCCGCCGCCCGGCGAGTGCAAGAGTAACTGGGACGTGATGCGCCTGCTTGCCGGCGCGCTTGGCTATACGGATCCCTGGCTCCACGAAGATGCCGAGACCGCCATTCGCGGCGTGCTCGATGCAACTCGCGCCGGCAATTCGTACCTCAATGGTATCACGCTGGAGCGTTTGCAGGCCGAAGGAACCGTGCCGTTGCACTTCCTTCCCGGGCGCGAGGTTCCGTTTGCCGACGGGCACTTCCCTACGCCGTCGGGCAAGGTTGAGTTATTCTGTGAAGCCATGCGTGCTCACGGGCTCGATCCGTTGCCCGACTATCTCCAGCCTGCAGAGTTTCACGGTCATGCAGCGCAACGGGATGGAGGGGCAGGCTCATTCATCCTGATCTCCGGCGCCTCGCACCATTATGTATCGTCCAGTTTTGCCAACCAGCCGGGGTTACGCGCGAAAGAAGGCGTGCCGTTCGTTGAGATCAATGGCACTGATGCTCTTGCGCTTGGTATTGCCCATGGCGACGAGGTGCATATCGAGAATGCGCGCGGCTGGTGCCGCCTGCGCGCTCACGTGACCGACGATGTGCCGCCCGGAGTTGTGGTGGCGCCCAAGGGACCGTGGGCCAGTCTCTCGCCCGGTGGGCGGAACATCAACCGGGTTACGCCCGATGCCCTGGCCGATCTGGCCGGGCAGAGCACGTTCCATAGCAATCTGGTGCAGATCCGGCGCGCGCCATGACACCATCATCTCGTTGTATCGCGCTGGTCGGTCTCAGTGGTGGTGGAAAATCAACCGTTGCGCGGCTGCTGGCAGCGCGTCTCGGCTGGCCACTGCACGACACAGATGCGCTGGTGGAGCAGCGCACGGGCCGCCGCATTGCCGAGATCTTCGCGATTGAGGGTGAAGATGCGTTTCGTGATCGCGAGTCGGCGGCGCTGGCTGCGGCGCTGGCGGAGCCGCCAGCCGTCGTCGCGACTGGCGGCGGGATCGTGTTGCGCATGGCCAATCGCGCCCTTCTGGCCAACAAGGCACTCGTCGTGTGGCTCGATGCGCCCACGGAGGAACTTCTGGCGCGGCTGCGCGCCCACGACGAGGAGCGCCCGTTGCTCTCCGGTGATGACCCCGCCGCGCGGCTCGAGGCACTCCGCGCCGCGCGTGCACCGCTCTATCATAGCCTGGCTCACCTCGTCATCGATACCACGGGGAGATCACCTGACACGATCGTGGAGATGATCCTGAGTGCCGCGCGCGAGTAGGGCGATCTGTCAGAACGGATACGAGATGCGTGCCTGCAGGCGCTGCTGGTTCACGCCCTGGACATGCACATGATTGGCCAGTTCGTGCAAAGGAGACCCTGATGACCATCCTTTCCAGGCATATCGCAGCAGTGCTGCTCGGTGCAGTGCTGCTGGTTGCCTGCGGCGGCGGTGGCGCTGCTGCGCCAACCCCTGCACCACCTACCGCGACACCGCGGCCAACCGCGACGTCGCGCCCGACGGCCACGCCCGCCCCGACGGCCACACCCGCCCCGACGGCTACCGCTTCATCGTCCGGTGCGGCAGATGCCATCAGGGCCGGCCTGGCTTCGTCAGGCACGAGTGACACCTATCGCCTGGAATTGTCGCTCGCGGTCAGTGGTTCGTTCGGCGAGGGAGCGCCTGCGACGCCGGCCGGCGAAAAAACGACGCTCATTGGTGTGAGTGGCGAGATAGATGGCGAGAACTCGCACACTGTGCTGAAGGGGTTACTCGCCGCCTTCCTGGGGGTTGATCCGGAGAAAGGCGCAGAGTTCATCTCGGTTGATGGCACAACCTACCTGCGCGGCCCTGTGCCGATGCTCGGCGCAACCGACGATGCCTGGTACGAACTGCCGGCTGGCCAGCAATCACCGGTGACTGGCTTCTCATCCAACCAGATCACCGGTTCGATCGCTGCCGAAGATGTCGATCTCTCCGGCTTCAAGCCGGCAGGCTTCGAGCAACTCGATGGCCAGCGGTGCGCTGTCTTTGTGGGCGACAGGGAGACAACGGTCAGCCTGTTCCAGCGTCTTGGTGAGCAAGGGGTCACTTCGCCCGTTCCGGTGGAGGAGATCGACCAGGCGGAAACGCGATTCTACATCTGTGAAGATGGTCGCCTGCACAGGTTGACGATTGATATCAGCGGCACGCCCGAGGGTCAGACTGAACCGTCTGCTTTCAGCCTGTTGCTGCGGCTATACGATTTTGACGGCGATGTTACCATCACCGCGCCTGCAAATGCGAAACCGCTGCCGCAACCGACGAGTACGCCATAGGATAGGATGGAGGAGGTCGTCGAACGTTCAATGTTCAACGGCGCACAGAGCAATCGTATGTCTCTTACAGGATTACACGTAACCACTGCTGGCGGCAGTTATGATGTCATCGTAGCGCATGACGCGCTGGAGCACCTTCCAGAGTTGCTTCGGGCACTCGACCTGCGCGGCGCGCTCTGGTTGATCAGCGATGATGCAGTTTACCCGCGCTACGGCCCTGGCATCGAAGCCCGTCTATGCGCTGCCGGCTTTGCTGTCCGGGGGGTGACCGTGCCCGCGGGCGAGGCTAGCAAGGATCTGGCTACTGCCACACGCCTGTACGACTGGTTGATTGGCGGTAGCGTCGAACGGCGTGATGCAGTGCTGGCGCTCGGCGGGGGCGTCGTTGGTGATCTGGCGGGATTCGTGGCGGCGACGGTTCTGCGCGGTATTGCGCTGGTGCAACTGCCAACGACGCTCCTGGCGATGGTCGACTCGGCTGTTGGCGGAAAGACAGGGGTGAACCACCCGCTGGGGAAGAACTTGATCGGCGCGTTCCATCAACCCCGGCTGGTGCTGGCCGACACTGCGACACTCGCGACCCTTCCCCCGCGAGAACTACGCGCCGGCTGGGCCGAAGTCATCAAACATGCAATGATTCGTGACGCGGGACTGTTCACTGCTCTGGAGGAGACCGGTCCCGCCGTTCAGGGCGAGGTTCTCGCCGATCTCATCCGGCGTGCCGTCAGCGTCAAAATTGATGTCGTGAACATTGACGAGCGCGAGACCGGTGAGCGGATGCTCCTGAACTATGGCCATACGCTTGGCCATGCGATCGAGGCGGCAGCCGGCTACGGCGAGTTGCTGCACGGCGAGGCGGTGGCAATTGGCATGCGTCTTGAAGCGCAGATCGCCTGCCGCCTCGGCATGATCGACGCAACCGTCGTCGCGCGCCAGGGGGCGCTCCTTACCTCCTACGGTCTGCCGGCTGCGGTTCCATCCGGAATCACCGTGGATGATCTGATTGAACGTACCCTGCGCGACAAGAAGGTGCGCGCAGGGCGCGTGCGCTGGGCGCTCCCGGCCGCGATCGGCGCAGCAGCGGTGCGCGATGATGTGCCCGAAACGCTGGTGCGGGAGGTTCTGGCAGCGGCGTGACGGCGAGCGTTGAAGAACGCCGCCTGCCGCTATCGCCCGGTTCGCTGCCCACCAAGCTGCACCGAGCGCGCCTGGAACATCTCGCCGTTCCGCGTCCCAAAGGCGACAATCCGTTCGCCCGGCTTGATGTCGCTGATCTGCGTCTCCACCTGCCGGCGCACAATCGCGTCGTTCGCCAGTTCGACCGTTACTGTGGCGCTGTCGGGTGTGGTGACGACGATGCGATTGCCGTCAACACGCGCAACCACGCCGGCAACATTCTGCCCGGCCAGGCCGCCTGGCCCGACCGGCTGGATCAGAGCATCACCCGGCGGTGCGCCATTCTGCGCGCCGCGCCGGGCAAAAAACTCCTGAGCCGCCGCTGCGCGGCTCTCCTGGCCACGGGCAAATCCGATCTGCTGGCCGCCGAAGAAGGCGGCCACAGCGACAACCAGCAGAGCAAGGCTCCAGACGATTCGCTCCAGGGTCATACTCGCCTCGCCTATTCATAGCGCAGTGCAATAATTGGATCGAGCCGGGCGGCGTTTCGTGCCGGCGCAATGCCGAAAAACAGCCCCACCGCCAGCGAAAAGCCGAGCGCCAGTACCGCCGAGTCCAGGCTCAGGCTCGTCTGCAACCCGCCGAACCGTCCGACGGCGAGTGCAATGCTCGCCCCGACCAGCAGTCCGACGAGCCCACCGATGCCACTCAGCGCAAGCGACTCGAACAGAAACTGCAGCAGAATATCCTGCTCACGAGCTCCGAGTGCCTTGCGCAACCCGATCTCGCGCGTCCGCTCGCGCACGGAGACCAGCATGATGTTCATAATGCCAATCCCGCCTACAAGCAGCGAGATCGCGGCAATCGCCGCCAGGAAGAGCGTCAGCGTTTGTGTTGTCTGCGCGACCGTCGCCAGAATATCGGCCTGGTTGATAATGCTGAAATCGTCGTCACTGCCGTTTGCGGGTAGACGATGCTCCTCACGCAGCACGGCAGCGATCTCTGCCAGCGTATCATCAACCGTCTCGGCGCTGGTCGCCTGCACGACAATCGTCGAGAGCAGCAACGATCCGCCACTGATCGCCCGGCCGCCGAACAGCCTGCGCTGTGCGGTCGAAAGTGGCACAATGACACCATCGTCAATCGAGCCAAAGCCGGTGCCACCCTGTGATTCGAGCACGCCAATGACACGGAAACTCTGTCCACCGAGCCGTACCCGCTGGCCCGGCGCATCGCCGTCGGGAAACAGCGTGTCGGCGACGTTTGCGCCCAGCACGACCACGCTGGCGACCGAGCGAACATCATCCTCGCCGATAAACTCACCCTGGGCAATGGTCACGTTATGAACCGGGGCATATGCCGGCTCGGCGCCGGTCACGCGCACGTTCAGATTGCCGGCGCCGGCGACGATCTGGGCATTGCCGTTGTATTCCGGCGAAACAAAGGCCGCGCTCGGCACGCGCGTCGCATCCGCCAGCGCCTGAGCGTCGCCTGTTGTCAAGGATTGCCCCTGCCCGACCGGGCCGAAGACGACTCCCTGATTCGCAGCACCGGCGCGAACTGTCAACAGATTCGCGCCGTTGGCCGTAATCCGCGCCGTGATCGATTCCTGCGAACCACGCCCGATGGCAATCAACGCAACCACCGCCGCCACGCCGATCATCACACCCAGCGCGGTCAGCGCACTGCGTAAGGGGTGGCTGCGCACACTGGCGACGGCAAATCGTAATGTCTCCTGCCAGGTGATACCGTGCGAGCGTAACTCGGCGAGCAGATCATCCGGCAGTGCATAATCGTCATCCGTCACTGCGGGAGCGACATCCGCAGACGCCGGCTGTTCAGTTGAGATCATCGTTCGTCTCCTCAGGCGACGATCGCCGCCGAGTCATGCATCAGCAATCCGTCGCGGATCTCGAGCAATCGCCGGGCATGGCGCGCAACGTCCGGCTCATGGGTGACCAGCACAATTGTCATGCCGGATCCATTCAGATCAACCAGTAACTCCATCAATTCCGCGCTCGTGTGTGTGTCGAGCGCGCCGGTCGGCTCATCGGCCAGCAGCAACGCCGGCCTGGTAACCAGGGCGCGGGCAATCGCCACGCGCTGCTGCTGGCCACCCGACAGTTCGTGCGGCCGGTGATCTTTCCGGTCACCCAACCCGACGCGTTCGAGCGCCGTAGCCGCGCGTTCGAGCCGTTCTGCGCGTGACATGCCGCCGCGATAGGCCAGCGGCAACGCAACGTTCTCCAGCGCAGTATGACGCGCCAGCAGGTGAAACTGTTGAAAGACGAAGCCAATCTTTGTGTTACGCACCGCTGCCAGCAATACCGCATCGAGCCGTTCAATCGGGAGTCCGTCGAGCCGGTAACTGCCGGCAGTCGGCGTGTCGAGACATCCGATCAGATTCATCAAGGTGGACTTGCCCGACCCCGAGGGACCCATGATCGCGACGAATTCGCCACGCTGGATATCAAACGACACTCCCTGCAACGCATGTACCTCGATCGCCCCCATCAGATAGGTGCGCACCAGGTTACGCACGGCAATCATTGCGCTCACGGCCGGCCTCCACCGCCGGGTGGCCCCCCACCGAGCGGGATGATGTTATTCTGCATCGTTGTTCGCTGTGTGGTCGTCGTTGCTGGAACGACAACCACATCGCCCTCTTGCAGGCACTGATTACCAGTATCGAGACAGGTGACGATTTCCGTCCGGCCATTGCTGCTCAGGCCGGTGGTAACGCGAACTGGCACACTGGTCTGGCTACCTGCCGGGCGCACCTGCACCACCTGCACCCCATCCTGGCTCTGTACCGCGCGGCTGGGGACGCTCAGCACGCCGGTATGCTCTTCCACCAGAATATCACCCGTAGCAGACATGCCGACCTTCACCTGCGCCGGACCAGGTTCGAAGCTCACACGCACAAGGTAGGTGACCACGTTCTGTTGCACCGTGGCAACCGGCGCTACCGACTCGACCACACCTTGCACCGTGACATCAGGTAGAGCGTCAAAGAAGAGCGTTACCGATTGCCCCGCGGCAACACGCGCGACATCCGTCTCACTCAGGTTCATATCAATATGCAGCCTGCTCAGATCAACGAGCGTGATGCCGGATCCGGCACCGCTGCCGACCCGCTCACCGGCGGCGACGTTCACACTGGCGACGGTGCCAGCGAACGGCGCGGTGAGCGTGGCCTGTGCCAGGTTGAGTTTTGCGCTCTCGTACTGTGTCCGCGCCTGGGCAACAGCAGCTTCAGCGGCTGCAATCTCCGCCTGTGCTGCCGGAGCGGTCAGCTTTTCCAGCGCCAGTTTCGCCTGTTCTACCTGGATCTGAGCAGCAGTTACGTCGAGTGCAGTGCCGCCGCCGGTCAATTTGTCGAGTTGCGCCTGCGCCTGAACCACCGCCGCACGCGCCTGAACAAGTTCGTCGCTGGCGGGGTTGGTGAGTGTGTCATACTGCACCTGAGCGTCGCGTAACGCCTGTTCGGCCTGGGCCACATCAACGGCTTCTTTCTGGCGTACGGCATCATACGAAATGCGCGCCTGCTCGACCGATGCCTCTGCGCTGTGCAACGCCGCCTCGGCCTGCACGAAAGTATCGTAGTACTGCTGGCGCTGTGAGTCGTTCACCCTGTTTGGCACCGTTCTGCCGCTCGCGTCGGTGCGTTCGGGGTTGGTGGGATCCTGCCCGGTCTGTTGCACGAAATCCCAGTTCTGTTTTGCCGTGGAATAGCGTGATTGTGCCTGGGTCAGGGCGCTGACCGCCTTCTGCAGATCGAGTTCGGCGCGGGTTTTGTTGACCGAACTGGTATCACGTGTCGTCTGCAAGGTCGCCTGCGCCTGAGCGAGCCTGGTTTCAGCGGCGCTGCGTGTTTCGGGCGATGGATTGGTCAGTGCATTGAGGCGAGCGCGTGCAGCGTCGAGGCTGGCCTGGGCGCTGCGAATATCGGCGGCGGTTGCATTGCCGCCACTGGACCGGGCCAGCTGGATCTCGGCGGCCTGGAGCGCCAGTTGCGCCTGTCGAACATCCAGTGTCGTCGCGCCTTCGCCGTGCGCGGCGGCCAGGCGGGCTTCGGCTGATTTCAGATTTGCCTCGGCCTGGTTGAGCTGCAACTCCAGCACATCCGTATCAAGACGTGCCAGCGGCTGGCCGGCCGCCACGGTATCGCCTGCTTCGACCAGCACATCGGTCACATCGCCAGAAACGGCGAATGACACAACCAGGCTGCGCGCGGGCTGGACCGCCCCGCTACTGGAAATGGTTGCCGTGATCGTGCCGCGAGTGACGGGCGCCGTGGTTACTGCTGCCGGGCGTGTCGTGGATACGCGCCAGGCGACGACGCCAGCCACAGCAAGCGCCAGGATCAGTGGCAGCGCCAGCCATGGCGAGAAGCGACGACGCATACGCTGCGCGAGAGGGGGCGCGCTGCGCGGTTCGGGAACAGATGATGTCGCTTGCATTGCGATCCTTCCTGCTCAAGTGATGCCGGCCCCTCCCCGGTAAAGAGCATTTGCCGGCACCCGAGAGTGTAGCAAGCAATTGTTCAAAAGCTATGAAGATCGCTGGATCGCAAGAGGTAAGATGGGGAGAACCGGAAGATAGTATTTGCCGCATACCTTCCGCGCCACTCGATTGCGTCGCTTCGCGCGCAAAGTACAGGTGTTAGCCGTTGCTCAGCCAGCCGTCAATCTCATCGAGTGCCGCCGCCGCTGCCAGCAACAACTCGGATCCTCCC
Source organism: Chloroflexota bacterium (assembly GCA_013388755.1). Lineage (GTDB taxonomy): Bacteria > Chloroflexota > Chloroflexia > Chloroflexales > Roseiflexaceae > JACAEQ01. The sequence goes on from JACAEQ010000011.1 coordinate 26,659, forward strand.
AGTACCGCCAGGGTGTCCGCGGCCCATCCAAGGCATTGCAGCGTTTCGTTCCGGCCGGATGGCGCTATGGTCAGCAAGGCAGCGCCCAGCAGTTCCTGTGCTCGTAGCGCGGCGCCGTTACCGGCCAGCGCGCGTGCGGTTGCGACCAGGGCGCGGGCGCGCTCCAGCGGCCGCGCGATCCGTGCCGTTACGTGCAGGGCGTCATCGGCGAGGCCGTGGGCAGCAAGCGCCTGCGCGGCAGCCAGCAGGTAGCGGC
>JACAEQ010000037.1 GCA_013388755.1 Chloroflexota bacterium
CGCCCGGGGGTAGGGGTGACGGGCGTATGTTAAAGTTATTGGACTTAGAGTCTATCCGAAAGACTCGACGCCGCGTGTCATTGCGAGAAGCGTGGCTGAAGCAATCTCATCTCGCGCTGGTAGATTGCTGCGCTCGCGCTCGCAAGGAGAGGCATCCCTCAGCCGTGATGCGCGTGGGACCTGGGGTCGCACGCGCATCCTGGAAGCATTGAGCCTGCGGCAGCGTGGTACTCCCATGCCGCTCTGTCGAGGGCAAGCATGCGATTGCACGAGTCGTCGTCTGGACGACTACGGATCTCGGAAGTGATACGACTTACAAGGAGTACGTGATGCGATTCAGCACTGGATTGAGTATGCTCATACTGGTCATGGCGCTCGCAGCCTGCAGCGTCCCCGGCCCGGGCAACAGATCGGCAGACGCGCCCGGCCGCGGTGCGGCGACGCCTGTTCCAACCATTCCGACGGTGCCTGTGCCGGTTGAGCAGCCGGCAGCAACGGCCCTCGCCGCCGCCACGACCGTCACGACGGTCACACCGCCTCCTGCTGACGCAACCAGTGTGATCACAGCTCCTACCGCGCAGGCGAGTGCGGTCTGGCCACCGCGCATCAGGCTCCAGCCGGTCGCAAGCGGGTTTGATCGACCATTGTATGTAACGCATGCCGGCGACGGCAGCGGGCGGCTGTTCGTCGTGGAAAAAGTCGGGCGCATCAACGTCGTTCGCGACGGGCAGGTGCTCGCCGAGCCGTTCCTCGACATCACTGATCGGGTCGGGTCACGCGCCAATGAGCAGGGGCTATTGAGCGTCGCCTTTCATCCACGCTACCAGGACAATGGCTGGTTCTTCGTCAACTATACCAACCAGGAGGGTGACACCGTTATTGCACGCTTCAGCGCTGCCGGCGATCGTGCCGATGCTGCCGGCGAGCAGATATTGTTGACCATCGATCAGCCGTATGGTAATCACAATGGCGGCCTGGTCACGTTTGGACCCGACGGCATGCTCTATATTGGTATGGGCGACGGTGGTAGTGCGAACGACCCGCTTGGCGCCGGACAGGATCGTACCACCCTGCTCGGCAAGATCCTGCGTATCAATGTCAATGGTCTGCCGTATACGATCCCCGGCGACAATCCGTGGGCCAGTGGTGATGGCGGGCGCCAGGAAATCTGGACCGTCGGGGTGCGTAACCCGTGGCGCTTCTCGTTTGATCGCGCCACGGGTGACCTGTTCATTGCCGACGTCGGGCAGAACCGGCTTGAAGAGGTTCACCTGCTGAGGGCCGGTCAGGGTGGCGCAAATCTTGGCTGGAACGTCATGGAGGGTGATGACTGTTTCCGCGATACGAATTGTGACCGCGCCGCCTTTGAGGCGCCGATCACGGTCTACCCGCACAACTCTGGCTGTTCCGTGACCGGTGGCTATGTCTATCGCGGCGCATCCTTTGCCGCATTGCAGGGCGTGTATGTGTTCGGCGACTTCTGCAGCGGCACGATCTGGGGGCTGCGCCCATCTGCCGGTGGCTGGGAGCGCGCGGAGTTGCTACAATCCGGCCTGCAGATTGCTTCGTTCGGCGAGGATGAGGCGGGTGAGCTGTATGTGACCGGCTACGGCGATGGGATCCTGTACCGGATCACCATGGAGTAGGCGTCAGGTAAAAGTGCACAAACGGGCAGCCGGCAATTGCCACGTACACCGGTCATTGTTACCTTCTTACATCAACAGCCATCACGATTTCTGTTAAAATATACGAAAGGAACACGAGAATCAATACACAACTCTCCCGCAACGGAGGATTTGCGGCATGCCTCCCATCACTGTCCAGGACGTGATGCGCCTGGCGTTACCCGCCGGCACGATCATTGCTGCCGGCGCAGCCGGCCTGGCCCACCAGGTAAGCTGGGTCGCGACGCCGCGTGCAACACCACCGGCCTTCGCCAACCTGCGCGGCGGCGAATTTGTTGTGGTAGCGATCGGCGCGCTCCAGGCGCTCGACGACCGGCTGACCCTGGCCAGCCTGGCCGAACGTCTGGCACAGGTGCCAATCGCGGCCATCGCCGTTCTGGGCGACATTCAGGATCAGGCGCGCACGATCGGCGATGCGTTGCGATTACCCCTGCTCCAGTTGCCGGAAGGCGCTGACGTGCGCGAAGTCGAGCGTGAGGTGCAGCGCCTGATCAGCGACTATGAAGCGCAGGTCGAGCGTCGTGCCGCGCAACTCGGGCATGTGCTGACCCAGCGCTCGCTGGCGGGCGTCGGGTTGAATGGCTTACTGGAGACGCTTGCCGAGCGCACCGGGCGCAGCCTTGCGTATTACAGCGCCACAGGCGAGGTGCGCGCGCTGCGCGCGCGCGGCCCGGCGCGCGTCGCGCTCCAGACCCTGCAACCGCGCGGCACCGGTATCATGAATCACCTGGGGCAGCAGATCTGGGTGCAACAGCTTGGCCCGGTGCCTGCGAGCGACGCTGGCGGGCGCAGCTTCGGTTACCTGGCGCTGTGCGGTGATACACTGGACGATTGGGATCGACTGGCGGCGCAGCAGGGAGCGTCGGCGCTGGCACTGGAACTGGCGAAGGAGCAGGCGGTGCTGGCGGCTGAAGAGCGCCTGCGCGGCGACTTCGTTCAATCCGTGCTGGTAGGCGCTCCCGCCGATGACAAGACGCTGCTGCAACGTGGTCGCGAACTTGGGTACGACCTGCGCCAGCCACACGTTGCCTTGCTCTGCACCGTGGCCGAAGGAGACGAAGGGGCGGTGGCGCGCGCATCTGGTGCGCTGAGTGCCGCGCTCAATGCGCTGGGCATCGCCGCACCCATGATGCGGCGCATTGACGGAGCGCTCTGTTATGTGCCTTCAGTTGATCGCGGGCGGCGGGCGCACGAAGTGGCCGAGCAATTGCGTGAGCGCGTGGCAAGCGACGTTCCCGAGGCGTTGCTGGCGATCGGGCGTGAAGCGCCGACCGTGGCGCTCTGGCCGCGATCGCTGCGCGAAGCGGAGCAGGCGCTGATGATCGGGCGACAACTGCTCGGTGGCGGGCGCGTTCTCGATTTTGGCGATCTTGGGGTGTATCGCCTGCTGTTGCTCCTGCGCGAGTCGCCGGAACTGTGGGAGTTCTACCGGAGCACGCTTGCCGCCCTGGCCGACTACGACCGTGAGCAACACGGCGAATTGTTGAAAACCCTCGAAGCCTTCTTCGAGCACAACGGCAACCTGGCGCGTACTGCCGACGCGCTCCACATCCACCGCAATACGTTGCTCTACCGCCTCATGCGTATCAAGGAGATCAGTGGGCGCGATACCGACGTGGCCGAGGATCGGCTGGCGCTGTGGCTGGCGCTTAAAGCGCACCGCGTCATCAAGACGCTCGATGAGGGTGGGGCATAACTGCCCCGGGCGCAAGGCTCATTCCTCTTCAGCGCGCTGGAGATTGGCAAAGCTGGCGAGCAGGCGCCTGACCCCTTTGCCGACAAAGGCGACGGTCACCTCTTCATCGCCCTCGACCAGCTTTGAACTGACGACGATCCCTTCGCCAAAGTGAGCGTGGCGCACCTTCTGGCCAGCGAAAAAGGCCACCGCGCGTTGTGCGTCAGGCGCGGCGCGGCGGGTTGCGGGCGCCGGTGCGACGGATGGGCGCGTTCGCAGCGCAGGTTTGCCGCGGTCCAGGCTCGTGCGGCCGGTAAACATGGTCGCCTGTTGCGCCAGGGCATAGCCGCGCTTTGCCGCCGTTTGCAGCAGGTCGGGAGGAATATCCTGCAGAAAGCGCGAGGGCGTTGCCATGTTCATGCGGCCATAGACCGTACGACGAAAGGCATGCAGGAGATACAATCGCTGTTTCGCGCGGGTCGCCCCGACATAGAACAGACGTCGCTCTTCATCGAGCGCGCTGCGATCATCGGTTGAGCGGGAGTGCGGTAGTAACCCTTCTTCCAGCCCGACGATAAACACCACCGGAAACTCCAAACCCTTGGCCTGATGCAGCGTGATGCAGGTGATCGCGTCACGTTCCTCCTGCACGCTGTCAACATCGGAGACCAGCGCGACTTCCTCCAGCAACGTTGCAAGCTGGTTTTCGCGCGGCAGGTTGGCGTAGTTCTCGGCGACATTGCGCAACTCGAGTACGTTGTTCCAGCGATCGCCGCCATCCTCTTCACCGTACTCGCGCAGTAGCGCCTCACGAAAGCCGACCCGATCGAACAGCCAGTCTATCAATGCGCCGAGCGGCAGGGTGTTGCGCTGATTGATGACGTCATCAATCAGCGCCAGAAAACTGAGCAAGGCATTGCGTGTGCGCGGGGCTGCAACAAGTTCGCGCACCGCGCCATCCATATCGGCCGCGTCGGCACCGTTCGCCCCCGCAGCAAGCATCTGCAACAGTGTATAGATCGGGATCCCCAGCGCGCTCGCACGCCGTTCCAGGTCTTCCTGCGTGCGCTGGCCAATGCCGCGTACCGGCCAGTTCATCACCCGGCCAAAGCTGATATTGTCGAGCGGGTTGAGCGCCAGGCGCAGATATGCCAGGGCATCCTTGATCTCCTTGCGTTCGTAGAAGCGTGTGCCACCGACAATGATATGCGGCATCGTGCGTGGAATGAACGCTTCCTCAACCGCGCGCGACTGGGCATTGGTACGATACATGACCGCGAAATCGCCGTACCGGTAGTCGCCGCTCGCTACCAGGCGCGCAATCTCCGACGCTACCAGTTGCGCTTCTTCGTCCTGGTCGTACCCTTCAATCAGCTGGACCTGCACCCCTTTGCCGTTGCGCGTCCAGAGTTTTTTGTCGTGGCGGCGCTGCGCGCTGCGGTTGATGACGGCCTGTGCCACATCGAGGATCGCCTGGGTGCTCCGGTAGTTCTGTTCGAGCATGATCACCTGCGCTTCAGGGTAATCGCGCTCGAACGACTGGATATTGCGAATATCGGCGCCACGAAATGCATACACCGACTGGTCCTCGTCGCCGACAACGAAAATGTTGCGATACTTCGCCGCGAGTTGCTTCAACAATACATACTGGGCGCGGTTGGTATCCTGGTACTCATCAGCCAGGATATGACGGTAACGCTCCTGGTAGCGCTCGAGCACATCCGGATGCTGCGTCAACAGGCGTACCGTCTCCACCAGCAGATCATCGAAGTCAAGGGCGTTGGCATCGCGCAGTAATTCCTGGTAACGCACGAAACAGCGCGCGACCACCTCGTCGAAATAGGTACGCGCCTGGCGGCTGTAGGCATCCGCATCAACAAGTTCGTTCTTGGCGCGCGAGATCGCGGAATGGATGGCGCGTGGTGCATGTTTCTTTTCATCGAGGTTCAGGTCGCGCAACACGCGCCGCATGACACGTAACTGGTCATCGCTATCGTAAATCGCGAAATCGCGTTCGCGCCCGAGATGGACGATGTCGCGGCGCAGGAAGCGCGCACAGATGCGATGAAAGGTACCGACGGTCAGCGCCGCGGCCTGCCCCGCGCCGAGCAGCGTATCGAGGCGCTCGCGCATCTCGCGCGCGGCTTTGTTTGTGAAGGTTACTGCCAGAATCGTGAACGGATCGACCCGCTGCGCACCGATCAAGTATGCGACACGATGGGTCAGCACACGGGTTTTGCCGCTCCCGGGGCCGGCAAGCACCAGCACCGGGCCGGGCGCAACCGTGACCGCCTGGCGTTGTACCGGGTTCAGCCCGCTCAGCATGTCTGGTTCATCGGACATAGATCATTCTCATTGTTGACCAGGTTGCACGCCGCTCGCGAGCCACCCGTATCGCGGAAGTATCACGCAGCTGCAGGCTCTCCAAACGTGGAATCTGCGCCTCCGCGCGACTCCTGCTACTGGCACGAGTGACGCGGTAGGCGGGGCATCCCTCTATTCGGCGGCGCAGCCGGGACACAGCGCGCTGCGTCCTTACGCGCCAGACGAGAGGCGCCCTACGGCTGAAACGACGAACATCTGGCGGTCACGGCCCTCCAGACCACCCTGCCCGGACGCACCGCGTACGTCGTCTTATTGACAGAACTGGCGCATGCGTCCCGTTATTGAAGCGTACGCTTCCGGCATGCGGCGACGAACGCTTCGAACAACCGGCGCATTTCCGGCGCATCGGGCAGCGCCTCAGGATGCCACTGCACCGCCAGCGCGAACGGATGCCCGATCACCTCAAGCGCTTCGACCATACCATCGGGCGCATAGGCAACGGCGCGCACACCTGGTGCCAGGTCGCGCACCGCCTGGTGATGCAGACTGTTCACGGCCACCAGCGGCGCGCCAAGTATCCCGGCCAGGCGCGAATCCTCGGCGATCTGTACCGGGTGCGGGCGCAGATCGTAGGGCAGGCCGGGGTAGAACGCGTGGCGTTGCGCCCCGGGATGCTCCTCGACCGTGCGATACAGTGTGCCACCAAGCGCGACATTCAATACCTGTGCGCCGCGGCAAATCCCAAACAGGGGTGCTCCATCGCTCACGAAACGGTGCACCAGTTCAATCTCCAGCCGATCGCGATCCGGGTCAACGCCACCAATCGAGGGATGCCACTCGGCACCGTAGCGCGCAGGATCAATATCGCCGCCGCCGGAGATCAACAGGCCATCAAGGTGCGCCGCGATCGCGCGCAAGGTCTCAGGCGCTACGCCGGGCGGGATCGTTACGGGCGCGCCGCCGGCACGCTCGACGCCTCGCACGATCTGCGCCAGTAACGCGGCGAGCGCGGCGCGGTCCGGAGCGAGCGGCGAATGCGAGGTGATACCGATGAGCGGCGGTGGAACATGATCAGTCATGCGTATATGGTACAAGGGAATGCTCTCAGGCGCAACTTCTACGCCAGGGGTACCTGTTCACAGTCGAGGTGAACGATTTCAGCGGTGACCCGGAGCGGAGGTTTGCGAGAGGCCCGCGAAATGAAGAATCGGCGGCGGAATGACTTCGACAAGCGCCCACGCATGTTGCCCCGCCGAGGCAGGGTATTCCTCATGCGGGCGAGATTCCAGCTCTCCGAGGAGCAAGGTGAACACGTAGCACCAGCGGTGAACAGCGGGTCGTCAAAGTTGTGTTATAATCGCTCTCCGTCGTAAGACTGAGGAGTTGCTCCTCCAAATGTCGTAGCCCTGGAGCTACATGCACCGATCTACGTACCGGGTTCGTCACAGCGGCATCGTTGCCGCACTGGCGCTGCTCTTCGCACTTTTCGTCCCATCCGTTATCCAGGCCGCGCCGCCGATCTCTGTCGCTCACGCCGACGGTGTGATTGTTACTCCCGACGGCGTGGTTACTCTGGCGCCTGACGCGTTTTCTCTGCCTGGCGCTGCCGGCCGTCACGGCATTCTGGTCGGTGAACCACAACTCTTCGCTGCGGTTTTCGATACACTGCGGGTTGATTATGTTGCGCACGTTCCACGTGGTGCACAGGTGGCGATCGATGTGCGCGCTGGCGTCGATGGTTTGCGCTGGACGCCGTGGATGGTCGACGTGGCTCCCGGCGCGATGGCAACGTTCGATCAGCCCGCGCGGTATGCTCAGTACCGCATCCGGTTGCTTGCCACAGGTGTGACACCGCTGGTGTGGACGCTCCGCCTGACCCCATCCCGCAGCATGCCATCTTTCGTCGCGCTCGAAGATACGCCTGCGATCGCGCCGACCTTCACGGTGCATGCCACACGTCAGGGGATGGTCGGCGGGCGTACCGCCAACGGCCACCGCATCGTCAAGCGCGACCGATTCGTTTCGCTGCCGTGTGTCTGTGTTCTTTCCAGTAAAGGCGGCAGCGAGTACATGGTGCGCATCACCTACAACGGGCGCAGTGCTGTCGCGCCGGTGTATGATGTCGGGCCGTGGAACACGCGCGATAACTACTGGGACCCGCAAGAGAAGCGTACCTTCAGCGATCTGCGCCAGGGATGGCCGCAGGATCACGCGGCATTCTTCGATGGCCACAACAATGGGCGTGCGCAGCATGGACGGGTTCGGTTCCCCACGGCGATTGATGTCGGCGATGGTATCTGGTGGGATGACCTGGGGATCAAAGGCGATCGCGCGGTCGTCGAGGTGACCTTCCTCTGGATGGGACGCGACCCGCTGGAGCCGCCCCCCGCGCCGGACGCGCCCCCCGCGCCGGACACGCCCGATCCGTCGCCCCCCGCGCCGGACGCGCCCGATCCGTCGCCCCCCGCGCCGGACGCGCCCCCCGCGCCGGATGCGCCCGATCCGTCGCCCCCCGCGCCGGACGTGCCCGATCCGTCGCCCCCCGCGCCGGACGCGCCCCCCGCGCCGGATGCGCC
>JACAEQ010000059.1 GCA_013388755.1 Chloroflexota bacterium
CCGCCTTGCTCTCGGCGGCGCCGACGAAGCCTACTGGGACCCCGACGATCAGCGCGGGCCGCGCGCCGGCCGCTACCAGGCAGACAAGCTCATCGAGCGCGGTCGGAGCATTGCCAATCGTGACGATACTACCGTCGAGCAGGCCACGCTCGGCGGCCAGGCGCATACTCTCGATACCGCGAGTACTGCCGTGAGCTGTCGCTCGCGAGGCGACTATCGGGTCATCGATCAGACAATGAAGCGCTCCTCCCAGGGTTTCGAGACGTGCCACGCTGATTCCAACACGCACCATGTGCACATCGGTCAATACTGCGCAGCCGGCCTGCAATGCGCGCACACCTGCTTCGATGGCGCCAGGGCTGATCTGCACCAGCTCGGCGAATTCAAAGTCGGCGGTAGTGTGGATGATCCGCTCGACGACGGAAGCCAGGGGCGGAGCCAGCGTGAAACCACGCTCAGTCAGCCCCTGACGGATAATCGCAAACGACGCAGTAGCAATCGCATGTGGATGCTGAGCGGTCACCATGGTGCCTCTTCTTCGTTGCTGGCGCGCTGGCGATAGATGCACAGGTCGCAGGTCATGGCCACGGTACCGGCAATGATCTCGCGGTAGCGTAGCGCCGCCGCCGCCAGCAGTCCGTGGTGTGGAAAGAGCCGCTCGCCAATGAGCACCTCCAGCTCCGGGAAGCGCACCTGTGCAGCGTGTGCCTGCTCAGCAATATCGTTGCAGACCGATCCGGTAAACAGCACGTACGGCAGCACCACTACCCGCTGCGCCCCGAGCTTTGCACAGCGCGCGATCGCTTCGCCCACGCCGGGAGCAACAACAGACTGAAATCCATACTCAACCAGGCCGTAGTCACGACCCTCGTAGATCAACCGCGCCAGGCGGGGAAGTTCAGCATTACTCTGGGGATCCATGCTGCCGCGGCCCACCACCAGCAGCGCCGTCCTCTCCAGAGGAACCATATGCGTAGATGTCGCCACCGCCTCAGCCGCACGGTCAACCAGGGCCTCCACCAGGTGCAACTGCGGTCCAAGCGGCGCGCCATAGCGTAGCATGATCCCGCGATGGCGCGCCCGGGCATCGACGAGGAGATCGGGGACATCGCGCTTCTGATGGCGTCCGGGGCCAAGGAACAGTGGCAGAGCCACGATCTGCTGCGCCCCGGCGGCCACGCAACGATCAAGCCCCTCGCCAATCGACGGCTCGGCCAGTTCAAGGAAGCAGGGCTGTGTGACCACGCCCAGGTGGGCTGCCAGGTCGCGGGCAAACTGTAGAAACTCGGCATTGCCTGCCGCATCGGGGCTCCCATGGCCGATGAGGAGCAGCGCGTTCATGCTATGGTGCATAGGCGTTCGACTCACCTTCAGTATGGTGGGGTACAGCCACAACCCCACAGAGGATGCACATCATGGCAACGGCTGCTCGCGCAATCCTCCGTCCCTCGCCGATCAATGCCGGATCAGGTGGGCGGACGCCATCGCCAAGCGTGTAATGATCACGTTTGATAAGAGTCGTATCGAGCGCACCGGCCATCGCCGCCATCGGCCAGCCGGCATTGGGCGAGGCAGTACGTCCGGCATAGCGCCGGGCCATGCGCCAGGCCTCCCTGCCACGCCGCTGCACAATCTGGCCCGCAAGAGCAATCAGCACTGCCGTCAGGCGCGCAGGCAGCAGGTTGAGTACATCGTCGAGGTGCGCCGCACTCTTCCCCAGGTACTCATAGCGTGCGTCCCGGTACCCCCACATCGCGTCGGCAGTGTTGACCAGCCGGTAGATCGCCAGCCCCGGCAGGCCACCGGCCAGATACGCCAGGGCAGGTGCAACCAGGCTGTCGGAGAGGTTTTCAGCCAGCGATTCGATCGCCGCTGCGGCAACCTCAGCGGGCGAAAGATCGGCAGTGGGCCGGCTGACAAGGTGCCAGCCCAACAACCGCCGCGCCTCGTCCAGATTGCCGGCTTCCAGCGCCGCCTGCACCTCGCCAACGGCCCGATCCAGTCCACGATAGGCCAGCAACGTTGAGGCGGCCAGGCCCTGAAGGAGCGTATGGCGCGGCAACAGTGCGGTTATGCCACCCGCCAGGGCCAGGCCACCGGCCAGCCAGGCAGCGCCGTATAGCAGGCGCGGCAATGCATCCCCTGGCGCGAGTTGCTCTCCCAGGCGCATCCAGCTACCAAGTAGCGCCACAGGATGCCAGGCGTTCGGCGGGTCCCCCAGCAACACGTCGGCAGCCAGGGCCACGAGCAGTGCCCGGCCACGCACCGCGAGCGAACGCTGGTCAGTGACACACATCATTGGCAACCTCGTCTGTGTTCCAGGGCGATACCGGCCCGATCAGCGTACGCAGCACCGGGTCGGCAAATACCTGTGCCGCCGGGGCTGCGCCAACCACCCGCCCTGCATCCATCACAGCCACCAGATCGGCCCAGTGACGCGCTACCTCAAGATCATGCGTCGCCAGCATCACGGTGACATCCTGCACAACCAGCCGGTTGAAGATCGTAAAGACCTGACGGCGCATCCAGGGATCAAGCCCCGCCGTCGCCTCGTCAACCAGAATGACCTGCGGTTGCATCGCCAGCACGCCCGCCAGTGCAACCATTCATCAGCGTTCCTTTCGTGTACGGCCGTCATCTCTCAATACTCGATCCCTTTTTGCGCCCTGATACCCTGGTCGCGAAAGGGATGCTTGATCGCGCGCATCTCAGTCACCAGGTCGGCGGCGGCGATCAATAACTGCGGTGCATCGCGGCCAGTAATGATCAAGTGCAGCATGGGGGGCTTATTGGCGGTGATCCAGCTCACAACCTCGGCAGCATCGAGCCAGCCGTAGCTCAGCAGGTAGGTAAACTCGTCGAGTAAGAAGACATCATAGTCACCCGAACCGATACGCTCCTGCGCCATTTCCCAACCATGCAGCGCTTTCGCCCGGGTCTCATCAAGATCGCGACTGGTCCACGTCCAGCCGTCACCCATCGGGCGCAATTCGACCCCTAGCTCGCGCAGGGCGCGGAGTTCACCGAAGCTGGCGTTCTGATGCTTAAAGAACTGAATTCCGCCGACACGCAGCTTGCGTCCACGCGCGCGCAGCAAGATCCCAAGAGCAGCGGTCGTCTTTCCCTTACCATCGCCAGTATTGACGATCAGCAGGCCTTTCTGCTTGCGATTCGCCCGCGCCGCCTTGCGGCGCGCCTCGCCCTCCGGATCGGAGGTGAAGGGTGCATCAGCCATTGCGGCAACTCCATGCAACCTGAAATGCGGCCACCAGAGTGCCGGATCGCCCTCGCAGACATCGAATGTTCGGGAACATCAGGTACTCCTACGCTACAGAATGCAAAACCCCGGCCTCATCAAGAGACCGGGGAACACAGGTGCCGGGCAAACCATTGCGCAAGAGCGTTCATGGGGCGCGGATCATGCTCGTCCTCCCTGGCTCGAGAAGGATTGAACATACATGTCGCGGCAGGCATCCTGGCTTCCGGCGTTCGTAAGCAACGACCGGTTACAGTTGCGGCACAGCGCTGGACTCACACCAGCTTCCACCTTTAGGCCCTAGCATCCGGGCTAGCGGGTCACCGCGACGATATTCTTCTGGGTAGGTGCAACTGGCACAGATTATAGCATACTTCTCTCAGTATCACTAGATGGCAGACTGCCAACCCGGTGATGGCACGACCACAGAACAGAGCGGCTCACCTGC
>JACAEQ010000038.1 GCA_013388755.1 Chloroflexota bacterium
CCACCCGACCTCCCCCCGCCGGGGGGAGGAGTCGGACTCCCTCCCCAGTCGGGGGAGGGCCGGGGTGGGGGTGACGGGCGTATGTAAAAGGTATTGGAGCTGGACGGCAGTAGCAGCGAATCCGGGCAAGACGAAACCCGCTGAGCCTGTGTGGCCCGGCGGGTTCGTCATGCGGCTGATGTGGGCAGCTACAACTCGTCAAAGCCACGCACATTTGGAAGCAATTGCGCTTTTAGTTCGTGCAGGCTCTTCATCGCCCGGTCGGCATTGCGCCGCAGCAGATCATAGGTCTCGACCGAAGCGTTGCCGCTCAGTTGCCCCTGAACGATCATGTCAGCCGCCAGCACCAGGACCGTGAGACACTGGATGAGTTCGGTGGCGGCGGGAGAGCCAGCCAGACGATATTCGCGTAGCCGGTGCAATGCAGCCTCGGCCTGGCGCGCGTTCGGCTGCAGCCAGATAAGCAGCGATTGTGATGCAACGCCATTCACTCGCCCCTGGACGATCAGGTCAGCAGTGCTGGCGAGCACCGTCAGCGATTTGCTGAGCTGGCGCATAACGGCATGCAACGAGTTGCGTGTATGTGCGCCCGCGCCAGGAGCGGCAGGCGACACGATCTGCGGGCGACCTGGCAGTGACGCGGGGAGGGTGGTGGGTTGCTCGATCATGGCCTCGCTCCTGCGCTCGTTTGATTGGCCCGGCACGGCCTCAGCAGCATCATGCCGGGGATGCGCTTGCTCTATCACGTGAATTATTCTCAGATGAATGATTTGTCATTTCCGTTAAGACAAAGTATACCGTCGACGCGCTACCCCCGGCAACGCGCCATGAGTCCTGACCTGGTCCAGTACTTACGCATCGCTGTAGGAGCGATCGGGGCAGCGCTTCGTCCATGGTCAGGCACCTGGACATGCCGCGTCCTACCGGGTTGCATGCAGACATACACCTGTCAGGAGCGACGGTATGCGCCCTTCGCTCCGCCGCTGCACGGCTCCTCAGGGTGCGATCATCCGGTACGATCGAGTCTTTCTTCGCCGGGTTCATGCTACAATCTGGCCGCAGGACAGCACGCGTGGTATGCAATCTGCCTGATGAGGCAACCGCCGTGCAGGAGAGATGTGGATGCAGACGGTAGAGACAGGCGTTGCGCGCGGCGCGAGCGCGCGATCCGGCCAGGCGGCGTTCCGTACCGCCTGGTCAACTGTCGCTGCCGTGATCGTGCTCTGCGGTATCGCGCTCGCGCCGCGCGCGTTCGGCCTCGCTGATTTCCTGACCACCGATGAGGCATACCACTGGATAACACGTACAGAACGTTTCAGCGCGGCAATCACTGAGCGGCGCTGGGCCGACACTGCGCTGACCGGCCATCCGGGCGTGACGAATATGTGGCTCGGCAGCCTGGGCCTGGCGATTGAGCGCGCCGCGACCGGCGCTGGCATCGCACCGCCGGCCACGCGTGTCCAGCACCTGGCCTGGTTGCGCTTGCCAGGCGCACTCATGCAGGTTGTGCTGATCCTCGCGGCCTATCCGCTGTTGCGCCGCCTGGTCGGGCCTGCCGTGGCATGGGTTGCCACGCTGCTGTGGGCAACGTCGCCCTACCTGATTGCCCATGGGCGCCTGTTGCATCTTGATGCGCTCCTGACAGGTTTCGTCACACTGAGCCTGCTGATGTTGCTGGCGTCGCTGCAGCAGCAGGAGCGGCGCGAGCATGGCGGATGGCCGCTGTTGCTCGGTTCCGGGTTATTTGCCGGGCTGGCGTTGCTGACCAAAGGACCGGCGCTTATCCTCCTGCCGTTCGCCGGTTTGCTCCTTTTCGTGCTGACGCCGCCGATCGCGCGATCCGATCAGGGCAAGGCGTCACCGGCCTCCATAATGGTGGAGATGAGCCGGCGTGGTCGCTACGCCGTCACGCGCTACGCATCCTGGCTCGCCATGGCGCTACTGCTCGTGCTGCTGGCCTGGCCGGCCCTGTGGGTCACCCCCGCGGCGGCACTCGGGAGGTATGTTGAGGAGATCCTCACCAATGGCGGGCGCCCCAACGGCGATGGGCAGTTCTTTAACGGCCAGGCGGTCGGCGATCCAGGGGTGTGGTTCTACCCGGTGGTCAGTCTCTTCCGCACGACGCCGGTAATGCTGGCCGGTCTGGCGGCGTTCACCGGCTTTGCCGTGGCTGCGGCGTGGCGCGCGGTTACACGGCGCACGATGCAGATCTCTACTCACAACCGCATCCTTCTTGCGTTGCTGGTGTTTGTTCTGTTCTGGATGCTGGTCATGACGCTCGGCCCCAAGAAGTTCGATCGGTACGTGCTCCCTACATGGCCATCCTTGAGCGTGCTTGCGGCTGCCGGATTGGTGCGCGGGCTTGACGCTGCGCGAACATGGGCCGGGCGGTACCAGGCATCCATGCGCCGAGGCGCGGTTGTCGCCCGGCGCGCACCGCTGGCGGCGTTCCTGGTACTCGGCGGCCTGGAGCTTGGTCAGATTGCCTGGTATCACCCCTACTATCTGAGCTACTACAATCCGCTCCTCGGCGGTGGGCCAGTGGCGCAGCGCATGTTCCTGATCGGCTGGGGCGAGGGCATGGATCAGGTCGGCGCATGGATCAGCTCCCGGCAAGATATTGGCTACGGGCCGGTTATCTCGGCACTTGGCCCGACACTGCAACCCTTTGTGCCGGTTGATGTGCGTGATGTTGATGACCTTGGCCGGCTGCCGATCAACTATGCCGTCGCCTATCTCGAGTCGCTGCAGCGGGGCGCAAACCCGGCCATCTATCGCCAGATGGCGGAGACCGTGCCGGTTCATACGGTCACGATCCACGGTATTGAGTACGCACGCATCTACCAGATCCCACGCCCATACGATCAGGCAGTTGGTGCCCGGTTCGGCGATGCGCTGCTCTTGCGCGGCGTCACAATCACGCGTGAGCAGGGGCGTCTGGTGCTGACACCCGCATGGGACGTGCGCGCGCGCCCGGGGCGCGACTATCTGGTGTTCGTCCATCTGCTCGATGACCAGGGCCGGCAGATGGCAAGAATAGATGTCGCACCCGGCGGTGCCGGCCCGCCGACCAGCACATGGGAAGCAGGCCGGCAGGTGGCAGTGCCGCTACCGCTCGACATCCCTCCGGATCTCGCGCCAGGCGCATATCACCTCGTCATGGGAGTGTATGATGCAACCGGCGGCAACCGGTTGCCGTTCAGCGGCGGCACACCTGCGGATCCTGCGCTTGCCGGCGAGCACGCAGTGCTGATTACTGTGCTGGCGCTCCCGTGACCGAGGCGCAGGGTGGGTTCATCCGGTCGGGTGATGACGGCGATGTCGGCTGAGAGGAGATCGTATGACGACGAAAAAAGCGCTTGTCCTTTCGGGCGGCGGCGGCCGTGGCGCCTACCATGTCGGTGTTATCGAAGCGCTGGTCGAACGCGGCTGGATGCAGGACGGCCATGGCCCGGATATTATCGCCGGCACGTCCATCGGCGCCATCAATGCGGCGGCCCTGGCATCCGGCCTGACCATCGCCAACCTGAAAGAGCGCTGGCTCGACATGCATACCGAAGATGTGCACCGGCTCTCCGGCGACCTGCCCGCCATCAGCAGGCCAGTGATGCGCTTTCTCATGCATAGCGTTCTGACCTCCGATACGCACGGTGGGGTCGCGTCTCCGCTCCCGCCGGACGAGCGCAGCATGAGTGCCGAAGGATTGCTGGAGCGTCTCGGCAAGGTGTTCCGTTCCCGCCCCTTCCGCAGTCTCCTCGATACTACGCCCTGGCGCCATACGTTGAGCCGCTGGATGGATTTCGAGCGCATCAACTCGCCGCTCGCGCCCGCATTGTTGCTCACTGCCACCGACCTGCAATCAGGCGATCTACGGGTCTTCTGCAACCGGCCCCTACGTGAGCACCCGGCCGATGTCATTGCCATCGAGCACTTGATGGCGTCGTCGAGTATTCCGACGATCTACCCGTGGACCGAGATCGGCGGCCATAAATACTGGGATGGCGCAGTCCTGGTCAACACGCCGCTCGGCCCGGTCATCGATCTTGCAGCCGGCGACGATGTCGAGATTGTGGTGGTGATGATGACCCCCTGGGAAGCCGCTCCCGACGCCATGCGCGAGCAATTGCAGCAGATGCCGGAAGACCTGGTGCAGGCGTTGTCGCTCACACTGGACTGGACATTGCTGGCATCATATCGTGCAGCATTAAAGATGCTGCGCGCGTACAACCGGCTGGCGGAGGCGGCGCTCAAACTGGAACGCGCCGCCCGGCAGACGGGCGATGCAAGCCTGACGCTGGGTGGCGGCATCCCGCGTATCATTGCCGAGCCACTCGTGATTGCACCGCAGCAACTGATGCCGCTGGAATGGATCGTTGATTACGAGGAGCATAATCATCTGGCATTGTTCGAGATGGGGCGCAACGATGCGCTGCGCGCACTTGACAATCACCTGCTGCACAGTCTGCTTGACGGCGCATGATTGACCTGCACATCCATACCATCGCCACACCCCATCACGCGACCTGGGAGCCGGAGACACTGGCGGCAGTGGCGGCGCGCACCGGACTGCAGGTTATCGCGGCGACGGACCATAACACGACGGCGCAGGTGCGCGCGGTGCAGGAGGCTGGCGCGCGTCATGGTGTGCGTGTGATCAGCGGCGTCGAGATCGACAGCGGCTTCCCTGCCGGTCGCAGCGATGATCTTCTGCCGTTCAAGCTCTGGCACACCCTCGTCTATGGTGTCGATCCCGATGCGCCCCGGCTGCAGGCGCTCTGCCGGGAAGTGTATGAACGCAACCTGGCGGATGCCGCGGCGCTGCGCATTGCGCTTGCCGATCGCGGCTTCCGCCTCGACACCCTCGGCGTGACGCAACGCCCGCCGAACGTCGCTGATGTCGGAACGGCCCTTGCTCGCGGGAACGAACTTCCGGGCCGCCTGGCGGATGATGACGATGAGATTGCAGGGATGCGATACATTCTCACCCACATGGCCGGCGCTTATCGGCCCGTAAGTGTGGCGGAGGTCATCGCTGTCGCTCATGGCTGTGGCGGGGTCGCGGTGCTGGCGCATCCCGGGCGTTCGAAAGGGATCTATGCCATACCGGCGACCAGTGATGACATTGCCGCGATGGTCACCGCCGGCCTCGACGGCCTCGAAGTCTATTATCCGGCACACCGGCCGGAGCAAGTGGAGCAGTATACCCGCCTGGCGCAGCAGCATGGTCTGCTGATAACCGGCGGCTCCGACTCACATCATCCGTACCAGCCACTGGCTCGCTGGAGCATTGATCTCTGTCGCGCCTTCCTCGAGCGTACTGGCATCTAGCTGCCGCGTTACGAAGTGATTACATTCAGCCATACATGCTAGCCGGATCGTTAAAGCATGGTAGAATGGCAGTAGCGTCTTGCCCGCGCTGACGTTTACTTTCATGGACGTTGATGGTAGACTTGCGTATGCACTGGTCTGGCCGGCGTCGTCTGGCACCTTGCCGGCTGCAGTACGCAGGGTAGCCGGTTCAACGATCGTGTTCGAGGCGTCGCTGCCTTAGTACCTATCCGAAAACCCATGGGCATGCTGTCATTGCGAGGAGCACCAGCGACGAAGCAATCTACCGGCGCGATAGGAGATTGCTTCGCTCGTGCTCGCAATGACTTTGACCATCTGGTTTTCGGATAGGCTCTTAGGCGACGGGCAGAAACCGGGCGTTCCTGTTCGCGCATGTGAACGGTCGCCGTTATGGCTGAGTCACGACAACGGAGGCGTTATCATGTCCACGACGACGGCTCTGTCTCACAATGGCGATGCTGCCGATACGGTACTCATTGTCGAAGATGATGCAGCAACCCGGCGATTGTACAAGTTCTTGCTGGCAAACGGCGGCTATGTCGTGCTGGAAGCCGAGGATGGCGTGGCGGCAATGGAGACGCTGGCGCGCCACCGATGCGACCTGGTGATCACCGACATGAACATGCCGCGTATGGACGGGATGGAACTCATCCGGACGATCCGGCGCGACTACGATAATATCTATGTCATCCTTATCACCGCTTTCGGCACGCCGGACACGCAGAAGCAGGCGATGCGGATTGGCGCAAATGATTACCTTGCCAAGCCATTTGATTTTGAGGAGCTTGAGCGTCGCGTTCGCACCTATTTTCAGGGTCGCGCTCGCTCGGTGTAACCACCCTCTCCGGCGCGTGACGATCCGTCTGGTTGATTGCTGGCCGCGTTGATGCAAACGGAACTCTGCATCGGCGCGGTTTTTTCATACCTGGCGCCGGGCGCAGGCTGGCTGGTATCGCTCAGGATACTACACTGCGTTATAATTGCGTTCAACGACGATTGCCGGTATGTCTGGCAAGTATTGAGCGGGTGTGCCATGAATCTCCCTCCACCTGTCAACCATGCCGCGGTTCGTGTGCTTGTGGTAGAAGACGACCCGATCGTTCGCGACTTCTGTGTGCGGCTCCTGCGAATGAAAGGATATGTCGTCCAGGCGACGGTCAATGGTCGCGAAGCATTGAAGCAGTTGCAGCAACAGCAACCAGATCTGGTGTTAACCGATCTGCAAATGCCGGAAATGGGTGGTATGGCGCTCCTGCAGGAACTGCGCCAGCATTACCCGGATGTCGACACGATTGTCTTCACGGCATATGCCACAGTTGAGACGGCGCGCGAGGCATTGAAACTGGGCGCCTTCGATTATCTGACCAAGCCGGTCAGCGTGGATGATCTGGAGCGCACGGTGCGCCGCGCAGTGGAATGGCGACGCGTGCGCCAGGAACGGCAGCGCCTCTCTGAAATGGTGGCACTCTACGAAATCAGCCAGGCCTTTACCAGTACGCTCGACACCGAGACGGCGGTGCGGGAGATTGTTGAGTTGCTCTGGCGTCGGTTCTCGCCTGATTCCCTCTCGCTCTCATTGCTGCACCCCGAGGATGGCGAGCTGGAGTTACTGGCGCATATGGGTTTATCGCCCGGCACACAGACCGGTGCGCGCACCATGCTGGCGAGCGAACCGCTGGATCAAGCGATCGTCGAAGGACACTGCGCATTGACCCGTACCATTGTGGTTGCGCCGCCAACGCACCTGGCGCGCCTGGTGCTGCGCAGCAACGACCGCCCGGTTGGTGTCCTCGACATGGCACGCGCACCAGATCAACCAGAGTTCGATCCCGACGACCGGACACTTCTGGCGATCTGTGCGTCGCAGATTGCGGCTTCACTCGACAATAGCCGGCTCTATCGTCAACTCAAGCTGCAGAATCTTGAAACGATTGCCGCACTGGCGGCATCGATTGACGCGCGTGATCCCTACACCTCCGGCCATTCGACCCAGGTTATGCGCTATGCCGTGCGCCTTGGTGAAGTCGTGGGGCTCGGGGCGGGGCAGGTTGAGGCGTTGCGGTACGGTGGCCTGCTCCACGACATCGGCAAGATTGGCGTACCAGACGCCATTCTGTTGAAGCCGTCGCGGTTGTCGCCCGAGGAACTGAGGGTCATGCGTGCGCACGCCACGATCGGCGCCGACATTGTGCGCGAGATCAAGGCGTTGCGCGCGATCCTGCCGATCATTCGCCATCACCACGAGCGCATTGATGGTGCAGGATATCCTGACGGACTGACAGGCGATCAGATCCCGATCGAAGCACGGATCATGGCCATTGCCGATGCATATGACACGATGACGTCGGATCGCGCCTATCGCCGCGCCATGCACCCGGAAGAAGCCATTCTCGAATTACGGCGTGGTCGCGGCATCCAATGGGATGCGCAACTGGTGGATGTGTTCATTGCGCTGATCGAAACCGAGGCGTCCACGCTGCGCCTGCCACAGACGCGCGTTGCGCAACTGGCGCTGGATAAGGCGACGTTGCGCCTGGCGCATTCGTCGGTTGCCTCAGTGTAGGCGGGGAGTGGCAGAGCCGCTCCCCGTGCCCTATGCCAATGGTGTACTGGCCGGGTTCAACAGAATGCGATCGCTGCGCTCCTCACCATCGTCCGGCTCCTCGACGCAGAGTGCCGCTACCCGGTCCTTCGCAGCCAGGTTCACGATCGTGACCCCTTGCGTGCTGCGGCCAAACATGGAAATGCCGCCAGCTTCGGTGCGCATCACCATGCCGCCTTCACTGATGAACGTCAACAGTGAGCGATCGCGCACTACGTGCGCCACAGCGACCTCGTCGCCCTGACGGAGACGAATAGTAATCACGCCGCTGGTGGCGCGCCCTTTCACCGGATATTCCGCCAGGTCGGTGCGCTTGCCGATGCCGTTGACGGTCACGACAAGCAGCGCGGCCCCTTCCTGCGCGAGATCCATCGAGACGACGCGATCATCAGCGTCGAGCGCAACGCCGATCACACCCGATGCAGGGCGACCCATCGGGCGTACTTCTTCCTGACGGAAGCGCACCGTCTGGCCACGCGCGGTGGTGAGCAGGATATCCTCGTGGCCGTGGGTCATCGCCACCCAGCCAAGAAGGTCGCCCTCTTCGAGACCGATAGCGATCAGGCCATTGGAACGCACCTGGCTGTATTCTTTGAGAGCCGTGCGCTTGATCTTCCCCCGTACCGTGGCCATAATCAGGTACTCGGCCTTCTCAAAGTCGGGCACGGCCAGCACCGACGTCACCTGCTCACCCGGCTCCAGCGCAATCAGGTTAACCAGTGGTAATCCTTTGGCCGTGCGGCTGGCGTCGGGGAGTTCGTGCGCCTTGAGCTGGTAGACCTTGCCGCGGTCGGTGAAGAAGAGGAGATCGTCCATTGTACTGGCGGTAAGGATGTGGCGCACCACATCCTGCTCGCGGGTTGCTGCACCGCGCACGCCGCGCCCACCACGGCGTTGCGTGCGATACACGTCGGGCGACTGGCGTTTGATGTAGCCGCGATCCGTGAGGGTGATCAGCACCCTGACGTCTGGAATCAGGTCCTCGTCGCTCACTTCGCCGTTGGCGTCGGGCACGATGCGTGTACGGCGCGGATCGCCATACTTCTCTTTGAGGTACTTGAGATCCTGTTTGATCAGGTGCAACACCTTACGTGGGTTGGCCAGAATATCCTCGAGCTCGCCGATCAGTTTGATAACATCGCGGTACTCATCTTCGATTCGCTGGCGTTCAAGCGCGGCGAGCCGGCCGAGTTGCATGTCGAGAATGGCATTGGCCTGGGCTTCACTCAGCGCAAAGCCGCTCATCAGGTTGATCCGCGCATTGTCGCGGGATCGTGAGTTACGAATGGTCGTAATGACGGCATCGAGGTTGTCGAGCGCGATCTTGAGCCCTTCGAGAATATGGGCACGGGCACGGGCCTTTTCAAGGTCAAACTCCGTCCGGCGGCGAATCACGTCGCGGCGGTGGTCAATATGCTCCTGCAGCATACGTTTGAGCGTCAGCAGGCGCGGCTGCCGGCCACCTTCAACCAGCGCCAGCATATTGACGCCGAACGTCGTCTGCATCTGGGTATGTTTGTAGAGGGCGTTCAACACCTTCCTGGGCTGCGCGTCCTGCTTCAGGATGATGACCAGCCGCATACCGGTGCGGTCAGATTCATCGCGCACGTCGCGGATGCCTTCGATTTTGCGTTCGCGCGCCAGTTCGGCAATGCGCTCCTGCAAGCGCGCCTTGTTGACCTGATAGGGCAATTCGGTAACGACGATATGGAACGCGCCGCGCGCCGCCTCCTCGATATGCGCCCTGGCGCGCAGCGTGATATGGCCGCGCCCGGTGCTGTAGGCATTCATAATGCCGTCGGTGCCGAGAATCATGCCGGCCGTGGGGAAATCGGGGCCGGGCATGATCGCGATCAGATCCTCGACCGTCGCATCGGGATTGTCGATCAGGTAGGCGATCGCATCGCACAACTCACCCAGGTTATGGGGCGGGATATTGGTCGCCATACCAACGGCAATTCCGGCAGCGCCATTGAGCAGCAGATTGGGCAGGCGCGCCGGGAGAACTGCCGGCTCGCGGAAGGTACCGTCGAAGTTGTCACGGAAGTCGACGGTATTCTTCTCGATATCGATGAGCATTTCTTCGGCGATCGGCGTGAGCCGCGCCTCGGTGTAGCGCATTGCGGCAGGCGGATCACCGTCAACCGAGCCAAAGTTCCCCTGCCCATCCACGAGCGGGTAGCGCATGTTCCAGGGCTGCACCAGGCGCGCAAGGGCGTCATACACGGCGCCGTCGCCGTGTGGATGCATTTTCCCGAGAATATCGCCGACGATGCGGGCGCACTTTTTGTGTGGCTGATTCGCTCGTATCCCCATGTCCCACATCCCGAAGAGAATACGCGCCTGTACCGGCTTGAGCCCGTCGCGCGCATCGGGCAGCGCACGCGACACAATGACGCTCATAGCGTAGTCGAGGTAGGCGCTGCGCATCTCTTCGGTGATGTTGCGTGGCCGAACGATCCCGATCTCCATACGGTCTCCTGAACATGATCAGCGGCGGCTCGGAGGCCGCCGGCTGAGACCCCATCTGCCTGCTTTCTCTGCATAGTATACCGCTAAAACGCTGTTTTGTCCATTGTTTTCGAACTTCTGTTCTGTTCCCGGATTGACGCCGCCGGCCACATTACCCGCGGTCTGGGGCGCCGCACACTGCGTCCCTTACGCGGAACCACGCTGCCGCAGGCTATGGCGAAGCCGGTCAGCGATCCAGGCCGCGTACCGCCACCGGGCCAAAATCAAGATAATCGCAGGCGGTCAGTTGATAATAGACGCCATCAACCACGCCCTGGGTCGCGGCGGCCCAATCCTCGGGGCGGTGCAGATGGCCGTAGATGCAGGTTGTGACGCCTGCCGCCGCGATCCGGCGCGCGAATTCGGTCGGGCGGCGTGAGATGAAGGGCGGGAAGTGGATCATGACAATGATCGGTCGCTGCCGGGCAGCCAGTTGTTGCGCCGCAGCCAGCGCCGCATCGAGGCGTTTCAACTCGCGCTCGAAATATGGCCGGTCGGCGCTCTCCTGGAACCCCGGGGTTTCGGGTGTGTTCCAGCCGCGCGTGGCGCAGATCACCGCCTCGCCGGCATACAGCGCATCCCCTTCGAGAATGCTGATACCTGGCGGCAGCGAACGGCGCACGCGGTTGGTGCGCTCCGAGCTCCACCAGTAGTCGTGGTTGCCACGCGAGATGATTTTGCGCCCTGGCAGCGCGTCGATCCATTCCAGGTCAACCAGCGCCTCCTGCAACTTCAGCGCCCAGGAGGTGTCGCCAGCGAGCAGGACGGTATCGTCGGCGCCGACACGCGCGCGCCAGGCGGCGGCGATACGCTCCGCATGATTCTTCCAGCGATTGCCGAAGATGTCCATCGGCTTGGGCCGGGCAAACGAAAGATGGAGGTCGGAAATGGTCCAGAGCATGGCGCGCATGGTACCAGACCAGCGCGCGCGTGCCAAATACGCGAAGGAGGTCATGGCTGTTATTCCCGCGCCAGCGGTGCCAGGCGCGTGGCAACCAGGTTGACGACACCCGCTTCATGCTGGACGATACCTTCCACCTTCAGCAGGTGCCCGCCACGTCGCTCACGATACAGCGGGACAAGGTACGGCCTGACGATGACGTTGATCATGCCGGATTCATCCTCCAGCGTGATGAAATGGAACCCTTTCGCCGTTGGCGGCGCCTGATGGACGACGACAACGCCGATCACCCGGGCGCGTTGACCGTCCGGGCAGCGCGCCAGCGCCAGGCTGTCGAGGTAGCCGCGTGCAGTGAGGGCATCGCGCCAGCGCGCCAGGACATGATCACCGGTCGAGACGCCCAGCAGCGCCATTTGCAACTCCCGGGCTTCGTCGGCGGTGAGCGCGGGAAGATCGACCGTGCTGCCAGGGATCGGCAGGTCGAGTTCGTCGGCGGCGTAGTGGAATGTCCCGAGTTCCCAGAGCAGCCTGCGCCGCTCGGTTCCCCATCCGTCGCACGCGCCGGCCAGGATCAGGCGCTCGACCAGGCCTTTCGGCAGGCGGGTGCGGCGGCAGAGATCGGCCAGGCCGGCGAATGGTCGCGCTGCAATGATTCGCCCGGCGCCGGCCTCACTCAGCCCCGACACATAGTTCAGCCCCAGGCGGACGCTCCCGTCCATCTCCAGCACACAACGCATTCCGCTGGCATGGATGTCGAGCGGCGCAACACGGACTTGATGCCGCCGCGCGTCGCGCACCAGCACTGCCGGCGGCCAGAATCCCATCGGCTGGTGGTTCAGCAGTGCAGTAAGAAATGCCGCCGGGTAGTAGCGCTTCAGCCAGGCAGACTGATAGACGATGACCGCGAAGGCCGCTGCGTGGCTCTTGGGGAAGGAGTAGCCGCCAAAGGCTTCGAGCTGGCGGAAGACGGCGGCAGCGACCGGCCCGGCGACACCGTTACGTGCGGCGCCGGCCAGAAATGCGTCGCGAAATGGTGCGATGGCTTCCGGTCCTTTGCCCGCTCCCAGCGCGCGCCGCAGTCGTTCTCCTTCTCCCGGAGTAAAGCCGGCCAGGTCGCGCGCGACTTTGATCACCTGTTCCTGGAACAGAATGACGCCCAGCGTCTCTTCCAGCGCCGGCTTGAGCCGTGGATGCAGGTAGGCGACCGCCTCCTGGCCGAGCCTGCGGCGCAGGTAGGGATGTACCATGTCGCCCTGGATGGGACCGGGGCGGATAAGCGAAATGGCAACGACAATATCGGCGAACTGCTGTGGCCTGAGGCGCGGCAACATCTGCGCCTGCGCACGTGATTCGACCTGGAAGACGCCGATTGTGTCGGCGGCAGCAAGCAACTGGTAGATCGCCGGATCGTCAAATGTCAGCCGGTCGAGGTCGAACGGTTCGCCCCGCTGATCACCCACCAGGCGCCCGGCTTCGCTCAATACTGCAAGCATCCGCAGACCAAGCAGGTCAATTTTGACCAGGCCAACATCCTCAAGCATGGTTTTGTCCCATTGCACGACGGCGCGCCCGGGCATGGCCGCCGGTTCAACCGGCACACGGTCGGCCAGTGGTGCGCGGGTCAGTACCATGCCACCGTTATGTTGCCCGAGATGGCGCGGCAGATTGTTGAGCTGGCGGCAGAGCGTTGCGGCCAGGGTACGCACCCGGTCGGGGGTATGGTCGCCTTCCAGCAGCAAGTGTTCAGTCGTAACATCAAGCGCCCTGGCGACATCGCGCAAGGCGGAACGTTCCTGAAACGTGGAAAAGGTGCAGGCCATGGCGGCATGCGCCGGGCCGTAGGTGCGGAACACATACTGGATCACTTCCTCACGCCGGTCGGAGGCAATATCGAGATCGATATCCGGCAACGCCGGGCGTTCAGCCGAGAGAAAACGCTCGAACACCAGGTCGTAACGCAGCGGATCGATCGGGCTGATGCCGAGCAGGTAGGCGACCAGCGAATTCGCGGCGCTGCCACGCCCCTGGCAACGAATACCCTGTGTCCGCGCGTATCGCACCAGATCCCAGACGATCAGGACGTAGTTGCTCAGATGTGCCCGGGCAATAATGTGCAGCTCATGGGCCAGTTGCCGGCAGGCACGTTCGGGGTTGCCGGGATAGCGGCAAGGCAACGCCTCGGCGCACAGGCGCGCCAGGTACCCATCGGCGTCATAGCCGGGTGGCGTCGGGAAGCATGGCAGGTCCTGCAGGCCATACTGGAGCGTAAAGATACAGCGCCCGGCAATGGCGCGGGTTGCCGCCAGCGCCTCGGGGTAGGCGCCGAACAGCGGCATAAGGCGCCCGCCACTTTTGAGATAATACTCTGAGTTTGCACGCAATCTCTTGCCGGCATCATCGAGGGATGTGCGGTGGCGGATGGCGGTCAACAGATCGTGTAGCGGCTGCTGGTCACGGCGCGCGTAGTGGACGTTATTGGTTGCGACGGTATGCAGGCCGAGATGGCGCGCCAGTTCGGCCAGACGCCGCACCAGGACGGCATCTCCCGGATGCAGGTGATGCTGGAGTTCAACGAATGTGCGTTCAGGGCCGAACCGTTCACGGAGCCATGTTGCGGCACGAACGGCGCCGGGCATGTCGAGGCGCCGCAGCGGCGCGGCAACCGGCCCCTGACGGCAGCCGGTCAGGCAGATCAAGCCGCCGGTATGGTCGTCGAGTGCAGCGGGGGGCAGCGCGGGCCGGCCTCTGGGTGTGTGGTGGCGCGCCATGCTGATCAACCGGCAAAGATTGCGCCAGCCGGTAGCGTTTTCAACCAGGAGCGTCAGGTGTGAGTCATCGGTGAGTGTGAGTTCGGCGCCGAGGATCGGGTGCATACCACGCGCGCGCGCCGCCGCCACGAACAATGGCGCGCCATAGACCGCATCGTGATCGGTGAGCGCCAGGGCGTCCATGCCCAGGCCGGCGGCGCGCGCAATGAGTTCGGCAGGTGTGGATGCACCGTCGCACAGGCTGTAGCACGAGTGGCAGTGCAGCTCGATATAATCAGATCCCCGGTCAGTCATACACGCGCTGGAGCCGCCACTGGTCGATTCGTACATCGTGGTAGATCAGCACCAGCAGGCCGCTATGCGTCACAAGCTGGAAGTATTCGCGCCAGGCACGCCGTTTCCACCACCCTTCGTCCACCCGCCAGCGTTCGATGACCCGATCCACCGTATGGTATCGCCCGCGCCAGGCAAAAGCCGCCGGTGTGGCCAGCGCATCTACGGTGACTTCGAGTGGAATGCCGTCACTCCAGAAGCGGCTCATGAGGCCTCCCAGGGTTCCCACGCGATCCGCTGCTCTAGGCAGCGTGCATCGGGCGCAACCAGGCGAATACGACGCAACTGGCCGGCATGACGCGGCGCCAGGCGGGTGAGCGTTTCCTGGAGGTGTGCGGCGCACGACGCCGGCGCAGGGAAGAGTTCACCCTGTTCGGCATACACCTGCGCCGGCGCCGCGTCTACCAGAAGCCGGTCAATCGCGCCCTCAGCCAGGAGCGAGTCGAGCAGGGCGATGAGGATCGCGGCGATCCTGGCAGCGTCGCTCGTCGGCCCGACCAGGGCACGCTGTGCGCGACGTGGTGCGCCGGTATCGCTGGTCACGGTCAGGGTCAGGCCACGCGCCGCCTGCCCTCCCGCCTGAAGCCGCTGCGCCAGCCGGCCGGCAATCCGGCGGAGTGCGGCGTCGAGTACGGAGCGATCGATTACACTACTGGAAAAGCGCCAGCCGACGGTGACACGCGTCTCGCGCGATTCGGCCGGCAGTGGCGGTAGATCGAGGCCACCGGCAAGTTGGTACAGCATACGACCGGCGGCGCCGAACTGGGCCTCAAGTGCGTCGAGGGGAAGCGCCGCGACCGCGCCAATCGTCCGCAGCCCGAACCGGTGGAGGCGTTCGATGAGCGCCTGGTCGAGTGGTAGCAGGTCGGCGGGCCATGGCGCAAGCCAGGCGGCCTCGCGTCCCGGCGGCACAACGACGACCGCGCCAACTGCTGCCGTTCGCGCGGCGATATGACCGATGGCCGGATGCGCAGCGAGTGCGAGTACCGGCACGACGCCGAGCGTCTGAAAGATCATGTCGCGGATGCGTTCTCCTTCGGCGTGCGTCTGCGCCGGCGACAGGCGACCAATATCGGCGGCGACGGCGACATCCGGCGGCGAGGCGAGCAACCAGGTGCGCGGCGCCAGGGTTGCAAGGGTCGCACGCAGTAGAGCGACCGCGGCAGCAACACGCTCCGGCTCATCATGGCGGATGGCAGCCGGTGGGCAGGAGAGCCGGGCCCGGCGTAGCGTCAGGCCACGCGCAACCCCCGGCGCATCGGCAGCAACAACGACCGGCTGGCCGGCGCGTCGCCCCAGCACCACAAGCGGCTGATCGGCAAGCGCCGGTTCGGCGCGCCGGGCGAGGGCAACCGGCAAATTGGGAAGATACACGACAGCCGTCATGATCATAGGGCATCCCCGTCGCGCGGAAAGGTGATTGGCAGTTCGATGTGCGCGCCATCGGCGGCGCCGCGTCGTTTGAGCACGGTGATCCGGGCCCGGCAGGCAACATCATCACCGGGAGCGATGTGCCATGCGCTTCGAGCGACATGCAGCCGGAGGGTCGCGGCGTGCGCCAGCGGCGATCCTGGCCCGGCGAGGTTTTCCGCGACTGCGGTGGGATAGGGCAGAAACGTCAGCGCGACAAGGGCCGTCGGCGCCCGGGCGAGAACCGGAGCAAGGCGGCGCAGCGCCGTAGTGAGCAGGGGTCGCCCGCCAGGCGCGACCGGTAGCCATGCCAGCGAGTCAATCACCAGCATGCCCAGACCTCCGCTGGCGACGAGCGCCTCGACCAGTTCAAGGGCGTCAGCGGCGCCTGTGGGGCGCGCGAGGAGCAGATCGTGGAGCACGACGCCGCATGCGGCGGCATAGAGGGCGTCGAACACACCGCTCAGGTCAATGCAGGCGCCAGGCTCACCATGTGCCTGTGTCTGCGCCAGGGCCGTCAGCGCAATCGTTGTCATGCCTGATGTTGGCGCGCCAAGGAGTTCGGTGATCGCGCCACGCGGGAGACCACCTTCAAGGAGGGTATCGAGGGCCGCGATATGTGTCGGGAGAAGCGCGCGTTCAGTGTGGCCAGCCACGCCCCGGCGAATCGCGTGCGTCCCCCAGCGGCGCTGGATGGCGGCGATCAGCCGATTGATCGCAGGCGCATATGCAGATCGCCCATGGGCGACGTCCGGGTCGCGTGCTGACACTGGTTGTCACCATTCCAGAAAACGAAACACACGTGCGATTGCATCCTAACGAACAAGTGTGCTTCTGTTCATGACAGAATGGTGACAACTACTGGCGGTATGCGCGCTCACCAGGCACAGGTCCGCGGCTTCGTTCGACCACACACCCGCGCCATGGATCCTCGTCCCGGCACGGCGCGGGCGGGTGATGGGGGCGTGGTCGACCCTCGTCCGGGCGCGGCGCGGGCGGGTGATGGGGGCGTGGTGGTACATTGGATGGGATGGGATGCGATGGGATGCGATGGGATGGGATGCGATGGGATGCGATGGGATGCGATGCGATGGGATGCGATGCGATGGGATGGGGTGGGGTGGGATGGGATTGTAGGGACGCAGCGCGCTGCGTCCCTACAACCCCCGCCATCCGCCATCCCGCCCGGCCGCCGCGCCGCATCCCCCGCCATCCGCCATCCCGCCCGGCCGCCGCGCCGATATCCTCCGCCATCCCGCCCGGCCGCCGCGCCGCGCACCGGCCTTCGTGGAGAAACGCAGGTCGTCGGTGATTACTCATGGTCACCTCCCAATACTACCCAAGGTAGTGTAAAGAGCCACGCATAGGCGCGCCCAGGCGCTTCAATCTGGGCGTCATTGAAGACATGGCGGGGCGAATCCGCTACCGTCATAATTCCGTTTGACAGGCGCAAAACAGGCGTATAATCCGTGAATGCAGCATCAGTTGCTGCGGAACGATAGCTCCGCTACAATAGAATGTGAGTCGGCATGTGCGTAGCGGATCAGACAGTGACTGGTATCGCGCAAGTCATGGAGCAGAAGCGATGACGACAGTTGACAATGAGCAGGTACACAAACAGCCGGTGACGCGATTGCTGTTGCGACTGCGCGAACGGCGCGCTGATCTGGTCAAGCGCTATCACATCCATGAATTGGGCGTATTTGGTTCCTATGTGCGGAATGAGCAGCGTCCCGATAGCGATATCGATCTGCTGGTGTCGTTCACCCAGACTCCCAGCCTGCTGACATTGGTGCAACTTGAGGATGAATTAAGCGAACTGCTGGGTGTCAGGGTTGACCTGGCGGTCAAAAGCGCGCTTCGCCCCCGTATTGCCGAGCATGTGCTGCATGAGGTCGTGCCAGTATGAGCGCGCCTCGCGGATACCTTGACTATCTCGACGACATCGCGACCGCGCTTGATGCTGTCGCGAGCTTTCTTCAGGGTCTTGATCTGGATGGTTTTCGCAGTGACATCAAGACCGTCTATGCAGTCACCCGGGCGCTGGAAATAGCCGGCGAGTCAGTGAAACGATTGCCGGAAGATGTGCGTGCCCGTCATCCAGGCATTCCCTGGCGGTTAATGGCAGGGATGCGCGATCGCCTCATTCACGGGTATGATACCGTTGATGTTGCTATCCTCTGGCAAACCGCGACACAGGATGTAGCTGCTCTTCGTGATCCGCTCGCCGAAGTCATTCGCCAGGAACGAATAGCTGCTGGTGAAAGCGCCTAGAGCATCGGTCACCTCTTCACTCGATTGGCATAGCGGAGCACAACGCTTTCTCCGCCGCCTGCTGCCACGACAATGCCCAGCCTGCCATAAAAGCCTGATCAAACCCATTCCCCAGTTCGACGCGCGCCCGGGTGACATAGCGCTCATAGATCGGGCGGTCGGCGGGGAACGGCGGCGGAAATGGTTCGTGCGAACGCCAGTTGAGCTGCGTCCTGATATTGCGGCGCCTGGCACGCCAGGGAATACGTTCGGTAACGGTGCGTCAGACCGCCCAACACACTATTGGCGGGAAGGGTTAGCCTTCCCGCCATGCCGCTTCAGTATGGGTGATTGGTCACTTCATCATCCGCACCTCCTGCTATCGATCCCGCAGGTAATCCGTCAGTCCGGGCGGCAACTCGCTCTGCGTCGCCCCGTCCGGCAGGTCGATCCCCAACGCCGGGTTGGTCATCACCGGAGCAATCGGCGCCTCATACCCGCGAATGTAATCCGTCAGCCCGGGCGGCAACTCACTCTGCGTCGCCCCGTCCGGCAGGTCGATCCCCAGTGCCGGGTTGGTCATCGTCACGCCCATCGGTTCCACGAGCCGGAAGTAGTCGGTGTAGCCGCCAGGCAGGCTCTCGCGGGCCACGCCGACCGGCGCGTCAATTCCCAGCACCGGGTTGCGGACGATCGCCGGCGGTGCAACCGGCACCACATAGCCGCGAATGTAATCGGTCAGGCCGTTCGGCAGATTCGCGTCCGCCGCGTCGGCCGGCAGATCGATGCCCCAGACCGGGTTGGCCACGATCTCCAGCGGCGCAGGCGCGACCACCGGCACTTCCACCGGCTGCTCCGCCGTGCGCCCTCGCCAACTCATCACTCCCGCAATCACCACCGCGGTTGCGGTTGCGACCGCTACCGCCGCCACCTGCCATCCCCCTATCCGTCCATGCGGCCGGGTGTGCTTCATGTTCATCTGGGCTGCCATCGTGGGTTCCTCCCTCTGGTGTTCCCTGGCTCCTTCCGCCGCTCACTGCGACGTTCTTGATGGCTCCAGTACACCAGATTCGGCCTATCGGCGGGTAGCCGGATCTGCTACAATAGTGATACTCCCGCTGATACACGCCGCTGTGTGGGGATGTGGCTATGGCCGAGCCGGTGCTATCGTTCGGCGCCTGGGTGCGCCGCCGCCGCCAGGCGCTGGCGCTGAGCCGGGACGACCTGGCCGGCGCGGTTGGCGTCGCGCCGGTGACGCTGCGTAAGATCGAGGCCGACGAACGCCGCCCCTCTGCCGAGGTCGCCGCCCTGCTGGCGCGCCAGCTCGACCTGCCGCCCGACCTGCACACCGC
This sequence comes from Chloroflexota bacterium, assembly GCA_013388755.1. Taxonomy (GTDB): domain Bacteria; phylum Chloroflexota; class Chloroflexia; order Chloroflexales; family Roseiflexaceae; genus JACAEQ01. The sequence goes on from JACAEQ010000038.1 coordinate 19,480, forward strand.
CTTTGTCCAGGCGGCCCGCGGCCTGCTGGCGGTGGATCGCCTGCCCGACCCGGTTCCGCCCCACCTGCCGCTGGCCGACCACCCCGCGCCAACCGCCCTGCCATCCGGCGCGGTGACCTTCCTGTTCAGTGATATCGAGGGCAGCACCCGCCGCTGGGAGGCAGAACCGCAAGCCATGGCGTGGGCGCTGGCACGCCACAATGCGATTCTGGCTGACACGATCGCCCGGCATCATGGCCAGATATTCCACAGCGCCGGTGATGGGCTGTGCGCCGCCTTCGCCGACCCCTCTGCCGCAATCGCCGCCGCAATCGCCATCCAGCGCGCACTGGCGTCCGAACCCTGGCCGACGAGCGAGCCACTGACGGTGCGGTTGGCGCTGCACACCAGTACGGCAAGCCCACAGGATGGCGACTATGTCGGCCCGCCGCTGAACCGCGCGGCCCGGCTGCGTGATGCCGCGCACGGTGGCCAGGTGCTACTGAGCCAGACGACCGCCGGCCTGGTGCGGGACACGTTGCCGGAGGGGGTGACGCTGCGTGAGCTGGGGCTGGCCCAGTTGCGCGACCTGAACCGGCCTGAGCCGGTCAGCCAGTTGGTGATACCCGGTTTGCCCGACACGTTCCCGCCGTTGCGCACGACGACCGCCGCGCCCGGACATCTACCCACGCCGCCGACGCCGCTGATTGGCCGGGCGCGCGAACTGGCCGAATTACGCGCGTTACTGGCGCGGCCGGAGGTGCGGTTGGTGACCTTGACCGGCGCGGGCGGCAGCGGCAAGACCCGCCTGGCGCTGGCGATGGCCGAAGACGTGGCGGCGGCGTACCCCGATGGCGTGTGGTTCGTCGACCTGGCGCCGATCCGCGACCCGGCGCTGGTGGCGGCAACCATCGCGACGACCCTCGGCGCGCCGCAGCATCCCACCGTTGCGCGGGAGCAGGTGCTGTCGGCGTTTCTGCGCGAGAAAGCGCTGCTGCTATTGCTGGATAACTATGAGCAGGTGGTGGCGACCGCGCCGCTGGTGGCCAAGCTGCTACAGGCCGCGCCACGCCTGACGGTGCTGGTCACCAGCCGGGTGGCGCTGGATCTACGCGCCGAATATGGCTACCACGTCGTGCCGCTGTCGTTGCCAACGCCGCCCGATCTCAGCGTGCCCGACCTGGCGCGACTGGCGCAGTCCGACGCGGTACGCTTGTTTGTGGCGCGGGCCGAAGCTGCCCAGACCGGGTTTGCCCTCACAGACGCGAACGCGCCGGCCATTGCCACCATCTGCACCCGGCTCGATGGGCTGCCGCTGGCGATTGAACTGGCGGCGGCGCGGCTGAGGCTGTATGGCGCGGAGGGGTTGCTGCGCGCGTTGACCGAACACGGCGCACTGGGCATGCTGACCGGCGGTGTGCGGGATCTGCCGGCGCGGCAACGAACCATCCGGGCGACGATTGCATGGAGCTACGACCTGCTCGAACCGGCGGAACAGGCGCTGCTGGCGCGCTTGAGCGTATTTGTCGGCGGTTGGACGCTGGACGCGGCGGTGGCGGTGTGCGGGGACGGAGGTGGGCAGATTGAAAGGGACGGAGTATGGCCGAAGCATTCGTTTACCAGCGATTCGCCCAACACCAGCGTCGATACACGAATGCTTCGGCCCAGTGGCGTTACCCCTGCACCCACTCTCATCCCATGCACCGCAGTCGCGGACATACTGGAAACCCTGCTGGCCCACAGCCTGGTACGGGCGGTGGAGGGGCCGGGTGACGCGCCACGCTTCATGATGCTGGAGACGGTGCGGGAGTACGCGGGTGAACAGTTGCGCGAACGAGGTGAGGCGGCGGCGCTGCAGCGGCGGCATGCCGCCTACTGGGCCGATTGGGCGGAAATGGCCGAACCGCATTTCCACGCCCACGAGCAGTTGGAGTGGCTGGCGCTGGCCGATGCGGAGCAGGAGAACATTCGCGCCGCATTGACCTGGGCTGAGCAGCACAGCGATGATGAAAGCGCCGCGCTGCTGGGGTTGCGGATTGCGGTCAATATGGAGGCTGCCTGGGGACTGCGCGGGCACGAAACTGAACAGTTGCGCTGGTTGAGCAGCGCGCCGTGGGTTCACGATTCCCGTCTGCCAGCACATCTGCGAGCTCTGGCGTTGATACTCGACTCGGTCTGGGGCATTGACCTGGGGTATGGGCACAGAAGCGATGTACTGATCGAGGAGGCGACGGCGCTGGCGCGTGAGTCTGGCGACCCGCGCGCACTGGCGTTTGCGCTCTATCAATTGCCCGATATCCTCACGGATGCCGAAAAGCGAGCTCGGTTACAGGAAGGTCTTGCGATCGCCCGAACAATCGGTCATGAGGGGTTACTGTTGTGGCCATATCTCATCGAAAGAACCATTCCGTTTATAGCTGATGCCATCCCTGACGACCCTGCGTTCTATGAACGGGTTCTGGCGCGCACCCGCGCGATTGGCGATCGTGGAATGGTTATGGGCGAACTCTATACCTATGGAAACCTGCTGCGATATCGTGGCAACTATGAATGCGCGCGGGAAAACCACCTCGAGTTGTTGCATCTTCAGGAACAGCTACGCGGTTCATCGCTGGCGTGGGGTGGATGGTATCAACTGGGTTGGCTGGCAGTGGCAGTCGGCGATATGCAAGAGGGGTATGCCTGGCATGCCCGACGCATTGAGTGGGATGGGCCGCTTGGTAATCACGCCGGATTGGCGCATATCTTCATTGGCCTGGCGGAGATTGCCTGGGCAATGGGCGACATGGCGCATGCACGCGATCACATGGGTGAGGCAGATACCCATCTCAAGGCAACCGGCCTGCCGCCGGATGATCCTGAGTACTGGCGTATCACGAGTGGCTGGTGGTGGCATGGCTGGCTGGCGGCTGAAGCCGGTGAATATGTGGCTGCGCAGGTATTCGCGAAACGTCTCCTGAAAGAAGCTCCCGACCAGGGAATCAATGGCCCGACGGCATGCTGGCAACACTGGTTGATGGGGGTAATCCAGCTAGCGCAGGGCAACGTGAGCGAAGCGCAAACCCAGCTGAGCCGGGCGATTGCGCTGACACCGCGACAATACCATGCAATGATATTCGAACCGCCGCCGCTCGACCTCTTCGATCCGCCGTTGCCGCTCATCCAGGCGCAACTGGCGCTGGCCGCCGCCCACACCGGTGATGCAACCGAAGCGCGGGCGCGGCTCATGGCAGCCGATACCGAACCACCCACCACGTGGTCTTCTGGCGCGGCGAGGAGCAGTTCACCCGCGCGGCGACATTGATCCGCCTCGCCGCGCCTGCCGAGGCATTGCCCCATCTGGCTGCAGGCTTTGCACACTTCCGGCACTGTGGCTCGCGCCACCGCATCGCCTGGGGATTGGAACTGACGGCACAGATCGTCGTGGCCGATGATCCCGCGTTCGCAACTCGCCTCTGGGGCGCGGTGGCAACGATCCGCGCTGCGACCGGCTGCCCTATGTGGCCCATCGATCACCCGGCGTATGACCACAACATCGCCGCCGCGCGCGAAACCCTGGGCGATGTGGCCTTCGACGCGGCGTGGAATGCCGGCGCGGCAATGCCATGGGAGACCGCCGCGAATGAGGCAATGGCATGGATTGCGGCGCGGCGCGATTCGGGCGATGGGATGCATGCATGATGGGTATGCGTCGCCACGCGGCGCATGCCGGTGATGCGTGCGTGGTCGGCCCACGTCGCCACGCGGCGCGGGCGCGTGATGGGGGCGTGGTGGTACATTGGATGGGATGCGATGGGATGGGATGCGATGGGATGCGATGGGATTGTAGGGACGCAGCGCGCTGCGTCCCTACAACCCCCGCCATCCGCCATCCCACCTGGCCGCCGCGCCGATATCCCCCGCCATCCGCCATCCCCCCGGCCGCCGCGCCCCGCCACATCCCCCCGCCATCCGCCATCCCGCCCGGCCGCCGCGCCGCGCCACATCCCCCCGCCATGTAACATCATGATTGCGATGTATTACGATGAACATTCCTCGGCGCATTTTCATGTGAGGAGGCTCGCGCGCATCTGGGGATTGAGCGCAGCGGTAGTGGTCGGATCTGGCGATCCTGCGCACAACAATTGCGCTGTTGGGATTGTTTTCGCTCGTGACCCGGTTCGCGCATTACCTACTCCAGGGACAACAGTTACCAGTACGTCAAGCGGCTCGGCAGGTCAATCCCGCGCGCCGCGTTGGTCATCACCTGCGACGCTTCCACCAGCCGCTGGCCGACCATCCCGCACCACTCATCCTACCATCCGGCGCGGTGACCGGAGCAATGACGATCTATTCCACAAAAGCGGAACAGGGCGCGGGATGCATCCCGTGCCGCCACGTCGGGCGGAACAGATACATCCTGCGCCTTCTGACAAATTGCAGGCTCATGGAGGGCGCCGTAACGCAGCGCAACCGATGGCGGGGCTACATCGGGTTTGCTGTGAGTGGGAGATAGATCGCCGTAGCGGAGCAGACATACGGTCGTGTGCCGAGACCAAGCGTAGCCGCAGCATCGAGGCGATCAGGGGCAGGCGCACAGATGGGTTGCGCTGTTGTGATCAGGCGTTGCGCAACGTCAATGGCATTCAACCCTGGTTGATACGCGCGGAGCAACGCCGCCACGCCAGCGACGTGCGGCGCAGCCATCGATGTCCCGCTCCAGGTGGCGTATGCTCCGCCGGGAACCGTGCTGATCACCTGATCGCCGGGAGCACTGATCCGTACCCATGAACCGCGTGTCGAAAAACCGGCGAGTGTGTCGAACCGGGTGCTGGCAGCCACAGCAACCACCCCGTCGACGACTTCGGCAGCAGGATACTGCGGTGTGCTGTCACCACCATTGCCGGCAGCAGCAACGACGACAGCGCCACCCGTCGTGCGACAACGATCATCGTCATCATCACCATCATCGTCATCATCACCGTTATCGTCATCATTCACACAGGCAACCTCGGCCACAATCTGTTCCAGCAGTTGCGTGCGCCGCAGCGTGCCGAGACTCAGATTGATGACGCCGGCGCCGTCATTCGTATTCGGGTCGCCATCCGGATCGACCGCATAACGCAGACCTTCGGCAAGCACCCAGATATTGCCCACGCCATCCCGGTCCAGCACACGTATCGGCATGATCTGTGCCTCAGGGGACACCAGGGCCACCAGTCCCGCAACGTGGGTGCCATGACCGTAACCGGCATTGACGCCGGCGCTGCCTTCTTCTTGTGGAATGGCATCGAAATCAACGAAGTCGAAACCGGGAACGAGACGCCCCGCCAGTACCGGGTGGCTCATGTCGACACCGGTATCCAGCACTGCCACAACAACACCGGCGCCGCGACTGATCGCGTGCGCCTCGCTCAACCGCAGTTTCTGCGGTGTCCACTGTGTGGCATACGTGCCGGCATCGCCACCAATGACCCATCGACTCCGACCCCGTCGCCCTTCCGGGGTTTGTGCCAGATAGTTCGGTTCGGCAAACTCGACCCGCGCATCGCCTCCGCCACCGGATGGTTTGATCTGTTCGGCTTTGACCTGTGGATCAGCCCCATCGCTCATACGCAATCGATAGATCGGACGCGTACCGAACTGATCGAGCGGCGGCAGTGAAAGATTGTACTGTCCGGCAACAGCAGGCAGATCGGCGCTGTTGAACAGCTTGATCACAATCTCACCGGCAACATACTCATTGGCGCTCTGCGCCTGTGCCAGCGGTGCAACAAGAAACGGAAACAGCAACGCCAGCGACATCAGGCTTATACGGAGAACCACGCGCACTTGCATAAGACTGCTCCTTAGCCTATCCGAAAACGCCGCGTGTCATTACGAGGAGCGTCAGCGACCGCCTGCAGCGAGCAAAGCGTGGCTGAAGCACTCGCGGCATTTGATACGGAGATGACTTTGCTCGCAATGCCATCTGACCTTCCGTTATGGGGACAGGCTCTTTCTATTCGGAATCAGACAGGGCAACCATTGCCACTCTAACAGAGCGCCCGGTGTGGACGAAAATACAATGTGACAAGGAGAAAGAGAAAATCCGGACTGGCGAACCCTCACCATCGACCGACGAGGGTGAACGGTGCCAGAAGAACGGGTGAGGATAGCGATCCATCAATGCGCGCTGCGCCTGGCGTAACGCGGCGGCGGGTCGTTCGCCGGCGCGCAGCAGCGTGTAGAACGTCGTCATCAACTCCGCCGTCGTCGAATCATCAACCGTCCAGAGGCTCACCAGGATCGATGGCGCACCCGCAGCAAGAAATCCGCGCGTCAGACCGATCACCTCATCGCCGGGCGCCAGCGTGCTCATACCGGTCTCGCAGGCGCTCAGAACGACAAGTTCACATGCAAGCCTGAGTTGATACACATCAAGCGTTGTCAGCCATCCATCGGCGAGTCGCACCGAAGAAAAGAGAGGGCTATCGGGGCGAAACTGCCCGTGACACGCCAGATGGAGGATGCCTGCCTGCGGTGCATGCTGCTGCAGCGCAGCCAGAGTCGCCTCGCTGTCGAGCAACATGACACGATCCGCCCACAACGGCGCAATCGCCTCGATTTCATCGCGCACCCGTGGCGCGCGCGCGTCCGACACACCGATGAACACACCCTGTTCCTGGTACGGCGCACGCTGCTGGAGACAATGGAACAACACCGATGCGCTGGGAACCGTGCACACTTCATACCGCTCAATCACATGCTGATCGCCGTCGAAGAGTGCATGAAATGGCGCATAGTGCAGCGCCCGGTGCGGCACGATCATCAATCGACGATGATCGATCAACGCTTCCAGCGGGCGCAGCAGGGCATCGTAGAGCCGCGCCAGATAATGCCGCGCGCGCTTCAGGAGCAACGGCGCATGATCGGTTTTCCGTCCAGCATCGCGGCGCAATGCATCGATCTGAAAGCGCAAATGATCGATTGCCGCTGCAACACCCGGCTCATCCGCCATAAGGCGCACCACCCGAACCTGGTCGGATGTCACGACGAACGCCAGCAACTCCTCATCGAGGCTGTAATATTCAATCAACACTGTTTCGGTTCCCAGCACCTCCTGGAGACCGGCGAGGTCGAACGACGACGCCATCATTGGACTACCGCCACGCTGCTGTATCTGGCGGGTCAGTTCGAGAATGGCCGTCTCATACTGTTGAACCGTTGTCTGAAGAGCAACAACTGTTGTGTGATCATACTGCTCGCTCTCCATTGCACGGCTCAGACGCTGGTAGCACCAGTTCAACTCCTGACGCAATGCCGCGAGACGACCGGACGCTTCCACCTCGAAAGAGTCAAGCGGATGCACGCATGTTTCCAGAACCGACCCGCCCAGCATTTCCACCAGCGCGCGTGAGCGGGCACGCTCAACATAATGAAGGGAGTCAATCACGCGTCCGGTGTCGAGACAGATGCGCACCATCTCCTGAAACGGCGAGAGTTTGTCGGAAACGAAGGCGGTACGAAACTCTTCGGCAGGAAGGGGAGCGCGCATCTGTTCGATCATGGTGATCGCGCGCTCGAGCTGGTCTTCGGCTGCTGCGCGATCACCACGAGCGCTGGCGAGGAGACCGAGCGATGTTGCGCTGCGCTGGGCGATCTGCGGGGCTGAGCCGATTTCGGCTTCCTGATAGGTTGCCCGCAGGATGGGAAAAGCTTCGGCGAGTTCGCCGGCTGCGCGCAGCGCTTCGCCGTGCAGCCATGCCGCATAGAGGCGCCGGAGCCGGTTATTTGCGGCAAGAAATACCTGTTCAGCGCGCGCCGCCATCGCAGCCGCGGCGTGAAACTGCCCCTCACGGTAGAGCAGGTGTGCTTCGAACAGGGTGACAAGCGCCACGCTGACTTCGTTTCCTTCAGTCTCAAACAGCTGGCGCGCCTGAAGAAATCGCTGACGTGCGGCAGCATGATTGCCGAGGAGCAACGCCGTTTGCCCGTGGTGCGCCAGCGCCCATGCCTGCTCGGCGCGCATCCCCAGGGAGGCGAATACCGGGGTGACGCGAGCATAGATCGCGTCCGCTTCAGCAATAAGGTTGAGTTCGAGGTAGGCTTCAGCCAGTTCCAGATCTGCGTAGGCCGACTCGTGTGGCATACCCAGGGTGTGGTAGCGCCGCCGCGAGCGCTCCAGATACTCCAGCGCCTGATCGTAGCGTCCCTGAGCCAGCGCCAGATTCCCCAGATTGCACTCGGTCAACGCCTGGATGACATCGAGACCCGCTTCTGCTGCGCGGCGCAGCGCCTGTTCGTACAGATGACGCGCTGCAACAAATCGGTGCTGGCGCACCAGAACATCAGCCAGCGCATTTTCGATACTTGCCAGCAACGCCGGTTCTCCGGCAGACTGAAAACGTGCATAAGCGGCAAGATAGTACTGTTCCGACTCGGCGTACCGGTCACGGCGCAGCGCGATATGTCCCAGATTCAATTCGATACGTCCGACGGTGATGTCATCGCCATGCACCAACAACGTGTCGCGCGCTGCGATACCGCACATCACTGCTTCATCATACCGCCCCAGCATCGCCAGCGCCATCAATTTCCCAACCTGGACGCGCGCTGCAGTGTGGGGTTGGTCAAGGCGGCGAAACCGCTCAGCCGCAGCATCGAGGTCGTTGATAGCACGCTCCATACGTCCGGCTGCAAGCGCAGCAATGCCGGAGGTCCAGGTTGCCAGCGCATGGATTTCGGGATCACCGGTGTGTTCTGCCAGAAGGTCAAGCGCCGCTGCCGCTTCCACCGCCTGTGACGGATCGCTATCCCATGTGGCATAGCAGATTTCCTTGATAGCAATTGCCAGTGCAATGCCCACCAGCGCAGCATGCTCCTCAAGGAGCGCTGCGCGCTGGCGTTCATCGGCATCGACCAGCATAGAGGCGAAGGTGTTCAGATCGAGGGCGCTAATGGACTCAACTCCAGACGCTCGACGGCAATCTCGCACATTCGCAGGGTAATCAGCAGCGAATATACACCTGCGTCCACCAGCGGCAGATGGAACTCCCCCAACTCATTGAGCGGTACACTGATCGTTCGATCGCCTCCCTGGAGCGTTACGGAGCCGTCGATCTCAGGACCAAGCACCTGCCCGCGAAGGTGCCACTGCCCGGCGCGTGGCAGAACTTGCAGGTCGAGGTCATAATCTTCTGCACGATAGGTCAGGCTTCGTACCGATGTCGGATCGGACCGCAACCCGACGGCCAGTGGCGCCTGCCAGCTATCGCCCAGGAGTGTCGCAATAAACCGCCGCACGATCTCACCCTTTGGGGCTGGAGTGGGTGGCTGCATCAGGCGCAGTGCACGAGCAATCACGTGCTCCGGGGCATCGACACTGTCATCGTCACGAATCAGGCTGATAAGCGCCTCGAACTCCTGCAACTCGGCCTGGGCAACAGGATCGGTTGCAATACGCGCACGCAGTGCAGCGGCTTCGGATGGCGGGAGCCGGCCCTCGGCTAGATCGATAATCTGTTCAGCAGTGATCGGTGTCATAGGGACCGGTTCTCCTTCAGTCGGTCGCTTTCAAGCAGTTCCACGATAACAGAGCTTAAACGATCCCCGAAAATACATCATGCTCCGCTTCCTTCCAGCACGCGACGCAATTTTTGCAGGCACCGGGCGCGGGTCGGACCAATACTACCCTCCGGGATCTCCAGCTGACTGGCGATGTCGCTATACAACGGCGGATCAGAACGATAGAAGAGCAGCGTCAGCAAGGTGCGACACCGATCATCCAGTTGTTCCAGCGCCCGACGAACAGCATGCTGGCGCTCGATGCGCTCCAGCAGTTCATCAGGTAGCAATGCGGTATCAGGAATCTGCATCGCAGGCGATTGCTCATCATCCTGATCGAGCGATTCCGAAGGACGTGTGCGGCGCACCTGTCGCCAGCTTTCTCGACGTGCCGTGGTTGCCAGCCAGGCGCCAATACGGTCAGGTTGCTCAATCTTCGACAGGTTTTCGAGAAGCGCAACACAAACCCGCTGAAACACTTCAGCAGCATCATCATCGCCTAATCCGATGCGACGTGGAATTGTATAGATCAGACGCTGATACCGGCGCACCAGCGTCTCCCATCCCATTGCATCGCCGCGCTGACAGGCTTTGACAAGCGCTGCATCATCATCTATGCGCATGCACGGAACCTCTCGACCGGTTGCGGAGAGCGCCGCAGGCTATTCTAGCGTGAAAAGCGGCGTGCGGCAAGAGGAACCGTGCAGCGATGCCGAGTAGACGGGGCGTTCACGTACTACCGGCACGAAATAACCGGGCATAGACGCCATTGGTTGCGAACAGATCGGTGTGGCTTCCAACTTCAACCACACGACCGCGTTCGAGTACGTAAATGCGATCAGCAAGGTGGAGCGTCGCCGGACGGTGCGCCGACACGATAACCGTGCGCTGCTGAGCAATCTGACGTAACGTTCTGGCGAGTTGTTCTTCGGCGCCGGCATCAAGAGCGGAAGCGGCTTCGTCCAGCAGAAGGATGGGCGGATCGGCGGCGAGCGCGCGGGCAAGCGCAACCATCTGGCGTTGACCGCCCGAAAGGTTGCCGCCACCAGGACCAACCCGCGTCTGCCATCCGTTCGGCAGTCTGGCGACCAGCTGATCGACGCCGGTCAATTCCGCGGCCCGCTGGATCTGTTCTTCAGGAATGCCGCTGCGCACGCCATACAGAATGTTTTCCGCGATGGCACCGTCCAGGAGCGGTGCATCCTGAGGGACGAAGCCGATTGCTGCACGCAACGAGTCAAGCGCAACCTCACCGATCGATTGACCATCGATGCAGATCCGTCCGGTGGAAGGCTGACGGAGACCCAGGATCAACTCCAGCAACGTGCTTTTCCCGGCACCGTTCGGTCCTGTAATGGCGATGAGTTCGCCGCGTCGAGCGTGGAGGGTCACGTTCCGCAATACTGTGCCGCGCTCTGAACGCCGGCAGGTCACTCCTTCAACCATCACTTCACCATCGCTCACGCGCAACCGGGGGCGTGTATCGCGCACCGGTCGCTCAGACGCCACATTCATGGTCTGCTGGAGGCGTTCCAGTGAGATGTACGATTCCTGGAAGATGCGGTTGGCAAGTGCGATCCGCTGGAAGATCGGAATGATCAGACCCAGCATCGTGTAAAACAAGACCAGACCGCCAGCAGTAATCCGCCCCGAAGAGACTTCAAGCGTAGCCAGCGCCAGCACGATGACGCTGCTCAACGCCACGACACCGGCGGCAAGACCTTGAAGTGCGCCGCTCTGCGAGGCCCGTCGCGCGCCGTTACGTGCAAGCCGGCGCGCCAGACGCTTCAGCCGGCGCTCTTCGGCCATCTGCCGCACATACGTCTTGATGACCACCATTCCTTCAAGTCGATCATGCAGATACGCAGCCAGGCGACTCCGACTGCGCCGCGCTGCCCGGCTGGCGTGGCGCAGGGATGGGTTGAGCCGGTAGAACAGCACCAAGTACACCGGCATCACCAGCGCCACGCCAAGCGTCATCCGCCAGTTGATGATCATCAGCGCCGCCAGGATCGCCCCGAGCAAAAGCATGTCCTGCGCCAGTTGCACCATTCCCTGGGCGATCAGGCGCTGCAACATGCGCGTATCGCTGATAAAACGCAGCGAGAGGCGTCCAGGACCGCAACGATGCACATAATCCAGCGGAACGTCCTGCAGGTGCCCCCACAGGCGAGTACGGATGCGCGCCGCCACCCCTTCACCCAGATCGCCGATCTGCGCCTGCTGGCGTGCGACCAGGAAACCGCGCGCCAGCGCCATGACCGCCAGCAGGACCAGGAGTAGCCAGTGGCCGTTCATCCCGGCTGAGCGCGAGTCATGTGCGGCATCAAGCATCACATCCACAAAGATGCCGATAATCACCGGCGTTGTGGTCTCTGTGATCGTGAGCAGCAACGTGGTCGCCGCAACGGCCAGCAGGCGTCGTCGATCCGGGCGGAGAAAGGGAGCGAGCCAGAGCAGCACGCGCACGAAACGGCTGGCCCGCACTCGCTCTCTCACTCGCTCTCCCACCTTTCGGAAGAAAACCGGCGAACGCAGGTTCTCAATCGTGTGGTAGAGATTATGCAGCATAGCGGAAGGCCTGTGACTCGCCAACTGCCGCAGCCTTTGGAGCGTCAACCAGGTCCAGCAGGATTTCACCGTAAACGAGGCGCTCAATACTGAGGCACGGTATACCTGCTTCCTCTTCCACTTCACGGAGTGCCAGCGGACTTGCCGTAACCAGACCGGTCACGGCACGGATGGGCCAGCCATCGGCGCGCAGACGGCGCACGCCACATTCCGCTCCAAGGCTATCACCGGCAGAAAAGAACACATGATCCACCCGTGCGCGAAAGGCCTTGCTTGCGAGCAACATGCGGGTCTCGCGCTGAAAGATGCCATCAGCAATCTCGATAATGCTGTAGTCGGGTTCAATAGCCGCAAGGCGGTCGAAGAGATCATCGCAGATGGCAAGCAGGTCGTCCTGATTGAGCATGTATGTCGAAGGGAAGCCGCAGTGCGTAAAATCGAACACCGGATCGGCACCGCAACTTCTGAAGAAGCGGCCATCCTTGCCGGCGGCAGTGCCGGTGACCTTGGCGGCTGCAACGCGCATACCGGCACGACTGAGCGCACGCGCCAGTGTGCCGACCGTCGTCGTTTTGCCGGAATTCATTGACGTTCCGACGACGAGAATCACCTGACCAGCTTGCAGCGCTCGTGGGGCGGGAGTGGCAAACGAGTGGAGATTGAGGGAGACGCCCGAAGCATCACACAATGCGCCCAACACTCGCAGGCGCGTCGGAGCGCCCATCGAACTGTGCATCGAGCAGACTTCGCCGCAAACGCCGCCTATCGAGAGCAAATCACACTGGTCAGTCCAGTGTGCCGGAACATATCCCTCATACTGATCGGTCGCATACCGGTTCCCGAATGCGCCGATGATCAGGTCGCCGGGAAAAATGTTCAGGGTAAATCCGTTGATCGTCTCAATGGCGACATGTTTCCCGACACTGACGACTTCTGCAAGCAGCAGATCACCAATGCGCGGACTGCCGGAAGGAGCAAGATATCCAATACACGCATCGTCAGGCACAATGTGGGTTGTATACGTGCGCTTCACCTGACGGAGATCGATCCGTCTCATCATACAATTTCTCCTGATGATGTTCTTAGAAGAGCGGCTACCAGCGACTGCATAATCGCAGGCATTTCAACAGAGCGGCGAACAGCACAATAAATACAGCCCGACTCGCAGACGTGCATCAATCCCGGTGAAACTGTCGGGTGGACGACGCCTGGTACGCGTTTTGCGGACCCGATAGTACACAGCAGACACGCCGGGTCCGGCGCATGCAAACTCAGTACCTCCTGCGACCGCGCCGGTTTTCACTGGCGGGATTCATAAACCTCCACGCGGAGGTTTTTATCATTGGCTCCATCCGCAAAACAACGAGCCTTCCGCGAAATCGCGGAAGGCTCTCTGGTACCCTAAACGCTGGAGCCGATGGTCGGATTCGAACCGACGACCTGCTGTTTACGAAACAGCTGCTCTACCGCTGAGCTACACCGGCGCTTATACCGCCTGCATTGTAGCATGGAGCGTCACACGGCGCAAGCAGCGACGACTTCCACACAGGGCATGTGCAAAGTCGGAAGGAGACATACCCAGGAAAACACCTTTCTCGGGTAGGATTGGAACGTCACGAACCAATCAGCCAAGAAAGGTGCACCATGGACTCTACCACGATCCCG
>JACAEQ010000042.1 GCA_013388755.1 Chloroflexota bacterium
CCCCCGGCGGGGGCGGGCCGGGGTGGGGGTGACGGGCGTATGTGAAAGATAGTGGCTCTAATGCACGTCGGCACGCGACACAACCAGACCGGAGGTTGAGCAGCAGCTAGATACAGGCAACCGGCCGATCCAGGCGGAGTATGGGGTGCGGGCGGCCATCACCGTACCGTCACAAGGCGCTGCTTCACCGGTTCCGCTCCCACACCGAAGATCAGGCGCACGCCACGATCGTAGGTGAAGTAACTGTAGGCCCAGTTGAGCAACACCAGCACCCGGTTGCGAAAACCAACCAGCTCCATCAGATGCACGAACAGCCAGCCGACCCACGCCGGCCAGCCGGTCATCTGAACGCCGAACGCATCGAGCACCGCCGCGCTGCGCCCGATGGTTGCCATCTGCCCCTTGTCGAAGTAGCGGAACGGCTTCAACGGGTTGCGCCGGGTACGCGCAAGAATATTGCGTGCCGCCTGTTCACCCATCTGAATCGCCACCGGCGCAACCATCGGATACGCGACGCCCGGACGATATCCCTCCAGGTATGCCATGTCGCCGATCACAAACACGTCTGGCCGCCCGGGCAAGGTGAGCGTCGGCTCGATCTTGATCCGCGCGCCTCGCCCCAGCGCCACGCCAAGCGCCTCGGCCAGCGGCGCAGCCCGCACTCCCGCCGCCCATACCACGGTCTCCGCTGCCAGTTCCGTGCCATCTTTGAACAGCAGCGCCCCAGGTCGTGCATCGGCAACCGGCACGTTGCGCCGAACATCCACGCCCATGCGCTCCAGACGCTGCAATGCGGCATGCTGCAACGACTCAGGAAAGGTTGCCAGGATACGATCGGTCGCCTCAACGAGCATAACGTGCGCCTGGTTGACATCCAGCATCGGGTAGTCTTTGCGCATGACATGGCGGATCAGCTCGCTGAAGGCGCCGGCCAGTTCCACGCCAGTTGGCCCACCGCCAACAACGACAAAGGTGAGCATTGCGGCGCGCCGCGCCGGATCGGGTTCAGCAGCGGCATGCTCAAAACAGGCCAGGATGTGGTTCCGCAGCCGTTGCGCCTCGTCAAGATCCTTCATGCCAAGGGTGTGGGCCTCCACGTGCGCATTGCCGAAAAAGTTGGTCGTACTGCCCGCCGCCAGCACCAGGTAGTCGTACGTTACTTCGCCAACATCGGTCAACACGGCACGTCGTTCGAAATCAACGCCGCCGACTTCAGCCAGCAGGAAATCGGCATTGCGATAGCGGCGCAAAATGGCGCGCGCCGGGTAGGCGATCGACTCCGGCTCCAGGCCCGCTGTGGCAACCTGGTAGAGCAACGGCCAGAAGCCATGGTAGTTGGTGCGGTTGATCACCAGGACATCAACATCGGCATGCGCCAGTTCGCGCGCTGCCGCCAGCCCGCCGAACCCGGCACCCACGATCACCACGCGCGGGCGTTTGCGCGGTTCCGGCCGCATACCGTTTCTACGCGCGGTATGTGCATCCTGCACCGCAGGTATGATGGTCTTCATGTGATTCTCTCTTATTAGTTGTGAATTATGTCACAATTATACTACGCCAGTGTGACGTGTCAAGGTGATACCGTGCGGCACCCGTTCACTACCGGGTGCATCATCACCACGCGGCGAGCGGTTCGCCGATGGTTCCATCTGGGATGACCATGACCATCATGCTGTCGCTCCATTGAAACCCTGCCACGCGAGTGAGACGCCCGCGCGCCCGGGAGACCGCGAACAGCTCCACCGCGATCGCCGCCTGCCGCAGAGTGGTGTATCATACACGCACGCGTTCAGCAGAAAGGCAGGCGGCATGTTTCCGCTCCGCGTCGGCATACAACTTCATCCACAGCATACTTCGTATGTATCATTCGCTGAGGCCGTGCGCCAGGTCGAGGCACTCGGCGTTGACTCGATCTGGAACTGGGACCATTTTTACCCGCTGTATGGCCCGTCGGATGGCCCGCATTTCGAGGGCTGGACGTTGCTGACCGCAATGGCAACTCTTACCAGTCGCGCCGATATCGGCTGCCTGGTGACATGCAACAGCTACCGAAATCCGCACTTGCTGGCCGACATGACTCGTACAATCGACCATATCAGCGGCGGGCGCGTGATCCTCGGCATTGGCGCCGGCTGGTTTCAACGCGACTATGATGAATACGGCTATGAGTTCGGAACGGCTCCCGACCGGCTCCGCGCCCTTGGCCGGGCATTGCCGCAGATCAAGGAGCGTATGGCCAGGCTGAACCCTCCGCCACTGCGCCATCCCGTCCCGATTTTGATTGGCGGTGGCGGCGAGAAGGTGACACTCAAACTTACCGCGCAATACGCCGACCTGTGGAACGGCTTCGGCCCGCCTGAAACGTTTCGCCGCAAGAACCAGGTGCTCGACGGCTGGTGCCGTGAGCTTGGCCGCGATCCGGTAAGCATCGAGCGCACTGCTGCCATCGGCGGCGGCGATCTGGATCACCTCGACGCCTTCATCGAGGCCGGCGCAACACACCTGATCCTGGGGCTTGGCGAACCATGGAACTTCCAGGCCGTCGAGCGCCTGGTCGCCTGGCGCGAACGGCAGCGCTGATCACCGGATCCGTTCGTGCACCAGTGTCGTGCCAGGGCGCGAGGTAACTGTTCACATCTGGGGTAACCGCCATCCTGGGAGCGAGGACGTCCCGCCCTTGTTGCGGGATACGAGGGCAGGCTGCCTTCGCTCCCGGGTGAAGTGTGAACACGTACGGCTCGATCCGGATTTGCGATACTGGCGTACCTTCGTTATGATGGCAGGCTGCACCGGTCTGGCGCATGACATCCGCCATGTGCGCCCTGCCATTATGCACCATGCATCACCAGTCACACGCACCCATCGGCCTGTTCGACAGCGGCATCGGTGGCATCACGGTCCTGCGCGAACTGCAACGCCTGCTCCCTGCCGAGCAGTTCCTCTACCTGGCCGATCAGGCGCGTTGCCCGTACGGCCCACGACCAGCCGAGGAGTTGCGCACGATTGCCGCGGCCTGCGCGGCCTGGCTGATCGAACGCGGCGCCAGACTTATCGTCGTCGCTTGCAATACTGCCAGCGCGGCTGCGCTGGCGGATCTGCGTCGTCGCTTCCCGGCTGTCCCATTCGTTGGCATGGTGCCGCCAGTAAAGCCCGCGGTAGCCCATACGCGCAGCCGCGTTGTGGGCGTGCTCGCCACGCCGGCAACGATTGCCGGCGATCTGTTGCGCGATGTTGTGGATCGCTGGTCAGGCGGCGTGCGTGTCATCGAGCAACCATGCCCCGGCCTGGTCGAACAGATCGAGGCCGGCGCGCTCGACACGCCTGGCTCGATGGAACTACTGCACCGCTATGTGACGCCGTTACTGGCGGCCGGCGCAGACACGATCGTGCTCGGCTGTACGCACTACCCGTTGCTGCTGCCGCAGATCCAGCGCATTGCCGGTGCCGATGTGCTCCTGCTGGACGCCGCTCCCGCCGTGGCTGGCCGGGTCGTTCAGGTACTGGCAGAGCGGCGCCTGGCGTACCCGGAAAGCGCTCCTGCCGGCACGCTCACGTACGCAACCACCGGCGATCCGGCGTCGCTGACGCGGCAGATTGAACGCCTCGACCTGCCGCGCGGGCCAGTGCAGGCCGCGCGCCTGGAGCTCGACATGGAACCTGCGGCAAAATCGTGAGACACCGTGTCACGATTCGCCCTTGCCGCACGTTATTCTTATCGTAAGAGTCACTCACATATCGTTGGAGGTGCAGATGCCGCCACAGATTGTCGCGACCAGCGGCGCACAGGCAGGCAAGAGCTTTCCACTCGGTGATGCGCCTATCACATTCGGGCGTAACCCCGACAATACCGTCGTCATCGCCAGCGCGCGAGCGTCACGCCGCCACGCCGAGATCCGCCGTGAGGGCGGTGATTATGTGCTCTACGACCTGGGCAGCGCCAACGGGACGGTGGTCAACGGCCAGCGGCTTGCGGCGCCACACCGCCTGAAAACTGGCGACATCATCGAGGTGGGGGATGAGACGTTCCGCTTCGAACAACCACAGCCGGCCCTCGATGCGACGCTGGTTGCTGCGCCAGGACCGATCAGTGCACCACCAACGACACCAGCCACGGCCACTCCCCCACCTGCGCAGCCACCGCAGGGATTCCAGCTCCCGCCGTCGCAGCCCCCGCCTGCGCAGCCACCGCAGGGATTCCAGCTCCCGCCGTCGCAGCCCCCGCCTGCGCAGCCACCGCAGGGATTCCAGCTCCCGCCGTCGCAGCCCCCGCCTGCCCGACCGCAGTACCAGCCGCCGCCTGTCCCACTGCCTGATGTGCAACCCGCTCGCAAAGGCGGCATGCCGCGCTGGCTCATCCCGGTTGCACTGGTGGCTGTCGTGCTGGTTGCGGCATGCATCGGCGGTGCCGTTGTGGTCACGCGCAGTGTCGGCGGGCTCTTCAGCGACCAGGTAACCACCGAGAGCGCGACGGCCCGTCCTACCGAGCAGACTGCCGCCGGTAGCACCACCGTCCCGGTGCCGACCCGCACGCCCGCCCAGGCTGCCGGCGATAGGGCCGACTGGACGATCCTGGTCTACCTCGACGGTGACAACAACCTGGAACAGGACGCCGTCGGCGACTTCAACGAAATGGAACTGGTCGGGTCCACGGACCAGGTGAAGATCGTCGTTTTGCTCGATCGCATCCGCCAGAACGGCCCGCAGGACGATGCCTCCAATGGCGACTGGGAAACTGCCAGACGGTTTCTGGTCACCCGGGATGACGACGAGGATGAGATTCGAGCCCAGGAGATTGACGACCTGGGTGAAGTCAACATGGGCGATCCGCAGACGCTGGTTGATTTCGCCGTCTGGGGCATGCAGACCTACCCTGCCGAGCGATACGCGCTTATTCTCTGGGATCATGGTTCATCCTGGGCCGGTATCGCCTTCGATGAAACCGACGGCGAGGATGGCATCAACATGCCGGAACTCGATGCAGCACTGCGTACCATCAAACAGCAGACGGGAGAGCAGATCGACCTGATCGGCTTCGATGCCTGCCTGATGGCGCAGATTGACGTGCTGCAGACCGTCGCACCCTATGCAGATGTGATGGTTGCGTCCGCCGAGCTCGAACCCAATGAAGGCTGGGCCTGGGATCTCTGGTTACGTCGCCTGGTGGACGACCCGCAACAGGATGCCGCCAGCGTCGCCGAAATAATCGTAGATACCTACCGCGAGTTCTATGAGGCGGGCGATGACCCGACCGTCACACTTTCGGCATTCGACCTGACGCGATCAGACGACATCCTGCAGAAACTGAATGCTCTGTCGGATGCCATGCTGGCCGGCATGGGCGACTCATACACGGCGATTGCCGAAGCGCGATCGTATGTTGATGCCTACAGCCAGCCGCGACCGGAGGAGTTCAGCGCGGTGGATCTGGGGCATTTTGCCCGGCTGGTGGTCGAGCGCGGCGCACGTCCACCTGTGGCTGAACCGGCGCGAGCCATGAACGAAGCACTGGCGCAGGCGCGAATTGCCGAGTGGAACGGCGGGTTCCACAACAACTCCACCGGTATGTCAATCTTCTTCCCGCAGTACGCCCAGTTCTACCCTGAAATCTATGGCCAGGCATCACCTTTACCACAGCAGACCTCGTGGGGTGATTTTCTTGCCGCCTTTCACACGGCCAACACCGGCCTGCAGGCTGCCGCAGAGATCACTGATCTCCAGCTCTCCAGCACGACCGTCAGCGTGAACAGCCCGATCAATGTCGAAGGCACGGTTTCCGGCAACAACATTGCCTATGTCTTCTTCTTCGCTGGCATTCCCAACCGTGACCGTAGCGGCGTACTGCTGACCAGCATCGACTTCATGTATCCTCCGGGTAGCACGCCCGGCAGCAGCATTCCACCCTGGACTGGAACACGGACCACGCTCAGGATTCCATATGACGGCACCCAGTGGGGATTGACCAACGGCCAGGATACCATTCCGGTTCTGCTCGGGCCGGCCAAGTACGGCACGGCACTCTACGGCGTCGAGGGGATCTATACGCGCCAGCCCTCGAATGAGCAGATCGCGGCAGCGCTCGTGTTTACGGTCGAAAGCGGCGCGCCACAACTTGTGACGATCTACGGCTTCCCGAAAAACCAGAAGCAGGAATCCCAACCCTTCGAAATCTCACCGACGCCTGGCGATACCTTCACTGCCATGATCCGCACCTACACCGTGAAGGGCGACCGCCTCGAACCTGGCTTTGTCGAGGGCGACACGCTCACAATCGGCAATCAGTCGCTTGCCGTACAGCGCATCCCGGTCGCAAGCGGCGACTATGTGACCGGCTTTCTCGTGCGCGATATCGCCGGTCGCTTCAGCTACCAGTACGAGGATATCACGATCGATAACTCCGGCGCGGGCGCCAATGTCCCACCGCCTGCGCAGACATCGCCCGGCGCCCAGGCCGGTTACCAGTCGTACGACAACCAGGGGCTCGGGTTTTCGATCGAATATCCTGACGACTGGGAAACCTTCGATACCGGCAACGATCAGATCTACTTCTACGATCCGGCGCAGAATGGTAATGTCTTCGTCAGTGTTGATGTCTACAACACTAGCCTGCCGCCGGCGCAGGCCAACCAGGCACTGCTCAGACAGTTCCTCGAGTCGTTGAGCCAGCAGCAAGGCTTTCAGCAAGCGAGCGGCGACCCGATCGTCATCGGCGGCGAGACAGGGCCGTCGGCACAATATACGTTCACCGACCAGAACGGCGTACCCGTCACTGGTCTCGTTGTCGCCGTAACCAGCCCGCGAACCGGCCTGAGTTACCTGGTGTCATTGCAGGCGCCATCCGCCGAGTTTGACCAGCACGCTGACAAACTGGGCACGATCGCCGACTCGATGCAAATCGAGTAGGCCGGCATGGCCGGGGAGATGGGCGATACCCTCGCGCGGTTACCATCTCCCCGGTGATATACCCGTTTCTTCATCGCGCCCGTCACGGTACAATTGGCATGAGCGCCGTCGTATCAGCAACACCCATGCTCGCGCCAGATACTCTCCTGCAACATCGTTACCGCATCGTGCGCCAGATCGGCAAGGGCGGCATGGGCGCCGTCTACGAAGCAATCGATCAGCGGCTGGGCAATCGGGTCGCACTCAAGCAAACGCTGACCACCAGTGACCAGATGGCGCGTTCACTCGAACGCGAGGCGCGCCTGCTCGCCGCATTGCGCCATGCCTCACTGCCGAAAGTCACCGACCATTTTGTTGACGGCAGCGGCCAGTATCTGGTGATGGAGTTCATCGCCGGCGAAGACCTCGACACCCTGCTCACCCGGCGCAAGCGGGCATTCGAGGTGGAGAACGTGCTTGCCTGGGCCGATCAACTGCTCCGGGTCCTGGAATACCTGCACCGGCAACACCCACCGGTGCTCCATCGCGACATCAAGCCGCAAAACCTCAAACTGACGGCGGATGGTGAGGTGGTACTCCTCGATTTTGGCCTGGCGAAGGGAATCGCAACCTCGCATACTCACGCCAACGAGAGCATTTTCGGTTACACGCCGCACTATGCGCCGCTAGAGCAGATTGACAACAGCGGCACCGAACCACGCAGTGATCTGTATAGCCTGGCTGCGACCCTCTACCACCTGGTCACCGGCGTCCAGCCACCCGACGCGCTGACGCGCGCCACGGCCATACTGCGCCAGTTACCCGATCCCCTGATTCCGCCGGCAGCGCTCAACCCGGTGGTACCACCGGCTGTCGACCGGCTCGTGATGCAGGCGATGGCACTGAATATTGATGAGCGTCCATCGAGCGCGGCATCAATGCGCGCGGATCTCGAACAGGCGGGCCAGAGCGCCATGCCGGCCAACCGGGAGGAATCGCTCCAACGCCAGCGATTGCACGAAGCAGAGACCATCGCCGCCGATGGGGCCGCACCCTGCGCCGTGTGGCGCGATCATGGCAACGAGCATCGGCAATCGAACGGCACGCCTGCTCCGTCGGCCCATACCGCGCCATACAACGAGTCGTCTGCGACACAATGCGCCGGGGAGGATGTGGCACGTACGGCCCTGGCAAAGGTGCGCGAGGTCATGCTGCAGATCGTCACAGCCGTCACTGCCGCAGTGCCATCGCCATGGCGACGGTATGCCATTCCGGCAGCCCTTATCGCCCCGGTGGTCGTGATCGCGCTTGGAGTAGCACTGGCCGGCCGCACACCGGCCCGGCCCGAGACAGCCCTGTCGGCAGTCACGGCTGGCCATGCCGTTACTCCGGTCACGCAGGCCGCACCGACTATCACCGTCCGGGCAATGCCTTCGCCCCGGCCTCCCATCGCCACGCAGATCACCGCCAGCACGCCCGTCGCAACCACACTCTCACCCACCGAGGTCTATACCGCGACCCTGCCGATTGCCTTGACCGTGCAGGGTACCGATCTCGATCGGGGGCGCACCTTTGCACTGGTGGCTGACGATCACACCATCGCCCTCCAGCGTGAAAGCGCCACCGGTAACCGGGCGACGTTACGCCTGGCGCGCATAACGTTCCCGATCCAGGGTGAGCTTACGCTGACACTGGCCATTGACGGTGTACCACAGCCGGAGATCAGAGTCACACTGCGCGATTTCCTGGCACAGAAGCTGGTACAGGGGGTACGACCCGAGTATGTCTTCACCGACCGGGTCGGCATTGACGAGCTGGGTGCCTATACCAGCCTGCGCATGCTTCCGGACGCCACGAGCGATCGCTTCGCTGTACTCCGCAACGGCGACGAAGTCGAACTCCTGCGGGTGGATACGCCAGAATGGTACCAGGTGCGCATCCGGCGTAGCGTGGCTGCCATGCATATCGGGGCGATCGGCTGGATCGAACGCTGGCTGATTGACAGCGAGGGAGCGCCATCACCACCACAACCCGTCTTCATCGGTCGCCTGGGAGCAACGGCAACTGATGCCGCCATCCGCTGCGGCACGGAGTTTCGCTCAAGTATCTATGGAAGCGTGGAAGACAAAGCAGGGAACGGTATCGCTGGCGCAACTATCACAGTGACGAGCGCCGACGGCCGCAACCGTTTCAGTACCACGACACAGCGCAACGGAACCTACGTCATCCCTGGCCTGGGCTGCACCAACTGGATCGTGCGACTGGTTGCAGCGCCCGGCATTCCCGAAGTGCAGGCCAACACCATTACGGTGACAAACCTGAACGGCGGCAAATATACCGCCGCCGAGGTTCGCTTTCGCCAGGCGCCGTGACATCACGGCGTCGCCGCCTCCACCCGCCGCCGCATTTCACGCACATCGATCGGCGCCAGCGACTCGGCCACGCGCAGCAGGTCCTCACGCGTACAGCCCAACCCGAACACAAAGAGCGTTCCCGGTGCGCCATCATCAATGACGATCAATGTCTGATCGCCCTGGTCGACAATGCGTGCGCCGCGCGCACCGAGACGGATACGCTCGATCGTTCCACTCAGACTGAATGGCTCGACTGCTCCGCCCCCGATGACCAGCTTTTTTGCACCACTGTTGAACGTCACGAGATAGAATCCCACGCCACCATCGCCAACCTCGCCGTCGCGCGCAATGCGCGACTCCGATGGCGCGAGGGCCATGCCGTCCGGCAGAAACGCCGGCCATTGATAGGCGAACAACGCCACATCACCATTCTCCAGCGACGCCTGCCCGGCAGGTTGTGCCGGCGGCTGCGCCAGCACGGGCGCCGGGGATGGGGTGGGCATTGTGGAAGGCACGGCCATCACCTCCGGCGGCATGGCGGCTATCGTCGGCGATGGCGATAGCGTGACGGCCCGCTCCATTGATGCGCCACAGGCAACGGTCGTGAGCAATGCAGCGATCACAGCGACGACCGGCAATAACGAGCGTCTGCAGTTTCTTGACATATCCTTGCCGCGACGTGATGAGCATGGTACAATGCCTCCAATTCTACCCGATCTCGCCCGATCAGTGGGATGTTTGATCATCGTTCAGGCAGAGCGATCGTCGCGCCCGCCCGCTACCCCGGCATCCATGTACGTCATCGGAACCGCTGGCCACGTTGACCATGGAAAATCAACGCTCGTCAAGGCTCTCACCGGAATCGATCCTGACCGCCTGGAAGAAGAGCAGCGGCGAGAGATGACGATCGATCTGGGATTTGCCTGGCTCAGGCTACCAGGCGGCCGGCAGATCAGTATTATTGATGTTCCCGGGCACGAGCGCTTCATCAAGAATATGCTGGCAGGCATCGGCGGCATTGATGCAGCGTTGCTGGTCATTGCCGCCGACGAGTCGGTGATGCCACAGACGATCGAGCACCTGGCCATTCTCGACCTGCTCGAGGTCACTCACGGGTTGGTGGCGCTAACCAAGATCGATCTGGTTGATGAGGAATGGCTGGCGCTGGTGCGCGACGAGGTGCGCGATCGCTTGCGCGGCACCAGTTTTGCCACGGCGCCGATCGTGGCCGTGTCGGCGCGTACCGGGCAGGGGATTGACGACTTGCTACGCACCCTTGACACGACGCTTGATCATGTGCCTTCACGCGCGGATGCGCGCGGCAGGGCGCGTCTCTCGATCGATCGTTCATTCGCCATCAGCGGTTTTGGTACGGTGGTGACCGGCACACTCAGCGACGGCCCGCTGCGCGTGGGTGATGAGGTCGAGATCCTGCCACATGGGATGCGTGCACGGGTGCGCGGGCTGCAAACGCACCAGACCAGGGTTGACGAAGCGCGCCCGGGATCGCGAGTCGCCGTCAATCTTGCAGGCGTGGCCCACCAGGCGATCCGGCGTGGCGACGCACTGGTGATCCCCGGGTACATCCAACCAACAACAGTGATCGACGCACGCCTGCGCGTCGTCGCCAGCGCGCCGCACGTGATTGAACAGAATGATCGGCTTGAGCTGTTCGTGGGCGCGGCCGAAACCCCATGCCGGGTGACACTGCTCGACTGCGAGAAACTGGCGCCTGGCGAGATGGGCTGGGTGCAACTCCGCCTCGACCGGCCGGTTGTCACACTGCGCGGCGACCGCTATATTCTGCGCCAGCCGTCGCCAGGGTGCACCATTGGCGGAGGGCGCGTCATGGATGCGCATCCTGCGCGCCATCGCCGCTTCCGGCCAGAGGTTATCAGGATGCTCGAGGCGCTGGCGCGTGGCACGCCTGCCGATCTGGTGCAGATGGCGCTGGCGGACGACATGCCGCATCCCTGGTCGGGTATTGTGCAAACCAGTGGCCTGAACGACTCCCTGGCGCGTGAAGGGCTTGCAGCATTGCTTGAGACGCAACAGGCACTCGTTCTTGCGTTCCGCCAGCCAGGCACGTTTCATCCGGGCCTCGACCCTGCAAAGTCGGGCGATGCCGAAGCGCCCGAGCCGGGAACGCTCATCTCTGGTACCGGCTGGCGCATGCTACGCGAGCGCATGGTGGCAGTGTTGCGCCAGTACCACGCCCGTTATCCGCTGCGCCGCGGCATGCCGCGTGAGGAACTGCGCAGCAGGTTGAACCTTGCTAATGAGGCGCTCGACGATGTGCTGGCCTATGCAAGCACACATGGCGATGTCCAGAGTGAGGGGGCATTTGTTCGCCTGCCGGAGCATGAGGCGCGACCAACCGCCGAACAGCAGCGCCAGATACAGCAGGCGCTCGATCTCCTGCGCACAGCGCCCTATGGCCCGCCTGCGCCTGACCTCGACACCGAACTGCTCGGCTGGCTGGTGGAGCGTGGCGTTGTGACGCGCGTCACGCCCGACGTCGTCTTCTTGAATAGTGCCTACGAGGAAATGGTGAGCTGGGTATGTGATCAGATCCGCGACGGCGGAAGCGTGACCGTGGCCCGGTTCCGCGACCGTTTTGGCAACAGCCGGAAGTATGCGCTGGCATTGCTCGAGCACCTTGATGAGCGGCGCATTACGCGACGCAGCGGCGATGTACGCATTCGTTACTGACACGATTGACAGGGAGTGACTGGACCAATGCAAAAAGAGCGCATTGACTACCCGGAGCTACTGCGCTCGCTTGGGCACTTCATCCAGCAGCAGCATCTCAACGAGGTCACGATTCTGGAATTCGATCGCGGCTGGATCATCACCGGTATCACGTACCAGAGCACAGCGCAGGGGTTCATACGCGTCCCGGCAGATTATGTGCTCTCTCACGACGAGGTGCGCCGCTTGATCCAGACAATGCGCGACCAGCGCAAGCCGGAGCAGCATCAGAAACGGGGGTGGCTGGGATGAGACTCTTTCGTGGCATGGGAAAATCTGATTACCAGGATGTGTTGCGCGCAATCGGGCACTTTATCGATGAGCATGGCTATACCGACGTGCGTATCGTCGAAATCGAAGACGGGCTGGTGTTGCAGGGGCGTGTTCCCGAACGGCGCGAGATCGGCACATCTAGTTATGAAACGCTGCTGATTACCGATGATGATCTGAAGGAAATGGTGCGCAATGCCGCGCAGCGTCGTGGGCACAGGCCGCCAACATTCGCTCGCTGACGCCACGCGCTGTTGCCTACCGACACATATCCGTCAAGGTCACAAACCTTCGTTGCAACAGAACCCTGCTGAAAGCGCGTGACTGTCAGGACGAACCGGATAGGACCACCGCGACGGCAGCTCTGCTATCGAAAGGACCAGGCATTGCCAACCGATTCGCAACGCGATCTGCGCCGCTTTGGCGCCGCATTACTCCTCGCCATCGTTGCGGGCGCCAGCGTGCGGTACGTGACTGCACGCGCCGCAGCGAGCACGTCCCGGCCACGCGTTATTGACTGGCGCCAGGCGCGTATGATCGGCCTGGCGGTCTCGCAATCCCACCTCGCTCCTGTCCCTGACCGGGCAGCGCGGCAGGAGCAGTACTTGCGGCTGGTGCAGCGCAGCGAACCTCTGATTGCCACCTATATGGGCGTTCAGCTACCGCAACCCATCAATCGCGTCTATGTCTTCGATCGCGCCGAGTGGATCGAGGCGAACCTGACGTCATTCCAGGCACTGTTTGCGCCGCTGGAGGAACTGTATGCCGATGTGAGCGCCCGCCAGGGAGCACTGGCGCTGGCATTTGGCCGGCTCAATAGCCAGATCATCGGCGCGCAAATGGGTGCGCTTATCGGCTTTCTGGCGCGCCGTGTGCTTGGCCAGTATGACCTTGGCCTGCTCTCGCCCGATCCGGAGCTCCGTGGCGCACTCTATTTCGTCGAGCCGAACATTGCGCGGGTGCGCGCCCAGCTTGGCCTCCACGACGAAGATTTCCGCATGTGGATCGCGCTGCATGAAACAACGCACGTCTTCGAGTTTGAAGCCTTCCCCTGGGTGCGCGACTATTTTCAGGATCTGCTGCGCCAGTTCCTCGGCCAGGTCACCGACCAGTTCTCGGCGCTCGGGGTTGGCATCGCCCGTCTGATCGAGCGCTTGATTCAGGGGCTTCCACCCGATCAGCACTGGATCGAACTGATGCTGACGCCTGAACAGCAACGTATATTTGCGCGGATGCAGGCGCTTATGTCGCTGGTAGAGGGGTATTCAAACCACATCATGAATGCAATTGGCGGGCAGTTGTTGCCCAGCTACCAGCAGATCGAAGACCGGGTGCGCCAGCGCCAGTTGCGCCGGCCGCTCATCGAAGAAGCGTTCAACCGGGTAACCGGGATGGACCTGAAGCTGGCACAGTACCAACAAGGCGAAGCATTTATCAACGCGATCGTGGCCATGCGTGGCCCGGCATTCGCCAACCGGGTCTGGGAGCGTGCCGAGCACCTGCCTACGATGGAAGAAATCCGCGCGCCACAGCGCTGGATCACGCGCATGGAAGCGTAACGCCCCACCCGTATGGAACTCTTCCCGTGAAGGCGTCACGCAACGGCCATCGAATGACACGTCGCCTGACGGTGCGCGCCGGAAGTGTACCCGATTGCGCCGTAGGACACAGCACATCACGTCCTACGGCGCCGGGTCAAACCGCCGGATATCGCTCAATGTGCCGGCTGCGAACTCACCTGCAACCTCGGCCCGCGCAATATCCTGCTCTTCCGTTTCGTAGAAATCCGGCCGCCAGAGAACCTCGTCGCGCTGCGGCTGAGGATACTCAGCACGGCTGTGCACGCCACGCAGCGTATCGGACGTAACGGCAGTCACACGGAAATAAGCGAAGAAGCGCCGGCCATCGCGTTCAACATAGCGCGTGAACTCATACACATCGCCCGGGCGTGGATCAGGCACATAGGCGGCAATGTTGCTCTGGCGCCGTTTCGCAGTACCGAGAGCATCGCGCGCCACCAGCGCAATACTCCCACTGACGACGAGTAATAGTGTGATGAGCAGAGCGCCCTGCAGCAAACCATTGCGGCTACGCTGCGTCATACCCGCATGATCGGCCGAATACATGGCAACACCTCCCCGATCGGGGAGTATACACGATGCCCGGGGATCGCATGGCAGTAGTTCATTACACCGCTATCACAGCCGTCATCTGAGCCATGGATATCACTCCGCGGCCTCGATCACCGCGCCGCGCTCCTCAGCAGGTGGGAGCTTCCGCTGTGCAAACGCCAGGCGCAAGAGTGGCGGCGTCACCAGCGTTGTGACCAGCGTCATCACAATCGTTGCGGTGAACAGCGTATCGTTCACAAGGCCGGCCACGCGCCCCGCAGCAACCATCACCAGCGCCACTTCGCCTCGCGCCACCATGCCAATACCGACCTGCAGCGCTTCGCGCCACGAGAGTCGCATCAGCAATGCGCCGATACCACAGCCTGCAAGTTTCCCTGCCAGTGCCAGCACCAGCATCAAGACGGTGAACAAGGGTGCCGCCCCCAGGGTGGTGACGTTGGCTTCAAGGCCAATGTTCACAAAGAAGACCGGTACCACGAAGGCGTAGGCAAGCGCTGAGCTGCCGTGATGCACGACATGCTCTTCATCGGTATAGCGCGCAACAACGATACCCAGCAGATAGGCCCCGGTAATATCCGCCACGCTGCCGAGCGCTTCAGCGGCCCAGGCAAACAGCATAACCAGGCCAAGCATTATTGCCAGCACCGCGTCGCGCCCGCCGGCCAGATGTTCGAGCCTTACCAGGACCGGCAAGAGCCGTTCTCCCACCAGCCACGCAACCGGGAAGAACAGCGCCATCTGCCCGATTGCCAGCAGCGGATTGCCTTCACCCGCCAGGCCGAGTACCAGCGAGAGGACGATCACGCCCAGAACGTCGTCAATGACCGCAGCACCCAGAATTGTTGCACCGACCTTCCCACGAAGCTGCCCAAGTTCACGCAGCACCTCCGCCGAGATCGAGACCGACGTCGCCGTCAGCACCGCACCGACAAACAATGCAGGGAGGAGCGGGAAGCCGAACAGCGATGCGAGCACGAACCCGCCACCGAATGGAAGCAACACGCCGCCAAAGGCAACCACCGTGGCGAGCGCACCGACCTGGCGCATCTGCACCAGGTCGGTCTCCAGGCCGGCGCGAAACATCAACAGAATAACGCCAACCTCGGCCAGCAGCGCCAGTGGTTCATTCGGCCGGATGAAATTGAGCAAGGAGGGACCAAGCACAATACCAAGCAGCAGCTCGCCAAACACCGCCGGCAGACCGAAGCGCTGGCTCAGGCGCCCGGCAAGCTTTGCGCCGATCAGGATCGCGGCCAGTAACGGCAACAACTCGACTGGCGAGTGATGTTCTTCCATGCGCGCTCCTTCCTGTAGACCGGCTGAAATGATGTGAGGCAGGGAGATCTCCCTGCCTGGATGCGGATCATGATTCGGAAGATGGCCCTCCCGCCAGAAGCACTCCAACGGGGGGCCTCAATTCGGCTAGCCGTCTTTCACATCAGTGCGCCCCGGCTGCAACCTTGCCCTTCGTACCGGCAAGCTCGGTCATCAGGTCATCGTCGAGTTGCGGGTTACGCAGGTGATCGACCAGATCCTGAACCTCTTGCGACGGTGCAGCCGTCAACTTGCTCACAATGTAGCACAGTAAGAAGTTGACCGGCAAGCCGAAGATCCCGGAGGCCAGGTGGGTAATGCCCAGCACATTGAACGATGGGTTGAGATAGTTGCTGGCCATGTAGAAGATCGTCACGCTCAGGCCACCGACCATACCGGCGATTGCTCCCGGGCCGTTACAGCGCTTCCAGAAGATGCCAAGCAACACCACCGGGAAGAAGGATGCCGCTGCCATTGAGAAGGCCCACGCCACCATCTGGGCGATGAGGGCCAGGCGCGGTAACGCCAGCAACGCCGCAATCACCGCCGCCACGATCAACATACTCTTGCCCAGCCAGATACGGGTATTCAGGCTGGCCTTCGGATTAATGATCCGGAAGTAGAAGTCGTGTGCGATGGCCGACGAAATCACCACCAGCAGACCATCGGCGGTGGAGAGGGCCGCTGCCAGGCCACCGGCGGCAATCAATGCCGCCACGGTATACGGGAGACCAGCAATCTCAGGCGTGGCCAGCACGATGGTGTCGGCATCAATATTGAGCTCGCCGAACTGCAGGATGCCATCGGTGCTATTCTTGGTGATGGCCGTACCCGACAACTCGCCGAACGTGCCGATCTTCTTGCCGTCAACCTCACTTTCGCTGAAGGTTGCGCCGGCGACATCAATCTTACCGTTGCCGTTGGCGTCGGTGATGACAAGCGCGCCACTCGTCACCTGCGGCGCCGCCCAGGCCGGCAACTTCGCGATATCGCGGCCCTCGAGCGTCCTGTAGTCGCGCTGCGTGATCAGGCCCAGCTTGCTCCAGTTCTGCGTCCACACCGGCAGCGAGCTGATCTCCTTACCGACCACATTCTGCAGGATCTCCCAGCGCGCAAATGCAGCATAAGCCGGCGCAGTGAAGTAGAGCAGGAAGATAAAGACCAGCGCCCAGCCAACACTCATACGGCTCTCACGCACACTCGGCACCGTATAGAAGCGAATGAGAATGTGTGGCAGGCCAGCGGTGCCTACCATCAGACAGAACGTGAGTGCCAGGAAGTTCCACGGTGTACCGCGCCAGTCAGGCTGAATCTCCTCGGCAGGCTTCGTGGTGTTGGGGATCGACTGCACTGCCGGCGGCGTGAACCTCGTGCCGAAATAGGAATTGATCTGCCCCACGGCCGTGACCGCCGGAGCATTGCTCAGGCCCTCATTATAGGCCGGCACATACCCCTGCTGAATGACGCGCCCGGTACCGTCGCGCGCCGGCGCTTCCGACGAAATCTTCAGTTCGCCTTCGAGCCGGGTGATGTTCTGCAGCGCCACACCATAGCTGAACTGCGGGATCGGGAAGCCGGTCAGTTTCAGCGACAGGAACGTCACCGGGATCAGGTAGGCAATGATCAGAATGATGTACTGCGCCACCTGCGTCCAGGTCACCGCTTTCATACCACCCAGGAACGAGCAAACCAGCACGCCCGACAGGCCGATGACCACACCCCATTCATACGGCACGCCGATGAAGCGCGACATAATGATGCCAACGCCCACCACCTGCGCCGTAACATAGGTCAGGCTGACGATGATCGCCGAAACAGCAGCGACCAGGCGCGGCCATCTTCCGCCATACCGGGTACCGACGAAGTCGGGGATGGTATACTGGCCGAATTTGCGGATGTATGGCGCAAAGAGCAGCGCCAGAAGCACATACCCGCCCGTCCAGCCCATGATATAGGCCAGACCGTCGTACCCGAGCGCGTAGAGCGTACCGGCCATCGAAATAAACGATGCCGCGCTCATCCAGTCGGCGCCGGTGGCCATGCCGTTGAAGATTGCCGGCACATTGCGCCCGGCCACATAATACTCATCAAGCGCCTTGGTACGGCTCATGATGCCGATGAACGCATACATGCCCATCGTCAGCATCAGGAACGTCCAGCCGATCCAGGCCTGCGGCATACCGGCGACCAGTTCCAGCGCGCCCATGATCAGGCTGATCACAATCAGGCCGACCGTGAACATGCCATAGTACTGCGCCAGCCGGTTGTTGCGTAGCTTAATTGCTTCGTTTGCTGCCATGGTTGCGTCACCCCCTCCGCGCTTACTTATCTTTCAGATGATACTTGCTGTCCAGTTTGTTCATGGCGTAGGCGTAGTAAAAGATCAAAACGACGAACACAGCCAGCGAAAACTGACTGCCGAAGTAGTAGCCGAGCGGAAAGCCCACGATCCGGATCTGGTTCAACTGGTTGATGAAGAGTGGCGGGATGTAGGCAACGGCGAACCAGATCACCAGCAGCGAGATAATCAGCCGGTTGTTCTCGTTCCAGTAGGCATTGATCCGCTGCTGGCGGTCCATATCCTTCGTGTCTGACATGTCGCCTCCTTAAACTCAGACGGATTTATACGAGCAACTACAGTTCTGGCGCGCATACCAGCGCGAGATGATCCGGAGCTACACCATCGCGATCGCGCCAATCCGATGAAGGCACCTCCTTTCCCCTCACGATCGCCGCTACATGCGCCACAACGCCGCATGGCGCCTCCGGCGCGCGGGTAACACCCGACTACCCACGGTCAGGGTGGGTGGTGCCGGCGATCGGAACATCGCTACAACAGGTGACATAACACCCGTTGCAATCGGACATACATCTTGAACAGTAACTGGCGATGGTACAATAGTACGCTGCATTTTTCAGCGCACGATAAATCTTGTGTAAAGTTTCTGTAAAACTGACACGAGTTACACAGTGGCGCGGACTTCGCTTCGTCACGGAGCACGCGCTCCGTCAGGGCGGTGCACGAGCCGCCCCAACCTCGGGATCATTCGCAGTGCATCCGCATATGTGTGATATAGGCACATATGTCATCAAGCAGCGTACAGGCGTCTATGCAGCAGAGCATTCCACGTCTCAGCACCAGGTTGCTGATCGGGAGCGGCTTTCTGGCCGCTGTGTTGCTCATTGGCACGATTGGTTTTGCGATCCTCGAAGGCTGGTCGCTGCTTGAATCGTTCTTTACCACGCTCCTGATTGTGTCAACGCTCGGGTTCAGCGATCTGCGCCCGGTGGATACGTATGGTCGCGCGCTGACGATTGTCCTGATCCTGGCCGGCGTCGGCACGCTTTATTACATCGCGGTCACGCTGGCACAATCAGCGATTGAAAACCAGTTCGGCTGGGGGAGGCGGCGTCAGATGGATCAACAGATCGCTCGTATGCGCGACCATGTGATTGTGTGCGGCTATGGCCGGGTGGGGCGGGAGACATGCCGGAGCCTGGCGCGCCACGGCGCGCCGTTCCTCGTCATTGACAGCGACCCTGCGCGCCTCGCCACCATTCAGGCTGATGGTTACCTGGCGTTGAATGGCGATGCGTCCGATGATGCGACGCTGATCAGAGCGGGTATTGCCCGGGCGCGGGCATTACTGACGGCGGTGCAGAGTGATGCAGCCAATGTCTATATTACGCTTTCGGCGCGCGCCCTCAACCCCTCATTGCTGATCATCGCCCGCGCCGCCACGACCGAGGCCGAACATAAATTGCGCATCGCCGGCGCCACCAAGGTCATCTCGCCCTATGTACTTGGTGGGCGCAGTATGGCATCCATGGCGCTTCAACCGGCAGTCATGGATTTCCTCGACCTCTTGATGCACAGCGATGATGCCGATACATGGCTCGAGGAACTGGTGGTCGGGCCGGATTCGGCGTTACAGGGGATGCGCGTGGATGAAACGAACCTGCGCGAGCGGGCAGGCATGACCATCCTGGCAGTGTGGCGCGCCGACGGGCGCATGCTGGTGAATCCGCCACCAGACACTATACTGAAGCACGGCGATACGCTGATCGTCCTGGGGAGTCGCGCCGCAGCGGATCGGATGGGCGATTAAGCTGAACCCACGCCGGCGGGCTGATGAAGGTTACCTATTAAACCCGATACGCTTCAACTACGCCCGTCACTCCCACCCCAGCCCTCCCCCAGCGGGGGAGGGAGTCCGACTCCTCCTCCCAGCGGGGGGCTGTGCGGTGCGAAGCCCGCCTGCGCGGGCTCACCAGCAGGCCATGCCGACGGCCTTCGTGCCCGCGAGCCGAGCCCTTCAGGACGACGGCGAGCGCGTCTACCGGTTTGCATTCTGAATGTTCATCACCCGGTTAGATACAGACAGACACGGACTCAGGAGCGACGGCATGCACCCTTCGCTACGCTGCCGCACGGCTCCGCAGGGTGCTGTCATGAATGCTATCTGGTATTACCCATCGCCGAGGTCGAGTTCGGCAAGTAGCGCGCGGGCTTCTTCGGCAACAGCCGTCGGTACATAGACCTGCACGACGCTGAGCGGCCCTTGCAACAGGCCGTACACACCCGCGACGGCTTCCCCGGCCAGGTGGACCGGTATACCGGCGTCTTCCAGGTATGAACGTACCAGCTGGGCGCGTATGATGCCATCAACCTCGGCGATACACACCGGGCCGACCCCACCGCCGCCACCGCCGCCGGTATGCTCGCCTGCAGCATCGTCTGCCGGTGAAAAGAACCATTGAAGCGCATGCTCGTTCATACCGGTTATTGTACAATATGCTGCATATCTGTGCAGGGGCGCTGAGAGATCGGGGATGAGCAACGAGGGGTACGTTCTCCATTCTCAGTTTCAGGTTCCAGGTTCTCGCTTCTTCGTGCCAGGTTCTCAATGCTCAATCCCCACTGTGATCAGCGCCACGTCTCAGGCACCTTCGCCAAGCAAAGAAAGCGATGTTACGTGACAGCGACAATTCGAGTCTTCGACGGCCACAACGATACACTCCTTCGTCTGTACCGGCCCGAGGCCGGCGACTCGTTCTTCGGCTCGCCGCACGGTCACATTGACCTGCCGCGCGCACGCGCCGGCGGCCTGGCAGGCGGCTTCTTCGCCGTCTTTGTGCCCACCCCGCCAGACGCGCCGGAGTATGCCGATGACGAACTACCTGCGCCATTACCACTCGCCTATGCGCAGCAAACTGCACTCAGCATGGTGGCGCTGCTCTTCCGCATCGAAGCGCAGGCGGAAGGCCAGGTGCGCGTTGCACGTACGGTCGAGGATCTCACAACCGGCTTGCAGCAAGGGGTGCTGACGGCGATCTTGCACTTTGAAGGCGCCGACCCGATC
This sequence comes from Chloroflexota bacterium, assembly GCA_013388755.1. Taxonomy (GTDB): domain Bacteria; phylum Chloroflexota; class Chloroflexia; order Chloroflexales; family Roseiflexaceae; genus JACAEQ01. The sequence goes on from JACAEQ010000042.1 coordinate 21,064, forward strand.
GATACCAACCTGGATGCGCTGGAAGTGCTGTACCAGGCCGGACTACGCTCGCTCGGTATCGTCTGGAGCCGGCCAAACGCCTTCGGCAACGGGGTGCCGTTTCGTTTCCCTCACGGCCCCGATACCGGCGCGGGCCTGACCGACGCCGGGCGCCACCTGGTGCGGGCATGCAACCGTCTCGGTATTCTGCTTGATCTCTCACACCTGAACGAAGCTGGCTTCTGGGACGTGGCACGACTGAGTACCGCGCCGCTGGTCGCAACACATTCCAATGCCCACGCTATCTGCCCCTCGCCGCGCAATCTGACGGACCGCCAGCTCGACGCCATTCGCGAGTCGGACGGCATGGTAGGCGTCAATCTGCACGTCGGGTTCCTCCGCCCCGATGGCGGGCGCGATGCCAGGATACCACTCGATCTGGTCGTTGACCATTTCGTTTACCTGGTCGAACGTCTGGGCATTGAGCGCGTCGGGCTCGGATCGGATTTCGATGGCGCGCTGATGCCGGCTGACGTTGGCGATGCCACCGGGCTGCCACGCCTGTTCGCTGCATTGCGCCGGCGCGGCTTTGACGAACCGTCGTTGCACAAACTGGCGCACGAAAACTGGCTGCGTGTGCTGAAGAAAACCTGGAAGTGACCGGTGAAAGCACTGATTCTGGCAGCCGGAGCAGGAACGCGCCTGCGCCCGCTCACCGATACATGCCCGAAGCCGATGCTGCCAGTTGCAGGCAGGCCGTTGCTGGCCTGGACGCTGGAGTGGCTGCGACGCTACGGCATCACCCAAGCCGCGCTCAATCTCTTCCACCTGCCCGATGTCGTACGCGATGGGTTGGGTGACGGCGAGCGCTACGGCATGCGTCTCCACTATGCCGTGGAAGATCATCTGCGCGGGACGGCGGGCGCGCTGCATAATTTCCCCGGCTTTTTCGACCAGACTTTTTTCGTCATCTATGGTGACCTGCTGCTCGACTTCGACCTTGATGACCTGGTGGCGTTTCATCGCCGGCAACGCGCGCTGATGACCCTGGCGCTCAAACGCACCGCGACGCCCCATTCGCAGGGTATGATCGAGACGGACGGCGAGGGACGGGTGCTACGTTTTGTGGAGAAACCAGCGACGTGGGATGGCGGTGATACGGCGAATGCCGGAGTGTATGTCTGCGAGCCGGAGGTTGTGACCCACGTGCCGCCGGGGTTCAGCGACTTCGGTCACGATATCATTCCGGCGTTGTTACGTGACGGCGCGCCGGTATACGGCAGGCCGCTACGCGGTTACCTGCTGGACATCGGTACACCGGAAGCGTATGCCCGGGCCCAGGAAGACTGGCGCGGAAGAGCAGGCGCGGGGATTGAGCATTGAACGCTGAGCAGTGGAGATCAAGAAGCCGCGCTACTGCATCAGGCCACGCGCCGCAACCGGCCACATCACTTCGACCAGGCCGGCGCGCGCGCCGATGACCTGGTTGAACAGATTGCTCACCACGCAGACGTGGTTCGGCACAATCGTCACACGCTCGCCGATGACCGGCGCGCGCGCGCAGGCGTTGAAATCAACGTGGCCATGCTCCTCAGAGAGCGCATAGATCCGTGCCCGGGGGTATTCGAGGATCATGCCATATCCATCAAGCCCCGGCATGTCGGATGACAGTGCTTTGCTGCCGGCGTCGAGAATGCCGCGCCCATTGGTCGGACGGCTGATGACGGTCGCCACGACGGTCAGGGCGCATTCGTCGAGCGTCATGGCGCCATTGTTCACCTGTGACCGGTCGCCATAGACATAGGTGCCGGCGCGATATTCGGTCACTTCGTGCGTCTCGTGGGCGCGCCACATCCCCGGCGTACCACCGCCGCTCACGCGATCCACGGCAATGCCACTGGTCGCCAGCAGTGCCTTCGTCTCGCGCACGAACGGGTCGGTCTGCGGGCCGCTGGGGTAGGTCATCAGGCCGGCGAAGCGCAATCCGGGCGATCCGACGATGCGTCGCGCCAGTTGTGCGGCCTGTTCCGGCGTCTGCACACCACAACGCTTGCCGCCGGTGTCACATTCAACCAGCACTGCGAGCGTCAGGTTCGCTGCCGTCATTGCTGCGCTCAATCCAGCAACGACGATCTCATTATCGGCGGTGACGCTCAGGTTTACACGACGCGCCAGGCGTGCCAGACGTTCCATCTTTGCCGCACCAAGCAGATTGTACGGTAGGAACATGTCGCGAATGCCGGCCTGCGCCATAACTTCGGCTTCACCCAGTTTCTGGCAGGTAATGCCAATCGCACCGGCGGCCAGTTGCATGTGCGCGATTTCCGGGATCTTGTGGGTTTTGATATGCGGCCGATTGGCGATCCTGTGCGCGTCGAGGTACCGTTGCAGTTTTACGATATTGGCTTCGAGCCGGTCAAGATCGACCAGAGCGAACGGTGTGTCAATATCGCAGGTATCCATGTATTTCCTTATGGCGAGTCGTTCCCATAGCGGTAGTATATCCCGGCGCCGGAGCGCCCGCAACTCGTGGACGCGTGACGATACGGGAACGCTGTGCCTGCCGGCGCGCGTTCTACCGCACCTGATACCCCACGGACGGCGCGAGGGAGCGTTCACGCACCAGCGCGGCCCATCCCAGCGACTCCAGGCGCACGCTGCCATCATCGTCGAGGATGAAGATCGCCCGTTCGAACACCTGCTGCAGGCGGATGCTCCCATCAGCCGCCCGGGCCATCACTTCTTCGCTCAGCGGGAAGCCAAAGACGTTCAACCCGCCGCCCCGATCCCAGTACGCCGCGAATGCTCCGCGTAGCGTATGGCCGGTTTCCGCAAAGGTACGACACTCAGGAGACGTACAGTCGCCGTGTGGTACGGTTACCCCGGGCCGGTCATGCAACCGCCCGAGCGGCGCAAGCTGCACCAGGTAGGGAGTATCCGCCTGGTCCGGATGTAGTTCCAGCATGGCGCGCTCGAACGCCTGGCGGGTCACGCCGCCTTCGACTGTCGCCGGCGCGAGCGGCGCGCCAAAACGCTCCATCCCCCCATGCATTTGCCAGTAACGCCAGAGCAACGCTGGCACCGGTACGCCGCCTTCGATACGTGTCTCGGGCACGGGCAGCAATGCTTCGGCAGCGTCAAGAACGGCGCGCACCCCGCCCAGATTCTGCTCGAACTCTGGTTCCGTACCGGTCACCAGCTCCGGAACGATCGCCGGAATGCCCAGGCTGGAGGCCCAGTCGTGCATGCCTCCCGTAATCACATACTGCTCCCAGAAGCGCGTATACCTGTAGCCGGCGCCACCAGCATACGTCTGAGCAAGCGCGATGGACGGCGCATGGTCGCAGAAGGCCGGAAAGACGTTTCCCGCTGCGGAATGCAGGAAAATGGCCCCCCAGGCATCGAGCAGAAAGGCGCGCAGCAGCCGGCTCTCGACTTCAGAATCGGCGTAGGGGCCACCGGTATCGGAGACAATGCCATATGCGCCGAAGACCGTTACCCGCCAGTCATTCTCCGGGCAGGTGTCGAAGCTGGTGTTCATGTTGCGGTTGAGATCGACGCCACGAGCGTTGAAGCGCGTACCGAGCGCCAGCCCATCAGGATTGATGGTGGGGACGATATACAATCGCACCGCCGGCGGCACGTCCTGGGGATTGGCGCGAAAATGGTCGGCGAGCATCGTCGCCAGCACATAGGTGTTGGCCTCCGGTGCGCCGTGGGTATTGCCAACGATCACCAGTTTGATCGGCCCGTCCCCGATGCGCAGTGCCATAACCGGACGGCCCTGCGTTGAGGCACCGATCGTCAACTCCTCGACGGTCACCTGGGGAGCCGGAGCGGCGGAGGTCGGGAGCGCGAATCCGGCGTAGATACCTGCGAGTGCGCAGCAGACGAGTCGGGCAATGAGGCAACTAGGGAAGGAAGCGACAAAGCGACGGAGTGACACGGTGGCGCAGCGGCAGGATCGTCGTGGACGCCGAAGTGCACCTTCCAACCTGCTCACCCTGCAATCTTCAACAACTGACGTTCCCACGTTCAACTGAACAACACATCAACATCCTCACGCGACAGCGACTTCAGCATGCCCGCATCGGCAGCAATCAACTGCTCGACCAGTTCGCGCTTGCGATCCTGCAGTTGCAGGATCTTCTCCTCGACCGTATCGCGGGTGACGAGCTTGTAGACGAATACCGGCTTTTGCTGGCCAATCCGATGCGTCCGGTCGGTCGCCTGCATTTCGACTGCGGGGTTCCACCAGGGATCGACATGGATGACATAGTCGGCAGCAGTCAGGTTGAGCCCGACCCCGCCGGCCTTGAGGCTGATAAGGAAAAATGGCAACGATTCGTCGTTCTGAAAGCGATCGACGACCTGCTGACGATGGCGTGTCTGCCCGTCGAGATAGGCATAGGGGATCGCGCGTGTGTCGAGCGCCTCGCGAATGAGGCCCAGCATCTGGACGAATTGCGAGAAGACCAGCGCCTTGTGGCCTTCGGCGGCCAGTGTTTCGAGGGTCTCGATCAGCAATTCAAACTTGCCCGACGCACCGCGGAATCCTGGATCGGTCAGCTTCGGGTGATTGCAGATCTGGCGCAGGCGCAGCAATCCTTCGAGGACCTTCATGCGCGCATTGTTGATACCCTGATCGTCAATCAAGCCGAGCAACAGCGAGCGGTAATAATCACGCTGCTTCGCATAGAGGCGGCGCTGCGCCGGCTCCATCTCCGTCTCGATCACACGTTCGCTGCGCGGCGGCAACTCAGGCGCAACCTGATCCTTGGTGCGCCGGAGAATGAACGGGTAGACCATCCTGCGTAGAAACTGCGCCGCGTCGCCATCCTGCTTCTTTTCGATGGGTGTAACGAACTCTTCGCGAAAGTAGTCGAGGTTACCGAGCAGGCCTGGATTGAGGAAGGCAAACTGGCTCCACAGCTCCAGCGCCGAATTCTCGACCGGCGTGCCGGTCAGTGCCAGCCGGCGTTCGGCATCCAGCAAGCGTGCCGCCTTCGACGTTTCGGCCAGCGGATTCTTGATCGCCTGCGATTCGTCGAGAATGGCATAACGGAAGCGATAGCGGCGCAGCAACTCAATGTCACGCAGCATGGTGCCATAGGTGGTGAGCACCAGATCGTAGCGATCGAAGAGTGACGGATCATCAACGCGGTCGGTATCGTGATGAAGATAGATACGGAGGGATGGCGTAAATGTCGCCGCCTCGCGTTCCCAGTTGAACAGCAGTGAGCGCGGCATCACGATCAGGCTGGCCGGCCCGTCGGGCCGGTGCTCCTCGAGCGATTGCAGAAATGCCAGGGTACTGACCGTCTTCCCGGTGCCCATATCGTCGGCGAGGCACCCGCCGAAGCCATAGTCATTGAGGAAATGCAGCCAGTCATAGCCGGTTTTCTGATATGGTCGCAGTTCGCCGCGAAACCCGTGCGGCAGCGCCTGTTGCTGGATGCGTTCAAACGAGCGCAACCGCTCGCGCCGGCGTTCAAACTCCGCGTCAGCCTGCGCACGGTCAGCTCCGGCGAGTAACTGGTCAATGAGCGTGACATGCGCTGGCGCGAGGCGAACGCCGGCATCGGTTTCCTCGCCAAGGGCGAACAGATGACGATATCGTTCGATCCATTCATCAGGTAGCGCGCCGATCGTGCCATCAGCCAGTTTGATATACTTCTCACGCCGGCGGATGGCGCGGCGCACATCCTTCAGCGACACCTCAAGATCACCGAAACTGACCACCGCCTCCAGGTCGAACCAGTCAATGCCTGAACTGACGCGAAACGAGATCTGCGGCCGGTTCCGATTGACGCGCGCCGCCTTGATCTGCTCTTCACCATAGATTTCGCAACCATGTGCTGTCAGGAGCGGAATGCGATGCATCAGAAAATCAACCGGATGCACCGCTTTCCGGAGTTCGAACCAGCCGGCATCCGCACCTTTCTTCAATCCATAGGTCGTACCGCCAAGCGACTGCATCAGGGCAGTTTCGTCGTCGGGGCGGCGGCGAATACGCGCCAGGGTCAGCGTGCCGTCACGGCGATGGACGGTACAGTCAGCGGGCGTTCGCTCGGCAGGAACCTCGTAGGCGCCATAGGCAAAACGCAACTGCGCCCGTAACGTGCCATGCACCTCGCTGAGATAGAGCCGGGGGACCGGTGTCGCATCAACTTCTTCCCAGGTGAGCACCTCGCCACGAATCGGCAGCTTTTCGGCCAGCGGCAGGAGATAACGGTCGAGAAACTCCGCCTGTTCAGCGGCGGGAATGGTAAGTTCAGGATAGTCGATCAGCGCGGCGATCGCGCCATCGCTGGCACGTATCGGCGCCAGCATCTCGCCCACCAGTAACCAGAGTGGATTGCGGATGACGACTTCCGTCTCGCGCGGGTTGAGTCGCTGCGTATACCCGGCGGCAACCAGTTGTAAGGATACGCGCAATGCTCCTTCCGGCGCCGGATCGATCACCAGCTCAATGGTCGCCGGATCGGCGAGTACGATGGCACGACGGCGAAACGGCGCGCCTTCGTCGCCGACAAAAACGAGTTGATCGGTCAGCATCGCCAGCACCGGTTCATACAGTGCCGACGGATCATAGTTATAGTTGTACGCATATCCTGACGCAGCCATGACGGCCGCGTTGGCGGCGGTCAACGTCTCAGCGGAAACATAGGGGTAGGTGTGGCGACTGAGGCGCGAGCGGAGCGGGCGCGCCTCGCTCCCGGCATCTCCCATGAAAGCCGTTGCGAGTGTGTCGCGATCCTGTAGCGCTTCGGGCGGCACGTGCCGTTCCGCCAGGATGTACGGAACAACCAGCCAGCCATAGGTGCCACGCTGCAGGCTGAATGCAATCCGGGCGCGATGGACCGACGGGCCACGGCGCGCAGGCGCGTCAACCACCTGGCCGATCACCACGCGCCAGATGCTGGGTGGATGCTGGAGCAGGTGCTCGCGGAGCGCCAGCAGGCCGGCAACTCGGTGACGGCACAGCGACCAGTAGTGCCGCTGCGGGCATGTACACCCAACCAGCAACTGGTTGTAATTCAACCGAACGGTCACATAGTGCGCCACATCAGGGGACTCGAACACGCTGATACGGGCACTTTGCGCGTCCACCTGTTCGACGCGCACCTGACCTCGCTCGTAGTATTTGCGACCCTGCTGGACAGTCGAGCGTGCAACCGATAGAAAGAGCTGGTCGACATTCAGCATGTCGGCCGAGAGCACCTGCAACATACACTCACAACGGTTTAACTACCGCGTATCGCTTCAACATAATCATAACGCGCCAGGGTATTGCTATTATACCACTGCGCTCTGGCGACTTCTTATTGAATTCTCACCGAAATCCATGAACCGTAACCGTGTTGATCCATACGGCGATGGTATAATAGCGCGAGCCACGCGGTCGCACTGCGTAGCAGCATAACCACTGGCATGATGCGAAAGAGGCGAATGACATATGAGCACACGTTCGCAACGCGGGCGGTCGGTTCAGGCAAAGAAGAGTGGCGGCTCGGCGCGCACCCTGTATATTGCCATGGGCGCTGCCGTCCTGATCATTATTGCTGCCGCGGCCACGATTGCACTGCAGAACCGGCAGACAGCGGCGACACCAGGGCGTGATCCGGCCCGGCCTGAACGCACGGTTGCCATGGGAGTGGGAAATGATGGTTTCTTCTTCAAGGGCCGCGCCGACGCGCCGGTGACGGTGACCGAGTACTCGGACTTCCAGTGCCCGGGATGCGCGTATTATGCAACCGCGCTGTCCGTGCAGTTTGAACAGCAGTATATCGAAACGGGCCGGGTGAAGTTCGTCTATCACGAGTACCCCTTGAGCGGGCATGTCAATGGCGTTCCGGCTGCCAGCGCCGCGCGATGCGCCGGGGATCAGGGTGCCGACAGGTACTGGGCGATGCACGATTATCTCTTCACGAACCAGCGCCAGTGGGGCGCCCAGGCCGATCCTCGATCGCAGTTTGTTGCCTACGCCGGCCAGATCGGACTCGACACGGCGGCGTTTGAGCGTTGCTATACCAGCAAGCAGTTCGTACCGGCAATTGAAGCGGCCCGGAGCGCCGGCGACACCCTCCGTCTGCCGGGAACACCGTCGTTTGCCGTCAATGGTCGCCTGGTCGATACCACCGGCGCCAGCAGCGTGGATGAGATCTATGCCCGTATGCGCCAGGCGGTTGACCAGGCGCTTGCCGGGCAGTGAGTGCCCATCCGAAAAACGCTACGCCTCCCGTCATTGCGCGGCGCGTGAGCGACCGCCTGCAGCGCGCGACGTGTGGCTGAAGCAATCGAGCGGCGCGAGAGGAGATTGCTTCGCTCGCGCTCGCAATCACAGTGACCATCTGGTTTTCGGATAGGCACCTGATAACCGTTCACAGTCAGGGGTGCGGGGGAAGCCCCCGAAAAAAATCGGCCGGGAAGGCTTCCACAAACGCCAGCTCGCGTCGTCCCGCCGATGGGAAATCACCATTTCCAGTGGAACAGGTACCATTGACAGGCATCCCCGACACGACTATAATGCCGCAGCTTTGAGCAAATCATCGTCGGCGCAGCGCCGCCGCAGGAGATATGTGCCATCGTGCGTAGCCGAGACATCTATTTCTTTGTCTTTGTCGTGCTGCTGACCGGGATCGCGCTCTCGATCATCTTTGCACCGGGCGGACGCTGGTTGTTCGACCGCGATGTCGCCATTCGCCTGGGGCTCGATCTGCGCGGTGGCACCCAGGTGTTGCTGCGCGCCGCTGAACCGGTCGAGCGAAGCGTCATGCAGACCGCTGCCGGCGTGATCGAACGCCGCGTCAACGGGCTGGGTGTTGCCGAGTCGGTCGTGCAGTTGTCGGGCACAGACCGGGTGATTGTCGAGATTCCCGGCATCGCTAACCCGGAACAGGCGATTGAGACGCTGCGCGGTACAGGGAAACTCGAATTCATTGATACAAATGGTGAATTCCTTACTGCGGGCACGATTGTGCGAACCACCGGCAGCCCGAACCCGGTGGCGCTCCTGCCAACCGCGACAGCACCGCTGACCGGCACCGAACCCACGGCAACACAACCGATTTCGCCGACTGCGGCAACCGGCCCGATCTATCAGAGCATCACCGATGGTAAGGACCTCGACTTGAACGCGGTTCAGCCGCCGCAGATTTCGGGCCAGAGCATTTCCAACCAGTTTGCCGTGTCATTCGCGTTTACAGGCGAGTCGGCCAGCCGCCTCGAACAGTTCACAGCGGCGAATATCCAGCGCCCGATGTGTATTGTGCTGGACAACCAGGTGTTCAGTTGCCCGGTGATCCAGGCGGCGTTGATCGGCGGGCGCGGCGAGATCACGACGAGCACGCGCCAGGACGCCGAGCAGATCTACACTCAGCTCAAGTATGGTGCATTGCCGGTGCCACTCCAGGTTGAGTCAAGCCGCACCGTCTCCGCATCGCTCGGGCAGAACTCGGTGGATGCCAGCATTGTCGCCGGCATTGTCGGGCTGACCACTGTGGCGCTCTTCATGATCCTGTTCTACCGCCTGCCCGGCGTTCTGGCGACACTGGCGCTGCTGATCTACACCGCGATCAGTTTTGCACTCTATCAGTTGATCCCGATCACGCTCACGCTGCCAGGCATCGCCGGGTTCATTCTCTCAATCGGGCTGGCGGTTGATGCGAATGTCTTGATCTTTGCGCGTCTGAAAGAAGAATTGCGCAAAGGCAAGTCGCTGCGCGCGGCGATCGAGTCAGGCTTTGATGAAGCCTGGCCCGCGATCCGCGACTCAAGCGTGGCAACGCTGATCACCAGTACGATTCTGTTTATGTTTGGCAATACGTTCGGGGTTAGCCTGATCAAAGGGTTTGCGCTGACCCTCGGCCTTGGCATTCTACTCAACCTGTTTACCGCCGTCGTCGTGACGCGCACCTTCCTTCATCTGGTCAGCCCGCTGCCATTCGCACAGAATCCGTGGCTGTACGAACTGAAGGATGCGCCGGGCATGCGCTACGCGCGTGAAACAGCCTGACGAGACAGGTCATGGATAAGCTGGTCAAACTGCGCTACTGGTGGTTCGCCATCTCGCTCCTGGTGATTGTGCCGGGCGCGATCTCGCTGGCATTGTTCGGTTTGCGCCTCGGTATTGACTTCAGCGGCGGCGCCCTGTGGGATCTGCAGTTTGTTGAGCGCGCTCCCGGGCAACTCGATACGGAACGAATCCGCGCCATCTTTGCGGCGCAGGGTTTTGACGGCGCTCAGGTGCAACTGAGCGATACGCAGTTCGAGGGGCGCACGGTTGCCGGTGCACTGGTGCGTACCCGGCCGTTGAGCGAAACGGAGCCGGAACCGCAACGCCAGAACGTGCTGGATGCGCTGCGTGCCGAGTATGGCCAGGTGACGCAGCAGTCGCTGCAAACGGTGGGCGCGACGGTGAGCGCCGAGTCGACACGCAGCGCCATCATCGCTGTCATCGCGGCCTGCCTGGTCATCCTCGTCTACCTGACACTGGCGTTCCGTCGCGCGCCACATCCGGTGCGCTATGGCGTCTGCGCCATCCTGGCGATGATGCATGATGTCCTGGTGGTGCTGGGGGTTGCTTCAATCCTGGGATATTTCATCGGTCTGGAAGTGGATGCCCTGTTCCTGACCGCGCTCCTCACGGTCATCAGTTTCTCGGTGCACGATACCATCGTGGTGTTTGACCGTATCCGCGAGAACCTGATCAATCGCCGGCCAGGCGAGCTGTTCGATGATATCGTCAATCACAGCATTGTGCAGACATTGCCGCGATCGGTGAATACGCAACTTACCACGTTCTTCACGTTGATGGCGCTATTGCTGTTCGGTGGTGAGACGATCCGCAACCTGGTGCTGATCCTGCTGATTGGCCTGATCAGCGGCACCTACTCGTCAATTTTCAATGCGGCACAGTTGCTTGTCGTCTGGGAAAATCGCGAATGGAACCGCTGGTTCCGCCGCAGTGCTCCTCCTGGGCCGGAAGCGTCCACCGCGTAACATTACCCGAGCCGTAATCCGGGATTGACGTCCAGATCCCATCCATCCTGCCGGCCAACGTCGAAGCGATAGAACGCCGCCGCTCCGATCATGGCGGCATTGTCGGTGCAGAGTGCAACTGGCGGTACACGCACGCCCACTGGCGCGCGCCGCTGGAGTTCTTCGCGTAGCCGCACATTGGCCGCCACGCCACCCGCCAGCAGTATTTCGGTTGCACCATATGCGCGCGCCGCTTCCACGGTCTTCGTTACCAGAACGTCAACGACCGATTCCTGGAACGCGCGCGCCAGCCGGGCCACAAATGCCGGCGAGAGGCGTGGTGGCCCGCCTGCCTGACTCACCGGCGGCGCACCGCCACTCTTTGGCCCTGATCCGCGCCGGCCGGTAGCGCCTTTCGCCGCACCGACCTGGAGCGATGCTTCACGCGCCTCGTGCTCACGGATCTGGTGCAACACGGCGGTTTTCAGGCCGCTGAAGGAAAAATCGTAGCTGTCGCGCAACCAGGCGCGTGGCAGGGTCACACCGCCAGGCGCATCCGCGGCGGCCTGCTGGATCGCCGGCCCGCCGGGGAAGCCAAGCCCCATCAGGCGCGCCACCTTGTCAAATGCCTCACCGGCAGCATCGTCACGCGTCTGGCCGAGCATCCGGTAACAGCCATGATCCTCGAGCAGTGCCAGCAGTGTGTGGCCGCCGCTCACCACCAGCGCTATCAGCGGGAACTGCGGCTCACCCGATTGTTCGCCGGCCAGCAACCAGTTGGCGTAGATATGCGCCTCGATATGGTTCACGCCAACAAACGGCAGGTTGCGAATCCAGGCGATGGCCTTGGCGGCATTCAGACCAGTCATTAACGCGCCTGCCAGACCGGGGCCATAGGTCGCGGCGACGGCGTGGATGTCGTTCCAGCCGCCAGGTAGCGGTTGCAGCGCCTCGCGCACCACAGCATCGAGCGCCAGAATATGCTGGCGCGACGCCACCTCGGGCACGATGCCCCCATAGCGGCGATGCTCGTCAAGCTGCGACGCGACAACGTTGGAAATGATCGTGCGCCCGCCACGAACAACGGCCGCGGCCGTTTCGTCACACGATGTCTCGAGCGCCAGAATCGTAAAGTGTGCGTCCACCTAGACCCAATACCTTTCAAATAAGCTCTTCGCCCCCACCCCAGCCCGCCCCCGCTGGGGGCGAGAGCCCGACTCCTCCCCCCAGCGGGGAGAGGTTGGGTGGGGGGCTGTGCGGTGCATAACGCCGTATTTGCAAGGTATTGCACCTAGACCCCTAGCCCGCGGAGATAATCGCGCGCTGCTGTCATGCCTTCCAGCGGCGTGCGCCCAAGCGCATCCCGCTCGCCGAGCATGTCCTGCTCCACCACGGCCCAGCCATGATAACCACGCGCCTGTAGATCCGCGACACAGCCGGCAATATCGGCAATACCCTGCCCCAGCGCCGTGAAGACGCCATGCGCCACGGCTGCGACGAAGCTCCAACCCTCGCTCCGCGCCTGTGCCAGCCGGTCGCCGTCGATATCTTTCAAATGAACGTATGGAATACGCTCGCCCAGTGTGGCCAGCGCCTCGCGCGGATCGCCGCCGCCGTAGACATAGTGCCCTGTGTCGAGACAGACACCCAGCACCTCCGCGCTGGTTCGGCGCAGCAATTCGCCCAGCTCCGCCGGCGTTTCAACATATGTACCGGCGTGGTGATGAAACACTGCCTGCACGCCGAGATCCCGGCAACGCAGCGCCAGGTGTTCGATCGCTGCCGCCGCCGCCGCCCATCCGGCAGCGTCGAGACCGGCACTACCGTCCGGCGGTACGCGACCGGCGAGGGCGGCACGGCACGTATCGCCGGCAGATGCGAGCACTATGTAGCGGGCGCCCAGCGTAGCCAGCAAACGCGCAATCTGGAATACCTCGCTGGCCGCCGCCGGGAACGCCGCCATATCGTGGATTGGCAGTGGTACAAACGCTGATGCCAGCACCAGACCGCGCGCTTCGAGCGCTGCGCGCAACTCGTCAGCTCCAGCCGGGTAGTAGCCATACGGGCCAAGTTCCGTTGCGGCATAACCAGCGCGCACGATCTCGTCCATCACCTGCTGCCAGGGCAGGCGCGGCACACCTTCCGCTACCTCGGTGATCCCCCACGAAACGGGCGCCGCCGCAAGATAGATCGTACTCATGACGGTCTCTACAGATAATAACGCTTCCGCGCGCGCATCTGTTCATAGATCGAGCGCGCCGCGCGCGCCGATTCGACGTCGGCGACCTCCGCGACCGGCACATCCCACCAGGCCTCATAGCCGGGAACACGTTGCTCGCGATCGACCTCGACAGCAATCACCACCGTGCGGTCAACGCTGCGCGCGTCAACGAGCGCCTGTTGCAGATCGGCCACCGTTGCCGCACGAAAGACATGCGCTCCCAGGCTGGCCGCGTTTGCCGCCAGATCCACCGGCAGATAGTCACCCTGCAGTTGCCCCGTCGCATCGCGGTAGCGATACTGGGTACCAAACCCTTGCACGCCGACGCTGGCCGAAAGCCCGCCAATGCTACTATAGCCATGGTTGTCCAGCAACACAATCGTCAGCTTCAATCCTTCCTGCACCGATGTAACAATCTCGCTGTTCATCATCAGGTACGAGCCGTCACCAACCATGACATAGACCTCGCGCGAGGGATCGGCCAGTTTGACCCCCAGGCCGCCGGCGATTTCGTATCCCATACACGAATAGCCATACTCCAGGTGATACCCGCGTGGATCGCGCGTGCGCCAGAGTTTGTGCAGATCGCCTGGCAGGCTGCCGGCGGCGCAGACCACGACATCACGTGGCCCGGAAGCAGCATTCACCGCACCGATCACTTCGCCCTGGCTGATTGGCGGACCATGCTCCAGGTGATAGATCCGTTCGACTTCGGCATCCCATTCCTGGTTGAATTGCGCTGCACGGCTGCGGTATTCCGCGCCAGTATCGTAGCCTTCGAGTATGGCGGCAAGTTCTTCAAGCGTGACGCGCGCATCCGCTGTCAGCGGCAACGCGCCATGCTTGGCGGTATCAAACTCTGCAACATTGATAGCAATGAAGCGCACCTCGGGATGCTGGAACGCGGTCTTCGAGGCGGTCGTGAAATCGCTCAGTCGCGTGCCGACGGCGATCACCAGGTCTGCATCGCGCGCCATACGATTCGCGCCAGGGGTGCCGGTCACACCGATCGCGCCCAGGTTCAGCGGGTGATTGTATGGCAACGCACCCTTGCCGGCCTGCGTTTCACCCACCGGGATGCCCGCCTGCGTGACAAATTGCATCAACGCAGCGGTCGCATCGCTATAGTGGACACCGCCACCAGCAATGATCAGCGGCGCCTTGCTGGAGCGAATCAGGCTGGCGGCACGCTGCAGCAGCGCCACATCAGCACGTGGGCGTGGCACGATCCAGGTTCGTGGTTCGAAGAGCGTCTCAGGGAAATCAAATGCTTCCGCCTGGACGTCCTGCGGCAGCGCAATCGTTACTGCACCGGTCTCGGCAGGCGACGTCAGTACACGCATGGCCTCAGGCAATGACGCGATCAACTGCTCTGGCCGGTTGATCCGATCCCAGTAGCGCGATACCGGGCGAAAGCAATCATTGACCGAGCCATCCTGCGTGCGCGGGTCCTCCAGTTGCTGCAACACCGGCGCAACCGAGCGATTGGCAAAGATATCGCCAGGGAGGAGCAATACCGGCAACCGGTTCACCGTTGCGAGTGCAGCGCCAGTCACCATGTTGGTAGCGCCCGGGCCAATCGACGAGGTACACGCCAGCGTGCGCATACGATTGGCATGTTTGGCAAAGGCCGCCGCCGTGTGCACCATCGCCTGTTCGTTCCGCGTCTGGTAATACCGCAACGAGTCGGCGCGCTGATGGAGCGCCTGGCCAAGCCCGGCGACGTTGCCATGGCCGAAAATGCCGAACACGCCGCCGAAGAATCGCTGGCGTTCGCCGTCGCGTTCGACATACTGTTGTTCGAGAAAGGCGACCAGCGCCTGTGCCATTGTGAGCCGGCGTCGCTGCATAGGGCAGCCTCCTTTATGAGCGCGATGCGCGGCGGGTACGCCAGGCGATCAGCGCAATCAGCGCCGCAATCACCGGCAGACTCGCCAGCCAGTAGGGAAAGAGGGGCGCGGCGCCGCCGGGCATGACGCCCCGGCGCCCGCCCCAGGGCGTCACCGTCGGCGTCACGTCGGGCGCGGCAACCCCGGCCAGAGCCGCCGGCGGCATCATGATTGCCACAGCGATTATCATGATCACGATCGCCGTGATTGCGATCAGCGCCAGTGCAAGATGACGGCGCCGGAGACCGGCTGTCCCGGCGCCCTGCTGCATCAACACGGGCATGATCCTGTCTCCCTCTCTCCGGCCGCGGTACGCTTCTGGTCGCATCAGCGCCCACTCGGATGCTGGATCGTGCTGAGATCGGCGGGTGGTGGCGTTATGACCGGGGGCGGCAACCGCGGCATGTCCTGCTGGCAGCCGCGTGGCAGCGGATCTGGCGGCGTCACACCGAAGTACGCCTGCATGATCTGCGTCACTGCCGGCACAGCAATCGTCGCTGAACCATCATTCATGTCACCTGCTCCCTCGACCAGCACCAGCACCTCGATCTGTGGATCATCGTATGGCGCAAAACCCACGAACCAGGCATGGCTCTGGCGCACCTCACGGGTACCACGCCCATCAGGACTGGGGATCGTGATCACCGGGCCAAACTCGGCCGTTCCGGTTTTGCCAGCGATGCTCAGACCGGAGCACTGATCGCGCGCGGCAACATTTGACCCCTCCGTAACCGAAAGGCGCATGCCCTCGCGCACGATCTGCAGGTATTGCGGATCGACCGGGATGCGCCGGATCGGTTCTGGTGCTATTTCACGCATCAGGTTCCCACTCGGATCCGTAATCGCCCTGACGATCTGCGGCCGGTACAACTCGCCGCCGTTGGCAATCGCCGCGCTGGCGGCAACCAGTTGCAGCGGGGTAACTTCCAGATTTCCCTGGCCAATGGCAGCATTGTACGTATCGCCCGTTGTCCAGGCGGCACGCATGGCCTGTTGCTTCCATGCCGGCGTCGGGACACGTCCCGCTTCCTCCGCCACCAGCCGGATACCGGTCGGCTCCCCCAGACCGAACCAGCCCAGCCCTTCCGCAAGAGCACCGATCCCCAATCCTTTGTCTATCGTCTGTTCCTCCGGTTTGAGATTCACCACATTCTCGCGATTGCCGCCGGCAATCGACATGAAGAAGATGTTCGACGACACTTTCAGCGCCTCACGCACATCAATCATGCCATTGTCGCGTAATGAGGCATTCACGTACTGGTAGACGACCCCGGCAACGAATTGATCTTCCACGAGCAACTTACCAGGATCGCGTATCTTCGTATCAGCGGTGATCACACCCTTTTGCAGGGCAATGGCGGCATCAAACTGCTTGAGTGTTGATCCGGGCGGATACTGACCGCTGATGGCACGATTCGTCTGGAGCGAGAGGCGGGCAAGTTCCTTCTGCTTCGCAGGGTCCTGCGGGAAGAAAAGTTCCTGCAGCTCGGCGGCGCGCGAAGGATCCCAGATATTGTTATCGTATGCCGGCCAGTTCACCAGGGCCAGAATACGCCCCGTTTTTACTTCCATCACAATCGCCACACCGCTGCGTATCGGGTTGTAGTCGCGCTTGTAGGCGAAGCGATCCGGCATGGCCTGGCGGCGTCGCTCACTTTCATCGATCCAGTTGCGCAGGATCTGTTCCGTCTGGCGCTGTAACGGCACATCAATGGTCAACACCAGGTTGCTTCCATCCTGCGGCGCCTGAACGACCTCCGGAGGGCGCACCAGGCGGCCATAGGCATCAACAACAACTTCCTGCATACCGAGCCGGCCACGAAGTTCGGCCTCGTAGCTTGCTTCGACACCGAACTTGCCGATCCGGTCCTCGGGCAGATAGCGCGGCAACCCGAGTTCAAAGGGGTTGACCTGTTTCTGAATGATGCCGCACTCGATCGAGTGGCCAATCGAGTCCAGCAACCCGATCACCCATGATCGCGCCGGATTCTGGCGTACCAGTTCGCACTCATTGACTCGCCCGATGTAGCCGAGCACGTAAGAGAGGGATGGTATCTCAGAGCTGAGGGTGTACCGCCGGCGGTAATCCTGTTCGATCACGACACCCGGCAGGCTCGCCTGATTTTCGCGGAGCACCAGCGCAATATCGCGTGGAACATCCTCGCGTATCTTGAGCGTTTGATAGCCAGGAATGTTGGCCAGCTCAACCTGTGTGGCAATAGGATTCGTGAGTGTCACCGTATCGCTGTAGGCGGTTGCCAGGCGTAATGCGCCGAGCGTCAGTGACGGCGGAACATCAATATCCAGCCAGGACGCCACGCTCGCCGAGGAGGCAGCCACGCCGCGAGACAGACGCAGCGCGTCATTGCGCAAGGCATCATCGGATTGCAGTGCCGGCGCCATAAGCGCCGGCGCCGCCTGGTCATCACCCTCGCTGGTCGTATCTTGCGACACGCCGGGTACGTCACCGGGCGAAGCGCTGCGCGCGCGCGCGCGTGCAATCGTTACGGCACCGAGGCCCTGCAGTAGATCGCTACGCAGGATCGGGTCACGATCCAGCGCGCTTGCCGGCGAAATCGTCAGGGTACTGGTGATGCCAAGCGCCTGGCCAAGATGAGCAAACACGCGCGCGCGCGCCGCCGGGTCGGACGGCAAATCGGACGGCCGGATGGCAGCCGTATAGATCGGAACCGTCTGGGCAAGGAGGGTTTCGCCGTCGGCGGCATAGATCTCACCGCGCAGAGGGCGCACCGGCAGATAGCGGGTCACGCGCACTTCGGTTCGATAGCGAAACCGATCGGCCTCTGCGTCAACAAGTTGCAACTGGTATAACCGTCCGATAAGAACGGCAAAGATCAGCAACACAACAACTTTGAGGCCAAGCGTGCGAGTCATCATGACGACTGGCGGCGAGTCAAGCGAATGGCCATCAGTAGACGTCCACCGGCACACTCCGTCGCGTTCGCTCCTGATTCCAGCGCAGCGCCATATACAGCGGCAACGCAGGCGTCAGCACGATCAGTATATCGGGAAGGGCGGCATACAGCGCATAGACCGCTGGCTCGAAGCCGGCCACGAACAGCGCGGTGAGCAGCGCATACACGGTATGATACGCCAGCCCACCCAGCGCGACACCGGCGATCGGCACGAGCCAGTTACCACGGCGGAATCGCGCCAGGGGCCATGTGGCCACAACAACGCCGGCGAGCAGTGCCAGGGAATGGCTACCCAGCAAACTCATGGCGCAGAGATCGAGCGCCAGGCCGCCATAGAATGACCAGCGTGCCGCCGGCGCCGTTCCTGCCACCAGGCCATGGCACACCGCCAGCAGCAACATCAGGTTTGGCGCCACGCCCGACAGGCGCGGCAGCAGTGTTGTCTGCGCCAGCGCCACAACCAGCAATGCCAGCATCAATGCCAGTTCGCGCGCGACAATCTCTTCTACTCGTTGCCGTCGAGAATGACCCATGCGTACCGTACCCGGTCAGGATCGACAAACGGCCGCACGTCGGCGCTCTGGCCACGGCCGGTATAGTGGAGCGCTTCGATCGTGCCGATAGGAACATCGGGCGGGATCGCGGCAAGCGGCAGATCACCGGCAAACTGCGCCGTCAATCCGGCAGTCACGACCGCATCGCCAACGGCAATCGCTGAATCGCGATCGATCGAATCGAGCAGCAGGCGCGATCCGCGCTGCCACTGACCCTGCACCACGCCCCGCGCCACGCCGGTGTTGCGATAGACCTGCGCGCTCAATGTGCTGCTGTAGTCGGTAATCAGCAGCACCGAGGCGCTGCGCGGCCCTGCTTCCGCCACCACGCCGATCAGCGCCGGCGGGCTGCTCCCTTCACGGGCAATCACCGCCATGCCGGGCCGAACTCCCTGCTCCGCGCCGACCGCCAGCAACGCCAGGCGTCGCCCGGCATCGGGGGTGATCGCTGCAACATCGGCGCCAAGCAACCGCCAGGGATGCGCCTGTTCGATTCGCACCTGCTCACGCAGGCGCGCATTTTCGAATGCCAGCGCTTCCGCCTGGATCAGGCGCGCCTTCAACGCGCTGTTCTCTTCCCGCAGCGCGGCCAGTTCCACCTGCAGCGCCTGATCGTTGCCAGGCGACCCGAACCGGTCAGCCGTACGTTTCAGCGCACTCAATGCCGGGCTAAGCAAGGTATCAGCCTGCGCCCGCAATGGCCCCAGCATGCCGGCCTGATCCGCAACCATCATGATCAGCGCAAGCAACCCCAGGGCAATCACCAGAAGTAACGAGCGCCTAGGCGCCTGGTGCATGGGGCGGTAGGAACGATCACGGATCATAGATCCTCTGGGCGACAATGAAGATTCACGCTGCCGCCTGGACGTATCACAACAACCGGCGTTCGCCTGTCAGCCGCCACACGCAGCCAAGCCGCACATGGAGCCTGTTTCAATCGTGGTCGTACATCCGGCGCCGGTTGCCTGCGTGGCATCAGTAGCGAACCCGACGGGTACGTTGCGTACTGGTAAGGATATCCCGGTACACCGGATTCTCGAACTCCTCAACCATCTTCCCTGCACCACGCGCCACGCATGAGAGCGGGTCCTCGGCAACATGGACCGGCATCTTCGTTTCCGCCGCGATACGTCGATCGAGGCCGTGCAACAGCGCGCCGCCGCCGGCAAGCACGATGCCGTGCTCCATCACATCCGCCACAAGTTCGGGTGGTGTCTCTTCGAGCGCGGCGCGTACCTCGGCAACGATTGCATTGACCGGGCCGGCAATGCCTTCACGCAACTCGACGCTTGAGATCTCGACCGCCTTGGGCAGGCCGGTCAGGAGATCGCGGCCACGCAACACAACCCGGATCTCTTCCTCCAGCGGGAAGGCGCTGCCGGCGGCGATCTTCACTTTCTCGGCCATCCGCTCACCGATTAACAGGTTATACTCGCGGCGTGCGAATTGCACGATCGATTCGTCAATCTCATCACCGGCGGTACGGATCGAATGATTGATGACGATACCGCCCAGTGATATCACGGCGACTTCCGTCGTCCCCCCGCCAATATCAACAATCATTGAACCAACCGGCTCATCAACCGGGAGACCGGCGCCGATCGCAGCCGCCATCGGCTCTTCCACCACAAATGCCTCGCGCGCGCTGGCGTTGAGCGCCGCATCGCGCGCCGCGCGCATCTCGACCTGCGTGACCCCCGACGGCACGCCCACAACAACACGCGGGCGCGGCGAAACGACCCCCAGCGATCGATCGTGCGCCTTGCCGATGAAATACTTGAGCATCTTTTCGACAACGTCGAAATCGGCGATCACACCATCTTTCAGGGGGCGAACAGCAATGATATTGGCCGGCGTCTTCCCGACCATCGCTTTGGCCTCGGCGCCGACCGCCTTGACCTCCTTGGTCTTGTTGTCGATTGCGACGACCGACGGCTCGCTGATGACAATGCCTTTACCGCGGACATGCACCAGCGTATTGGCAGTTCCAAGGTCGATCCCAAGATCGCGGCTGAGTGCGCCGAACAACGAGTTAAGCGGGTTGAACCCCACACGCATGCCTTCTGCTACATCCCGGCCGAAAGCCGGTTATGCCATTATGTCCATCCACGTTGTGCGCTGCATTATACCACACGCCTCGCCACGGAACACGACAGGCTCGCAACCAGGTTGCGCCTGTATTGCAACCATCTGTGGCTGCGCATCTCGCGTACAGGCTGGTATACTGAAACACGCAGGCGCCCCGACCTTGCCGGCGCCCGTATGTGCTAGCTGTGCGCTGGCGGCCAGGATCCGCGAGCGCCACCCTGCGAAACGCGAGTCATGATCGAAGCGGATAACCTTCACAAGACCTTCGGCGCGTTTCACGCCGTACGCGGTGTGACCCTCACCGTCGCCCCCGGCGAGGTCGTCGCTCTGCTGGGGCCAAACGGTGCCGGCAAAACGACAACGGTTCGCATGCTGGGCGCCATCCTGAAACCTACCCGTGGCCGCGCCCGGGTGGCCGGCTATGATGTCGTGGAGCAGGCGCGCGATGTACGACGCGTCGTCGGATTACTCACCGAGTTCCCCGGTCTCTACCTTCGTATGCGCCCGCAGGAATACCTGCATTTTTTCGGCGCGCTTCAGGGCATGGATGCGGTCGACAGCGCACACCGCGCCCAGCGCCTGTTGCAGCAATTCGGTCTGTGGGATGCACGCGACAAGCGCCTTGACAGCTTCTCGAAAGGGATGAAGCAAAAGATTGCACTCATCCGCGCGCTGATCCACGATCCGCCCGTCCTGTACCTTGATGAACCGACGACCGCAATGGACCCGCACAGTGCGCGCGTGGTGCGCGATGCGATGATGGAACTACGCGCCGCCCGGCGCACTATCCTTCTGACCACCCATAACCTGACCGAAGCCGAGGAGCTTGCCGATCGGATCGTTATCATCCGCGGTGGCGCGCTGGTGGCTGAAGGTACCATTGCACAACTCACGCACCGCTTCCTCGGTATGCCGCTCTGGGAATTGCGCCTCGCTCAGCCCGCCACCGCCGCTGCGCCCGCCCTCGATGGCCTGGTGCACGTCGAGGCCATCGAGGGTGTCTCGCTGCGCTTCCGCACCAATGACGCCCGGCATGTCAATCCGCAGATTATCTCTCGGCTCGCCGCCGCCGGAATCCCGGTCGTCGCACTGAGCGAAATGCCGCGCCGCCTGGAGGATGTCTACCTTGAGATCATCGCCGGCGACACGGGTCGATCCGGCGATGATACCGTACCGGCCAGTGGGCCGGCAGAGCGCGCCGCCGTGACCGGCGACATGCGCCGTAACGACGACGATGGCGACATTGGCCTTGCGCCGTTGCCGGTCACGGCCTCACACGATGAAGGGGAGGCGCTGCCATGAGCATGAGCGCCATTCGTTTGATTGCGCGGCGCGAGGTCAATGATACCTTGACCGACTGGCGCATTCTGGTGCCGATCTTTATTCTGACCTTTGTGCTACCGCAAATCTTGATTGCTGCGTCGAGCATGGCAATCGACTTCGTCGGCGATCGCGGCTCGATCATCCGCCTCATTCCGTTCGCCATGCTGCTGGTCGGCTTCGTTCCGGCGTCATTCTCGCTGATTACCGCGCTCGAATCATTTGTTGGCGAGCGTGAGCGCAACAGCCTTGAGGCACTCCTGGCCATGCCGATATCGGATAATGCCCTCTACCTCGGCAAACTGATCTCGTCGCTGATCCCGCCGCTCATGTCGTCATTCCTGGCCATGGCGGTATTTGGCATCTCATTGCGTGTACGTGAACCGGACCTGTTCGCCCGCGGGTTGACATTTGAATACCTGACGGTGGTCCTGCTGTTGATCATGGCAAAAGCGGTCATGATGGTTGCCGGCGCCGTGATCATTTCCAGCCACACGACCAGCATCCGCGCCGCCAATCTCCTGGCCAGCTTTGTTCTGCTGCCGACGGCTGCAATCGTCCAGCTCGAGGCATTGCTGGTGATCGGGCAGCGCCGGGACATGCTCTGGCTCAGTGTGGTGCTGTTGATGGTTATTGCAGCTGTCCTGACGCGCACCGGCATGGGAACGTTCAATCGCGAGGAGATTCTCTCGCGTGAGCATGAGCAGTTGAACCTGCGCCAGATCGCGACAACCTTCACCCTGTTTTTACGCGAGTACCAGCCAGCCGGCACGCCACCGGAAACATACACCGGTGCGCCATTCTCGCTACGCCGTTTCTACCTTACCGAACTACCGGCACTGCTCCGCGAGTACCGTTTACCGCTGCTGGTCGCCTTGCTCGCGGCGCTGGCAGGCGCCGCCGCCGGGCCCGCGCTCGGCGGCTTTTTCGAACGCATCGGTGCATCGCCGGGGCGCGTCGGCGTGACACCCGAGCCGGACCTGGCGCTCGGCATCATAACCGGCGCCGCCAACAGTCTACGCCTGATGATCACAGCCATCCTGGCAATCTTCAGTTTTGGCATCTTCTCGCTCATGGTGCCGTTCTTTGCCTTCGGCGGCGTGAGTTACGTGACCGCAGCGCTGGCGGCAGGCGGGGGAAGCTGGTTCGAACTCGGGCCGGCAAGCCCGCTCCAGTTCATCCTGGGGTATGTGGCACCGCATGGCCTGATGGAACTGCCAGCAGCCATTCTTGGCGCGGCCCTCGGCGTACGGATCGGCGCCGCGGTCATGGCGCCCCCCAGAGGATTCACCGTCGGGCAAAACATCATGTGGTCACTGGCACAATTCGCCAGAGTCTGGGCGTTCGTGCTTCTGCCAATGTTTCTGCTGGCCGGGCTGGTGCAACAACTCGTCACGACGCGCATTCTGGCGGCGCTCTACGGCGCCTGATCGCGATTGACGAACATGCCGACTGTGTGATAAGATACGCCACGTTCGCATGATGCGCGCCTTACGCCATAACAGCGTTGGCGCTTCTCTTTATTATAGGCTTGCCGTTTCCAGGAGCATGTACCGTGGGCAGCAAAATGAAAGTGATATTGACGCAGGATGTCGCCAATCTTGGCGCAGCCGGCGATGTCCGCGAAGTTGCGGGCGGGTATGGCCGCAACTATCTGATCCCACGCGGGATGGCCGTGGTGGCGACGCGTGGCCAGATCAAACAGGCCGAGGAACGGCTGGCATCGCAACGCAAGCGTGAGGAGGCCGTGCGGCGCGACGCGCAGGCAATCGCCAGCCGGCTCCATGGCCAGACGCTGCGGTTTACTGCGCGGGTCGGGGAGCTTGACCGCCTGTATGGTTCGATTACCAGCAGTGACATTGCCGAGAAGATCGGCGCGCTGCTTGGCGAGACGTTTGACCGCCGCAAGATCCAGCTCGATGAGCCAATCAAGCGCATCGGCATCTTCCCGGTCTCCATTCGCCTGATGGCCGGCATTGAACCCGTGGTGAACGTGGTGGTTGAAGGTGAAGAAGGCGCGATCCAGCTCCCGCCCGACCCTGACGCCGCCTGAACAGCTGCGCCATAATTGCCGGGATGTGCGTGGTAGAACTGAACCGGGTGGATCACTACAAAAGAAGTTGAGTATCGCTCTGCCGCAGGCACCAAGAAGAGGTTGCGCGTCACCGCCAGAGGTGACCACGTACCTCCCGTAATTGAATAGCACACCTGCACCGATAATGTGCCACGGCTTCGTGCCCTGGCACATTATCGCTTCTCACGAGGCATGTGGAGAGGCATGGGATAACCTGTCGAAGGATGGGGCATAAGCCGGGAAATATCGTGCGATCGGCCTAGCACGCCACCGGTCTGGAGAAAGAGTATGACGACGCTGCCGGACCTGCCGCAAAGTATCGATGCCGAAAAGGCGACTCTCGGCTCTATCTTGCTCAACCGCGACGCAGTGGTAGCCGTTGCTCCCTGGCTCCAGGCCGACTACTTTTACATCCAGCGTCACGCACAGATCTACGAGGCCATGCTGGCATGTTACAACGCTCGCATTCCCCCCGACACCCGCACCGTCTCCGAGGAATTGCGCCGCCGCAATCAACTCGAAGCCGTCGGGGGCGTCCTCTACCTCTCCGAACTGGTTGACAGCGTCCCGACATCGTACCACGTCGAATACTATGCGCGGATCGTTGAGCGTACCGCGCTGTTGCGCCGCCTGATCGCTGCAGGAGGCAAGATCGCGGCGCTTGGCTATGAGGAACAGCACGACCTTGAAACAACGCTCGACCGCGCGGAACAGACCCTGTTCGAAGTGTCGCAGCGCCGCACGAAGCAGGATTTCGTGCATATCGGCCAGGTCATCGACGCCTACTACGAGCAGATCAACTACCTTCAGGAGCATCGTGGCGAGGTCGTCGGCCTGCCAACCGGCTTTCGCGATCTCGATCAGATCACCGGCGGGTTGCAGCGCAGCGACCTGATTATTCTTGCTGCGCGGCCAGGGGTCGGTAAAACGAGCCTCATCATGAGTATTGCATACAATATCGCCACGCAGTACCAGGGCACCGTCGGCATCTTCAGCCTCGAAATGAGCCGCGACCAGCTGGTGCAGCGCCTGCTCTCGATGGACACCACAATCGACACGCACCGGCTACGGCTCGGCCAGTTGCGCGAGGATGAGATGGAGCGCGTGATCGGCGCCATGGGGCGCCTGGCGGCAACGCCGATCTATATTGAAGACACTGCCGGGCTGAGCATTATGGATGTTCGCAGCCGGGCGCGCCGTTTACAGGCGCAGGCCGGTGTGGATCTGATCATTATTGATTATCTGCAGTTGATGCAGGGACGCCGTACCGATAACCGCGTCCAGGAAGTGAGCGAGATTTCACGTGGGCTCAAAGCCCTGGCGCGCGAACTGAACGTACCGGTGATCGCCCTGTCGCAACTCTCGCGCGCCGTCGAAGGGCGCACGAGCCACGTGCCGATGCTGAGCGACCTGCGCGAGAGCGGCTCGATCGAACAGGATGCCGACATTGTGATGTTCATCTATCGCGAAGAATTGTACGATTCCAACACCGACAAGAAGGGCATCGCCGAGATCCATATCGCCAAGCATCGCAATGGCCCGGTCGGCGTGGTGCCGATGCGCTTCGACCCGTCAACGACGCGCTTCATGGATCTGACATATCGCGTACCGGAAGGCTACTAAATGCCTATCCGAAAACCCATGGGCATGCGGTCATGGCGAGGAGCGCCAGCGACTGCCTGCAGCGAGCGCAGCGTGGCTGACGCAATCGAGCGGCGCGAGCGGAGATTGCTTCGCTTCGCTCGCAATGACATCCCGTCCGTTATTCGGATAGGCTCTAAATGCCTATCCGAAAACCCATGGGCATGCGGTCATGGCGAGGAGCGCCAGCGACTGCCTGCAGCG